>PASR01000003.1 GCA_002713365.1 Rhodospirillaceae bacterium
ATAATTATTTATGCCGTCATCAATGAGGTCTTCCGTTAATCCTTCCCGCTTCGCCGAAGCAGATCGAACATTACCTCAATAGCTGCAATGAGCCTGCCGAGACATAGAAACCCGGATAATTTCTTTCAGTTTGTGGTCTATACTGCCGGTTCCAAATGACGTTGTCCAAGCTATGTACATTGATTCCGCTAAGTCAATATTGTGACCCATCATAGCATGAAAACCCGGATCCGGAGCCTTATGCTTCAGACTCTGTTCAATATATGGCTTAAGCTTAGTCTTTTTTAGCTCTTCAATGTCGAGCATCGTAATATTTGGGGCCATCCATTTTCTCCTAAAGTCGTTAACTAAACAATACCGTCTTAGGCATAAGTTTCAACTAATTTTTTAATCACCTGTCGCCTGTCAACTCCAGTTCTGGTTTCAACCAATTCACCATCTTTAATAAACAAAAGTGTTGGTGTTGTTCTGATGTTAAAGCGTTCTAGAAGTTCTATATTATCTTCTGCTTTTACACTACCTATAGTGACATCATCTGGCACTTCTTCCACCAACTGCTTCAAAATTTTAGCTAATTGACGGCAAGGGACACAAGACTCTGACCAAAAATCAATTACCGTTAATCCTTTTTGATTGATTACATCTCTTTCAAAATTATGTTGACTAAACTTTTTAAAACCTTCTAGCATTATTTTTTCTGCCTAAAATAATAGTTTTTACAATAGCTAATGTAATGATCATTAGGTTACCCTATGCCACAAGAGATACGCAATCCTAAATGATAACTAATATATACGAATAGGATCCGGAGATTTATAATGTCTGATTTCAATAAACCCAAGTTTCGGTCACAAATGTGGTTTGATAATCCAAATAACCCCAAAATGACGGCATCTTATATTGAACGATATCTTAATTATGGGATTACACGAGAGGAACTGCAGTCAGGTAAGCCCATAATAGGTATCGCTCAGACTGGATCAGATTTATCACCGTGTAATCGACACCATATAGAATTAGCAAAGCGTGTCCGTGATGGAATAGTTTCAAATGGTGGTATATGTTTCGAATTCCCGGTACACCCCATACAAGAGACAGGAAGAAGACCTACTCCAACTCTCGACCGTAATCTAGCTTATCTTGGTTTAGTTGAAATTCTACACGGTTATCCTATCGACGGAGTTGTATTAACAATAGGTTGCGACAAAACCACACCAGCCTGCCTAATGGCTGCGGCTACATTAGACCTACCAGCTATAGCCCTATCAGTTGGACCAATGCTAAATGGCTGGTTTCGCGGTGAACGAACCGGTTCAGGAACCATTCAATGGAAAGCGCGTGAAATGTGGGCTACAGGAGAGATTAATGACGAAGAGTTTACCAACCTCATAGCTTCTGCAGCTCCCTCAGTTGGGTACTGCAATACCATGGGAACGGCCACAACGATGAATTCTCTCGCCGAAGCCTTGGGTATGCAATTACCTGGAGCAGCCTCCATACCAGCACCCTATCGTGAACGTGGACAAATTGCCTATCAAACCGGACAACGTGCAGTTGAATTAGTTAAAGAAGATTTAAAACCTTCTGATATTATGTCGAGAGCAGCTTTCGAAAATGCAATAGTTGTAAATTCTGCGATAGGAGGATCCACTAATGCCCCCATACACCTAAACGCAATTGCCCAACATCTAGGAATTCAGCTAGATAACGACGATTGGCAAACGATTGGTCTAGACATTCCATTACTAGTGAATTTACAGCCAGCAGGAGATTATCTAGGAGAAGATTACCATCGTGCAGGAGGAGTGCCCGCAGTTATCGGAGAGTTAATAAATGCAAAACTTCTACCACACTTAAGTGCCTTAACGGTAAATGGAAATTCTATAGGAGAAAATTGTGAAAAAATATCAATAAAGGATTCCCGTGTAATCAAAAAAGTTACTAGTCCAGTAACTCCTGCTGCAGGTTTTATAAATTTAAAAGGTAATTTATTTAGTTCTGCAATCATGAAAACCAGTGTTATTTCAGATGAATTTAGAAATAGATACCTATCTAATCCTGATGATCCAAATGCATTTGAAGGACGAGCAATAGTATTCGACGGCCCTGAGGACTATCATAATAGAATAGAAGATCCAAAACTTAATATAGATGAAAATTGTTTATTATTCATGCGTGGGACTGGCCCCATTGGCTATCCTGGCGGGGCAGAGGTTGTCAACATGCAGCCACCAGCAAACCTTTTAAAAAAGGGAATACATTCGTTGCCATGTATTGGTGATGGCCGACAATCAGGAACTTCCGGTTCACCATCAATTTTGAACGCGTCCCCGGAGGCTGCCTTGAATGGTGGCCTAGCACTTTTAAAAACAGGCGATATAGTTCGCATCGACTTAAATAAAGCAGAAGCCAATATTTTAATTTCCAAAAGTGAACTAGCAAAACGCAGAGAAACACTGGAGTCCAATGGCGGATATCAATTCCCAGCGGATCAAACTCCTTGGCAGGCAATACAACGTTCTATAGTCGATCAATTCGATAAAGGTATGGTGTTAAAACCTGCTGTAGAGTTTCAGAAGGTTGCAAGAGGTGGAAACCCTAATTCTACTACAACTGAAAATGTACCTAGAGATAACCACTGATACTTTTAATTTTTTTTCAACATCTTATTAAGATTATAATTATTTCTAAATTCTATTCTAGATAGTTTTTTTAATTTACTTATAAATCAAAGAAACATCAGTTGCGACGTATAAAGTCTTCTCCTTCAACACGAATATAATCCTCTTCAAAACCAAAGCTTTCTCCCTCTTTCAAAAGACCAGCACCAGGTATATGGTTTACTTCAATCCTAATACCATCTGGATCTTCGAATAATACGTAATAGTAACCGGGCGCCCATTCGCGTTGTTCAGGTCCGCGAATTATTTTTGCACCAAGTTTGGTAATTAATCTGGCAGTTTTATCAACATCTTCACGCGTTCTAGATCGCAAACAAAGATGATGTAAGCCTACACGGTATTGCTGAAACCTCTCCCCATCAAATTCTTGGTCACATTTTCGTATACCAATTGCAGTACGTGCCCCCACATGATAACAGAAATCCGGTCCATTATGGATAAGTTTCATCCCAAAATATGGCAGAAGTTTGCAATAAAAATCTCGAGCTACATCAAATTGACTAACCGTCAATATTACATGAGCCATACCATTGATATTAATATTGAATTCTTCATGATTCATGATGTTGTCATCGCATTCCCTAAGGATTTAACTGCATCGGCACGCCCCGGCGAAGGAGGAATATTCAACCCTCTTTCGCAAGCTGGTCGATTGCGCAATTGTTCCATCCACCTTTCCAAATGTAATAATCCCTCGGTGGGAACTCGTGCCCATCTGTGACTGCGTATCCAAGACCAATTCGCTATATCGGCGATAGAAAAATCACCCGCTAACCATTCATTGTCTACAAGTCTACTGTTTAGAACATTATATAGCCTTCGTGTTTCATTATGGTAACGCGCTCTAGCCGCTGGCTCATCGGTGTCGAAGTAACGTTCGAAAACTACAGCTTGCCCTTGCATAGGTCCAATGCCGCTGGCCTGAAACATCAACCATTGAATTACTTGATGACGCACTGCTCCCTTAACGGGCAATAGTTCTCCTGTTTTTTCCGCTAAATAGAATAAAATTGCATTCGAATCAAAAATTACTAGTTCCTCCACATCGTGATCTACAATCACAGGAATTCGTCCGTTAGGATTCATAGCAAGAAAATTAGTTTTAGTTTGTTCTCCATTCGCGAGGTCAATATGCTTAACGGAATAAGTCAACTCTAATTCCTCAAGCATCATAGCCACTTTCCAGCCATTAGGAGTGGGTGCAGTGTATAAGTCTATCATGGTTATTGACTCCAATTTCCTACTAAAGATAGGGTTTACTCAGGTGGCTGCTTTGTCAACTCGCACTTTATCGAAAGGAAAATGATGACACCAGTAATATCATCCAATTGGTATTTTGATTTTATTTCACCATTTGCATATCTTCAGTTAGCTCAATTTTCTAAGTTACCTAGCTCACTAAAAATTACCCACATACCTGTTGTTTTTTCTGGATTGCTTAAGCATTGGGGTCAACTTGGACCAGCAGAAATTCCTTCTAAACGGCGCTTTGTTTATAGGTTTTTCAAATGGAAAGCGGATCAAATTAGCCTGCCCTTCACAATGCCCTCAAAACATCCCTACAACCCTCTACCTTCCCTACGACTTTGCGTTGCAGCGGGCGCTAAGATAAACCAGGTTATTACCATTTTTAATCTAATTTATGAACAAGGCCTGCAACCAGATTCTATAGAGGGAATAAATGCGATGGCAGAAGCTCTCAGAATAGATAATCCAGAAGCCGTTTTGTCAGACGAAGCAGTTAAAATAACACTTCATCATAATACGGAAAAGGCTATAGCTGAAGGCGTATTCGGCGTTCCTACATTCACTGTTAAGAATGAACTTTTCTGGGGCGGAGATGCCACAGAAATGATGCTAGACTATATAAATTTTTCAGAGACATTCAAAACTTCAGAAATGAAACGTATCTCTAATATGCCTATGGGTTTAACTCGGCGCTAATCTGGTGAAGCAGCAGTTGTTATTCAACAAATATGTATGTTGGTATTTTTGGCATCCATATTGAGCAAAAGTTTATTGGAAAAGTTAACCATCTAAATACGCTTTCAAATGTTTACTGAGATCAAGTGCATCATCACCAGCCCCATCAATTAATGATGATTTTCGGCGACGTAAAAACTGCATTCCCATAAGATACATCCCAGGAAAATTAACTATGCCTCCTTCATGAAGGATTTGTCCTTTACGGTCTAAAACAGGTACATCCAACCATGAAAGGTCGGGTCTAAATCCCGTTGCCCATATAATGGTTTTAATATTATTTTCAGTTAAATTTATTTCTAGTGTTGGAGAATTTTCAATTAAGGTAGGTAAAAAACGCTCTCTAGGATTAATACCAACGATATGATCGTTATTTGTTATCCACTCATCAATGTTATCAAGCAAACGATTCATTTTTAAATCCGCTAATGAGCATACGTTCTTAAGTGATCCCGAAAATAAGGCCTTATCATCCCGCATTCCAACCATACGCCCAACTAGTTTAACGCCTATACCAGTAAGTGTATTAAGATCAAGTGTTCCTCTATCCAAAGAACCTGTAAGCTGCAACGATGGTACACGCCTAGCTCTATTAATATCATCTACATCATCGTAACGTTCATCAAGAATGCCAGTAGAATCCATCCACCATTTTATATCATAACCTCGATAGACTCTAGGCACTCTAACATGCTCACCTACCGATAGTGTAACCTGCCGGCCCGAAAGCTGAATTTCTTTAGAAAGCTGAGTACCAGTTGCAGAAGCACCTACTATCATAACCCCTCCATCAGCCAATTGGTTGGGGTTTTTATATTGAATAGGTGTCAACATATTTACTTTATAAGAAACTGCCTCAGCAATATTAGGCACAACAGCAATATTGCAAGCACCAGAGGCAATTACTAAAACCTTGCAACGCCATTCACCTTGATTAGTTATAATTTTGTAACCTGACTCAGATGAGGACACTGAGGTTACCCTCGTACTGGTCTCTACCGGCGCTGAAATAAAGTTAGCATATTGATCAATAAATTTAATAACCTCCGGCATGTCTCTGAAACCGTCAGGATTCTCTCCTTGATATTTAAAACCCGGCAAACGACTTTGCCAATTCGGAGTAAGCAAGCGCAGAGAATCCCAACGTTCAGTTCTCCAGGAGTTTGCAACTTCTCCTCTTTCTAGTAACACATGATCGACCGAGAGCTCAGTAAGGCAACGACTCATAGCCAAACCAGCATGCCCAGCACCAATAATTACACAAGTTACATTTCTCGAGGTAACCATATTTTATCAATTATTTTAAATAATAAATTAATTGAATTAGTTAACTTCTACCGAAACATTAGTTGGATTTGTTACGATATCATATACAGCCGAACGTTTTTGAGATTGTGCAACAAGAGCTCTAATTTCATCAGGAGTTGCATCTGCATCAATATCATAATGTACATTAATACCATCAAACCCATTTCGTACATCTGCATCAACACCAAGAATACCCTGTATATCCATTCCGCCCTCAATCGTGGCTTTACAAGACCTCAACTGAATATCACGATGCTGGGCTACAGCAGCTATTCCTGCTGTCAGGCAACTTGCTAAACCGACTAAAACAATTTCTACTGGGGTAGCGCCATTATCTTCAGAAGCAAAAACTTCAGGATGATCAGCATCAAAAGAAAAAGTTTTTTTATGCACCTGCTCTGAGCCAAGCCCAAAATATCCTTCGACTGATGTTTTGCTATGAGTGCCGTTTTTCCATTCACAACTCGCACGCCATAAAAATTTTGCTGCTTCAGGAGCTTCACTTAATGCCTCACGAGCGCCAAGCAATGCTTCAACATTTACGCCATTATTCACTACTGTAGTTTCGGACATAATAATCATTCCTCATAATATTATAAATTTTAAAATTGGGTTTAAATTAACAAAAGCAGACGTCAGAAGAATATGCTTCGACAAGTCAACAATGACACAAAGCAGACATCCCACTGCACATCAGCGTGGAAATTCATGTTCTAATTTTTGATTATTTTTTTTTCATAAGCGGTCTCCAGCCCTAAATTCGGGCCCGCGGAACCACTAATCCGCGGCGCTTTAGCTATTGGTAACGCGGTTGCAAGCTGCCCCATCAAATTACCGCGGGTCTATAAATAAAGAGGGAAGACCAAATCCCATTAGGTATTATTACGGATCACAAAAATTATTTATATTTTTAAGCAATCAATAAATCAACTTCAAGTGTACACATTATTATTACTAATAAGTAATCTGTCAACGTAATTATATTTAGTTAAAACGTATAGTATATTTTTTTATTCAAATATTTTATATTAGAACTTGGCTTCAATACTAGGTTAAATCAAAACCTTTTTCATTTAAAAAATTTTTGATGTTATCGAGATCACTATTTTCGGCTAAACGTCTTGCTACATTTTCAGACCAGCCATAAAAAGAAGCCGTTCCATATTTGGAAGAATTAATTTGGTTACGAAGTGGTCGGGCTTCATGACGGCGACGATCATATTTATCAATCTCTGAACTAAGATTAGAATCATCATATTTATCTTGATGCAACACAATTGAAGATGGCAGTCGTTGCGAAATATCACGCTCTTCATTAGGCCAGCCTGCTACAAACCCAGCTATAGGAAACACACCATTTGGCAAATTTAATAAATTTGCCATCTCCGTAAGCCGTTTACGCACCTGGCTAATACAACAGCACCCAAGACCGAGAGACTCTGCCGCCAATACCATTGTTTGCATTGCTAGTGCTGCATCAATAGCCGCATTCATAAAACTATCCAAGGTGTTTTGTGCATAAGAGAGGCCCCGCATATCACACAAACGCTGTGCGCGTCTTATGTCTCCACAGAAAACAAGTAAAACTGGGGATTCGGATAGCCATGCTATGTCACATAACTTGGCCATTTCATCCTTTTTAGCCTGATCTCGCAAATCTATAATTGAATATTGTTGTAAATCAGACTTAGCAGAAGCAGACTGAGCACAGGAAACTAAGATTGTTCTTAGTTCTTCACTAACTTCTTGATCAGTGAACCTACGATAACTTCGTCTTTGGAGAATATTAGAAATGTACCCAAGGTTTTCGTCTGTAAAATAATTTGAGCAAGCATGCAAATCAGATCCAGTTGACACCTCTAGCCCAAAACGATCGAAAATACTAACCTCAAAAATAGACTTCATATCAGACATCCAAAACACCCCTAACGTCAATTAATATATTTAAACCTAAACAATGAGATTTAAACTTCCTGTATATTACCGTGATCGTCCAACACAAACCCAGCAGCATGCGCCTTCTTTATAACATCTTCGTGCCAATCAACTCGACTAGGCTTTGTCCCACCGAGAATAGTCATATGCCACGCGTCGGTATCACTAATATTTCTTATTGCACGCATTTCACCAACTGGAACAGATATAACATCAAATGGTTCTAGGATAATTTCATTTTCACCAAAATCACCCCACGTAACAGACCATTTTCCCGTCATAGGTATAAAGACTTCAACATGATCATGTGAATGTAAAGAAGGGCCTTTTCCTGGTGCAGCTTTTAAATAAGTAAGATTAAAATCTTGGGCATAATCTATAGCCGGTTTCGCTTCAGGGTTTTCTGCTACTCCTGTACCTATTACATTATAATTCAAACGCTCATGCCCAGGTAACATAGAATCCAAAAAAAAACGTGGATCTGTTTTTAGTTTGTCAAACCGGGCAACTCTTTCAAGCTCCATACGATCAACTTCCCATAGTGATTTGGTCATATCACCCTCCGAATCTATATTTATAAAAATATTTAATAATATTCTCTCTATTAACTAATGCGCATCATGCACAATCAAGTTACCTTCTGAATCCAGATGCATACCAGTTTTGCTTGCCTTATCTAGAACAGACTGTGCCCATTCTACTTTGCCATTATCGTCCCCTCCAACAACCGCGACCATGTAGGCATACTCGTTACCCTCATTTCGAAAACCTCGCATTACTCCGGGAGGGACTGATATACAATCAAGTGGTTCTAGGCTAATCTCGTTTTCACCTTCATCACCCCAATAAATTACCCAGCTACCAGAAAACGGAATAAAAACTTCTACTGTTACGTGATTATGTAACGCAGCACCGCAACCGGGCTCAGCCCCTACGTAAGCAATGTTAAAGCCATGATTATCTGTAATTGAAGGACGTGTTTCTGGATCTTCTGAAACGCCAGGTCCAATAATACTGAATAATTCACGTTTATGCTCAGGTATTCGTGTATCAACAAACATCATTGGGTTTGGTTCTGTATCAGAAAACCGGGCAACCCGTTCACTCTCCATTTTATTATTTGAAATCTGTAGCTTAGCCATTTTCGTTATCCTTTTTTAGACAAAAATATATTTGAAATATAACTTTTCTATAGAATTACCGTAATCATAAAACCTGTCTATTTCATACGGAATTATAAATTTAGTTAAGTTTAAACTGTATCTTTATTAACAACGGATCCCTTGACAACTAACTCTAGCACGGTGAGACTTTAACACACGAAAAGCAGTTTTTATTAATTATGGAGTATTTTTTTGATAAAGAATTAAAATAAACGAAATAGGGGGACTAAGAAAAATGACTTTAAGACATTCTCTTGGTAGTATAGCCATTGCTGCTACTTTATCTATTGGAATGATAGCTGCAAATGTAACAGCAGCTTCAGCCGATAAATTTAATGTAAAGCTTGCTTCAGGGCATCCACCAGGCTTTCACTATGTAAAGTTTTTTAAAGAATATTTTGCTCCAGAACTCAAAAGGCGCGTCGAAGCTCGTACTGATCATACAATGTCTGTAACTGAGCTATACAGTGCCTCTGCAGTTAAAGTAACTGAAACCCTAGAGGGCCTTCAAAAAGGCGTTATTGATATTGGAGGAGGGTGCTATTGCTTTGAGGCAGCTAAACTTCCATTACATGCATTTCAGGTTTGGACACCTTTTGGTCCTTTCAGTCCTATAAAAAGTTTAGCGGTTGCACGTGATGTATATAGCACGACACCAGAATTAATCGATGTTTTCGAGAAGAAGTATAATCAAAAACTTATTGGGCTTATAGTACTAGATCCCTATGAAATAGTTGCACGCAAACCATTACTTAAGCTTTCTGATCTGAAAGGATATAAGATTGGGGCTGCCGGAGCTAACCTAGCTTGGTTGAAGGGTACAGGAGCTGTTCCTGTACAAACGAATGGAGCGATTGCGTACACCTCAATGCAAACTGGAGTCTTTGACGCGGTGGTAGCGTTCGCAAGCTTTGTTGAAGCAGCTAAGTTTTATGAAATGGCTCCACATTATATGAAAATAGGCATCGGCTCAGTAACATGGCTATTTGTTCATATTAATCTGGATACCTACAATAAGTTCCCACCCGAGATAAGAAAAATCATAGACGAAATTGGTCGTGATTATGAAACAGTTGTAGCCATGGATAAAGAAGAGTCCTATCTCCCAACACTACAAAGAATGGCAGATAAAGGAACTACTATTCATGAGTTGTCCGCAGAGACAAAGGCTGAATGGGCAGAATCTTTAAAAGGTTTACCAGCAGCTAAAGCAAAAGAGTTTGATGCAAAAGGATACCCCGCAACTGCCACTATAAAGCGCTCCTTAGCGTCAGCAGAAAAACACGGGCATGTGTGGCCAGTAAAGTATAAATTAGACTAAATATCTGTCTAAGGCGGGGTTAAGTTGCCCCGCCTTTATTTTTTTAACTAAATTTAATGTAATAATACTTTAATCAAAACTAACAACAATAGACGGGGTAAGTTATGGTCTGGGTAGAACGCGCAAACTTGGCTGTAGCAAAGTGGCTGATGGTATTTTCTGCCTTCTTAGCATTTGGATTAAGTTTTTATATTATGGTAGCAGTAATAGCCCGTAATTTTAATCACCCCATACAAGGCACCTCAGAAGTAGTTACAGAGTTAATTGTAACCATAGTGTTTTTGCAAATTTCGTACTGCGTTTCTACTGGGGGAATGTTACGTGCTGATTTCTTAATTAAATATTTTAATCTAAGTACCAGGCAAATCTTAAATATAATCGGCTATTCGTTGGGTATTTTACTTTTTGCTACAGTTTTTATTGGTAATATTGAACCAGCCTATCAGTCTTGGATTACTGGCGAATTTGAAGGTGAAGGAGCATTAAGGATGCCAACCTGGCCTGCTAGGTTTAGTCTTGTTGTTGGATGTTCATTAACAGGTTTCAGCTACACGCTTTTATTGATTAAAGAGCTACTTTCTTTAACTGGTATGAACCAATCTTCCACTATGGAAAGTGAAATATAGGATAAATAAAAGGCCCAATTAAATGTTTGATGCAAACATTACCATTGTCGTTATTGGCCTGCTTTTACTTATGGTATTTGCTGGCATACATGTTGCTGTCGCACTTGGTGTTACTGCCATGGCTGGATTATATTTAGTCTTTAAAGGTGACATATCTCTTTTAACATTTATGGTAGGAAGTACTGGCTACGAGGCAATTAGAGCATATGTATTTGCTGTTGTACCCCTTTTTATGCTTATGGGAGAATTCATATCTCGATCAGGAGCTGCTGCAGACCTTTACAACTCGATCAATAAAAACCTATCACGCATACCTGGGCGTCTAGCACACGCGACTGTTTTAGGAAATGCACTTTTCGCATTTGTCACAGGAACCAGCCTTGCCTCCGCAACCGCTTTCACTGCAATTGCATATCCCGAAATGAAAAGGCACGGTTATAACCGCGGATTTGCTTTAGGTTCAATCGCTGGGTCAGCTTGCCTAGGGATGCTGATACCCCCTAGCTTGTTCATGGTAGTTTGGGGCATCTTAACAGAACAGTCTATCGGGATTCTATTTATTGCTGGTGTGATTCCTGGCTTCCTACTTGCCGGTTTAATGTTGTTTTATATTTTTATGGTTTCAATGGTTACACCCTCTATAGTTGGCGGTAGATCTGACCTCAGTACATCCGATGGTATTCAAGAACCAATGGAATCTGATGAAAAACCTCAGTCACAATTAGTTAGCTTTATTGGTCTGTTTGGAGTTATTTTTGGAGTACTTGGAGGTATCTGGGTGGGCTGGTTTACTCCTACAGAAGGAGCGGCTATTGGAGCAGTACTTGGTCTAATTCTAGGTATTTGCAAAGGAATGCGTTGGCCTGAAATTTATGAAGCTGTCCTTGCTGTTGCTAAAACATCGGTTCCTATTATGGTGCTCTTATTTGCCGCTCAACTTTATGCCAGAGTACTAGCATTAGCAGGTGTCGGAACTGCTGTTCAGAATTTTTTTATAGGAACGGGACTTGATCCCTGGCAAATACTCGCAGTAATGGTGATCATCTGGTTTGTAATGGGTATGCTAATCGATTCAGTGTCGATAATGCTCCTAACAGTTCCCATTTTTGCGCCAATAGCAGTAGCTCTCGGATATGACCCTGTTGCATTTGCACTTATTGGGATATTAGCGATTGAAGCAGGTATTCTTACCCCACCATTTGGCCTTCTAGTATATGCTGTGAAAGCTGTATCACCAGATAAAGATGTCACGTTAATGCAAATATTTATTGGCTCTACACCTTATTGGATTATGCTAATGTTAGTAATGATAGCCATTGCAAATGTTCCAGAGATTGCTACATGGCTACCTTCCGTAGTTAGATGACAACCATTTGAGAAAGATCCATGGATTATAAAAACATACTTTTTGAAATTACTGACAATATTGGCGTGATAACATTGAATCGTCCTGATGAAGCAAACTCAATTCATAAACCTATGGTAGAAGAATTAGCTGATATTGCCATGCATTGCTATCGTGATGATTTAATACGTTCTGTAGTACTAACTGGCTCTGGAAAAATGTTTTGTGGTGGTGGAGACCTTAAGGCTTTTGTAGAGCAAGGCGATGCCGTATCCAATTATGTTGACCAAACAGCTACAGTTTTACATCAGGCAATATCTCGTTTTGCGCGAATGGATTCTCCACTAGTAATTGCAGTTAACGGGATTGCAGCAGGAGGTGGTTTTAGCCTTGCTCTAGCTGGTGACTACATAATAGCAGCAGATACTGCTAAATTTATTTCTGCCTATACAGCATCTGGGTTATCACCAGATGGTAGTTCAACTTTTTATTTAGCTAAACATATTGGGTTATTGAGAGCTAAAGAACTAATCCTAACTAATCGTCTTTTAAGTGCTGAAGAGGCATGTAATTGGGGAATGGTAACTAAAGTTGTTCCATCTGAAAGTTTGTTAGATGAAGCTATGGCAATGGCACAAAAATTTTCTAATGGACCTACTAAAGCCTACGGTATTAGTAAAAATTTACTAAATAGCGCCTATTCAGAAACCCTGGAAGCACAGCTCGACAGTGAAAGTAGGGGAATAGCATCCAGTATGGGTAACGAAGATGGTCGTCATGGCATAGATAGTTTTTACAAAAAGAAAAAGCCTAATTTTAAGGGAAAATAGATACTCTAGACTGAACGTTCCACCGAAACATCCAGTAGAGAAGGACCGTTATGAGAAAGCGCCGCCTGAATTGCTGGTCTAACAGCGCCCGCTTCGTTAATTTTTTTGGCAGTAATCCCTAATGACTCTGCAAGACCTACAAAATTTATTGGAGGATCAGTAAAATCAATACCAATAAAATGCTCATTTCCATGAAAAGCAAGCAGGCGTTGTTTTATAATTCGGTAGCCTTGGTTATTCGCAATTAAAAATGTAATAGGTAATTTTAGATTAGCTGCTGTCCATAATGCCTGAATTGAGTACATAGCACTACCATCGCCTATAAGGGCTATTACCGGTCGACTAGGTTGAGCAAGTTGTACACCTACAGCAGCTGGTAATGCCCAACCAATTCCTCCGCTGGCATAAGAATGAAAATTATAACGATCAGTAAAAGATAAAAAATTAAGTAAATTCCAACTAGTAGTTAAGCCTTCATTAACGACGATAATATCGTCTGGTAAGCAACTACAAATTTCCATCATCAACCAATCACTATGGATTGGCATAGAATCACGTTTAGCTATAGCTATCTCAGTTTTCTGTTTTCGTTTTGCACTCCAATTAAGATGGCTAATTGCTTTCAACCGTGAGGTAGCTATCATTGAGTGCTCAATTCCGCCTTTTTCATCAATTAGAGGATTTAAAGCATTTAAAGTTTCTCTAACTTCACCCCTTACCGCAATTTCTGTAGGATAGTTTTTCCCCATTTCCCAGTCTTCAAGACCAATTTGTATAATTGCCATACCCTGCGGCAGAGGATCAATTTCACTAAAAACAGACATTCGTAAAACATCCGCCCCTATAACTATCAGTAGATCATAAGCATCTAATATATTACGAACTTCTTTCTGGTTTCTTGATAATGCTCCCATAAAGGCTCTATGTTCGGAAGGAAAGTGTGAACCATAAGCAGTAGTTTGTTGATAAACTGGCGCTCCAAGAAGCTCAGAAAACTCTGAAACTTGATCAAAGGCATCTGAAATCACCACTTCATTACCAACAAGAATTAAAGGAGACTTAGCGACCAGAAGTCTCTTAACCATTAGATCAAGACTTTCTTTGGACGGACGCACCTTGGTATCAACTCTAGTCTTATAGCCAAGGTCTATACCTTTTTGATCATTCAACACGTCCCCAGGCAATGACAAAAACACTGGGCCAGTAGGTGCCGTGGTGGCAATTTTTGCAGCTCGTCTAACAATCCTGGGCATATCCTCCAAACGATTAATCTCGGTCGCCCATTTAACTAAAGGGGTCGCCATAGGGACCAATGGATCATAAAGTAATGGTTCTGTTAGGCCATGACCTTGTTCCTGCTGGCCCGCAGTAATAATCATGGGCGTACCAGTAAATTTAGCATTATATATTGCACCCATAGCATTACCCAGACCAGGAGCAACATGAACATTACAAGCTGTTAACTTTCCCGAAGCACGAGAAAAACCATCAGCCATTGCAACAACCAACGCTTCCTGCATTCCCAGAACATAACTTAAATTAGCTCGACCTGTTAGGGCATCCATTATTGGTAATTCTGTTGTACCAGGGTTACCAAATAAATGTGTGACCCCCTCATCTTCAAGAAGGTTTAGGAAAGCGGTGCTTCCTTTCATTAGATTCATATTCACAGATTCCTTAGATAAACTGATAAGTAATTAAGTGCCTCTTAGTTAACTATTCATATTTCTGATATAACAAAATGCCAATAATAATAACCTAACTATTTAACAGGTGAGAATGGCGCGGCTAGTAAGATTCTGTTTTCTTGATCAGTGTAAGCACCCTTAGGAGATCCCGACGGTGGCCAGACGCCAGTTTTCATGCATTCAGCTCTAACTTCTTGCCGGTGATTAAGGCTTTCATAAGCCCAAATATGAACAAATTTATTAAGCCCTCCAAGTTCAGTATGCATTGCCATAACTAAAGGAGATATTTTGGTCCTCGCTTCAATTGCAGCCTCCCATCCTTCAACAACACCAGGCATTAGACCAGGTGTAACAGTATAACTACGCCACTCAAAAATAGGTCCAATACTACCACTTGCAAATTTATCAACGAATGGTAAAGGCAAAAATATTTCCGATTGCATTAAAACTGGTTTAACTGATGATTTTGGCGGCCAATTATCTGATGAAGCTAATTCAGAGCGTACTCTGTCGCGATGTGCTAAATCTTCATATGGCCAAACATGAATTACCTGATTAAGTTTTCCAATATCCGTATAAAAGATCCCTGAAAGTGGTGAAAACTTCTGACGGTATTCATAGACATTACCAAAAGCCTCTATAAATACATTCGCCTCTCTAGGTTTAAATTGATAAGTACGAACTTCATAAATCATCTCTTGCTTTCTCCGTTAAGATCATAAATTTATATACAATTTCTTTTATCAAAAAGTACCATAGGTATTGGATATCACCGAGTGGCACAAAAAATATTTTATACAACAAGTTTATAACTTCATTAAGTAGATGTTATATAATGAAATAAATTAAATTTAAGGTTTATCGTAAAATTGACTGTAAACATCATTAACTAATTGTAATCTTCTTAATGTATTTTTTTTATAGGAGTATAGATAGTGGCGAATGACCCTCGCGTTGAAGCAGCGTTAAATCATTGGGCTCCAAGATTCGTGGCGAACGGTATCCCATTAACGGATTTTCAGGAGGTTACAGATTCTATTGAGAAATGGGAGGATTGGTGTTCTGCGTGGGCAGCACGCGGAGAAATTCATGAAGAAATGGGTCGCAATGCCTTATCACAGGGGTACAATTTAAGTGCTGGAGAGCATTTAACTACTGCAGGCGTTTGTTATCACTTCGCTAAATTTTTATTTGTTAATGATATTCATCAAATGCGTGAAGCTCATATGAAAGCAATTAACTGCCGTAACCTTGCACTTCCTCACTTAAAGCCACCGGGTGAACGGGTTGAAATACCCTACCAAGGTAAATTACTCGCTGGTATTCTGCGAAAACCTCTGAATGTCGAAACGCCATCTGTTGTTATATTAGCAATGGGTCTGGATTCATCCAAAGAAGAGATGGGTGCTTATGAAAAACTATTCCTTGATAGAAATTTAGCTACCCTTACTTTCGACGGCCCAGGTCAGGGAGAAGGTGAATATGAATTTGGTATTAGATATGATTATGAAGTTCCTGTTGGCAAAGTTATTGACTATATTGAAAATAGAAATGATCTAGATGCTGATCGCATAGGTCTATGGGGTGTCAGCCTTGGAGGATACTACGTTCCTAGGGCTGCGGCTTATGAAAAACGAATCCAAGCATGTATTGGACTATCAGGTCCTTATGATTGGGGTGCCGTATGGGACAGTCTACCTATTTTAACAAAAGAAGCATTCCGTGTTCGCTCTCATTCCACTAATGAAGAAGAAGCGCGCCTTCTAGCACTCAAGTTTTCCCTTAAGGGGGTAGCTTCGGAAATAACTTGTCCAATATTTATCGTTGCAGGTAAACTTGATCGTTTAATATCATATAAAGATGCTGAAAAACTAGCCGAAGAAGTATCTGGACCCGCAGAACTTCTAATAATCAAGGATGGTAATCATGTCGCAAATAATCGAGCATACCGTTATAGACTGCAGACAGCTGACTGGATGGCTAAACAATTAGAAGATATATAATCATTCAAGTCTTACTTTTGATATATATAAATTAACCTTAATTAAAAACTTAATTATCTGGTATTAGTTTACCGGTTTAAAATTGCAGGGGACTAGTTAAATTTATGACTCCAGTGGTCCTATTACGGCAAATATTTGATGAAGCTATAGCTGCTGTGCAGCCTAGTATTTGTTTGCCCAAGCACATACCTAACCCTCCCCTAGGTCGTACAATTGTATTAGGGGCAGGTAAGGCATCAGCTGCTATGGCTAAGACTTTGGAAGAGAAGTGGCCATGGCCCTTAGAAGGGTTAGTTATTACCCGTTATGGACATAAAATAGAAAACAAACGGATAAATATTGTTGAAGCTTCGCACCCCATACCAGATCAAATAGGATTAAAGGCCAGCCAACAAATTCTTGAATACACAAAAGACCTTACATCTCGCGACCTTGTAATTGTGTTAATATCTGGCGGTGGTTCATCTCTTCTTACACTGCCTTCAGACGGTCTATCTCTAGATGATAAGAAAAAAATTAATATAGCTTTACTGAAGTCAGGCGCACCAATCAGTTCTATAAACTGCGTGCGCAAACATATATCTGCAATCAAAGGCGGGCGGTTAGCCCGTGCTGTGGCTCCAGCACGACTTGAGACATTAATTATTTCAGACGTACCCGGTGATGACACAGCCACCATCGCATCTGGCCCTACAGTGCCAGACCCAACTACATTTGAAGATGCAATTTTTATTATTAAAAAATATAATATTGATATGCCATATAACGCCTTAATTCATCTAGAAAAGGGGTTAGATGAAAGTCCAAAGCCTGGGGACAAATGTTTTACAAACGCATCCACAAAACTAATTGCAAGCCCCTCAATTGCATTAAAGGCGGCAGAAAAGTCCGCTATCAAAGCTGGTTATAAAGTATTACACCTAGGAGACATTATAGAGGGTGAAGCAAGGGTTGTTGCTTTAGAACATGCAAAACAAGCATTAGCTACAAAACAAGGTACAATAATTATTTCTGGAGGTGAACTCACAGTAACCTTGACTGGTAATGGGGCTGGCGGACCAAATACTGAGTACTGCTTAGCACTTGCCCAAAGTCTGAATGGAGCACCTAATATTTATGCTCTGGCTTGCGATACAGATGGTATTGACGGTAGCGAAGATAATGCTGGCGCGCTAATTGGCCCTGATACATTAAAAAGCGCAGCGGATTTAAATCTAGATCCTAATTTTTACCTTAAAAACAATAACTCCTATGAGTTTTTTCAAAAAATTGACGGTTTAATTCATACTGGCCCTACCCTAACAAACGTTAATGACTTTCGGGCAATATTAGTGGGATAGTGGTTTTCTGATTAAAATTAATCCATAAATTCATCGATAAACACACATTCGAAGTGAATATTAGAATTTAATCCTAAGGGAAATTACTAATGGTCCATAAAAAAAATAATGTAATTTCTAAAAACAGAAATATAGAAAACTATAGCAAAGATCTATTTGAGTATTGGCTTCCGCGTCTCACCGCCGATGGGGTGGACACTAATGATGTGCTCAGAGTGCATAGAAAAGTTAGTGGATGGAGTGAATGGCCGTGCGCTTGGTCTAAAATAGGTGATAATTATCTTTCTCTTGCTAAAACTAGAAAGGCGGACGGTTACAATTTTAGTGCTGGCGAAGCTCTATTAAGAGCCAGTTTAAGTTACCACTGTGGACAAATAGTTGCCTTTAATACTCCAGAATTAAAAACTAAATTACAACAATGTAAGGTATCTGCATTTCGAGAAGCAGCCCCTTTATTAACCCCCCCTGCCCAGCGGTTAGAGATTACTTTCAAAAACATACAAATACCCGGATTCTTGCGCTTGCCCAAGGATACATCTAATCCTTTGCCTTGTGTTTTACTAGTTCCGGGCCTGGATTCTACTAAAGAAGATTTTAACACTATTTCAGAAATGTGTATAAGAAGGTGGCTTGCAAGTTTTGCTTTTGATGGGCCTGGGCAGGGAGAGGTTCACAAGGATGCATTTCTAAAAGAGGGTTATGAAGACTGCATATTAGCGGTACTTGAGTCAATCTCCCAAAGACCCGAAATTGATAGCAAACGAATTGGAACTCTCGGACGCAGCCTAGGTGGTTATTATGTCATGCGTGCCTCGGCGTATAGTAAAAAAATAGCAGCTACTGTAGTTTTTGGGGGTACTTATGACCTCAGTGATTTTTCTAATATGCCTTTTTTAATTCGTGACGGGTTTCGTCACGCCACTGGAGCTAAAAACGAAAAAGAAGCGTTATCTTTAATGGGAAAAGCCACTCTGGATGATTGCATAACAAAAATAAAAACCCCAACACTCGTTGTTCACGTAAAAAAAGATAAGATATTCAATTGGAAACAGGCAAAACGAATAGCAGATTCCCTTCCTGACCAAGCTACTTTGGCTTTAGATGAGGATGGTGTCCATTGTTGTCATAATCATGCATTCCAATATCGCTCCTATATGATAGACTGGCTTTCGAAAGTTTTATGATAAGTTGAATATATGTATTACTTTTTATCGATTTAATAGAATATTATTCAGGCTACAAATATAATCAATCACCTTTGCTATAGTAATATCTTAAATATGAGATAAATAAATAGAAAGAAATGCTATGAATGGTTTAAATCAAACTAAACATACTGCTACAGACAAAATAATAGAGCGACGACCGTTACCTATAATTGACGTTGGCCCCGTAATAAAAGGAGATGATAAGGCCATATATAATCTTGTCGATAAATGGCGAGATGTTTGGCAGTCGGTTGGGTTTATGTGCATAATAAATCATGGTGTACCGAAAGAAACCATAAGAAAAATGGAGTCGGAAGCCAAACGCTTTCACGACCTTCCACTAGAAGTTAAAATGAGCGTACCCATTACTACAGATCAAAAGGGTTATGCTCCCGCATATGCTGCTATTACAACACATTCTGAATACCACGAAAGCCGTAAGTTGGATAATGTAGAGTGTTTTGTTGTGGCTACTGATTTTCCCGAAGATAATCCTCACGTAAAGGCTGGTGACCCTTTCTATGGTAAGATGCCTTGGCTACCTGAAAAAACTTTACCTGGATTTAGGGCATCGGCCGAAAACTACTTAGAAACCATTACAAAACTAGGAAAAAAACTATTGCCTTTATGGGCACTTTCGTTAGACCTACCAGCCGACTATTTTGATTCTATGTTTAATCAAAATTATACTTATTTTCGGGTAGCCAAGTATCCTCCCAAGGAAAATAAAGATGGAGATGAGATGGGAGTAAATGCGCATGCCGATACTGGTTTTATGACTTTTTTACCTCCAGCAAACGAAGAAGGTCTGCAGGTTCTGGACAATAATGGTATATGGTTTATTCCAGAAATCCCGGATGATGCATTAATTGTTAACGCAGGGCAATTCCTCGGACGATGGTCAAATGACCGCTTTAGAGCTACTCCACATAGAGTGGTTCCACCACGCAAAAATGATAGGTATTCATTAGCTTGCTTCGTAAACCCTAACTTCGAGGCAGTTGGAGAGTGCTTACCCACCTGTCAATCAAAAAGTAATCCGCCAAAATATCCGACTCAAACCTATAGAGAGTTTTTTAACTGGTACATGACAAACACTTTTACACATTATGGAAAGTTAAAAGAGGTAGACGGAAAAGCTGTCGAAATAGAATAACGTATTATTAATAAGCTAGGGTTTAATACTTATGGTCAAACTACTCCCCTCCGACATTCTCACTACTGAGGTCCTTGAGTGGAAGGGTCTAAATCTATTTCACTTCCAGAGCTCGTCATGCTCACAAAAAACCAGAATTCTTCTGTCAGAGAAAGGAGTTGAATGGGAAAGTCATCCAATAAACCTTATGACACATGAAAATTTTACACATTGGTTTTTAGGCATTAATCCACGTGGTCTAGTCCCTGTAATTGTCCATAACGGTGAGGTTCACATAGAGAGTAACGACATAATGCGTTATATAGACAACTCTTTTGAAGGCCCAAAACTTTTCCCAAATAACAATGACTCAATTATTTATATGGACCATCTAGCCAAGGTTGAGGACGATCTTCACTTACATCTTCGTGCTTTAACATTTCGCTATTTAGCACCCAACGAATTACTTCGTAAAGATCCAGATGCCCTTGATATATATGAAATAGCTGGATCCGGTTATGTCAATGGTAGTACTGACGAAAGAAAATCAATCGAGGTAGATTTTTGGCGAAAAATGGCCGTTGATGGTATACCCAAAAATCAAACAATAGCTGCCATAAAATCTTTTGAGCCGCACCTTAAAGAAATAAACATCCGCCTTGGTAATAATAAATGGCTTCTACCTGAAGGTTTCTCGGCCCTAGATATTATGTGGTGGATAAACACATATAGACTTAAACTTTTAGGCTATCCCTTTGAAAAATATTCAAACATTAATAACTGGCACGAAACACTAGAGCAGAGACCTAATTTTATAAAGGAAGTGGCCATACCTCCAGAACGTTTAAGTGCAATAAAAAAACACCAGGAAGAAATGGCTAATAATGGTGAGAGCCTTCCTCAGCTTATGGCTAAATTATAGAGCAAACCGTAAATAAGAATTTATTAAAAACTACTAAGGTTCCTATCTAGATTTATCTAGAGTACTGAGAAAGTATTATTAGCCATTAAATATTTTAAGAGATATGTAAAATTCGTTTAGCATTTTCACTAAGAATTTTCGTTTTATCTTCGTTATTCAGATGTAATGACTCCATCCATTCTACTCCTGGATCATTAGCCACAAACGGCCAATCGACGGAGAATAAAATTCTATCGACTCCCATTTCTTGTATACTACATAGCAGTGCAGGATCAGAAAAATTACCACTGGTTGTTACATAAAAATGCTCACTAAAAACATCCCTAAAAGATAAACTCTTATTTCCAGGCCGAGATAAAGCATGATCGATGCGCCATAGTAAAAATGGAATCCCCTCTCCCAGATGACCCAGAATAATTTTAATCCCAGGATACTTTTCTAACACACCACTTAAAACTATTCGAATAGCAGCAGTTGCAGTTTCAACGGTGAAACCCCACGCGGCAGTTTCCAGCCCAGGATAATCAGTTAAATAGTCTTGATAATACGTGTCTACAACCGCTGGATGCGGAAGAGCCGGATGGATATATATTGGTACATCAAGTGATGCAGCACGCTCAAATATTGGCCAAAATTTCTTATCATCAAAAAAAGTGCCATTAGTTAGACCATGGATAATAGCCCCCTTAAAACCTAATTGATTAACACAACGCTCAAGTTCGTCAGCAGCTGCCGCAGCGTCGGGGGTTGGTAATGATGCCAAACCAGCAAACCTCTGAGGATTAGTTTTAATTATAGATGCCAATCGATCGTTTACCCCAGTAGCCAATAAGGATGCAGAATCAGGATCAAGACGCTGAGTTCCTGGGGGAGCATGAGATAAAACCTGTATATCAATACCCGCTTCATCCATTTCTCTAAGGCGCAATTCTCCAACATCCTCAAGACGCTGTCGCAACCCACTTGGAACCTCATCAGCAGACGAAAAATGCTGTGTTAGCTCAGGATCAAAATAATGTTCCTCTATTGCTATAACTTGTTGATCACGTTTAGTTGCCATAACTTTTTCCTTTATCTAACCTTGATATATATATCAGCAAATTTATAGAGAGTATTAAGGATAAACCCCTTAAAAGCAAAAAACATTAAAATGAGATAACATATTTATTATAAATACAAACCTTAAGTTCTTTTATCTAACTTTCTACCAAGATAGCAAAATAATAATACTTGTATGCATAAGGAGCAGCCAGTTGAGTAAAAACTTAAATCTTGATGAAAATAAAGTTATTGGAATTGAACATTGGACGTATAAGGAAAATATTCGTCTTTTTCTTTGGGAAAAATTTATTAGCTCTCCATTAAATAAAAAGCATACACTGCTATTTATACACGGGTCTTCGATGGCATCACAGCCAACTTTTGATTTACATGTTGAAGATCGTCCTTATTCGTCAGCTATGAATTGGTTTGCACTGCAAGGGTTTGATGTGTGGTGTTTAGACATGGAAGGTTATGGTCATTCAGATAAAGATAGAGATTCGAATTTTGATATATCCAATGGCGCTAATGATATAGCTGCTGCTTGTGATTATATATTTGAACTACGTTGTATAGATAATTTATACATGTATGGCATATCATCAGGGGCATTACGTGCAAGTCTTTTTGCACAAAACAATCCATCTAAGGTTTCTAGGCTAGCCTTAGACGCAATGGTATGGACTGGTAAAGACAGCCCAACTTTAGAAAACAGACGTAAAAAGCTTCCTGAATTTATTAGAAGTAATAGGCGAAAAATAGATTACGATTTCGTACGCTCAATATTTCTTCGCGATCACGAAGGGTCCGCAGAAAATAGTGTAATTGATTCCTTTGCTAGAGCAATTTGCGCTTTGGATGATTCCATACCTAATGGAACTTATGTCGATATGTGCAAAAATCTACCAATAGTTAATCCAGAAAATATTACTATGCCTACTCTTATAATGAGAGGCCAATGGGATGGAATAGCTTCTATGGATGATCTCTTGGACTTTTTTAGACTACTACCCAACCCAGACAAGCAGTTTAAAGTTATGCCAGGTATATCACATGCTAGTTTTCAACAAAAAAATTATCTACTAGCCTACCAAATCCTGTATCATTTTTTAACTCAACCAGAACCAGTTTTTACTGGCTAACTCTAAAAAGTAAATTTTAAAATATTTTTTATTAATTAACCAATAACCTAAAAGTTTTATATAAATACAAATATAAACTATGTCATAAATGTAAATTGTAAAAAATTCTTATTAATAATAGTCTTGACTAAATATACGATAATCATCAACGATACTTAACGATAAATTTTGTAAATCATTAGGACAACAAATTAATAAAATAATTCTTGAATTCTCTATCGATAGGCTTAATTAGGGGGAACTGATGCCAACAAAAACCATAGTCGACAACATTATTATAGAACGTGATCTGCCAATTAGAATGGACGACGGTGTTGTACTTCGTGCCGATGTATACCGTCCCAATACAAATAAAAAAGTACCAATTGTTATGGCGGGTGGGCCCTATGGCAAAGGCGTTAAATACCAGGAACATTACAAACCTCTTTGGGATTCGCTGCTTAAAATGCATCCAAATGTTTTGTCAGGTTCAAAACATCGCTGGCTAACATGGGAAACTGTTGACCCTGAAATATGGGTACCATGGGGATATGCTTGCGTGCGATTAGATTCTCGTGGTGCTGGTCGCTCTCCAGGCTACTTAGATATTTTTTCACCTCGTGAAACTCAAGATTTTGCTAACGCAATCGAGTGGGCAGGAGCGAGAAAATGGTCAAATGGAAAAGTTGGTCTAAACGGTGTATCTTACTATGCAATTAATCAGTGGCATGTGGCAGCACTGCAACCTAAAGCTTTAAAAGCTATGATTCCATGGGAAGGAGCTGCTGATTCTTACCGCGAGTGGGCGAGGCATGGCGGAATTTTATCAAATAAATTTATGGAAATATGGTATCCACGTCAGGTTGAAAATGTTCAACATGGTTATACGAAGGGCCCACGAGATCACTGGATGAAAACACGTGCAACTGGGCCAGCAAGCCTTAGCTCTGATGAACTGGCAGAAAACCGTAGTGATTCATTGGAAAATTTTCGCGTTCGCGAAATGGATGATGACTGGTATAGATCACGTTCTCCTGATTGGTCACAAGTAAAAGTTCCGTTTCTAAGTGCTGCTAGTTGGGCCGGTTTTGGCTTACATCCACGCGGCAATTTCGAGGCTTTTACTCAAGCTGCGTCCAAGGAAAAATGGCTGGAAGCGCACCCTGGCCGCCATGAAGAATGGTTTTATTTAGCCTATGGCATGGAATTACAAAAACGCTTTTTTGATTATTACTTAAAAGGCGAGAAGAATGGCTGGAACCGCGAACCAAAAGTTTGGGTAAATGTTCGTCGACCATTTTCAAAAGAATTCGAGTTACGCAAAGAAGGTGCATGGCCACTAAGAGGAACTCAATGGACAAAATTGTATTTTAACGCTAGTGGCAACGGAAAACTCGACTGGAAAACTTCTAGTCGTAAATCATCTAAAACAATCCGTGCTCTTTCTCGCGGGGTTACTTGGATGTCTCCACCTCTCAAACAAGATACGGAGTTAACCGGCCCAATGGCAGCTAAAGTGTTCGTTTCATCGTCAACAGTTGATTGCGATCTTTTTGTTACCATGCAAGCCTTTGCCCCTAATGGACGCGAGGTGCATTTTCAAGGAACTGTTGACCCCAAAACTCCGCTTGCTCAAGGTTGCCTGCGCGCTTCTCATCGCAAACTAGACACAAAGCTCTCAAAACCTTGGCGGCCTTATCATAGTCACGATGACAAACAAATGCTTATTCCAGGTAAGGTATATGAGTTGGATGTAGAAATTTGGCCACAAAGTGTTATGTTACCCAAGGGCTACCGAATAGCTGTAAACATCACTGGCCAGGATTTTGATCGTCCGGGACCTGCTGTTGAAGCTTATGTGCCCTCGCGCGGTTCAGGTCCTTTTTTACATGATGACCCAGTTGATAGACCAAAAGAAATATTTGGCGGCAAGACAACAATTCATAGTGGTAAAGGACAAGAGTCTTATATTCTTCTGCCTATTATTCCAGAGCGCAAAAACAAGTCAGTAAAACACGATGGTAACGAAGCCAGCGTAGCTGATTAATTAAAGTTTGGTTCTATTGGGCAAAGGGTAAGTTAGACCCGATGCTCAATAGAATCAGAAACCTCCGTACAAATACGAACTATGTCACTAGGTAATGTTATCATAGCATCGTGGCTTGTATTCAAAACCTCTGCCCTCCAGTTAGGGTCAGATTTAGCTTCATTTAAATAACGATCGAAAGTTTCGTTAGGATAACCAGTAGCTCGAATATAAGTCCTGTTAGTAATAGCACTATGAGCACCTGTTAAATGAGCCTTGTCACGAAATGTTTTCGCCGCCTGAGGTGTCATTTTAGATCGAATCCACTTCTGGTCATTACAGTCTTCAACTCCAAATAACTTTGGATCTGGTGGAGGCATACACCAAGCATCTTCAATATTTTCTTCAATCATTACCTTTCTCCATTCAGGTAACAAATCATTTTGTGAAACTCCATCTGAAGCTATAAAAGCATTCTGATAAACCAGGGCTGCAATACGTTCAGGCATACGGTCGGCCACGCAAGTCGTCACCATACCAGCGTAGCTCGCAGCCACTAATATAACTTCACTTAAATCCTCCCATCTAATTACATTCTCAATATCAACTATATTAGTTTCAAGTCCAATTTCTGGCGATAATAAATGACTGCGTTCTCCAAAACCTGTCAGCGTTGGGGTAAATACATTATGTCCCAAAGCAAGTAATTTTGGACTTACCCGAGACCAACACCAGCCTCCATGCCAAGCCCCATGCACTAAAACAAAGGTTGCCATTTACATCTCCCGTTTATTTTCAAATAATAATTATAACATAAATTATAATATTACTATCGCCGCTTTTGGTCTAAGGAGAAAAATAATGCATTTAAAAGATAAAACAGTTCTCGTTACTGGTGGAGGTCGCGGTTTAGGAAGAGCCTACTGCGAAGCCCTTTCAAAAGCTGGTGCCTCGGTCGTAGTAGCCGATATTCGTGAAACACAAGACACCGTAGAAACTATTATTTCAAGAGGAGGAAAAGCAATTGGGTTATCACTAGATGTAACTGATATGTTGAGCTGTCAAAATATGGCTGATAGAGCAATTAAAGAATACGGGAATATTCACTGTCTGGTTAACAATGCTGCCCTTTATGGAGACATTTCTGGGGGTAGGTTTGATCAATTGAGAGATGATCAATGGGATAATGTAATGGCGGTTAACGTGAAAGGTATCTGGCAGTGCTGTAAAGCTTGTGTTCCATATCTTCGAAAATCCGGTGGAGGGTCAATAATAAATATATCATCTTTGGCGGCCACTTTTGGTATGCCTTATGCACTTGATTACGCCACCTCGAAAGCAGCGGTAATTGGTCTTACGCGCAGCTTAGCAAGAGAATTAGGAAGAGATTGGATACGTGTTAATGCAGTTGCTCCTTCAGCGGTATTAACTGAAGGCACCAATGAGTTTATGGGCGAAAAAAAAGAAAAAACCTTACAAATAATCTCTGAAGGGCAAAGTCTAAAAAGCAACCTAAGAACAGAAGATATGACTGGTACAATAATATACTTAGCGTCAGATGATAGTAAATTTGTTACCGGTCAGACCATAATGGTAGACGGTGGAACCGTAATGCTATAATCAGGCTGGCTCTAACCAACAACTAAATTAATGGACATATGATGAGTGGCTTCGTAATTGGCATTATTTTGCTAAGTTCACTGTTGCATGCTTCGTGGAACGCTCTAGTTAAAGCAGGAGAGGACAAATGGTTAACTCCTGCAGTGATATGTGCTTTTTCAGCTATCTTTGGTTTAATAGCCGCCATTATCCTTCCACTTCCACACAGCCACCACTGGCCATGGATTATAGCGTCAGGCTGTCTTCATCTTACCTATTTTACTTTGTTAGTTATTGCCTATGGACTTGGAGACTTTAGTAGAGTGTACCCAATAGCCCGCGGAACCTCACCTTTACTAGTTTTTATTGCAGCCGGACCAGTCCTTGGTGAATCATTAAAAGTAGAGTCAGGATTAGCCATAATGCTTGTAGTGGTTGGGGTGATGAGTCTTGCCTGGGACCGTAATCTTTTTATAAAAAAACAAGGAAAAGCTGTTTTATATGCCATATTAACAGGCGCAGCCATAGCCGCTTACTCTATAACTGATGCATCTGGTTTACGAATAATGTCTAACGATATTGAACATGCGACGTTCGTTTATCTTGCATGGATAATGATAGTGGCATGCGTGCCATTCGTTCTCGTAGTTGGCTACATTCGATGGGGAAAAATTACTCCATACCTCATTAGCTATGGTCTTCGTAGTTCTGGAGGCGCATTATTTGCCCTGATTAGTTATGCCTTAATTTTATGGGCTTATTCTAAAGCCCCTGCTGCACCTGTTGCTGCCATACGTGAAACAGGTGTAATTTTTGCAGCAATAATTGGTGCGCTTACATTAAGAGAAAAATTTGGAATTCGCCAAATACCAGCAGCCATTCTAGTTACACTAGGAGCCGCTGGACTTCATCTAACCAATTGATCTAAAATTTTAGAAAGTATCTACTCACGCTACTAAGACTTGAAAAAATAGTGACTATTTGTCAAATTCATTCTTAATAATGTTATTGACTATATAAATTTAAAAAAACAATTAATCCTAAGGTGATTGCATGGGTTACAATAATAAAATAAATATTTTTGATTACCGAAAGGTTAATAAATCAGACGAATTTGAAGATATTCCCATTCTTGACGTCGGTCCATACCTGGCCAATGAACCTGGAGCCAGAGAGAATTTAGCTGAAAATATACGGTTTATTCAGGAAACCATTGGTTTCTACGTCATCGTTAACCACGGAATACCGCGCAGTGTAATGGATAATGCATATGGTGCACTTAAACAGTTTTTTTCTTTATCTACTGAAGAAAAGCTTAAACTTAAATTTGGCAAATCTTCAGTGGGCTATATCGCACCAAAATCAACTGTATACGTCACATCCAAAGTCAATAAAAATACTAAGCAGGATCTAAATGAAACTCTAGCTCTAGCATTGGACCGAAGTGACGATCACCCTTACATCAAAAGGGGTCTAAGATTTGTTGGACCCAATCCTTGGCCACAAAATCTTCCTGGGTTCCGAGAAAACATGGTAGAGTTTCAGAATTCTATTGTTACTCTAGGCCAAAAGATAGTTCCTTTATATGCGCTAGCATTAGAAAAACCAGCTGAATATTTTGATAATGACTTTAAAGAACCAATAGTATGGATCCGTAATGCACACTATCCTGCAGTGGAACCAGAAGACAACCAGTTTGGTATCTCACCCCACAGTGACCATAGCTTCATAACCTTACTGCCTTTATCTGCGGTACCAGGTTTACAAGTGCTCACACGCACAGGTAAGTGGCTTCCAGCTGACCCTGTTTCGGATGGCATTATTATTAATACTGGCGAATTCTTAAACCGTTGGACTAATGGAAGATTCATTGCCTCACCGCACAGAGTAATTCCACCCACACAAGATCGTTATTCAATGGCTGTATTTTTCAATCCTGCGCCAGACACAATTGCAGTTCCCCTTGACACATGCTGCAACACTCAAAATCCAGCAAAATATGAACCAGTTAGTATGATAGATTATGTCTGCTGGTATATTGATCGCAACTATTCAACAGATTTTGGTGGCAAACAAAAAGGTATTTAAGCATTAGATTTAACCTAATAAACGATACTCGATTCAGAACTTTGAGAAATAAGCTGTGCATGTGCTTCCTTGTGCGTAGATGCTGGAGAGAAATAAATGCCTAATACACTAATTAAGGGAGGAGCAATTGTTTCAATGGACCCTAATATCCCCGAAATGGATATGGGAGATGTCTTAATAATTGATAACAAGATTGCAGAGGTGGGGCTTAATATATCAGTCAGCGACGACACCAAAATAATAGATGCCTCTGGTATGATCGTTATGCCTGGAATGGTAAATGGTCATATACATACATGGCAAACCGGGCTTAGAGGCCTTGCTGGAGATTGGACCACCAAAAACTATATGAGAGCAATCCACGCAGGATTAGCAACTTTCTTTCAGCCTAATGATATTTATATTGCGAATTTAGTGGGAGCCTTAAATCAAATTAATAACGGAGTCACTACTCTTGTAGACTGGCACCATAATAATCCCACACCTGATCATTCTGATGCAGCAATTGATGGATTAGAAGATTCAGGGATACGGGCACTCTTCTTACATGGGTCTGCAAAGCCAGACCCAAAACCAGGTCAAAAACCCTATTATGAAATACCTATGTCTCGTTCAGAAGTAAAACGACTACGTAAGAATCGCTTTTCTGGGAATGATGGATTACTTACCATGGGAATTGCTGTTTTGGGCCCACAAATGTCCACTAATGATGTAGTATTAGAAGATTTTCGTTTAGCCCAAGAGCTTGACCTAATCGCTAGCCTTCATCATTCAGGTGCTAAAATGCTAGCACCTAATGGTTACATTAATGCTGCAAAGCAGGGGCTAATTTCAAATAAAGTTAATATAGTGCATGGCAACGCGCTTAGCGACACTAACCTTCAGATTCTTGCTAACCATGGTGCAACATTTACTGTTACTGCGGAAGTCGAAATGCAAATTGCATACGGTGCTCCTTTGACTAGTCGGTTAAGAAAGTTAGAAGCCATTATGGCTATAGGTTCTGACGTGGAGTGTGTTTACGCACCAGATATGTTCGCAGCTATGAGAACTACACTTCAAGTTGAACGGCATTTATATAGCATGAACTACATTGATGAAAATGGAGAAGCGCCATATCCAATTCCAATAACGACGAAGGAAGCGTTAACTTGGGCTACAAATGGCGGCGCCAGCACAGCGCATCTCAGTGAGAAAATTGGATCATTAACACCTGGAAAACAAGCAGATGTAGTAATGTTACGCGCAAGCGACTTAAACCTAGCAGGTGTTCTTAATACTACTAATGGCATCGTATTACACGCTAACCCAGGTAACATTGATACAGTAATGATTGATGGAAAAATTCTAAAACAAAACGGAAAACTTATTTATGATGAGATTGGTGAAAAAGTATTAAGCCTAAAAAAATCAACAGATAGAATAATCAATGATTTTAAAGCTAAATCGGATAATGCCATATTTTTATAGTTTTTAATTATTCAGCCTGTGTCAGCGATTAAACCTACTGCTTGTATACCTGCAATTGCACAAGCCTCATCTCGGTCAGAAATATCTCCTGTAACACCAACAGCTCCAAGTATTTTGCCACCTTGGTCGCGTATTAAAACTCCGCCGGGAGCATTCAGGGTCTTTCCCCCAGATGCAGCATTGAGAGTCATCATAAATCGATCCGGCCTATTTTCTAAAGAACGTGAACCCATACCCATACCCAAAGCTCCCCATGCTTTAGCTTGAGCTATAGCCGGCCTCAGAAAACTTGTTCCGTCTTCACGAGCAAAAGTAAGCAAATGCCCACCGGGATCTAGAACTGCGATCCCCAAAGGAAGACATTCAGTCTTCCTTCCATGTGAAAAACCAACTTCCATAATTTTCATTGCTTGATCGAGTGTAAGCTCAGACATTATTTTTCTCTTATTCTGTTATATATTTTTATATTAGTTTTAACTAATAAAGATCATTTTCAATAGCATCCTCGTAGCGTTCGTCAATTTTTTTACCATCAACTCCATACCAGTCCTGATTTAACTGTCCCATAGTAGGAAAATCTTTTCGATCAATGTGTTTTTCGGGATTCCAAAGATCGGCTCGAATAATTGCCTTTCCACAGTGCATATACACATCTCTTATTTCAACTATTAGAGCTGCTTTTGGATGTTTTTCTTTAACTACCATTTTTTCTAAAAGTAATGGATCTAAGGTAAGACTAGCACGACCATTTATACGTAGAATTTCATTCATTCCAGGAACCATGAAAAGCAATCCAACCTCAGGATTTACAATAATATTATGAAAAGAATCAGCTCGCCGATTACCAGGTCGATCGGGTATGGCTATGGTAGTATCATCTAGTATTTTTACAAACCCCGGTGCGTCACCCCTTGGGCTAGCATCAGCTGGTCCATCATTAACAGCTGATGTTGAAAGCACCATGAATGGTGAAATAGAAATAAAATGTTTGCTATGTATGTTGAGCTTAGGTAATTCCTTTTGGCTTAAATGGCCCTTGGGATTACCATAGTGTTCCTGAAGCTTCTCAATAGAATTAATTTTGTAGGCTGTATTAGACATATTAATAAACTTTCTTAGAACCGTCACCGCGTTCTATTCAAAATTAAAACTGAAGACCAAATCGAAGACAAAGTAAGTTAAAGCCTTCACACAAGGTGAATTTTTGACCTAAAAAGGCAGAAGAAACAATTAGATTCCGAACGTGCTAAACAAGAAAAGGTTACTTTTCAACTTCAGTTACACCTACTACATTATTTTTAATTAATTTCTCAACCTCTATTTTGGTGAAACCAAACTCAGCTAATATTTCTTCACTATGTTGTCCTATTAAAGGAGCCCCACGATTTATATTTGTATGTGCTGCAGAATACTTAACTGGATGACCAATAACAGCGTGCTCTCCTCCTCTCTCCGCTCCAACTTTTTTAATCATATCCCGAGCTTTGGTGTGGGGATCAGCTACCATTTCCGCAATATCATATACAGGTCCAGCAGGAACGCCTGATTTCTCTAAAACTTCTAACCAGTGAGATGTATAATTTTTAGAAAGAATTTCATTCAAAACTTCAACTAAAACTTCGAGATTCTCCATCCGATTAACCGGCTCACAAAACCTTACATCTTCAGCTAAATGAGGCGATCCAATAGCTTCAACAAATTTTAACCAGGTGCTCTGATTTGCTGCGCCAACTATCACCCATGTATCTTTAGTTTTAAACGCCTGATAGGGCGCCGAAAGGGGATGTGCCGACCCCATCGCTTTTGTAACTTCGCCAGTTGCCGCATGTATAGCAGTCTGCCAAAAAGTATGGATTATTCCGGCTTCATATAAAGAGGTATCAACGTATTGCCCTTTTCCGGTCCTACTTCTTTGTATTACCGCACCACAAATACCTAAGGCGGCCAACATTCCTGCAGTTATGTCCGTTATAGGAGCTCCAACTTTTACTGGTGGTCGACCTGGCCCTTCACCTGTAATACTCATTATACCCGACATTGCCTGTGTTATAAGATCGAAACCACCCCGTTCAGCATAAGGTCCGGTTCGGCCAAAACCTGAGATTGAACAGTAAATTAGCTTTGGATTCGCCTTATGCATTGCTTCCCAACCAATTCCATAATGCTCCATTGCACCCATACGGTAATTCTCAATAAAAACATCAGACTTTTTTATAATGCTGCGCATTACTGACTTACCATTTTCCGTTTTTAAGTTAATTCCTAAACCCCGTTTGTTTCGATTCATCATAGCAAAAGCTGCTGAATCACCGTCAATAGAATTTCCGAATCGGCGCGTATCATCGCCAGTAGGTAGCCTTTCAACTTTAATAACATCTGCTCCCATATCAGCTAAGAGCTGACCACATGTAGGTGCAGCCATAATATGACTTAACTCAACCACCTTAATACCCCCTAAAAGGTTATCATTAATTGTCATAATCAACGTCCTTCAAATTTTGGCTTTTGCTTAGCAAGGAATGCTTTATAGCCAGTATGAAAATCCTTTGAATCAAAGCAGGCATAGCCTTCATTCAATTCTTCTTGTTTTAATGGTACGCCCGCATTTTCTGAGCTTAGTACTCTATCAGTAAATTTTTTGTGCCAGCGATTAACTAAAGGCGCGCCATTAGCAATACGCATGGCAGTTGTATACACCTCCTCTTCCACTAAATCATCAGAGACCACTTTATTTACCAAGCCTTTCTCTTTAGCTTCAATGGCATCAAAAACACGAGCTTCATATAAAATTTCTAAAGCTATAGAGCGACCAACCAAACCAACCAAAGCTTCAATCTCAGGATATGCCATCACTAAACCCAGCCTATTTACGGGAATACCAAATCGTGAGCTGCTACCGCATATACGAATATCGCACATTAGTGCTAACTCAAGCGCTCCCCCGACACATAAACCCTTTATAAGAGCTATTACAGGATGACAACAGTCACGGATAGAATGCATAGAACGATGCATTAATCCACCATATTCCGCAGCTTGCTTTGAATTAGAGCGCTCAGTTTCAAATTCTGAAATATCAGCACCGGGACCCATAGCCTTGTCTCCAGCACCACGTAACACCACACAACGAATACTTAGATCAGCATTAATTGATGTAAAAATATCTCCGATGCTTTTCCACATCTCTTTATTCAAAGCATTTAATTTTTCCGGTCTATTTAAAATTACAGTGGCAATATCATCTTTACGCTCAAGTAGAACAAGATCTTCACCGGCAGAGGATTTCATGGTTTCTTCCTTTTTGTTGTGCCGTTTAGCTAAAGCACTTCAGTTACATAATATAATTTGGAAAATATTAGTCTACACGGTACATAGCTTTTAGAGTAACTTATTCAGGAAAAAAGAGGCAAATAATGAACACTAACAAAAACATATCACAAATTAACATCCCCCATGATACGATAGGGTGCCTGGTGCCTCACAACATTCAATTGCCCATACATGGTAAGCAAGGTGGACCACTAGAAGGCAAAACATTTATAGTTAAAGACTTGTATAACATAGAAGGTAGAAAAACAGGGAATGGTTCCCCTGATTTTTATGCAAAAACGGAACCAGCGACTGAAACGGCCGTTACAGTTCAAAAACTACTTGATTCCGGTGCTAATTTAGTTGGAATTTCAATCTGTGATGAGTTTTTTTATAGTCTTACTGGTATTAATGCACATTATGGAACACCTCAGAATCTAAATGCTCCGGGTCGTTTGCCAGGAGGATCCTCATCTGGGTCAGCAGCTGCACTTACAGCAAAATTATGTGACTTTACATTGGGTAGTGATACTGGTGGTTCGGTTCGGATTCCAGCATCCTTCTGCGGCCTTTACGGTATTAGACCTACCCATGGTAGAGTGGATTTATCAGGAGGTAGAGCAATGGCACCTAGTTTTGATACTGCGGGTTGGTTCTGTAATGACCCATCCTTATTCAAAACTTTAGGCAGTATTCTCTTAGACAATAAATCAGCATATAGTCATACTGAACAGCTAATGCTTGCAATAGATTGTTTTAAAAAAGCTGATCCAGAAGTAAGCAAGGCTTTACGCAAAACAATTGAAGCAGTATCAAGTATTTTTTCATCCATTTCCGAAGTAACTGTCGCTCCAGATGGTCTTGACCATTGGTCAGAAGCTTTCCGTATAATACAGGCGTCAGAGGTCAAAGAGACCAACCTACCCTGGGTTCAAAAAAATGAACCTGATCTTGGACCTGGTATTAAGGAACGATTTGCTATGGCAGCTAATATAACTTTAAGGGAATCGGAAACAGCTAAGAAAACTAGAAAAAATATTAGAAATCATCTAAATGAACTCTTCAGGCCAGGAAAAGTTCTATGCCTACCCACCTCACCTGTAATAGCTCCAAAAATTGATACAACTCCAGATGGATTAGAGTTTTTTCGTTCAAATGCCCTAGCACTTACTTGTATCTCCGGACTTTCAGGGTTTCCCCAAGTTAGTATACCAGCAACTAGTGTTGAAAATTGTCCCGTAGGGTTATCTTTTATTGGTGGGCCAGGAACTGATGAGTTACTTCTGGACCTTGCTTTACAGCTATCACCTTTTTGTACTTAACACAGGTTTAGCTAAACTGATTTAATAACTTTTGAACATTGGCGATCCTAAAAATTGCCGCTAACATGCGTTAAAACTTACTTAACTAAAATAAGCTAGATTAGAGATGGAAATTATAAATAATAATAAACTCGGTATTCAAGGTCACTGTGAACCAGATTTCTTCCCAGTACTAACAGCGTTAGAAAAAAATTTTTCTGAACATGGTGAAACCGGAAGTGCAGTATGTATATATCACAAAGGTAAGAATGTAGTTGATCTTTGGGGTGGTTATCAGGATGCAGCGCAAACATCTCCATGGCATAAAAACACAATGTGCATTTTTTACTCAATCGCAAAAAGCCTTTGCGCACTTTCAGTTCATATATTAGCAGATCGTGGTCAAATTGATTTAGATGACCCAGTAGCAAAATATTGGCCTGAATTTGCCCAAAAAGGGAAAGACACAGTCAAAATTCGTCATATAATATCTCATTATTGCGGAGTTTGTTTCAACGATGAGGCAGATCCAGGTGATATTTTTGATTATGAAAAAATGATCCATAATCTTGAGATTCAAGAACTTGCATGGAAGCCCGGAACTAAAGGCGCATATAATACAGTTAACATAGGTTTTTTAGCAGGTGAGGTAGTTCGTCGAGTTAGTGGCAAGACTATACGTCAGTTTATCCATGAAAATATATGTCAACCATTAAATGCCGATTATAAAGTCGGCGTAGACAAAGATGATCTCGAGCGTATAGCTGATATTTTACCTAACCCCTCTGGTTTTTCCATGGGAGGCGAGGCAAGACCTGGCTCCCCATTAGCTAGAGCATGGCAAGCGATGCCAAAACCTTTTGATGTAGCAATACAAAATGGGAATAAATTTCGAATGGCTGGCATCCCATCTTTCGGAGGTTTTGGAACTGCACGTGCAATGGCTAAAATTTATGGAGCGCTTGCCAATGGTGGTACACTCGATAATGTTAAAATACTTTCAGAAAAAGCTTTAACTCGTGCAACCACTGTGCAGTGGGAAGATATTTCCGATGGCACCACAGGGCAACCAATGCGCATGACAATGGGGTTTTGGAAAAATACTGGAAAATTAAAAAATATGGGACAAAGCAAAGAAGCATTCGGACATTCAGGTTCAGGGGGTGCTCGCGCTCTCGCTGACCCTAAACACAATATAGCTCTAGCTTATCTAACTAATCTTCAGAGCGAAAGGCTTGGTTCGGGAGTGAGAACTGAAACAATAGTTCAAGCTGCATTTGATAATTTATAGGTAATATTATTAGGGTTCAAAATCCAGGCCAACATCCCAGTTTTTAACGCTATGCGTAAGCCAACCAAGTGAAATCAGATCGACACCTGTTGCCGCTACTTCGGTCACTTTTTCAGGTGTAATTCCGCCAGATGCTTCAGTGAGAACCCGACCATCTACAATTGAAACGGCATCTGCGAGAATGCTTGGTGTCATGTTATCAAGAAGTACAGCATCAACTCCTAAATCTAATACTTCTTGCAATTGAGCTAAAGTATCCACCTCAACTTCTAATTTAACCATATGCCCAAGACGCTTTCTAACGCTTTCTACTGCATTGCTTATTCCTCCAGCGATCAAACGATGATTATCCTTGATCAAAATACCATCGCCCAGGCCAAATCTATGGTTTACACCTCCTCCAGCGCGTACAGAATACTTGTCCAGCAATCTAAGTCCAGGAGCTGTTTTCCTAGTGCAAACTATTCGCGCTTTATAATTTTTGACTGTCAAAGAAAGATTACGCGTCATGGTTGAAATGCCCGACATTCTTCCCAGAAGGTTAAGGGCAGTGCGTTCACCACTCAGTAGTACTCTCGCGGAACCCGATATTAAAGCTATCGTTTCACCAGCGGGAATATCTTGTCCATCTATATATTTTCTATCTATAGAAATGTCGTTATCTAGAGCAGTAAAAACAGAAAGTGCTACCTCAAGTCCAGCTAAACAACCCTCACTTCTTGATACGATTCTGGCCACAGCTTTGCTATCTACAGCAACAATGGCGTCTGTAGTAACATCGCCCGCTTCCCCAAAATCCTCATTTAGAGCGCGCTTTATAATAGGCGCATAATTAAGCGGATAAAGAGGAGGTAGCTTGTTTTTTTGTTTCATTGCTATAGTCCTCTTGAAGACCAAAAGGGTCTTCAAAGTCTTTCAGTTTTAAATATTGTCTTGTATTTTCTTCTATTTGTTGTTCAGGAAAATCTAAGCGATAATGAGCGCCTCGGCTTTCACTTCTACCTAAAGCTGCTTTTGTAACCAAACATCCAGCTAAAGTTAAATTTCTAAGCTCTCCCCAGCTTCGTATAACATCTAGAGTACAGTTTAATTTTCCAGCCTGACTTTCAATATGGTTTATCTTTAACGCAAGATTCTTATGGGCTTTATAGGCTAACCTCATACCTCTGAAATCTCGACATAACCCTACATTTTCATACATATTTTTTCGAAGACTATTAGTTAGAAGATTTACTTCCTCATTTGAAACAGATATTTCAGGTATGTTAGGTATTTCAATGTCTATATTCAAATTATGAGGTGATTTTCGTTTTTTTATATCTTCTGCTACCCGGCACCCAAAAACTAAACCCTCCAAAAGAGAGTTACTTGCCAAGCGATTGGCGCCATGAACACCTGTTGCTGCAACCTCCCCGCAAGCCCACAGCCCTTTAATAGAAGTTCTACCCAATCTATCTGATACGATTCCTCCCATATGATAATGCGCTGCGGGTGCGACAGGAATTAACTCATTAAATGGATCGAAACCTGCCTTTCTACAAATTTCAATAACTGTAGGAAATCTTTTCTCAGAGGTTTCATCAAAGATAGATCTTAAATCTAGAAAAGCACCTTTACTATTCTGTAATCTTTGCCAAATGGAACGTGCCACCACATCTCGCGGAGCAAGTTCAGCATCAGGATGCTCACCAGGCATAAACCGTCTACCAGTTTCATCCACTAAGGTAGCTCCCTCGCCTCTAAGAGCCTCAGTTAACAAAGGCATCGGTAAATTATCTTTAATATTTGGATCAGCCAAAGCAGTTGGATGAAACTGTACAAACTCTAAATCAGCGACTTCCGCACCTGCACGGTAGGCCATCGCTAAACCATCTGCAGTAGCTTCTAGAGGATTAGTAGTTCTTTGATAAAGTTGTCCCAGTCCTCCCGTTGCCATAACAATAAATGAGGACCTTAAGAATATCCAACCATGTGGCTCTTGATAAACAAGAACTCCACCTATATGTCCATTTTTTACTTTTAATTCCCAAGCAAATGTAGATGGTTTTACACTTATAGATGGTTTTTTATATACCGCATCGGCTAACCAATTATGTATATGTATTCCCGTAGAATCCCCACCTGAATGAACTATTCTTCTGTTTTTATGCGCTGCTTCCCGACCAAGTTGTATATCACCTTTTAAATTTCGGTCGAACGGTGCCCCAGCTTCAATTAGCTTTTTTAATCTGTCTACACCATCTTGTGTTAATATATCTACTATGGCTTTATCATTTAATCCGGCTCCAGCATTTAGCGTATCTTTTGCATGTTCTTCTGGGGAATCATCATCACCAATTGCAGCTGCAATTCCTCCTTGAGCCCATGCAGTCGAGCCCCCTGTAAGGCTTTGTGTCTTTGTTACCAAAGTGACTTTTCGTGGATATAATTGTAGGGCTGCAACCATACCAGCTATCCCTGAACCAACAACTATCACTTCTGAATTTTCTATTATAGGTATCTGTGGACCGAAAGGCCTGATAAGTGTCATGGCTTTAAAATATTCGTTAGCTAAAGGCTAGCATACGCTCCACGGCAACACGGGCTCGTTCAGCAACCGAGCTATCTACTTCAATTTTAGGAGACATATTGGTCAATGAATCCAAAATTTTAGGTAGCGTAATTAGTTTCATATGCGGACATAAATTACAGGGCCGTATGAACTCAACATTAGGATGCTCTATTGCAACATTATCACTCATAGAACACTCGGTTACCAGTAAAACACGTCCCGGCTGAGCATCTCCAACATAATTAATCATATGAGCAGTTGAACCAACAAAGTCGGCTTCATTCAAAACATCCTCCGGGCATTCAGGATGAGCAACTATAACTATATCTTTAAATTGAGTGCGATAATCACGAAGCTCTTTGCCAGTAAAACGTTCATGAACCTCGCAGCTACCTTCCCAGTAAATAACTTCGACATCTGTCTGGCTCCCAATATAACGAGCTAAGTATTGGTCCGGCAAACAAATTACACGATCTACTCCCAAAGACTCAACAATTTTTACAGCATTACCGGACGTGCAGCATATGTCTGACTCAGCCTTCACTTCAGCCGATGTATTTACATATGTTACAACAGGAACTCCCGGATATTTTTCTCTCAGTAGCTGGATATCTTTAGCAGTAATAGATGATGCTAGTGAGCAACCAGCTTTCATATCGGGCATTAATACGGTTTTTTCTGGGCTGAGAAGTTTTGCAGTTTCTGCCATAAAGTGTACACCTGCCAGAACTATCACATCAGCATCTGTTTCAGAAGCCTTTCTGGCTAAAGCAAGTGAGTCACCAACTATATCAGCAACACCATGAAAAATCTCTGGTGTCATATAATTATGAGCTAAGATAACGGCATTACGTTCAGCCTTGAGACGGTTAATTGCCTCAACGTACGGCGCATGAATAGGCCATTCAAACTCGGGAATTACTGACTTTAAAAGTTCGTAAACTGGCTTTGTTGCCAACGCAATTTCCGGAGTATGCTCCAGTTCCGCAGTACTACTCATCTTTGGATCCCCAAAAAGTAAATATTACACAAATATGCTCAATATGAGTATATTTGTGTAATGCTCCCATAGAGGCTATGAGCGAGTCAAGATAAATACTTCCAGTAAAAGGAATAACCATAGTTAATTACCCTATTGTCCGTAATGAGGGCAATCCCACACCAGAAACTGGACGCTCACTTAAAACCTCTCTACGAAAACGAAACAGTTCTGCTGGTCGTCCGCGACTTTGAATGTCACGCTGACCTGTAGGCTCAACTAGTCCTCCATTCACAACAAGACGTCGAAAATTTTGTTTATGTAGCCTCACACCACCAAGAGCTTCCACTACGAGCTGTAAATTTAGAAGAGTAAAAGTTGATGGTAACAAATCAAAAACTACAGGACGATATTTTAACTTGCCTCGGACCCGACCTATGGCTGTCGCCAAAACCCGTCTATTATCTAAAGCCATAGTTGTCCCTAAAAACTTAGCAGTTTCTATTGCTTCAGAAGCTACCTGAGGTTCAGAAAGGCCAGATATTGCCGCACGTATTTTAGCATCACGTATCGCCTCACCTATCATACCAGCTTCATATAATAATTCATAACGTTCTAAAACTCGATCAAAATCCCAAGAGGCAGTGCCCGTACCAAAAGCAATCGAAAGCCGTTCTTGTGTAGATTCACGTTCATTTTTTTCATCTATATTTTTCGCCCATAGTTGAAGCTTTGGACGAATTATTTCATCTACAACCTTAGGCCGTCCCTCGCGCCAATCTTCCCATGGGAAAAAATCGTAACAGTTTTGCCACTCAGCCTCGCCAGCCCCTGACAAAGGAACTTGACGAACTAATGCAATATACCCAACAGAAACCAAACGTGGACCACCTGCTTGTTCTCTTGGATCGCGATGTCGATCGGCAAATGTATAAAGTTGTTCTACATATCCCAGCCCAAGTCCTGTCTGCTGTTCAACCCATTTATGTAAACCCAACTCAAGTGTTCTGTGTTGACTTGGATCAAAAGGACCAAATGGAAGAGTAACCGGACTATCCTCATATGAATCTGCTTCCCCACGCTGAGCTGGTGTTGCTAATGAGTGAGCAGCTCGTTGAACTATGAGAATACGAGGAACTTCATCTGTAACTGCAACTATTATTGCATTTAGACCTATAACCGCTGATTGATCAGCGTTTTTAATCGGCATAACAACCAGATAATCTAGCCCGACTTTTTACTAAAGCTAAAACACTATCAATCAAAGGCGTTGCCACCCCAGCCAAACGGGCCAACTCTTGTACTGAACTGACTATTGCATCTATTTCCATTGGCCTGCCGAGCTCGAGGTCCTGAAGCATAGAGGTTTTATGATTCCCAACCTCACGAGCTCCAGCGATACGTTTATCTACATCAACAGCAAAACGAACTCCTAGCGCTTCTCCTACTGCCTGCGCCTCAACCATAAGATCTCGAATGACTTTATGCACTCCTGGATTATCTATCATTTGTGCCAAAGTTCCTCCGGTAAGCGCACTTACAGGATTCAAACTGACATTACCCCAAAGCTTTATCCATATCTCATCACGAATTCTAGGCCTAACCGGCGCACGAAAATTAGCCTGCGCTAATATTGATGATAATTCTTTTACTCTTTCGGTTTTTTCTCCACTCGGTTCACCTAAGCTTAACCTATTTCCGTATTCGTGCACTATCACACCCGGCTTAATAATTTTTGCAGCAGGGTATACCACACAGCCTATAACTCTATCTGGACCAATAAAGTCCCACTGTCTTCCCCAAGGGTCTACGGTGGACAACCTTGTCCCCTTAAGCGACCCATCGTAGTTATAAAAATACCACCAGGGCACACCATTTTGAGCAGTTACGACTGCTGTCTGTGGTCCAAACAAAGGTTTCATTTGATCAGAAATTAAAGCTGCTGAATGTGCCTTCAATGTTATAATTACATAATCTTGTGGGCCCAATTCATCGGGGTTTTCAACACACTTAATTTGAAATACTTTTTCCTCACCATCTTTTATTAGTGTCAAGCCTCTAGAACGAATTGCCTTTAAATGTGGGCCACGAGCAATGCATGTAATTTCGACTGCATCTGTCATTGCCAACTGTGCTGCTATGTAACCACCTATAGCGCCAGCCCCATATATACAAATCTTCATGAATTCTCCTAGAAATACCTATACGCCAAGCTTTTCATGTAATCCAATTCGTTGAAGTTTTCCTGTTGCACCTTTAGGAATTTCATCAATAAATATTACCTTTCTCGGCACCTTAAAGTCAGCCAACCTTTTTGCTGCGAATCCACGTACTTCTTGTTCGTTTAGCTCGAATCCCTCTTTTAGTACAATTGCAACCCCGACTTCTTCACCTAACTTTTCATGGGGATAGGCAAAAGTAACCACCTGATCAATAGCTTCATGATCAAGTATAACTTCATCTACTTCACGGGGAGATATTTTCTCACCTCCTCGATTTATAATCTCTTTTAACCGTCCAGTTATTTGTAAATAACCCGATTCGTCCATTATCCCTTGATCACCTGTGCGAAACCAACCCTTAATAAAAGCTTCTGAATTAGCAACAGGGTTATTATCATAGCCTAGAGTTACATTATCACCCCTTATAACTATCTCTCCCACCTTACCAGAAGGCAGTAAATTGTTTTCATTATCCATTATAGCCACCTCTGGTCCAGCAGCAATACCAACAGAACCCGGCCTGCGTTCAGCCGGTGGCAGGGGGTTAGAAGCCATTTGATGAGCGGCCTCAGTCATACCATAAGATTCAATAACTGGACAAACAAACACTCTTTCAAGTTCCGCCATTACCTGAGGCGGCAAAGAGGAAGAAGAGGAACGAATAAAACGCAAGCGCATGTGATCTATAACATCACTGTTACGTTTAGCCCTTGATAAAATAGCCTGGTGCATAGTAGGTACGGCCGTATACCAAGTGGGCACCACCTCTTTAAACCAGCCGTATACTTTCAATGCATTAAACCCGGGAGAACAATAAATACTGCTACCTGCAGATAAACTCGACAGAACCGCAGCAATAAGCCCATGAATATGAAATAATGGCATTATATTTAAACCTACGTCCTTAGCTGTAAGACCTAAAACACCAGCTATATTGCAAGCAGAGGTGCAAATATTTTTTTGACTAAGAGGCACAATTTTAGGACGAGAAGTAGTTCCTGAGGTATGTAGCACCAGGCCTATATCTTCAGAGTTAGCATATTCAATTGAATCGTCCTTGATATTCTCAATGGTCTCTGCACCAGAAATAGTAAAATTTCCAGCGGGACCAGTTTGATCAAAATCAATTTCGTAAACTGGTATATTAAGGCCCTCGGCAACCTTAATGGATGGAGATTGACTATCAGCTTCTACTAGAAGAGCCTTTGCATTTAAATCTTCTAGATAAAAACGATACTCATCCTCTCTATAAGCTGGGTTTAGAGGAGCTGCAGTTGCTCCCGCAGCAACTGATATAAATGCAGAAGCCATCTCTGGCCCGTTAGGCAGCACAATAGCAACTCTTTGATTGCGATATATTCCTAGCTTTCTAAGAGCTTGTACAGTATTTGCCATTAATACTCTTAACTCTGAATACATCATTGGCGTACGGCCTATTGAGCCAATCGCTACATCATGATCAGAGCCAACTTTAATAATTTCCATAAGGGTGTGTGAGGTCATAATTTTACATTCCATTAAACATGACAATTTAGCGTTGCCTTATTTAATATAGTTTCTGATAGCTACCGATTAACAAATTGATAAGTCAATTACACAAAATATGCAAAAGATGAGTTCAGCTGCAATGATCTTTGTGGAGATTGTTTAAATTTTATTATAAAATAGTTCATATTAGTGATGCGTTATAGTTTTAAAAAATGATAATTATCTCTTTCTATAATGGATTACTGGACTTGCTTCCCGGCCAGGGCTATATCGATTAATATTAATTTAAATTCAAGCATAAAATTATACATGATAGAATACTTGTATTTAAAAATAATTTTAAGATGAAGGAATAAGAGTCATGAATGAAGTAGTTATTACAGGCGCAACACGCACACCAGTTGGCTCTTTCAATGGATCCTTATCCAGTCTTAGCGCTGCTGACTTAGGAGCAATAGCTATATTAGAAGCATTAAAACGGTCAAACGTTGATGCAAAGGATGTAGATGAGGTTGTTTTAGGTCAAGTTCTTACTGCGGCAACAGGAATGAATCCAGCCCGCCAAGCATTGCTTTCAGCAGGTATCCCTGATGATAGAACTGCTTATCTGGTTAATCAGGTTTGTGGCTCAGGACTGCGCTCAGTTGCACAGGCATTTCAAGCAATAAAAGTTGGTGACTCTAACATCGTAGTTGCAGGTGGACAGGAAAGTATGAGCCAAGCACCTCATGCCACCCATATGCGTAATGGAACAAAAATGGGTGATACTAAACTCTTTGATACAATGATAAAGGACGGACTATGGTGTTCCTTAATGGGCTACCACATGGGTAATACAGCTGAAAATATAGCGCAAAAATGGCAAATCACTAGAGATGAACAAGACGAGTTTGCCGCTAACTCCCAGCAAAAAGCTGAAGCAGCACAGAAAGCAGGCAAATTTGATGATGAAATTACACCGGTTTCTATTAAAACACGTAAAGGTGATGTTTTGTGTGCTATAGATGAATATCCCAGGTCAGGTACTACAATAGAAACTCTTTCTAAATTGTCCCCCGCTTTTGATAGGGAAGGAACGGTTACTGCTGGTAATGCTTCAGGTATTAATGATGGAGCAGCAGCTTTAGTATTAATGAGTTTAGAAGAAGCAGAGAAACGACAAATTACCCCTCTCGCGCGGATAGCTTCCTGGGCAACTGCAGGTGTAGATCCAGCCGTGATGGGCAGTGGACCAATACCAGCATGCCAAAAAGCCCTAGAAAGGGCTGGGTGGAAAATTGAAGATGTAGAATTAATCGAAGCTAATGAAGCGTTTGCAGCTCAGGCAATAGCTGTTAACAGAGACCTTGGGTGGGATCCTGAATTAGTTAATGTAAACGGTGGAGCAATTGCAATTGGGCACCCAATTGGTGCATCAGGTGGTCGTATATTAGTAACACTTTTACATGAAATGAACCGACGTAAGGCTAAAAAGGGCTTGGCCACTCTATGTATTGGAGGCGGTATGGGTATAGCAATGTGTGTTGAGTGTGATTAAGCCTATATTGATTATTCTAAGCTTATGCATAAATGTTATTTGTTAAATAACCATAAAGACTATATGGTGAAATCCACGAAAAAAGATGAAAATATATGCTGGAGTTAATAACAAATCCTGCAGCTTGGGCCAGCTTGGCCACCCTTACTTTGCTAGAAATTATCCTAGGGGTGGACAATATCATATTCCTATCCATCGTTACCTCACGGCTTCCCAAAAAACTGCAGCCTAAAGCTCGTAGAATTGGCCTAATCATTGCACTCTTAGGGCGTATTTTGCTCCTTTTAACATTAAGTTGGATTATTGGGTTAACTGTTCCAATTTTCGATATAGCCAGCATAGTAATATCCTGGCGTGATATAATATTATTTGTTGGTGGAATATTTCTTATCTACAAAGCTTCTGTTGAAATATATCAAATGGTTGCCTGCCGAGAGAATAATCAAGGAAAACCAGGTGCTGCAATGTTTGCGTATGTTTTGGCACAAATATTTGTTTTAGATTTAGTATTTTCTCTAGACTCGGTTCTAACAGCTATAGGAGTTGCCGAACATATTGAAATTATGATTACCGCTATTGTTATTGCAATAGGAGTAATGATGATAGCAGCCGAACCAATTAGTGCATTTGTTCAAAAACACTCTACGGTAAAAATGCTTGCACTTTCTTTTCTAGTCTTAGTTGGAATCACATTGGTAGCTGACGCTGTTGATTTACATATACCGAGAGGTTTTTTATACCTGAGCATCGCATTTGCCACTTCTGTGGAAGTCTTAAACCTAATCGTTCGTCACCGGGCATCAAAAAAAACGGCTAAAGTGCCTTGAATAAAACGCAGCTAGAGCAACCCATAATAGCAGTTGGAATAGTTACATTTAAAGATGATAAAATTCTTATGATCCGCCGAGGCAAACCTCCACGTGAAGGGCAATGGAGCATACCTGGTGGTAAACAGAAGTTAGGGGAGACCTGGAGGGCTGCAGCCGCTAGAGAAGTAAAAGAAGAAACAGGAATAGACATAGAGGTATTAGGGCTAATCGACGTAGTTGATGCTATTATTTATGACGAACAAACACCTCAATCTAATGAGAGGCCATTAACAAATATTGATAATAAATCAATTAGTTTTCATTATACCCTAGTTGACTGCGCGGCAGAGTGGCTAAGCGGAACAGTAAATGCGGGAAGCGATGCTGCTCATGCTGAATGGCTATCTCTTTCGCAAATTAAAAAGCTAGACTTATGGTCAGAAACCCTTCGTATTATTAATGAAGCAATTAAGATGCGTAAAAAAGCTCACAAAAATTAGCTTTTTTTGAACTAGCAATTAAAGGTTATAGGTTTTTTAAGAACTTTTGGTCTAGTGACTCCGCAATCTGAACTGCATTAAGAGCTGCACCTTTACGCAAGTTATCAGAAACCACCCACAGATTTAAGCCATTATCAACTGTCGGATCATCTCGCACACGACTTACATAAACCATGTCCTCACCAGCTGATTCGACTGGAGTCACGTAACCTTCATCTGCCCGATGATCAATTAAGGAAACACCCTTAGCGTTTTTTAGGGTTTTACGAGCTAACTCGGTTGTAATTTCTCTTTCACACTCTAAATTAACCGCTTCTGCATGACCAATAAAAACTGGAACCCTAACACAAGTAGCAGTCAAATTAATTTTGGGGTCAAGAATCTTTTTTGTCTCGGAAACCATTTTCCATTCTTCTTTAGTTGATCCATCATCCATAAAGATATCGATCTGAGGTATAACGTTAAACGCTATTTGCTTAGTGAAGTGTTTTTTCTCAACAGGGTCATTTACATATATTGCTCGTGTCTGATTGAAAAGTTCATCCATAGCCTCTTTACCTGCACCAGATGTCGACTGGTAAGTAGAAACAACAACTCGTCTTACTACAAATTCATCATGCAAGGGTTTCAAAGCAACAACTAACTGAATAGTGGAACAGTTAGGATTAGAAATAATATTACGTTTTTTATAGTTAGCTATATCATCCGCATTTACTTCAGGTACGACCAAAGGAATATCCGATTCCATACGGAAATGAGAAGTATTATCTATGACAATACACCCTGCTGCTGCTGCTCGCGGAGCGTGAATAGCTGATACCTTTGCCCCGGGTGAAAATAGGGCAATATCTGTTTCCGAGAAATCATACTCATCTAGAGAAAAAACTTCTAACGGCTCGTTTTCTCCAAATGATACTTTTCGCCCCACCGAGCGTTCACTGGCCAGAGCCACTACTTCATCAACAGGAAAATTACGTTCATATAGCGTTTGTAGTATTTCTCTACCCACATTTCCTGTGGCGCCCACAACGGCAACCTTATAGCCCATATCTCTATTCCGGTAATTTAAAAAGAAGCAATATAATTAAATTTAATAAGGATCACTTAAGCGCAATAAATAGTTTTTGCAATATCTCATTTATTAAATCCGACATAATTTTCAAGTGATACATGTCTAATATGACTTAATATATATTTTCTCTTAATTGAAATTAAATATTTTTATGACGTTTCGACCAATAGAATAATTTAACTTCATTAACTCTACAAAAGGGTATTTATGTTTTATTAGGTTTTACGCAAATAAAACTATCATATTTCATTGCACCAAAATATTTTCCCTCAATCACCCGTCTATCGATTTCATTTTTAAGTGCTGTTGCTAATTCACGGCCAATTATACCCTCTGAAAATAGTCCGTCAGCACCTCGACGAAACCAGTTGGCAGTAGTTGCAGGTTTTTCGGTTTCAATAAAATTAAAGCTGCGTGATTTACCAAGAATAAAACCAGCAGAATTTAAAATATTTGGTAAGCTTCTCATTAACCAGGCGTGATTTACAGAATGCTCAATAAAAGAATCAGCACAAACTTGCAACGGATCTCTATCTCCAATGGCAGCTGACATAGTAGAGAAATCGCCATCGCATATTGCTAAAGTACCACCGGGCTGAAGCAACCTATAAAATTCGGTAATCACTGAATCTGGCTTTGCCACATGAGTTAGCAATGTATGGGCAACAATTACATTAAATGATTCCTCTTTAAATGGAAGAGAATCACCACTAGCTTCAACAAAGGATAAACCCTTAATTCCATGACTTAACTCTCGCGCACGTGCAAGCAAATATTTAGCCTGATCAGCTCCTATTACTTCTATTACTTCAGGCAGTTTTATGAGTGTCCGTGACTGCGCACCAGTTCCACAACCTACATCCAGCACTCTCGAATTATCTGGAAAGTTAATATCATTAAGATAAGTGTTAAGTATCTTAATTTGTTGAGGCAAGGCAGCCCGTATTTCTAGGCCATCAGCTATTTCAGCTAATAAAGTTGGATCAGCCTCATTAATATTTAAATACACATCAGGCAAAATTTATCTCTTTTTTTGCTTTAAACGAAATCAAAGTAAATGAAAAAATTAAGGTCTTATTTTCTTAGACTATCACTTGCTTGTTCTAGGGCTGTTTGAATAATAAGATTGGCTTTAAATTTTAATGCCGTTATATGATTCGATTCTTTCGGGTCGAATTTATAATCACTTGCCAAAGAACTATTACATTTATTTATTTTATTATCAGTTTTTTTTTCTTCCACCGCCTGAGCTGGAAGTGGTATGACTATCACATTAATAACCAAAATAAAAAAAACAACTTTATAGAGAGCATTAATAAATAGATTCTTCATTTATAATATTTTCTCTTTAATTCTAGGTCTTGTTATCGCAGAAGGTCAATCTACCGTTCGATCAAGTTCTGATAATAGTTTAGTACCCATCTCTTCTGTCGACACTAAATGACATCCACTTTGCATTATATCACTAGTGCGATAACCTTCGTTAAGAACATTCTGAACTACGGTTTCCACTCGATCTGCATCGTCACCTAAATCAAATGAGTACCTTAGCATCATTGCAAAGCTTAACAACATGGCCAATGGATTTGCTTTTCCTTCACCGGCAATATCCGGAGCAGACCCGTGAACTGGTTCATACATTGCATGGCGTTTTCCCGTTATTGGATCTGGATTACCTAAACTTGCCGATGGTAACATGCCAAGTGAGCCAGTCATCATTGCAGCCTCATCAGACAGGATATCACCAAATAAATTATCAGTTACAATTACATCAAACTGATGAGGATCGCGCAACAACTGCATCGCGCAATTATCAGCTAAAATATGCTGAAATTCTACATCTGGATACTCTTCCTTGGCCACTCTTGCAGAAATTTTTCTCCAGAATACGCCTGTTTCCATAACGTTAGATTTTTCAGCACAATGCACCAAGTTTTTTCTTTTACGAGCTAATTCAAATGCGACACGAATAACTCTTACGACCTCTTCTTCATTATAAGCCTGCGTATCAACGACTCTTACTGAACCATCCTCTAATGTTTGTTCACCTCTTGGTTGTCCAAAATAGACACCAGATGTGAGTTCACGTAAAATCATTATATCTAAGCCTTTTACAACTTCTGGCTTGAGAGTAGAGGCATCTATCATTGCATCTAGAACAATAGCCGGACGTAAATTGGCAAATAAATCTAGGTCTTTACGCAACCTGAGCAGTCCAGCTTCTGGCCTATGCTCGCGTGGCACATCATCCCATTTTGGTCCACCCACCGCACCGAAAAGAACTGCATCTGTTGAAAGGGCTATCTCCATAGTTTGATCTCTAATGGATACGCCATGTGCATCAAAACAAGCTCCCCCTGCAAGATCTTCTTTAACATCAAACCTAACGCTACCCTTTTTATCGAACCATCCAATAACTCGCTGGACTTGCTCCATAACCTCTGGACCGATTCCATCACCAGGAAGAACTAATACACTTCTATTGGCCGCCATGCTTGCCTCATTATTGTAAACTTAGTTAATACAGATATTTAATAATAAGTATTACCAAAATTTATGTGGTTGAATATAACCAAGGTTGAGTTAATTGCTGTTTATCTTCAAATTCAGATATATTTGTATCTTTCTGCATAGTTAAACCAATGTCATCCAAACCTTCTAGTAGACATTCCTTTAGGAAGGTATCAATTTCAAAGTCATATGACACTCCATTTGGAGCATTGATTTTCTGGTTTTCTAAATCAACTGTTAATTCAGGATTCTCAGCATCACCTGCAACAGCCATGAGCTCATCAACATGCTCTGGGGAAAGCTTTATCAATAACATGCCATTTTTAAAGCTATTATTATAAAAAATATCTGCATATGAAGATGATATTACTACTTGAATACCAAAATCCTGTAATGCCCAAGGAGCATGCTCCCTTGAAGAACCACAACCAAAGTTAGGACCAGCTACAATTATTTTAGATGCAGTATAAGGCTCGCGATCTAGAATAAATTCTCCAGTATTTTTTCCATCAGTGTCAGTTCGCAACTCATGAAATAATCCTTCTGCTAGACCCGTCCTCTCGATGGTTTTTAAAAATTGCTTTGGAATAATTTTATCAGTATCAACATTTACCATTGGTATTGGTGCCGCGACACCTGTAACCTTTTTAAATTTATCCATTACTACTTCCTTCTATCTCTTTAGAACTAGACTTTTTACAATCATGTCATGCACTGTCTGTTTTTTTTTGGTAAATGCGGAAATCAAAAAACCAATTAAAAAAGTAAATATTGTTAAGTATTTAAGCCAATATCTAATACTAGCCCTACTAAACGCAAGACGGTCTCCATCCATATCAGTTACGTATATACCAATAAAAAGTTTTCCAATGGTCGCTTGAGCTAAAGAACTTTCCATGACTGCAAAATAAATCCAAGCGGCAAATATAGAGGTTAGCTCAAATAATCGAAAAATAAGGAAGTCGTCTCCAGTGTGCGAAGGAGAAGTAATACTTACGCCATAAACCAAACTAAGAATCCACACCAATATTAACAGTATACCGGCATCTATAATAGAAGACACCAACCTTAGCCAAAAACCTGCATAACGAAAATCTATTCCAGCATATTTTTCAGCCATATATATGTTTACTCACCAGATAGGTCTCTGACGTCAATCAGTCGCCCTGAAACAGCTGCTGCTGCAGCCATGGCTGGACTAACTAAGTGTGTAAGTCCTCCTCGGCCTTGTCTGCCCTCAAAATTACGATTTGAAGTAGACGCACAACGATCACCGGGTTCAAGGCGATCAGCATTCATAGCAAGACACATTGAACAGCCAGGTTCGCGCCAATCAAATCCAGCTTCAACAAATATTTTATCTAAACCTTCCTCCTCTGCTTGCGCTTTTACTAAACCAGAGCCTGGAACAATCATAGCATGTACACTAGCAGCCACCTTGCGCCCCTCCGCTACTCTTGCTGCTTCCCTTAGGTCCTCTATGCGTCCGTTGGTACAAGAGCCTATAAATACTTTATTTATAGTAATATCTTGCATGGCTAAGCCTGGTGAAAGTTCCATATACTCAAGAGACCTTTCCCATGCCTCACGTTGATTATCGTCGCGAGCATCATTCTCCGGGTCTGGAATATTTCCAGTGATCGGCACTACATTTTCAGGACTCGTACCCCAAGTTACTTGAGGCACAATATCTCTCGCCGAGAGAACAACTTCTTTGTCATATCTCGCACCCTCATCAGTTGGCAGTGTTTTCCAATAAGAGACCGCTTGTTGCCAAGCCCCTGCTTTAGGCACCATAGGACGACCTTCCAAATAATTATATGTAACATCATCTGGGGCAATCAGACCTGCGCGGGCTCCACCTTCGATTGACATGTTGCAAATCGTCATACGTCCTTCCATTGATAGATTTCTGACGGATTCTCCAGCATATTCTATTACATGGCCAGTACCACCAGCCGTGCCAATGGATCCAATCATTGCCAAAATCATATCTTTAGCGGTAACTCCTACTGGTAAAACACCATCAACTAAAATTCTTAGGTTTTTAGCTGGACGCTGGAGTAAGGTTTGGGTTGCTAAAACATGCTCTACTTCTGATGTTCCTATCCCAAAGGCCAGAGCACCAAATGCGCCATGAGTTGCTGTATGACTATCCCCACAAACAATAGTCGTCCCAGGTTGGGTAAACCCTTGCTCAGGTCCAATAATATGAACAATACCTTGGCGTATATCATCCATATCGAATAGTTCTATACCAAACTCTCTACAATTTTTGCTTAAAGTTTCCACCTGTAAAAGAGACTCTTCATCCGTTATACCCAAACTTCTGTCAGAGGTTGGAACATTATGGTCAGCAACAGCAAGAGTTGCATCGGGGCGACGAACTTTTCGTCCGTTAACCCTTAAGCCTTCAAATGCTTGAGGGCTTGTAACCTCGTGGACAAGATGCTTATCAATATAAATTAGACAAGTCCCATCTTCTTGTTGATTTACAAGATGGGAATCCCATATTTTATCAAATAGTGTACGTGGTTTCACCATTCCCTAGCTTGTTTCCTTCCCACAATTTGAATTTCTTGTAAAAAACGCCCCGAAAAATAAATATCGGAGCGTTTTCATTTATTATCTAAAACCCTGTCATAAGAGAATAATGCCCTAAATTAATCCGCACTATTTTCTGATGATGATTCAGCTTCCACAACCAAATCTTCTGCGGGCCCCTCTTTCTGGTTTTCTAATGCAGTAATTTTTTTCTTCTTACCTTTAGTGTTCTTATCAATACCATGTCCAGTCGTTCGTTCGAAAATCCTCGCAGCCTTACCCGTACGTCCTCGTAAATAATATAACTTAGCTCTACGTACTTTACCCCGACGAATAACATCTATGGAATCAACCCTAGGACTATACAGCGGAAAAACACGCTCTACCCCCTCACCAAAACTAAGTTTGCGGACAGTAAAAGAGGAATTAATACCAGCGTTCTTACGTCCAATGCATACGCCTTCATAAGCCTGGATACGTTCTCGCTCACCTTCTACAACTCGTACATTGACTCGTACTGTATCACCCGAACTAAAGTCAGGAATACTGCTTTCCCCTCCCTGCTTAGCTAATTCAGCCGCTTCAAACTTTTCTAATATATTCATATCACAATTCCTTACTCAGCGTATTAATTTAGTTCCGAGCTATATATTTCTTCCATAAATCTGGCCTTCGGGCCCGTGTTACTTTTTCTGCCTGTTCGTGACGCCATTCTTTAATTTTTCTATGATGACCTGAATAAAGAATTTCTGGAACCATATTTTCATTGCCTTTTTTATCTCTCCAGGTTGCCGGTCTAGTGTAATGAGGATATTCTAACAGGTCATTTTCAAAACTTTCTTCAACCAAAGACCTCTCGCTTCCAATCACACCCGGTAGTAATCTAACAACAGCGTCAAGTAGAGCCAATGCCGCTGTTTCTCCGCCAGAAAGTACAAAATCTCCAAGACTTATTTCTTCTATACTCCAAACGTCCAAAACACGTTGGTCTATTCCCTCATATCTACCGCATAACAATATTACACCCGAGCCAACCGCTAGTTTTTTAACTCGCTTCTGCTCTAGTGGACGCCCTCTCGGGGTGAGATAGATGATCGGGGGGGAATCGTCAACTAGGTTAGTTGCAGATGTTAATGCAGAATCAATTATATCTGGACGTAAAACCATGCCTGGACCGCCCCCAAATGGTTCATCATCAACCGAATTATGAGAATTATTAGAAAAATCCCTTATATTAAGCGTATTGAGTTTCCAGATATCATCTTCCAACGCACGACCGATAAGACTTGAAGCAAGTGGACCAGGGAATATTTCAGGAAATAAAGTCAGAATTACAGCCTGCCAAGACCGTGTCTGAGCTAGATTATTGTTCATAATTCTCTCTTTATCTATCATGAGTCTCTGCATTTATTTCATCAATATAGGATTCAGATACCGATATATATCTTTCTTGAATATCAATTACTGGAACAGCTTCTTTAGTAAATGGAACTAATATTTCCGTTCCTGACTTACTTATTATGCCTATTACGTCACTAGCTCCAAAATCATAAACTGAATTCACCTTTCCTATAATCTGCTCCGACTCTGTCTTAACTGCCATCCCTATTAAGTCAGCATAATAAAATTCATCTGGAGAAGTTAAAGGTAACCTCTCACGTGGAACGTACAAGCGTTGTCCCTTTAGCATCTCAGCCATATCACGATCTGTTACCCCTAATACCCTAACTGCAACTTGGCCTTTTCCTGCACGATTTGTGACTTCAAGATCTAGATGGCGACTTCCATCTTCGGTTTCAACAACGCCATATGCAGCAATTGATTCTGGAACATCAGTAAAAGGCTTAACGCGTATCAATCCTTTAATTCCGTGCGCGCCAGTGACCACTCCTACACATACGCGATCAGCTTTCGATTCCTGCCGTAGATCTTCGATCATCTGCTTTTAACCTCAGTTGATTAAGCAAATACATCTATTAACCTTAATCAACATTTAGCCGGAAAAATTTAATTTCCGTCTTTTTCTTTCTCAGAAACATCTTCTTCAACTTCTTCTGATTCTGTTTCCTTGTCGTTAGTTTCATCAACTGCTGGTGCTTCTTCCTCAGCCACCTCTTCAGGTGCTAGTGCTTCTTCCTCAGCCACCTCTTCAGTTGCTGGCGCTTCTTTAACAGTCAAAGCCTCTTGTTCAGCTTCAAGACGTTCTTGAGCTTTTTTCTTGGGTAGCTGTTGTTTCGTCTGTTCACGTCGCTCTGGTGTTTTTATTAAATCAACATTGGCTAAAAATTTAGCAACACGCTCTGAAGGCAATGCACCTACTCCGAGCCAATGCTTTGCTCTATCAATATCAATGTTTACACGAGCTGGATCTTCTTTTTGTAACATAGGGTTGTAAGTACCAATTTTTTCAATAAACCGCCCATCACGTGGACTACGCGAATCTGCTATAACAATGCGGTAAAAAGGGCGTTTTTTTGCACCCCCACGGGATAGTCTTATACGTAGTGACATCTTTTTGCCTTTATACTTGTTAATTAATATACTTGTTATTCTTATTTAGAGGGACAGTGTACAGCCTCTATTTTATGACCATCTAAGTCGACTATAAACGCGCTATAGTAAGTATCTCTATATTCTGGTCGAAGACCCGGTGGACCTTCATTTAGTGCCCCCGCCTTAATAGCCAGCTCATAAAATTGATCAACTTGTTTTTGGCTGTTTGCTTCAAAAGCAATATGGCTACCATTATTGGAATCAGTAATTACGTCACTTCTCTTGTTTATCCAAAATGCAGCGCCACCTTGTATTGGCTTCCAGGAAGCCGTTCCAGGTTTCTCCATATATGGTCTGTATCCCAAAGCACCTAATATATTATTATAAAATGCCTTGCTATTATTCAGATCCCTAACTCCTATTGAAACATGGTGAATATTCATTGATTTAATAATTACCTCCTAAAGCCTGGTGGAAGAGATCCCATAGCCCCTTCACCTAATGAAGGCATACGTCCACCTGATTTTTTCATCCTCTTCATCATCGACTGCATCTGCTGAAACTGCTTTAAAAGCTTATTTATTTCCTGAACGCTTGTCCCAGATCCAGAAGCAATCCTTCTTTTTCGAGAAGCTTTAATGAGTGCAGGCCTATGTCTTTCATCAGGAGTCATAGATAAAATTATAGCTTCTTGGCGTCTAATCAGACCATCATCAATACTGTGTTCCGACATCTGCTTTTGTATTTTACCAACCCCCGGCAACATAGACATGATACCTCCCATGCCCCCCATTTTTTTTACCTGCCGAAGTTGATCAGCCATATCCTCAAGGTCAAACTGACCTTTTTGTAATTTTTTGGCAACTTTTTGTGCCTCTTTTTCGTCGACTACTTCCTGAGCTTTTTCTACTAACCCAACAACATCGCCCATACCCAGAATACGACCAACAACTCTATCTGGGTGAAAAACCTCCAAAGATTCTAATTTTTCACCTGTACCGAGTAGCTTAATTGGACAACCAGTTACAGCACGCATTGATAAGGCTGCTCCCCCTCGTGCATCGCCATCAACTCTGGTTAGTACAATACCTGTTAACCCAACTTTCTCATTAAAAGCTTTACCGGTATTAACAGCATCCTGACCTGTCATAGCATCAGCAATTAAAAGCGTTTCATGAGGACTAACGGTTTCACGAATTGCTATAGCCTCAGTCATCATTTCATCATCAATAGCTAGTCGACCTGCAGTATCTAGTAAAACAACGTCATAACCTTCTTCACGTCCTCTTTTCATTGCCCTTTTAGCAATATCAACAGGTTTCTCGCCAAGTTTGATATCCAATGTAGGAATCAATATCTGGTCTCCAAGAACTCTCAGCTGTTCTTGTGCCGCGGGACGCCTGACGTCTAGTGACGCCATCATAACTTTCTTACTTTTTTTCTCCACTAGATAATTAGCAATTTTAGCCGTTGTAGTTGTCTTGCCTGAACCTTGTAGCCCAACAATTAAGATAGGCACAGGAGGACGAGCATTGAGCTCAATCTCAACAGATTCACTTCCCAAAACTGAGACAAGGTGATCGTGCACAATCTTAATTACTGTTTGACCAGGGGTAACGCTTTTTAAAACTTCCTGGCCTACTGCCCGGCTTTGGACCTCGGCAATTAGGTCGCGCACTACAGGTAAGGCAACATCAGCCTCTAACAATGCTACTCTTACCTCACGTAAAGCTGAAGTAACATCAGTCTCGCTGAGAATACCCCGACGGGTTAACCCGTCAAATACCAGACCTAATCTTTCCGTTAAATTATCAAACAACGACGATTATTCCTTTAACTAAATTATAATACAAGCGTAAGAACCAAAAACAGCCAGTGCACGAAACTCGTGGACTAGCCCAATACCTAAGTTTTACTCTTAGGGTTATTAATTTTAGATACATAAGAATTAGCAAGAAACTAGGTAAAGCTATGTCAAGCGTCAAGTCAGTATATGTAATTGTGTATATTTTTTTTAAAATACAAATATTTTTATAAAATAAAAAGACAAAAAAACCCCATTTTCATTCAAATATTAGTATATTTACGTCTTTATTATATATAATTTTAGCATTTTGGGTGGACGTACGGTACCTAGCAGTCCTATATCGCCATCATGGTAAATACAAAATTTATTAAAATGCATGGCCTTGGCAACGATTTCGTAGTCGTAGACGCTCGTAGCACTCCTTTTAGAGTAACAAAGGAAAGTGTTTTCGCTATGGCTAACCGGCATACAGGAATAGGATTCGATCAACTTATCACTATAGTGCCCGCAACGAACCCTGGAGCCATCGCTTTTATGAGAATACACAATTCTGACGGAAGCGAAGTTTCAGCCTGTGGAAACGCAACTCGCTGCGTAGCTAGACTGTTATTTGAAGAAACCAAAGAATTAACAATTACTTTAGAAACTTCAGCAGGATTAATATTGGCTAGCCATGCCAAAGATAACCCGGAAAACTATGTAATAGACATGGGATTAGCGCTTCATAATTGGTGGGAAATACCATTATCAGAAGAATGTGACACAAACCATTTACCTTTATCTTACAATAAATTAACAGACCCAGTTGCTGTTAATGTGGGAAATCCTCATATAGTATTTTTTACTGAAGACGTCAAAAATATTCCCTTAGAACAACTAGGCCCTGAACTAGAATATCACTCATTATTTCCCGAACGCGTTAACATTGGAGTGGCACAAATAATTAATAAAAATCAACTACTTCTGCGGGTTTGGGAAAGAGGTGCTGGATTAACTCAAGCTTGTGGAACAGGCGCTTGTGCAGCTGCGGTAGCTGCAAATCGTAGAGGTTTGACTAACGAACTTGTGAAAGTAAACCTTGACGGAGGCGATTTAGATATCGAGTTACAACCAAACGGACGGATATTTATGACTGGTCCTGCTTCTATCAGTTATACAGGTGAGTTCAATTATAATCTTTTTGATGGTAGTAAAAAATTGGATGCTCAAGGTGACTGATACTGAAATAATAACATTTGGCTGTCGTCTAAATAGTTATGAATCAGAAGTTATGCGAGAACATGCGAGAAGTGCAGGCCTATCAAATACAATCATTATTAATACATGCGCTGTAACAGCCGAAGCTGAGCGCCAAGCAAGACAGGCGATCCGACGCGCGCGACGTAAAAACCCTGATTCTCATATTATTGCTACAGGTTGTGCGGTACAAATATCTCCCGAAACCTACGCCGCAATGCCTGAAGTTAGTCAAGTTCTTGGAAATATAGAAAAACTAGAACTAGAATCATTTAAATCTGAATCAAAAGATAATTCTCGCGTAAAAGATATTATGACAGTACGGGAGACAGCAAACCATCTAATCGACGGGTTTGAAGGCAGGTCTAGAGCATTTATACAAATACAAAATGGATGTGACCATCGTTGTACTTTCTGCGTTATTCCTTTCGGCCGAGGTAACTCTCGTAGCGTACCTATGGGAGAAATTTCTCAACAAGTTCAAAAACTAGTATCTAATGGATTCCAAGAAGTTGTTTTCACAGGAGTTGATATTACCTCATATGGAACAGATCTACCCGGAAGTCCAAGTTTAGGGCAGATGGTACGGAGAGTTTTAGGAGCCAATAAAAATTTACCCAGACTTCGTTTAAGTTCGCTAGACCCATCTGAAGTTGATAATGATCTACTGGACCTTATAACTAAAGAACCAAGGTTAATGCCTCATCTTCATTTAAGTTTACAGGCAGGTGATAATCTCATTTTAAAGCGCATGAAAAGACGCCATAGTCGTGAACAGGCAATATCCTTCACAAGTAAGGTAAGAAAATTACGGCCAGACATTATATTCGGAGCAGACTTCATTACTGGTTTTCCAACTGAATCGGATGCTATGTTTGAAAATACTCTGAATTTAGTAGAAGAATGTGGTCTGACATATTTACATGTTTTTCCTTACAGCCCTCGACCAGAAACACCGGCAGCGTTAATGCCACAAGTTGAACAACAAAAAATAAAAGATAGAGCAGAACTCCTCCGCTCCATTGGCGTCATGTCTTTGAATAAACATATTAATAATGAGATTGGAATATCTCGTAGTGTATTAATTGAGCGTGATGGTTTCGGTCGAACAGAGCATTTTACACCTGTAAAAGTTTCTGGAGGAAAACCTGGACCAATTGTAGAAGTAAATATCGTTGGTCATTCAGATAATAAATTAGTTGGAATTATTCAAAAAAGCACAGCTTTATGAGTGAAAACAACAAAAGATGGATAAGTCGATTACGTAATGGGTTGGGAAAATCGTCCAATCGACTAGTTGATGGTATTAGTAGTATATTTTCTGATAGGCCTATAGACGCCAAGACTCTAGAAGAGCTTGAAGACCTTCTGATTTCAGCTGATTTAGGAGTTGATACTGCTAACAAGCTTATAGAAAATATATCTAAACGTCGCTTTAGTGCTGACATCAATACTTCTGAAATTCGTAAGGCGCTAGCTAATGATATTGTAGAAATCTTGGGACCGGTCGCCCGGCCCTTAGATCAAATGACCAAACCATCAAAAGGGCCCCAGGTTATTCTGCTGGTTGGTACAAACGGCACTGGTAAGACAACTACAATTGGAAAACTAGCAAAAAGATTCCAAGAGGAAAACAAGTCTGTTGTATTGGCCGCAGGGGATACTTTTCGTGCAGCAGCTGTTGATCAATTAAAACTTTGGGGGGAACGAACAAATGCAGCCGTAATCTCCCAAAACACGGGTTCCGACCCTGCCGCAGTCGCTTACGAAGCTTTAGAATATGCAATAGCAAATAATAAAGACGTTCTTCTGATAGACACAGCAGGTCGTCTACACAATAAAGAAAACCTAATGAGTGAATTAGAAAAAGTAGTACGTGTATTGCGCAAAATTGATGAAGAAGTTCCCCAAGAAATTATATTAATTCTTGATGCTACTACTGGGCAAAACGCTCACATACAGGTTGAAACATTCAAGAAGTTAATTAATATTAGCGGATTGATTGTAACTAAACTGGATGGGTCAGCCAGAGGTGGAGTAATCGTTGCTTTAGCCGATCGTTTTTCTTTACCTATATTTGCTATAGGCGTTGGTGAAGAAGCGGATGACTTACGCCCTTTTACTGCACAAAATTTTGCAGATAGCTTGCTTGAATTACCAAGGTAGAATAAATCTTACTAATATATATAAACTAAAATTATTGATTGTCTATTATGAAGCCTTGGTTAAAATTATCTATAGAAACAGGACCATTAATAATATTTTTCATTATTAATGGTCGCGGTGGACTCCCTGAGTTTAGAGATCTTTGGCTAGCAAATAATACAGTTTTAAACAGCCAGCAATCCCTTTTCGAAGCAACTGGAGCTTTCATGGTTGCCACTGTTATAGCCCTTATTACTGGTTGGTTATTAGAGAAAAGACTGCCAACTATGCCACTAATTAGTGGTTTATTTATAATAATATTTGGAGGGTTAACTTTAATTCTTGCGGACGAAACTTTTATAAAATTCAAACCGACACTAGTGAATAGCTTATTTGCACTTATTTTATTAGGTGGTCTAATTTTTAAACGCTCTTTACTAAAGCCGCTGTTTGGATCAGCATTTCAACTTAAAGATAATGGTTGGAGAATATTAACTCTGAGATGGGGATTATTTTTCATACTTCTAGCTGTTATTAATGAAGTGGTTTGGCGAAATTTTTCAACTGATTTCTGGGTTTCGTTCAAACTTTTCGGGGTTTTGCCTCTAACACTTCTATTTGCAGCGGCGCAAACCCCTGTACTCCTGCGTGAACAAGATAAAACTAATAATGACATTAAAACATAATAAATAATTAGTTTTTTTATGTTTTAACATAATAAATTAGGCATAATTCAATATTATTAAAGATACTATTTGAGGAAAAAATATGTCAGAGCTTTCATCAATTAAAGGTCAGGTTGCCGTCGTTTCTGGTGGTGCTGCCGGCATCGGCCTATCATGCGCTAAAAGGTTTGCAGCCGAGGGAGCTAAAGTAGCTATTATCGACCGAGATCAAAATTTAGGCGAAGCGGGTATTTCATCCATAAATAATAATGACGGTGAAGGAATTTTCGTAGCAGGAGACTGTACATCAGATACAGACATGGATAACGCTGTGGCCCTGATTAAAGAAAAGTGGGGACAACTGGATATATTGGTCAATTGCGCGGGCGGGTTTCATTCAGTCCCGCCACTTGAAGATGTTGATGCTGCTGCCTGGCGGGCCGGAATCGACTGGAACCTTTCAGGGGTTTATATGCCCATGCGTTCAGCCATCCCGTTAATGAAAAATAATAAGTACGGTCGAATCATAAACATAGGTTCAGCTTCTGGTCGAACCGGTGCCGCAATTGCTGCAGTCGACTATTCTGCAGCAAAAGCAGCCGTTGCTGGCCTATCAAGACGAGCAGCGGTAGAGCTAGCGCCCTTCGGAATTACAGTGAATACTATCTCTCCGGGAACAGTTATGACGCCACGTATAGCAGTTTTACATAAAGAGCGAATGGCGGCTATTGAAGCATCAATACCAGTTGGACGCCTTGGGTCATCAGAAGAAATCGCTCACGCTGTATGGTACCTAGCAACTCCTGGAGCATCATTCACAACAGGGGCAACCTTTGATATAAACGGCGGCCAATGGATAGGCTAGGCATTTAAAGAAAAGAGGGGTTGTCCTGAAGGTAAACATTAATAATTAATTATGTCTTTACTTAGCCCCAAACGTCCCTTGTTGGACTAAAAAAGAGGAGTTAGAAATGAAAGTATATTTTGCGCCACAATCACGTGCAGTTCGTACAGTCTGGCTACTAGAAGAAATTGGTTTAAACTATGAGCTCGAGAGGTTCACCCTTGGTCAAAAGGAGATGCGTGGTCCAGAATATGCAAAAGTTAACCCGAACGGACGTGTACCTACATTAATAGACGATGACGTAACAATTTCAGAAAGCACGGCAATAGCTCAATATCTAGGTGCGAAATATGCGCCCGAACTCACTGCCGGTCCCGAAGATCAAAACTTCGCAATGTATTTGCAGTGGTTACACTACGCAGAAGGTATGATTATGCCTCCTATAAACAATTACGTAGTTGAAACAATTCTATTGAGCCCAGAACGTAGAAATGATGAGATAGCAGCCCGCTCAATGAAACTTCTTAACCGTACATTAGGCGCCGTAGAGTCACACATGGAGGACCGCGAATTCATTGCAGGTAACTTTAATATTTGTGACACTATAACTGGCCACTCCGTTATAATATCCCGTCGTTTAGGAGCTGACTTTAGTAATTTACCTAACCTTTCTGCTTATGCCGATCGACTTGAGGGTAGAGCAGCTTTCCAAGCCGCTGACAACGCATGACGGCTCGTAAAATCGATACTGGAACAAAGGAACTATTATGTTCTGTTGAAAATAACGTTGCGACCGTCTCCTTTAACCGATCTGAAAAACGTAACGCACTAGGGGATATTGTAACCCCAGCGTTACGCGAAACCTTACTAATATTAGAGTTTGATAGCGATGTCCGTGTCATCGTTATCACAGGTGTAGGCAAAGCATTTTGCGCAGGTGGCGATATCAAGGGAATGGGTAATAAAGGTAACATGTCCGATAATCGTTCGCTTGATGAGAAAATTGACGATCTGCAGCACCGCCAGAACACCTTAACGCTGCGACTATATGAGCTTCCAAAACCTACAATCGCCGCCCTTCCAGGAGCGGCCGCAGGTGCTGGTATGTCAATAGCACTAGCCTGTGATATACGTATAGGAACGAAAAATGCCTTCTACGCCTCGGGGTATGGTTTAGTAGGGCTTTCAGGTGACTACGGAGGCTCTTGGCAACTAACAAAGCTTGTTGGCCCCGCCAAGGCAAAAGAAATATTCTACACTGGCCGAAGAATAAAAGCGGATGAAGCGCTGCAACTTGGCCTTCTCAATGAAGTGGTTGAACAAGAGCACTTACAAACGCGCACAAAAGAATTAGCTAGTCAGATAGCAAACGGCCCACCGATAGCTATTCAATACATGAAAGAAAACATTAATTTAGCAACACAAGCTGACTTCAAAGAATGCCTAAACCAATAAGCCGATAGATTAGTCAGAACTGCCCAAACCGCTGATCATAAAGAAGCGGTGCAGGCATTCATAGAAAAGAGAGAGCCAGTTTTTAAAGGGAATTGAATGTCCAATAAATTATTATTTTATATTGTTTAGTTATGTGTCCATTAGATACTCAAGATAGATTGCTTTTATGAAAATTACTATCAATGAAGCCTTAGAAAAAGCTATAAAAGCCCATAAGGCAGGGAAAATTCAAGAGGCGGATAAATTTTATACCTCTATCCTTAAAGTTCACCCTAAACACCCTGATGCTAATCATAATATTGGAATATTAGCCGCAGGTATTGGTAAAACAAACGAAGCATTAACTTTTTTTAAAATAGCCTTAGAATCTAATTCAAAAGTTCCACAGTACTGGCTGAGTTATATAAAAATACTAATCAAGCTGCAAAAATTGGATCAAGCTTTACAAGCACTTCATACGTGTTTAAGAGCCGGCATTGTAGAAGAAAAACCGGTCGAAAAAACAAAAGAAAACTATAAAAAAAGCCTTAGAATTAAGCATGGTTTTGCGAAGGCCCATCTCGACATAGGCGACTTACTACAAAACAAAAACAAACTAGAAGCCGCTATAAGTAGCTATAAAGAAGCTATCAGTATTAAGCCTAACTATGCCGAAGCTTACGTAAATATGGCAAATGCTTTGCACTCCAAAGGAAACTTTCAATCAGCTATAGATAAGTATTTGAAGTCTTTAGAATTTCAACCTGACAGAGCAGAAACGCATTACAATATTGGTGTTGCCTATAAAAGCAAAGGCGACTTAATCGCCGCTATAGATAGCTGTAAAAGGGCTATTATTTTAAAACCCAACTATTCTGAGGCCTATTGTAATATGGGGGTTGCCCTTCAAGAAAATGGAAATACGGCAGCAGCTATAGATAGCTTTAAACGGGCTATAGAGATTAACCCAGACTTTACTGAAGCTTACAGCAATATGGGGGTTTCCTTAAAGGGAATTACCTTTTCAAAACCAAGACCTGGTTTATCAGAAATTATAGTAAAACTTTTGGAAAAAAAGAATCTTGTCCGACCAAAAGATATTATTTTAGCAATAATAAGTCTTCTTAAGTTTAATCCTCTGATTAATGAATCATTAAACAAACATAAGACAGATAATTTAGATAAAAATTTACTAAAAACCTGCTCAGAACTAGCAAAAATTCCTCTTCTATTGAAAGCAATGCGTACCTGTCCTATTCCAGATATGGAGATTGAGGGTCTACTTGCAGGCATTAGATCCTCAACATTATTAAATTTTTCAGAGATTGAATATACGGTTGAAGGACAAGAATTTATTTCAGCCCTAGCTTCACAATGTTTTATCAATGAGTATTTATACAATCAAACAAACGAAGAAACTCAAATCTTATTAGATTTAGAAAAATCTATAGAAAAAAAACTTTTATCAGGAAGTCAGCCTACAATTATTGAGATTGCAATTCTAGCTAGTTATAAAGCATTACACCAGTACACTTGGTGTGATTTATTATCAATTCCTGAAGAGTTAGCAGAATTAGAAAAAAGGCAAATACAAGAAATTCAAGAAGAAAATAATTTACGTGCTAGCATAACTAATTTGCAAAGCATTAAAGATGAAATATCCTTAAAAGTAAGAAACCAATACGAAGTTAATCCTTACCCAAGGTGGATAGACCTTGGAATGAATTTAACCCCAAAGTCAATTTCAGAAGTAGTAAAGGAAACAAAACTTAAAATATGTAATAATCAAATTTACAAGCGTAAGAAACTAGATATTCTTATAGCTGGCTGCGGAACCGGACAACATTCAATTGGCAGTGCATCAAGATACAAAAACTGTAATATAACGGCGATTGACTTAAGTTTGAAAAGTTTAGCCTACGCCAAAAGAAAAACTAATGAAGCAGGCCTTACAAATATTGAGTATATACAAGCCGACATATTAGATTTAGGCAACCTTAATAAAAAATTTGATATTATAGAAAGTGCTGGTGTTTTGCACCACATGAGTGATCCCTTGGAAGGCTGGAAAGTTTTGACTCAAAGCTTAAAAGAAAATGGGTTAATGAGAATTGGATTATATAGTAATTTAGCTAGACAGCATATTGCAAAAACGCGGAAAGAGATAACTCAGACTAAAATAGGTTCTGATGACTTATCTATGAAAATTTTTAGAAATAAAATAATTCGGTCACAAGAAAACCATCATAAAAAGGTTATTTTAACAGGTGACTTCTACAGTGTTAGTTCATTGCGTGACCTTTTATTTCATGTTCAAGAGCATAGGTTCACCATTCCACAAATAGAAAATTGTCTTTCAATATTAGATATGGAATTTTGTGGTTTTGAATCGNAGCATATAATTCAGAATTTTTTAGCTCAAAATACTAATTTTAATGACTTATATGATTTGAGAAAATGGCATAAATTTGAAAAAAACCATCCTCATACTTTTGGAGGCATGTATGTTTTTTGGTGCCAGAAATTATAATCAGCAAGAAATTAATTAGTAAAGAACTCCACACTCAGCAGGTCTTTCCATTAACGATAGTTTGTAAACTCTGATCAAAATAATTATAACTAATAGTTACGGCAATAAAACTCATGATTACGTAATGATATTTAAACTAATATCTGGAGATTAANAATGGCAAAGACTTTAATGCGCAGACCTAAAAACAAAAAGAAGGATGGATCTTGGAGTGAGATCAGAGAGGGTATGCGCATTGATTGGGATGTGCCCATAACAATGGATGATGGACTTGTTTTACGCGCCAATGTTTATAGGCCAACTAAGAAAGGTAAATATCCTGTGCTAATCTCTCATGGGACTTACGGTAAAGATCTCGCTTTTCAGGATGGATATCCAAGTGCTTGGGAGCTTTTTTCTAATGATCACCCGGAAGCTATTGCGGGTTCAACAAACATTCATCAAAACTGGGAAGTTGTAGATCCCGAACATTGGGTGCCTGATAACTATATTTGTATTCGTGTGGATTCCCGAGGATCGGGTCGATCACCGGGGCATATCTTTCATCTGTCACCACGCGAGACACTGGATTTCAAAGATTGTATTGAATGGGCGGGGGAACAGTCTTGGTCAAATGGAAAAGTTGGGCTCGCCGGTATATCTTATTATGCTGTAAATCAGTGGCAGGTAGCTGCATTAAGACCTAAGCATCTAGCTGCAATGTGTGTTTGGGAAGGTCTAAGTGATTTTTACCGGGAGATGATTTATCATGGAGGTATTTTCAGTTCGTATTCTCGTAATTGGTATGATAATCGAATTCGTACAGTACAGCATGGTGCTGGAAAGCGTGGTTATAAAAGCCGAGTTACTGGAGAATTAATAGCTGGGCCATCGACGCTTTTGGATGAAGAGCTGAAGAAAAATAGAACTAATATATCTAAGGAATATGAAAAACATCCTCTCAATGACGGCTTTTATAAGGAACGATTAGCTGATTTCTCCATGATTGAAACACCCTTGCTTTCCTGTGCTAATTGGGCTGGTCAGCCCTTACATCCGCGAGGAAACTACGTTGGTTACTTAGAGTCTGGTTCGAAGCAAAAGTGGTTAGAATGCCATGGCCTGGAGCATTGGACTCATTTTTATACTCCTTACGGCCGTGACCTTCAAAAGCAATTTTTTGGTTACTTTCTGAAAGGTGAGAAGAACGGCTGGAATAAGAAGCCAAAGGTCATGCTAAACGTACGCCGGCCGGGTGAAAAATTTACTCCCCGTGGTGAAAGTGAATGGCCTCTTAAACGTACTAAGTGGAGCAAATTTTATTTAAACACAGAGAAAATGACTCTCGATAAGGGCAAAGATAAGAAAAATCATAAGTCTACATATAAGGGGATGAGTTCAGACGGTGTTACCTTCATGATGTCTCCTATGAAAAGTGATTTTGAAATTTGTGGTCCTATTGCCACTAAACTTTTTGTTTCTTCTGATACTGTTGATGCAGATATATTTTTAGTTCTACGAATGTTTTCGCCAGACTTAACCGAAGTTACTTTTCAGGGAACACTTGATCCTCATACGCCTATTGCACAGGGATGGCTGCGTGCCTCGCATCGTAAGCTGGATAAGAAAAAGTCCAAACCTTATTGGCCCTGGCATACACATGATGAAAAGCAACCGCTTAAACCAGGTCAAATTTATGAACTGGATATTGATTTACATCCGACTGGAGTGGTTATACCCGCTGGGTATAGGTTAGCTCTTACGGTTCGTGGAAAAGACTATGTTTGGCCAGGTGCTAAATCCCAAGACGAACAATTTACATTATCAAACCTTGCTAAACCCATGACTGGTTGCGGTCCATTCCTTCATGAGGAACCACGTGACAGGCCGAAAACTGTGTTTGATGGTAAAGTAACCTTGCATACAGGTAAGGCTTATGGAGCTTGGCTTATGCTGCCTATTATTCCACCTAAGTAATATTAGAATTAGCAAGGTAGAATAGTTAAACATTAAAAATAAATTTATTTCT
>PASR01000004.1 GCA_002713365.1 Rhodospirillaceae bacterium
GATATCTGTAAGTAACTTTGATGATGCACCGGGGTGATTCCACGCAGCTTCATGGTGACCTCGTGATTGTATAAATAAATTTAAATGCAATTGGCGTTTTAATTTCATTAGTATGCTTTTGAAGTAAAAATAAAACCTAATAATTATAATCTTATATAAATATATAGAATGTAACTAATGTCGAATTATGCTAATAAAAAACAAGAGATCATTATAAGGCGAATGAAATTTCTAAAAAATTGGTGGAGCAGAGCGGGATCGAACCGCCGACCCCCAACTTGCGAAGCTGGTGCTCTCCCAACTGAGCTACTGCCCCACACTATAATTATTTCAATAAAACTTTAAACTCATCATATCAAGGATGTTGGTATTTAGTTGTCAAGCAGAATAGATTGCATCTTATTATGCATTATTAATAAGAATCAAAGAAAACTCTATTAATTTTACTATCTACATTACTAGACAGTAACACTAATACCCAGTTAATCTCCTCTTTACTATAGTATATTGATTGTAAAATTATAATTTAGGATAAAAATTTGCGATGCTTGCTATCTGGCAACTTCTATACACAATAATTAGCTACTATATTTTTGCTGTAGTTGTTGCAGTTATACTGACGTGGCTGGTGCAATTTAGAGTGGTCAATACATCGAATCAGTTTGTGTATATGGTTTGTGACTTTCTCTTTCGTATTACTGAACCTTTATTGAAGCGTATTAGGTCTATTGTTCCGGCAATTGGTGGAGTAGACCTTTCTCCACTTATTCTACTATTGGCTTTAGAGTTAGTCAGATCATTGATAAGAAATAATTTAATCTATGGATAGATGATTTAGTTTATGCGGAAAATTCTAATATTTTAAAGGTTTTCTAAAAATCTAATATAAAGCCTATATCTTAACCATTATTAATACCTGAATTAAGATAAGTGGATTAGTAGTAGATGGCTTGTTAATTGTCTCTGTACTAGATGCTTGACTTTATAGTTAAAGCATTGCGTGGCAAGTTTAGGGGGGAGAGGTTTTTTATGAAAAATATGGAAGCCAGCTTAGTTGGTAAAATAATTGATGGTAAGGCCTTTGCAGAATCCTTCCGAGAGCGAATAGCTAGTGAGGTGAGTAATATTAAATCTGAAAAAGGATTAAAGCCTTCCCTTGCTGTGATCTTAGTTGGTAACGACCCGGCAAGTCATATATATGTTCGGAATAAAGGTCTTGCAGCAAAAGAGGCTGGGATTATAGCAGTGGATCATCGTCTAGACGAGGAGACATCCCAAGAAGACTTATTACAGCTTATTGATTGCTTAAATGATGATCCTCTGGTGCATGGTATTCTGGTTCAATTACCTCTACCCGATCAGATAAACCCAGCTGCAGTGATTGATCATATTGACCCGGCCAAAGATGTAGATGGTTTTCATGTAGTTAATACTGGCCGTTTAGTGACAGGCGAGATAAGCGATTCTAAAGCTGCATTGATACCGTGCACCCCTCTTGGATGTATGATGTTATTGGAGGATAGGCTGGGAGATTTGTCTGGATTGGAGGCAGTAGTTCTAGGGCGATCAAATATAGTTGGCAAACCTATGTTACAATTGCTTACAATGGCGAATTGTACTGTAACTATAGCGCATTCCAGAACCAAGTCTTTAAAAGAAATATGTTGTAGGGCGGATATTTTAGTTTCTGCAGTCGGCCAGCCAGAGTTGGTGAAAGCTGATTGGATTAAGGCTGGCGCTACCGTTATAGATGTGGGAATTAACCGTGTATCCATACCTACTAGTGATAACCCTGAAAAAATGGGTCTTGTGGGAGATGTAGATTTTAATGGTGCAATTGATGTTGTTGGCGCAATTACTCCAGTACCTGGTGGAGTTGGACCAATGACAATAGCCTGTCTTTTGGCAAACACTGTTACTGCCGCGTGCCGTCAGAGTAAAATTACCCCCCCCAAATGGAGGTCTAATTAATCCCTATAACTTTAGTAAATTAGCTAACTTTTTTATAACGAATAACTCCCTTTGCTGCTCGGCTGTCTACAGGTTTTCCTTTACGCATTATTATTAGCTTCCCAGCACGTGAAAGAAAAAGTGCTTGTTGTTTTACCGAAGGTAAATATCTCCTCCATAGATCAGGAGGGTCTTTTGGGCGGCGGCGTTCATCAGCTACAAATTGAGCAAGTTGTTGTGGAGAAAATGATTTATCTGCATCCTCTTTATTTAAGTGAACAAGAATAATTTTGGCAATAGGATCAATAGATAGATTTTCATCATTTATATTTTCAATCATTGCAGTCCGATCTAAAATAATCTGAATATTAAGTAAGAATATACAAATAATACTTTAAATATTATTCTAAATTTTTATTCTTGGTTGCTTAAGGCTTTTTTAAGACGCAGTCTTAGTGCCTGAAGTTTAATAAAGCCTTGCGCGTCCCTTTGGTCATAAACACTATCATCTTCAAAGGTGACATGATCTATTGAATACAAGCTATTTGGTGACTTTCTACCTACTACGTTTACATTTCCCTTATAAAGTTTTAGGCGTACTTTACCCGATACATTTTCTTGACTTTTATCAATCAAGGCTTGGAGCATTTCACGCTCCGGTGAAAACCAAAAACCGTTATAAACTAGCTTGGCGTATCTTGGCATTAGCTCGTCCTTGAGATGCATTGCTTCTCTGTCAAGGGTTATGGACTCAATTCCACGGTGAGCTGCGTGAAGTATAGTACCTCCAGGTGTCTCATATATACCACGTGATTTCATTCCCACGAATCGGTTCTCGACAAGGTCCACCCGACCAATTCCATTCGACCCACCCAGTTCGTTAAGCTGGGTAAGTAATTCTGCAGGCGATAAGGGTTGACCGTTGATCCCAACTGCGTCGCCTTTTTCAAAATTGATTTCAATATAGGATGATTTGTCGGGGGCATCTTCCGGTGATAATGTCCTTGAGTATACTATCTCCTCAGGTTCACTCCACGGATCCTCAAGTGCTTTGCCTTCAGCAGAGATGTGTAAAAGATTGGCATCCACGGAAAATGGGGCCTCCCCTCTCTTATCTTTTGATATTGGAATCTGATGTGACTCGGCATACTCAATTAATTTAGAACGAGATGTAAGGTCCCACTCACGCCATGGTGCTATAATGGTTATATCAGGGTTGAGCGAGTAATAACCTAGTTCAAATCGCACCTGATCATTGCCTTTTCCTGTTGCTCCGTGGGATACAGCATTTGCACCGGTTTTATATGCAATTTCTATTTGACGTTTAGCTATTAATGGCCGGGCTATTGATGTTCCAAGTAGGTAAATACCTTCGTATAGAGCGTTTGCTCTAAACATTGGAAATACATAGTCTTTAACAAACTCTTCTCTCAAGTCTTCGATGAAAATCTCTTTTACCCCAAGCATTTCTGCTTTAGAACGTGCCGGCTCCACTTCTTCGCCTTGTCCAATATCAGCTGTAAAAGTTACTACTTCACATTTATATGTTTCTTGTAGCCACTTTAGAATAACCGATGTATCGAGACCTCCGGAATATGCTAAGACTATTTTTTCAACTTTAGTTTTCATAATAATTTCACGATTTTAATTTATACGGCGAGTATAGTACTAGAAATTTGTTAGGCAAGCGTAACGTAATTTATAGAGTTCAATTAAATATACTTAGAATTCGTTTTTTTCTCTCGCTCACTATCTGACTTTAATTGGCCGCAAGCAGCCATAATATCTTCACCTCGCGGTGTACGTACTGGTGAAGGGTAGCCGGCGTTTCTAACAATTTCCGCGAAACTCTCTATAGTTTGGTTATTTGAGCGCTCGTAGGGAGAGCCAGGCCAGGGATTAAATGGTATTAAATTAACTTTTGCTGGTATACCCGAGATGAGGCGCACAAGTTCTCGAGCATCTGCAAGGCTATCATTTATATTTTTCAGCATCACGTATTCGAATGTAATTCGACGAGAATTACGTACGCCAGGGTATTCTCTGCAAGCAGAAAGCAACTCAGCTAAAGGATATTTGCGGTTAATGGGTACAATTTCATTACGCAACTCATCTCTAACTGCATGTAATGAAACTGCAAGTCCAACTCCAAGTTCTTCTCCACATTTCCTAATTAAAGGCACAACACCTGCTGTAGATAAAGTAATGCGGCGCCGGGAAATAGCTATTCCCTCCCCATCCATAATGATCTTTAAAGCGTCAGCTACATTATCATAATTATACAGAGGCTCTCCCATCCCCATCATAACAATGTTTGAAAGTTTACGTTCATAAATGCTCGGTTTATCAGCGGTAGGCCATTCACTAAGGTGATCACGAGCAACCATAATTTGTTCAACAATTTCCATCGGACTAAGGTTTCTTACTAATCTTTGTGTTCCTGTATGACAAAACTTACAGTTTAAAGTACAGCCGATTTGGCTAGAAACGCATAAGGTGCCTCGGTCATCTTCGGGAATGTGAACTGTTTCGATTTCATTGCCATCGGACAGCTTTATTAACCATTTATGTGTTCCATCAATTGACTCTAGGTTTCGAGATATTATGGGTCTGGATATTTTGAAACGATTGCCCAGTTTACTGCGAAGTGACTTCGTCATATTAGTCATTTCATTAAAGTCAGTAACACCACGATTATAAACCCACTGGAAAAGCTGACTGGCGCGATATCTAGGTTCCCCTATTTCCATTAAAGCCAATTCCATTTCCTTGCGACCCATACCTATAAGGTTGGGGCGTTGATCGATTGCAAATTCCTTTACATCTGATGTGTTGTTTTTAAAAGGCATAACTACTGAGATAAGCTGCCTGAATGATTATGGCAACAGCTATAAAGGGAATTTAAATAAATTTTTAAGAACGTTTACAAGCCTTATTTATAGCTCGATGGGCAGCTGTAACACCTTTTAAAGAATATTTATCTGTGGTGGGATTATTTCTACTGGATATACCTTTTACCATTAACTTCATGCCTTTACGCATTGCTTTGACTATTTGGGTGTCGTCATCTCCTGGATAAGTCCATGCATTTTTCTTATCTGTAAATAGTGTCCAGGTGTTTTTGCCAACTTGAATTTTAACGTTGGATTGTTTTCCATTTTTATCTTTTTTATAGGTGTATCCAGCATCTACTTGAACTACATCAAATTCTTTTTTTGCTGGTCTGTGCCAAACCATTAGGAATATATCCCCTCTTCTTGACCGGAGGCTAGCTTCTTTTGGTTTTGATACAATGTAGCAAAAACGTTCGTTATTATCACTACGAATATAGGCCTTCCAATCACCAAATTGGCCTATCTCCTTAATTTCCTGAGCGTCAACTGGAATATCTGAAAGTATTATGGTGGGTGCAATAACAACCGAAGCCATTATTACAGAACGTATTAATTTATTTATAATCATAGATTTTATTATCAAAACCAAGCGAGTCTTGCCAAGAGGGGTGGAAATAAAATCATTTAATATAAAATGATTGAAAATTATGTGTATTATAATATTAGCGATTATTTCTTATAATGGGCTCCCCAAACTTATGTTCTTCTAGAACTTCTGTAGGCCCTCCTGTGCCTACCGGTCGATCTGCAAATCTGCTCATAGTTATTTTTCGGTCATACATAATAATGGCGGCAGCTATTCCAACATTTACACAAAACTTTGTAGGAATTTGTACTACATATTTACAATATGTCATCAATTTTGGTGATAAACTTCCTCTTTCGGGTCCTAATACATAGGCACACTGCATTGGATGACGAAAGCTTGGTAGATTGATTGCTTCATCAACTAGTTCAACCCCCACTAATTCGCAATTATTTGGTAGGCTTAGGCTTTCTACATCTGAAAACTCATATAAAGGTAATTGTTCTGGGGTATCAGAGGTATCAGATTTGCTAATTTCAGTTTTATTATAAATTGCACCGATGGTGAACACAAAGCTCGCGTCAAATGCATGTGCTGAACGAAGTATTGATCCTACGTTCATTGCTTTCGAGATACCCTCGACACCAATTCCAAAATAACCACGAGTATTTGCCATTATGATCTTCAAGCTTGCACGTGCGGAGGGCACAAGGCAAGGTTAATAATATTAATAAAAAGAATAAAGGTTAAAAAATGAAAGCTATTTTATGCAAGGACTGGGGGGACCCTGATACATTAGTTTTAGGCGATGTTACTTCACCCTCTCCTGGCCCTGGTGAGGTTAAAGTACGGTTACGTGCTGCAGGGGTTAACTATGCCGATATAGTTTTGATTAGGGGGCAATATCAAGAAAAGCCATCACTTCCATTTTCTCCAGGTCTTGAAGGGGCTGGAGAAATCATGAGCGTAGGAGAGGGAGTAACCACTTTTTCCCCAGGTGATAGTGTGATGGCTGTTACAGGTAATGGAGCATTTGCTGAGGAGGTGGTCGCTTCCGTAAATAGTGTTTTTCCTATTCCTGTAGGAATGGACTATACTACGGCTGCTGGGTTTCCTGTTGCTTATGGCACCTCCCATATAGCTCTGACTGACCGTGCTGACATCAAAAAAGGACAGACTTTGTTGGTCTTAGGAGCTGCAGGAGGAGTGGGGTTAACTGCTGTTGAATGTGGAAAGGCTCTGGGAGCTAATGTGATAGCTGCTGCATCTACAAAAGAAAAACTAGAGATTGCTAAGAAACACGGGGCACATCATTTGATAAATTATGTAGATGAGGATTTGCGTGCTTCAGTACGAAAGATTACTGAAGGACGCGGAGTGGATATAGTCTACGATCCTGTTGGAGGAGAATTATCAAAAATTGCGATGCGTTCAATGAATCCGCTAGGCCGGCTGCTTATTATCGGGTTTGCTGCTGGGGATATCCCAAATTTTCCAGCTAACTATCTGTTGGTAAAAAATATAAGTGTAGTTGGAGTTTATTGGGGTTGGTATAGAACTAACCGTCCTGAAATTTTTAAAAAATCATTCGAAAATCTTGCTGTATGGTATGCTAAAGGTCACCTTAAACCTCATATTTCTGAGGTTTTTCCTCTTGAACAAGTTCCAAAAGCGCTAGGGTTATTAGAAAGCCGTCAAGCAACGGGACGGATTGTTATTGATATTGATGGTTAGTGATATAGATGAAAGCAATAAACATTGATGATCAAATGGTTGTAAATCAGTATGAGAACTACCCTTATCCTGAACGCAAACCTGGAGATGAAAAAAAACGATTGATAACTGGGTCACCAAGTAACTTGGCTGAGGTTAACCATTATGTGTTTGGGGGGCGAAGAGACTTATCAAAACCTTTATCTGTATTAGTTGCTGGGGGAGGGACAGGCGATGCAGCTATCCTTATGGCCCAACAAATGACTGACTTGGGGGTTCCTGGGGAGGTAGTACATTTGGACCAAAGTGTTTCTAGCCAAACGATTGCTGAAGAACGCGCGAAGGTGAGAGGGTTAGAAAACATTCGCTTTGTAAAAGGTTCATTATTGGATGTATCAAAAATTGCACCTGGTCCATGGGATTACATTGACTGTTGTGGTGTATTACACCACTTGCATGACCCGAACGCAGGCCTTTCTTCTCTGACGGAAGTTTTAGCGACTGATGGAGGGCTTGGCTTAATGGTTTATGGCGAGTTGGGGCGCATTGGAGTCTATCATGTTCAAGAGATGATGCGAAAGTTAGCTCCTACTGGTCAAATTGATGACTCAGAGCGTATTTCTATTGTGAAACGGTTAATAGCTAGCTTGCCATCAACCGCTTGGTTCAACCGTAACACGCATATGGAGGATCATAAAAATGGAGGAGATGCAGGCATTTTTGATCTATTTTTGCACGCTCGTGATAAGCCTTATAGAGTTAACGATGTAGTGGAAATGGTTAAGAATGCAAATCTTCGTTTGGTGTCGTTTATAGAGCCATATAGATACGACCCGCTTTTATTTGTTCGTGACCCAAAGTTAAAAAAAGTTATAAGCGAACTTGATAATATTGAGAGAGCCATTTTTGCCGAGGCTTATTTAGGAAATTTAAAGAAGCATGTATTTTATGCAGTAAATAAAACTAATAGCATTAATCCTCCAACAACTACATCAGCTAATGTTATTCCACTACTTGTAAACCAAAAACCCGAAGAAATCGCAAAACAAATACCGGCGGGTGGAAATATTTCTGTAGTATCTGACGGACATAAAATTGATATGTATGTGCCTTCACTCTCAAAAGCTATTGTCACATTGTGCGATGGTAAAAAGGATTTAAATACAATACATAAAGTTATAAGAGAAAAAAGAAAAGATTTAGATTATGAAGAATTTATGGATCACTTTAACCGTTTTTATGCAGTGATGAATTCAATTAACAGAATGGTTTTGCGAATACCAAGTATGTAGATTCTTAATAAGAAATTGGTTTTCGGTCTATTGCTAATAACATTCCTAATGTTGTGATAATAAGCCCTATCCATTCAAGCTTCGTGGGAATCTCATTCAGGATAAACATAGCAAATATTACGGCTAAGGCTGGAGAGGCAGAAAGAAATACTGCTATCGTTGTGGGACCAACTGATTTTGTGGCCTTAGTTAAAAGGATAACTACCAAAACGCTTGCAATTGCTCCTTGGAATATTGCTTGTAAAGCAATTTCTGGCCATGGAGGAAAGTTATTTTCAAAAAGTAGATCTGATGGCAGGAAAACCACCCATATTGGCAGGTATATAGCTGCGCTGATTACTGGAACAACAACTATCGTCTGTTTTATCTCGGGCTGCCATTTTCTTAAAGTAGTCAAATAAAGGGCGAAAATTGCCCCTGCTAATAAAAGTAATAAATCGCCAAACCATATTGAGGCAATGTTAGCTTGAGCAATGCTTTCACTGGCTATTAATATACAACCAATTACTAGGGCCGCTATTGCAAAAATTCTTTTATGACTTAGTTTTTCTTTTAGCAAAAATAAACCAAATATTGCAGTGAATATTGGTAATGACCCATTGGTAAATATCCCGGCATGAGCGACTGGAGCAATGGCCATGCCTGTGAAAGATGCCAAAGCAAATGGAGCTCCAGCACCTATAGAGATTATAAAACCTCGATATAAAGATAACCCGCTAAAACCATATTTGAACATAATTGGCAATACTATTAGACTACCAATACCAACTCTGAGTGCGGTTACATCATAAGCTGTCATCGATTGAGTAACACCAAACCGTGATGTAACAATCCATGCCCCCCATATAAAAGGAACAGCAAGTCCACAAAAAATTCCTATCATGTAATTTGGACTTCTTGCAGTCATTATCTAGCTATTTTTTGTTTTTATTATTTGATGGAAAAACCGGTTTGAATATGTTGAGTCCTAGTGTCATTAAAATACCAATAGTAACTATAATAACTCCGCCTACACTGAGCCAAGAAGGTATTTCGTTTAATAATGGGATGGCCATTAAAAGGGCCATAGCAGGAGCTCCTGACATTATAGCTGCCTGACGTGTTGATCCTATGGTGCGTGCGGCATAAGCAATCATAAAACCCGCAATAAAAGCTGCGATTATTCCTTGATAAACTCCTTGAAGGGCAATTTCTTGCCACGGTGCTTCATGTATTGATGAAGGTAAAAATAATATCCAGATAGGTAAATATATCAAAGAATTTAGTCCCATAACTGCAACTAACGATTCAAGCGCTCCTATACGCCAGCCCCTAACGGCCGTTAGAAAGCCAGAATTACAGGCAGCGGCCCCTAAGAATAGTAAATGCCCTCGCCATTGGCCGGGCGTCCCAAACTCCATAGCATCCCACCCCGTTGCAGCAACACCAATTAGAATTATTATAACCCCGGCAATTTTCCCGAGGCCTAAACCCTCTCGAAAAATTAGCCATGTCATAATAGCGGCGAAGATAGGCATAGCGCCGTTAACTATAATTCCTCCGTGGGCGACGGGTGCGAAGATAAAACCACCCAGGAGAAAAAGAGCGAATACGGCACCCCCAACTAATGCAAGGGTAAAGCTACGTCGCCAAGTAAGGTTTTCCCATTTTACCATTCCCAGGAATGGAAGTACGCATACCGCAGCGACCCCGAAACGAAGAGCTGCAACATCATAAATAGTCAAGGTATTTGTAGCGCCAATTCTAGATACAACTAAGGTACCAGAAAAAATACATAGAGTTATAAGCCCTGCTACTATACCTATTGCAGATTCGTTGCGTGGACTATTCATAGCGCACTTCTGTCTTTCATAAGACGGTGGGGTGGTAGGTTATTTTAAACCCGCAGCACATAAAAATTTAAATAAATCTATTGAACGAATTCCGCCTCTGTTCTTTCACGAACTTCTTCTAGAGAAGTGTCTGGTGCTAATTCCGAGAGGTATAATTGGTCGTTTTTAATCTCGAAAAGGCCAAGGTCAGTAATCACCGTGTCAACCACCCCAGCTCCTGTGAGAGGTAGGTTACATTTCTTAAGTAATTTTGGAGACCCATCTTTTGCATTGTGGTCCATTAGAACAATAACGCGCCTTACCCCTGCCACTAAATCCATAGCACCGCCCATGCCTTTTACCATTTTTCCTGGGATCATCCAATTAGCTAGGTCTCCATTCTCAGCCACTTGGAGCGCACCGAGTATTGATAAATCTATATGTCCATCTCTAATCATTGCAAATGAAGTGGCACTGTCAAAGTATACTGACTCCGGTAGTTCTGTGATTGTCTGTTTCCCGGCGTTAATAAGGTCAGCGTCGACTTCATTATCAAGTGGAAACTCGCCCATCCCGAGCATCCCGTTTTCTGATTGAAATGTTACACTCATAGAGTCTGGTATATAGTTTGCAACTAATGTAGGCATACCTATCCCCAGATTAACGTAGAATCCATCCTCTAGCTCCAACGCAGCGCGTTCGCACATTTGGTCGCGTGTCCAAGCCATTGATTATCTCCTATATAATTTAATGTTTTTAGCGTTGTTTATGAATCACGAATGGTACGTCGTTCAATTCTTTTTTCGAAGTTTTGTCCTTCGAAAATTCTATCGACATAAATTCCTGGTAAATGAATTTGATCGGGCTCGATATCTCCCACTTCGACTAAATTTTCAACCTCAACTACGCACGTTTTCCCAGCAGTTGCCATAGGAGCATTGAAGTTTCTAGCTGTTTTACGGAACATTAAATTTCCTAATTTGTCTCCTTTCCAAGCTGTTACAACGGCTAAGTCACCCTTAAGAGAATGTTCCATAAGATAAGTTTCACCATCAAAGTCACGGGTCTCTTTTCCTTCAGCAATGACTGTGCCCACACCCGTTTTTGTGAAAAACGCTGGAATACCTGCGCCTCCAGCTCTGCATCGTTCCGCCAGGGTTCCTTGCGGATTAAATTCTAGTTCTAATTCGCCATTGAGAAACTGCTCTTCAAATAATTTGTTTTCACCCACGTAAGATGAAATCATTTTTTTAATTTGTTTTGTTTGTAATAAAAGGCCGAGACCAAAATCATCAATTCCACAATTATTAGACGCCACAGTAAGGTTTTGCACGCCAGAGTCTCTTATGGCTACAATCATATGTTCTGGAATACCACAGAGCCCGAAACCGCCCGCCAAAATTGTCATGTCATTGAAAAGCAAACCGTCAAGTGCTGTTTTCGCGTCAGGAAAAACTTTCTTATAATTACTCATTTAATTATCCTGATTATAGTTATAGATTATTTATGGAGAAAGTGTGTAATCCCCATTCTCTTTTGGTTTAGGATAGTATTTAAGATGATAAACACTGCCAAAACAATTATGTCAACGCATATAGGCCTATAATATTCAAGACCTTATGCAACTATTATGCCTTACCATGGATTGAGTTGATAGGCTAAAAATTTCTATTTATTTAAAGGTTTATCATAAAACTGTAAAACCTAGAATTCTATACGTATACCATCAGGCACCTGTAGGCTAATGTGCTTGATATGATCACTTCATTGTTTTCAATAAAATTACCTATATCTGCTCCCGTCAAAGGCGCATTCTATATGATTTTATCGGCATTTTGCTTTGCTATAACTGCTGGCTTAATCCGTTATGCCACCCGTGAAGTGCATCCGTTTGAAGCTGCTTTTCTGAGATCGTTTAGCGGTTTAATATTTATGCTGCCTTTAGTAATGCGGGGTGGATTAGCAAAAATTAGTATTAAACGCCCGCGTTTGCATATACTGCGTGGTATTATATCCGGAATAGGTACATTGATGTGGTCCAGTGCTCTGGCTGTTTTACCCGTAGGTGAAGCGGTTGCGCTTAACTTTACTGCTCCTTTATTTGCTACAATGATGGCGCCATTTGTATTACACGAGGTGGTTCGCGCCCGAAGATGGATTGCTTGTGTTTTAGGCTTTGTGGGCGTTTTGATAATGCTAAGACCGGGATTAGAGGTAATTTCTGTTGGTGCATTACTATCTATAGGTAGTGCGGCCACCATTGCCTGTAATATGTTAATTATTCGTATTATTTCACAGGAGGATAATGCGCGTACTGTCGTATTCACCTTTAGTATTTTTACCTCGATCGTTACTTTATTACCCGCTTTATTTGTATGGGAAACTCCATCCTGGGAAATGCTAATAGCCCTTGTTTTATGTGGTCTTTTAGCCACTTTAGCACATTTGCTTCTTACGCGTGCTATGTCTATAGCTGAAATGTCGGCTATCGCCCCCCTTGATTTTGTAAGACTTTTATTCGCAGCCGGTATAGGGTTTATATGGTTTTCGGAAGTGCCGGATATTTGGACCGCTTTAGGGGCCATGGTTATAACTGGATCGGCAGTATATATTGCACGACGAGAAGCATTATCAATTAGGAATAAGGGCGCATAAGACTCCAGATGAATTTTAATATTAAAACTTTTTTTGGTGTACCAAGGCCAGTAATAGCTGCTTTATGTATGATATTTGGCGGTGCGGCTTTAGCTTTAAACCATAGCTTAGTTCGTATTGTTGCCGCAGAATTACCCATATTGGAGGTGTCGGCCTTAAGGTTTATATGGGCCGTGCCGCTTATGTTAATATTTTTGATTCATAAACGTTCGGCAGCTTTAAAGACTAGACGGCATGGGTTGCATTTTATGACTGCAACTTTGACGGTTATAATGACGGCAACTTTCTTTATGGCCTTATCAAAAATGCCAATGGCTGAGGCAACAGCACTTAATTTTACAGCTCCATTATTTACCACTATTATAGCTGCTTTTTTATTAAAAGAAAGAATTGAATTAGCCCGTTGGACGGCGACTGCTATTGGGTTTTGTGGAGTTCTAATTATTTTAAGGCCAGGATTCTCAGATTTACCACTGGTAGCACTTTTCCCAGTTTTTGGTGCATTTCTTCTTGCATGGTGGTTTATAGGTGTTAAGCGTCTTAGTGCTACGGAATCTACTGCTACTATTACCATATACCAGACTCTTTGGTCTGCATTAATGCTAGCTATTATTGCCTTACCAGTCTGGGTTAATCCTACTTGGACAATACTAGCATATTCTGCGGCAATGGGTGTTTTGGGGACAACGGGAATTGTTTGTACTAGTCTTGCATTTTCCATGTCTGAAGCTTCAAATATAGCTCCATTAGACTATTTGAGGTTACCATTTATTGCTATTATCGCGTATTTAACTTTCGGAGAAGTTCCTGATCTACTTTCAGTTTTTGGTGCATTGATTATAGCATTAAGTACTATTTATATTGTTCGACGTGCAGCTTTGATTGAAAGATCAAAAAATAATATTGAAAAGATGAAAGCTACCTAGTTTCTTAGTTATAAATAAATAATTCTATAGAGGAATCCTAATGCACTTTGGAATTTTTAATCTTATGAATCGGCGCGATAAATCGCAAAGTGTGTCTCAATTAATTTCCCAAACTGTAGAGCAGGTGCAAGCTGCCGAGACAGCTGGTTTCGGTGTTTCCTGGTTTACAGAACATCATTTTTCTAACTACTCTTTACCTCCATCCCCTTTAATGATGGTTGGATATGTAGCTCCGCAAACATTAAGGATTAAGTTAGGCACTTCTGTGATTTTACCAGCTCTTTATCAGGCTCCTCGACTTCTTGGTGAACTTGCGTTTGCTGATAACCTATCCGAAGGTCGTTTAATTGTTGGACTTGGTAGTGGCTATCAAAACCATGAGTTAATCAGGTTTGGAACTAGTCTTGAGGAATCACGTGCCTCGACCGATGAATGGCTTGAATTTATAAGTAAAGGCCTTGGTCAAGTTAGCTTCAAGTTTGATGGTAAGTTTATTACTATGCCAGAGACTCCATTTTCTATTGAAACGTTGCAGACACCACGACCACCTATTTGGATTGCAGGTAATAGTAAAGATTCGCAACGCCGAGCTGCCAGCGGCCCTTATCCTCTTTTTGTATCGGGCTTTGGTGAAAGCAATGAAACTTTACTAAGAATTCGTTCAGAAGCTGACGAAACGTGGGAGTCTGAGGGACGACTTAAAAGTGAATTAGAATTTGCTACCCTAAGATATTGTATGGTTACAGATAGTAAAAATGAAGCATTATCTTTTGCAGAAAATGCTCGATATCAAATTAGGTTATCAAAATATTTGCGCAGGGGGCAACTAGATATTCCAGGGGCGTGGTTGCCAGAAGAAAGCTTCCCTAATGAAATGTCACCGGAAGATATTTTAGCATGGAATCCAATTGGTGACCCAGAGAAGGTGGCGTCATGTTTGGTAGATGAGATTGTTAGAGTTGGTTCGAATCATATTGCACTGTATATGGCTATGGGTAATACGGATCATGAGGTGATAATGAAATCTATTCGCCGTTTTGGCGAAGAGGTAATGCCGCTGATTGAAAAAGAAGTGGGTCCATTAGGTGGTGTTAATATTTTTCAGTCCTAAATTTATTAGCTGATAATTATAATAAAATTTAAGTGATTTTTTACATATAGCATGCATTATTAATTTTATTGATACAGAAATGTGGGGGTATTTTTATGGAACTAAATGGTAGAGCCGGCATTGTAACTGGTGGGGGCTCAGGAATAGGAGCCGAATGCGCTCGAACACTTGCAGCGAAAGGAATGAAAGTTGCTGTAATGGATGTAAATATGGATGGGGCTCGAGCTGTTGCTGATCAATGTGACGGAATTGCCATTGAGTGCGATGTAACAAGTTCAGAGAGTGCAGAGGCAGCAGTTGGGGTTGCTCGAGAAAAAAATGGTTTAGCCCAGTTGCTTATTAATTGCGCAGGGGTTGCTACACCGGGGCGTATTGTAAATCGTAATGGTCCCCTGCCGCTCGAAGCTTATGAAGCAGTGATAAAGGTCAACTTGATAGGTACCTTTAATATGTTGCGATTGGTTGCCGCTGATATGCAAGAGGCTGAACCTATGGAAGATGGTGAACGAGGTTTAATTATCAATACTGCGTCTGTTGCTGCTTATGAAGGTCAAATAGGTCAAGCCGCTTATTCTTCTTCCAAGGGAGGAATTGTTGCTTTAAATATAGTAGCTGCGCGTGAGCTGGCAAGAAGTGGAATTCGAGTGAATACTATCTCTCCCGGTTTAATTGATACACCTATGATGGAGGGTCTTCCGCAAGAGGCTTACGAAAGCTTATCTCAACAACCGGAATTTCCTAAACGTCTTGGAACTCCAAAGGATTATGCAAAACTGGTGTTACATTTATGTGATAATGTTTTAATTAACGGCGAAGTTATTAGGCTCGACGGTGCTTTAAGAATGGCCGCTCGTTAGTCAACATATTCATCATCGGTATAGAGCTGGGCTGTTGTTTCCATGAAACTTGCAAGTTCTACGTCCAGGGTGGTTAGACCACCCACATCATGCGTGGACAGGGTTATTTCAACTCTGTTCCATACATTTAGCCATTCAGGGTGATGATTTATTGTTTCTGCTTTAAGAGCAGAATGGCACATAAAACCAAAGGCCTGGTTAAAATCTTTGAAAATATATGTTTTTGTAATGGATTCTTTATTTAAAACAAGTGACCAACCAGGCAGTTTATTTAAAGCATCTTTTTTTTGTTCTTCGTTTAATTTATTTCTCATTTGTTTTCCTTTAGTAAATTGGTCTGGAGTTTAGGTTCTAGCCGGGGCTGTTAATGGTCGTTCATCTGATAAATTTTAGCTTTCAGATAATTCTTTTGCTATAATTTTGGTTTCTTCTAAAATAAACTAATCAGAAATATACCTAATAATGACATTGGGTTTAGTCATCGTCATATCTATTAGAGATGCATTTATTATCCACTATATCACTGATGTTTTGCTTCTTAATTGTCGCACGAATTAACTCTGGTTTTAATTATCTAAAGCTTATTTATCTTCTGGATTAAGAAGTTTATCTGTTTTCTGATATATATTTTTATGCTGATAATTTTTAATCAATAAAATAACTATCATTAACGCAATTAACACCATCAAAGGGGGGGCCATCCAAAGAAGGACTGTATTAGCCTGAAAGGGAGGTTTCAACAAAATATAATCTCCATAACGAGCTACTATATAATTTATTACTTGATCTTTATTATCACCGGCTAATAGTCTTTCTCGTACTAATAGTCTCATATCGTAAGCAATGTCTGCATTCGATTCATATATTGATTGATTTTGGCATACGACACACCTTAATAATTTGGAAATTTGGCGTTCTTTATTTTCTATTTCTTCACTGATAGATGTTTTGTTAGATGTTGAGGCAAAAACTAGTTTATCTCCATATAAAAAAAAACTTGGAGATAAAAATATCATGATAAGAGCAGCGAAAATGATCTTCATCTTTTCGCCTCATGTAATTTAGGAAGAATTTTTTCTTTAAGTATTTCTTTAGTAATTGGACCTATATGTTTATAGGTAATAATTCCACTAGCATTAATAATAAAAGTTTCTGGGACTCCGCCTACACCCCATTCTAAACTAGCTCTTCCTTCAGGATCAAAACCAACTGCAACATATGGATTGCCATGTTTTTTTAACCAATTAGATGCATCAGAGACATTATCGCGGTGATTAATGGCGTAGATTGGAAAACCATTGGTGGCTAACCAACTAATTTGTGGATGCTCTGCTAGGCATGGAACGCACCATGAGGAAAAAACATTCACTATATTTACCCTTCCTACTAGGTCAGACCCTTTAAAACCTCCAGGAATGTTTCTTGCAAGCATAGGTAGCTCGATGTTAGGGGCTTCCTTGCCGAGTAGCGCTGACGGTACTATTGACGGATTTCGTCCTTCTTTGGTTTGTAGAGTCATCACCGAAAGTACAGCAATTATTATTATGAAAACTATAATCGGAATTATTAGTATAAAGCGCTTCATTATATATCTTGAAACAATTTTGTTTTGAAAGAGACTTGCAGCATTTTTTAGGCTTTTTTTCTAACAGGAATGCTAATACCGCGCCGCCGGTCAGATAAAGATAAAAGGCCACCTAAAACCATTGTAGCTACACCTAACCATAACCAAAACATCATGGGGTTTATATAAAAACGAACGGTCCATTCGTTTTTATTATCTATGGTGTCTCGGGATTCTCCAATTACTAAATAAAAATCAGCTAATAGAGTTGTTTTTATCGCGGCTTCGGTAGTTGCCTGACGAGCAACTGGGAAATATCTTCGTTCTGGGTGCATAATAATGGATGAGTTATTTGATTTGATAAGAGAGAAGGTGCCTCTTTCTAAATTATAGTTGGGCCCTTTTCCTATTTGTACTTTTTTTAGTGTTAGAGAATAGTTATTAACCTTTATGGTCTCGCCTATTGCCATAGAAGTAGTTATCTCTTTCTGCCAAGCGGATGCTCCGGTAATACCAACGATTAGAATTGCTATGCCTAGGTGAGCTAGGGTCATGCCATTTGCTGATTTGGATGACTTTATCAGTCGACCTGTATTTGTGATAGATTTAGAATTGAAAAGTCGTATGCGCGAAGCCCATTCAATCAGGCATCCAGCGGCTATCCAAGCCGCAAGGCCCATAGAGCATGCTGCAAGTATGGGACCTTCTGGCACTAATATTAAAACTATAAATATAGTTATTAGGCATGAGCCTGCAGCAAACAGTAGCTTTACGTATAATTCACCTATTACGCCACGTTTCCAAGAAAGCATTGGGCCGACCGCGATAGCGGCGACTAGAGGAATCATAATAGGGAGGAAGGTAATATTAAAATATGGAGGTCCAATTGAGACTTTACTCTCTCCATTTGAAGCAAATTCCAGAAACAAAGGATACAGAGTCCCTAGCAGGACTATAGCACAGCCTATGGTTAGAAAGAGATTATTATATAATAAGGCGCTCTCTCTACTGACTGGAGCGAATTTAAAATTATTCTTTATTATTGGTGCTCTTATGGCAAATAGCCCAAGTGCTCCGCCTATTGTTACAAATAAAATTAATAGAATAAATAATCCTCTTTCAGGGTCTGTTGCAAAGGTGTGAACAGAGGTGAGAATCCCTGACCTTACTAGAAACGTTCCAAGCAAGCTCATTGAGAAAGTTAAAATTGCTAATAAAACAGTCCAATTTTTAAAGCCTTCCCTTTTCTCTACTACGACTGATGAGTGTAAGAGAGCGGTTCCTAAAAGCCATGGTATAAAACTAGCATTTTCTACGGGATCCCAAAACCACCATCCTCCCCATCCTAACTCGTAGTATGCCCACCAGCTGCCTAATGCTATACCTGCAGTTAGAAATACCCAGGCAGCTAATGCCCAGGGCCGGACCCATCTTCCCCATTTGTCATCAATTTTACCCTCTATTAGAGCAGCGACAGCAAAAGAAAACGCCATTGAAAAGCCAACATAGCCCAAGTAAAGCAGGGGTGGGTGGAAGGCCAGGCCAGGGTCTTGAAGTACTGGGTTTAACCCTCTCCCATCTGAAGGGACCGGGTTAAGGCGTAAAAAAGGATTTGACGTAAATAAAATGAATGCCAAAAATGCAACACCAATCATAGATTGTACACTCAAAACCCTCGCTTTCAATGTGGGTGATATATTCTTACCCCATATGGCTAGAGCCGCACCGAACATAGATAAGATCAAAACCCAAAGTAGCATTGATCCTTCATGATTACCCCAGACACCGCTTATTTTATAAAGCAAGGGTTTAAGCGAATGACTATTATTATATACTATAAGGAGTGAAAAATCAGATATTACAAATGCGTAAATCAGGCTAGTAAATGAAATGGTTACTAAAAAGAATTGTATAACAGCAAGTCTGTTACCTAAAGCCATTAAGTATACGTCTTGACGAACTGCACCCACCATAGGAACCACAGCCTGAATTGCGGCTATTATAAGGGCTAAAAAAAGGACAAAAAGTCCAATTTCAGGTATCATTGATGTATATCTTTAATAGGTTAATTAAAATATTCATTTTTACTAAATTTTTCTTTCCAAAGCCCCGAGCTTTTAAGTTTATCAGCCACTTCTTTTGGCATGTATGTTTCATCATGTTTTGCCAATACTTGGGTTGCTGTAAAGGTGCCATCTGCTTTCAAACTGCCTTCAGCGATCACTCCCTGTCCTTCTCTGAATAAATCCGGTAAAACGCCTTTAAAGGTTACGGAAATTGTTTTTCTAAAGTCAGTTAAACTGAAAGAAGAAAAACTATTACTATGTTTGATAGTACCATTGACCACTACACCCCCTATACGAAAAACTTGGTCGTTTTTTATACTTTTATTTTCTATTTCAGACGGTGTATAGAAAAACACTAAATTATCCTCGATTGCGGATAATAGTATTGCTGTTCCCAAACCTAAAAGCCCAAGAGAAACTAAGACTAGCAATAATCTTTTATGCTTGCGTTTCACTTTTACTTTCTTTTCGTTTTTTATTATTCCCTTCAGAAACTTTATTTAATGCCTTCTCACTGGCTTTTAATTTTATCAAACCTATAGTTGCCATTATAAGTAATATTAAAATTGTCAAACTAAAGGCAGGCCATAAATAAAACCCATAACCGTCCATGTTAATGAAAGTTACTATATTTTTCATATATAAGTTCCTGCAGGGTTGGCAGCAAAAATATTAATTAATTTACAAACACCCTTATTAAATAGGAAGTGTTAGTTTCTTATTAAAGTAATTTAGAAAATATAATATTTTACATAATTTATAAAAAACATACCGATTATTTTTTATAATTAAAAACATTAAGGAGATATTTTTTTAAGATAGGTGATTATATGGTCACGGTCTTTTTTATTTCTAAAACCGACAAAGGGCATCTTTGTTCCTGGAAGGAAACCTTTGGGGTTTTCAAGAAAATAATGCAGATTTTTTTCATTCCATATTATTTTTGACTGTTTTAAAGCCCTTGAATAGTGTCTCTCAAAACTATAATCTCTTTGTCCAGCTTTTGCCCCAAACACTCCAAATAAATTAGGCCCAACCTTATAGCCAATCCCTTCACTTGTAGTATGGCAGGCTTGACAATGTACTTGGAACATACTTTCCCCTCTTTTGCTATTTCCTTCTGATAAGCTTTGGTTCGTTGAGCTAAAGAGAGTAAAAATTAATGTAAATATACAAATAAAATATTTCATTATTGCTTGCAAACCTATTATTTCTGCTAGGCTTAGTGTCCCATTTTATATTTTAAGGCATGTGTTTTGCGCACGGCAAGTTCTGTTCGCATCCGAATAAGCAGCATAGTTATAAAATAAAAAATAAATGCTAATGCCATTAATAGCAATGGAACTAGCATAGAAGTGTCAATAGAAGGCCCGTCTAGACGAGCAATGCTTGCAGGTTGGTGTAATGTATTCCACCAGTCTACTGAAAATTTAATGATAGGTATGTTTATAAAGCCAATTAAGGCTAGAACAGCAGCTGCTTTGGCACCACGGTCTTGGGAATCAAAAGCATGTGTAAGTGAGATATGTCCTAGATATAAAAATAATAATATTAGAACAGATGTTAGGCGTGCATCCCAAACCCACCAGGTTCCCCATGTGGGCTTTCCCCATAAGCTACCTGTAGCAAGAACTATAATGGTAAAGCCAACTCCTAATGGGGCAGCTGATCTGCAAGCTATATCAGCAAGAGGGTGTTTATAAATTAATGATATAGCGCTCATTATGGCTATAAATACATAGCAAGCTAGTGCAGTCCAGGCAGCCGGAACATGGACATACATTATTCTTACTGCATTACCCTGCTGATAATCGGGTGGGGATGAAAAAAGAGAAAAATAAATACCGATAATCAATAAGATTATTGTTCCACCACCAAACCAAGGTACTACCTTAGCTGAGATACGAGAAAAACGGTTGGGGTTCGCAAAGAAATTTAACACCACTAGGTTCTTTCTTTTTGTTTTTGGAAATTCATTCTATAGCCTGGCGCAATGCTGCTGCTGTTGCCCAGGGTGATAATGCAAGGGCTATTAAAAATAAGCCTGCTAGAACCATTAAAAAATTATTATATTCTACTCCTTCTACTGCACTATTAATTGCTAAAGATCCAAAGATTAAAACCGGGATGTATAAAGGCAGAACAATAAGTGGTATCAACACACTACTATTCCGAGATCCTAGTATTAAAGCAGCGCCGGTAGACCCTATGAGGCTTAAAGTTGGTGTGCCAAGAAGCATTGATATTACCAATGGCATTAATATTGTATTTGGAAGGTTATAAAATAAAGCAATCAGGGGTGCCGCTACTACAAGAAAAATACCAGTTGTTAACCAATGCGATATAGCCTTAGCTAAAGCCACAAAAACTATAGGAATGGGCGCAAGAAAGTACTGTTCTAAACTTCCGTCCTCATAATCGTTATTAAACATTCGCCCTAAACTCAACATTGCTGCGAGAAGAGCAATGACCCAGATAATTCCACCTCCTATTTGAGTTAAAACTCTAGAATTAGGATCTAAACCAAATTGAAATAGCATACCAGCAAGAATAAAAAAGATAATAGACATTATTGCCTCTGAGCCATTACGAAAGGATAATTTTATATCACGGATTATCAAGAGGCTTATCCCATTCATGATAGATCTCTCACAATTTCTAAACGGTCCGCGTAGACAGCTAGAGCATCGTCCAGATTTCCCCCATGGCTAGCAATAATAGCTAAGCCGTAATTGTTAAGATGTTCTATAACTAAATCAGCTAGGGTTTTAGTTGCACTAGGGTCTACGCCAGCTGCTGGTTCATCAAGTATCCAAATAGGAGGGCGTTGCACTAGTTGGTTATTTATTGCCAATCTAGCTAAAACAAGCCTACGACACTGACCTGCAGATAGATAACGTGTTGGTAAATCTGCTTGTTTATTAAGGTCAAATTTTTTAAGTGATATGTTTATATCAATTTTAATATTATTTAGTTTGGTCCAGAATTCAAGATTCTCTCTAACAGTCATTATACTTTTTAAAGGGTTGGCGTGGCCAATAAAGATACTTCGACGATGATGGGCATCTATATCTAAACTTATATCTCGATCTTTCCATAAAACTACCCCGGATGATGGAGTTAGGAGACCGGCGACTATTCGCAAAAAACTTGATTTGCCGCTGCCATTCTCGCCTGATAGTAATAATACTCTACCGGGTAAAATATTGAAGCTAAGACCAGAGAAAACAGTATTATTACCACGCATACAATTAATATTTTTAACTTTCAGGCCTTCCATATTTTCTCACTTGGCATTTCTATAGATGACTTTGGTGTTAACCTATCAGATGTTATTAATAGTTCCGAGGGGGTATAATTTTATAAAATAATTCAATATCATATATTTTGTTGCTGTTGACCCCTAGATTCATCTTGGCCATCAAAGTAAATAAGATATATTAAGAAATTTAAATTACTATAAATAATCCGTTCTTGTATGTCTCTAATTACCCCTGCTTGGCGAATGTTTGCCTTTATCATATAAAGAGCCATAACTTAATGTCGCTTGTTTACTTATTTAATAAAAACTTCACTTGGCAACTAAAAAGGAAATATTAGATGTCTACTATTGGTCGAGATAGCTTGAAAACGCGTCGTACTTTAGATGTCGAGGGCAGAAGGTATGATTATTTTTCACTTCATGAGGCAGCAAAACAATTCGGCGATATTTCAAGGTTGCCTTATTCACTGAAAGTGCTGCTTGAAAATTTGCTACGACATGAAGATGGGGTAACCGTTTCGGTTGATGATGTAAAAGCTATTATAGATTGGCAGCAGGAGCGTAAATCTAACCGAGAAATTGCATATCGTCCAGCGCGTGTTTTATTACAAGATTTTACTGGCGTTCCTGCAGTTGTCGATTTGGCTGCCATGAGAGAAGCCGTACAAAATTTAAATAGTGATCCGAGGATAATTAATCCGCTATCACCTGTAGATCTAGTGATTGATCACTCTGTTATGGTTGATAGCTTTGGGGGGCAGGATTCATTTAGTAAGAATGTAGAACTTGAATTTGAAAGGAATGGAGAGCGATACGAGTTTTTACGCTGGGGGCAGGCAGCATTTGATAATTTTCGTGTGGTACCACCAGGTACGGGAATTTGCCATCAAGTTAACCTAGAATACTTAGCTCAGACTGTTTGGTCCGATGAGCTTGATGGTCAATCAATAGCTTACCCTGATACAGTAATTGGTACCGATAGTCATACTACTATGGTTAATGGTCTGGGCGTCCTTGGCTGGGGTGTAGGCGGAATAGAAGCCGAAGCTGCTATGCTTGGGCAACCAGTGTCAATGTTGGTTCCTGAAGTTATAGGCTTTAAACTTACTGGTGCATTAAAAGAGGGCATGACGGCGACTGATCTTGTACTGACTATTACACAAATGTTGCGACAAAAAGGTGTGGTTGGAAAGTTTGTTGAATTTTTTGGGGGCGGGCTAGATCACCTATCTTTAGCTGATCGCGCTACGGTCTCGAATATGGCACCTGAGTATGGAGCTACATGCGGAATCTTTCCAATAGATACTGAAACCATGCGTTATATGAGGTTTACAGGACGCTCCGAAAGCCGTTTAGCGTTAGTTGAGGCTTACGCCAAAACTCAAGGTATGTGGAGAGATGCAAATACTCCAGAACCAATTTATACAGATACTATGGAGCTTGATATTTCAACAGTTGAGCCTTCACTTGCGGGCCCAAAGCGACCACAAGACCGGGTTGCACTGTCAGGTATGGTTTCCAGTGCTAGTCTCGCTTTGAATGACATGGGGGCTGGTAAGAAAACAAAAGTCGCCGGCTCTAATTTTGTTATAGAACCTGGGGCCGTGGTAATTGCTGCAATTACTAGTTGTACGAATACTTCAAATCCTTCAGTACTTGTTGCCGCTGGTTTAGTTGCTCAAAAGGCCCTGGAAAAAGGTTTGACTACTAAACCATGGGTTAAGACTTCTTTGGCGCCGGGCAGTCAAGTTGTTACTGATTATCTGGTTGCAGCAGGCCTCCAAGAACCTTTGGATGAGCTGGGATTTGACTTAGTGGGCTATGGCTGTACCTCATGTATAGGAAATTCTGGTCCTTTAGATCCAGATATCCATGATGCTATTATTTCGGGTGATATAGGTGTTGGTGCAGTTCTTTCGGGTAATAGAAATTTTGAAGGCCGTGTTCATCCGCTAACGAAGTTAAACTATTTAGCATCCCCACCTTTGGTGGTGGCTTATGCTATAGCTGGGTCACTAAATGTAGATATGTTTAAAGACCCCTTAGGTCAGGACAATGATGGAAAAGATGTATATTTAAAGGATATCTGGCCTTCAAATTCTGAAATCACGGATATTCTTGAAAATGTTCTTTCTCCTGAAATGTTTCGCAATCGCTATGATAACGTGTTTTTAGGTGATCCAAGTTGGCAAAATATAAAAGTGGCTACCGGTCTTACTTATAAATGGAATGATGGTTCAACTTATGTACGACATCCAAGTTTTTTTGAGGACATGCCTCCAGAGCCGGGAGTAATAGAGGACATTCATGGAGCTCGCCCGTTGATGATTCTGGCTGATAGCGTAACAACAGATCATATCTCTCCAGCTGGCTCTATAAAAGAAGATGGTCCAGCAGGTGATTATCTCAAAATGCACCAGGTGCGACCGGTTGATTTTAATTCCTTTGGATCAAGGCGAGGTAATCACGAGGTAATGATGCGTGGCACATTTGCAAATATACGCATAAGGAATGAAATGGCTCCCGGAACGGAAGGAGGGGTTACTATTCATCAGCCCTCAGGAGAATCGCTGTCTGTTTATGATGCAGCTATTCGTTATCAGGGAGAGGGTATAAAGCTCGTAATAATAGGTGGAAAAGAATATGGCACTGGTTCTAGTCGTGACTGGGCAGCTAAGGGAACAAGGTTATTGGGTGTAAAAGCTGTAATTGTAGAAAGCTTTGAAAGAATTCATAGGTCAAATTTGGTGGGAATGGGAGTTTTACCTTTACAGTTTAAAGACGGCCTTAACCGGTCAGAATTGAAGCTTGATGGAACGGAAACATACGATATTATAGGTATTGAGGGAGATATAGTGCCACAGATGGAGTTACAATGTAAAATATCTTACGCTGATGGGGCAGTTCGGGAGATTCCTTTGTTATGTCGAATAGATACGTTAGATGAAGTTGAATACTACCGGCATGGTGGTATTCTACAGTATGTTTTACGAAACATGATGGAGGACGCGGCGTAAGTAATTTGTTACTTTTATAAGTATGTATTTACACGATCTACGGTTGTTTTGGCTGCTCCTAAAAGGTAGGTTAAGTCCTGTCCGGCCAAGAGAAAACGGACGCCCATATTTATATATTTTTCCTGGAGATCTGGTTGGGGTACCCCGCCCATTCCCATCCACTTACCGTGCTTTTTACAAGCCTTAGCAACCGTTTCATAGTAGCCAGCTATGCGCTCATGTCCGACTTCTCCCGGGATACCTGATGAGGCGGCGAGGTCGTTAGTTCCAATTAGTATTATGTCAATACCATCCACACCAGCAATTTCATCGGCATGAGCTATTGCGTTTGGGGTTTCAAGCATTACGATTACTAGCATTGCCTCGTTCATTCCCTCAGTAGAGTCCGCAATTGAGGTGGAACCATAATTGTATTGAGGAAGACCACCTACAACACTTCGTTGACCTTCCGGAGGGTAATGTAATTTTTCCACAATATCACGAGCTTCACTCGCGCTTTCACACATTGGATTAACAATTCCGAGTGCTCCACCATCAAGTGCTCGAGTAGCCATTGCCATTTCACCTCTTGGAACTCTTACGATTGGTGCTATTCCGGAAGCCAGAGATGTAACTGATATTTGCGCGGTTTGATCGAGTGTTAAAGGGCCATGCTCGAGGTCTATAAAAAGCCAATCCATAACTGCAGTCTTCATTAAAGGAGCGATCTCGTTAGTGCGCACAATTCTAATCCCTATACCAATGGATATATTACCTGATTCAAGGCGTTCACGAGCTGGATTTAGGAGTCTTTTCATTGGCCTTAGCCTAATTAAATTAATTTTATTTATGAGATTTTAATTTCTTTAATAAATTAAAATGATGAGTTACACAGTTAGCCCCATTGTTATTATGTCGGCCATGCGTTTCGCAAATGCAGATGGATCGGGCGGGCTTTCACCTTCTATTATTCTTGCCTGATCAAGCAGTAGCCAAGCTATATCATCAATAGTTTGTGATTTATTATCAGATTCTTTAGCTAAGGCTTTTGCCAGATGTATAATCATCGGATGCATAGGATTAATTTCTAATATTCTTTTTGCTGCTGAATCCACCTGTTTGTGTTGGCGTAAAAGTCTTTCAATGTGCATGTCCATATCGTCATCTGCAGCTACTAAACAAACGGCGCTATTAGTTAAACGTTTGCTTTCTCTAACATCTTTAACTTCTTCAGCTAGTGTTAGTTTTAGCAATGCTGTTAGATTCGATAAGGCATTATTTACTGCTGGCGTAGGTTCATCATTTTTTTCTGGAGTTTTGCCAATAGTTTCTAAATCAATATCTCCACGCGTTGCTGACCGGAACTTTTTACCTTGGTATTCGCTAACCATAGGCAGCCAAAACTCATCAACTGGATCAATCATTAACAAAACGTTAATTCCTCTTTCCCTAAATGCTTCTAGTTGTGGCGAAGAGACTACTGATTCCATGCTTTCTCCAGATATATAAAAAATATCTTCCTGTCCTGCTGCCATATTATCGATGTAATCTTTTAGACTGATCAAATTGTCTTGCTTTATGGAACTAAACCTCACTAATTCAAGAAGATCATTACGGTAATCCGCAGATTCGTAGAGACCTTCTTTTAATACAGCTCCAAAATTATTCCAGAACAAAGCATAAGGTTCAGCATCTTTTTTTGATTTCTTTTTTAGCTCGCTAATTACACGTTTAATAAGGCCAGTACGAATTCGAGTTAAGACTGGGTTGTTTTGTAACATTTCCCGACTTACGTTGAGGGGTAGATCCTCCGAATCAATTACACCGCGAATAAACCTTAACCAGGCAGGAAGTAGATCTTCACAATCATCAGTTATAAATATTCTTCGCACATAAAGTTTAATATTATTTTTTCTTTCCGGTTGAAATAAATCGAATGGTTGACTAGACGGTATAAAAATCAAATTACTATATTCAATTTTTCCTTCAACCCGGTTATGAAGCGTTAACCACGGTTCATCAAACATCTGCCCGACATGACGATAAAACTCGTTGTACTGTTCTTTACTGACTTCACTTTTTGGTCTAGCCCAAAGAGCTGATGCAGTATTAATTTGCTCTGTAGTACCATCTTTGTCAGCGAGTTTAATTGGTAATGCAATGTGGTCCGAATAGGTTTTTATGATCTGTTTGATGCGTTCAGGTTCTAAGAATTCTTTTTCATTTTTCAGAATATGCAGCACTACCTTTGTGCCTCTGGGGTGATCGGCATCAGATGGTGTAACTGTAAAGCTACCTTTTCCATCACTTTTCCATATATTACATTTATTGGAACCGGCACGCCTGCTGCTAACTGTAACCGTATCTGCTACCATGAAAGCAGAATAAAACCCTACACCAAATTGACCAATAAGGTTGTTTTCAGCTCCTTCTGCTTTATCAATATTTTCAACAAAAGCGGCGGTTCCTGACCTAGCAATTGTTCCCAGGTTTTCAATTAGTTCTTCGTCGCTCATTCCGATTCCGTTATCACTAATAGTCAGGGTGCGTGATTTAGTATCAGACGTAATTGTGATACCTAGGTCTCCCTCACCCTCACTTAGTGATGGATCAGTCAGTGCTTCGTATCTTAGCTTGTCACACGCGTCTGATGCATTTGATACTAGCTCACGTAAAAAAATTTCTTTATCACTGTAGAGAGACCGGGCTACAATGTCTAAAAGTCGAGTAACCTCGGCTTGAAAGTTGTGGGTATCAGTCGACTGAGATGGATTTTCGTTTGCAGAGGTGCTCATGTTTTTTCTCATTGCTGTGGATTATATAACTTTTGCCCGCACATATGAGGGCAAAAATCCAGACGTTCAAGGTCTGTTTTAGTAGATGTTCAATTATATGTCTCTGAATTTAACTATATATTTATTATGTTTTCTGATTTTAAGTCAATAAAAGCAGTATTGGGCCCGACTAATACCGGCAAAACCTACCTAGCTATAGATCGAATGCTGGGTCATGAAACTGGAATGATAGGATTCCCTCTCAGACTATTGGCAAGAGAAAACTATGATCGTGTTGTAAGGCTTAGAGGGGCTGGATCTGCTGCTTTGATTACAGGTGAAGAACGCATAATACCTAAAAACCCTAGATATTATTTATGTACTGTTGAGGCTATGCCAAAAGAAATTAGCGTTGCATTTCTTGCAATTGATGAAATTCAACTTTGCGCTGATGCTGAAAGGGGGCATATTTTTACTGAAAGATTGCTTGGCGCAAGAGGAACACAAGAAACTATGTTTCTCGGCGCTGAGACCATGGGACCAATTTTGCGTCGCTTAGTTCCTTCTGCTGAGTATATACGTCGTGAACGTTATTCTAAACTCACTTATGTGGGGCCTAAAAAACTCAACCGGCTACCTCCTCGATCTGCTGTTGTAGCTTTTTCAAATTCAAATGTGTATGCCATGGCTGAAGTGATCCGCCGTCAGCGTGGCGGAGCAGCTGTAGTTCTTGGAGCACTTAGCCCGAGAACCCGCAATGCCCAAGTCGGTATGTACGAGGCTGGAGAAGTAGATTATTTAGTTGCTACTGATGCCATTGGCATGGGTCTAAATATGGGTATTGATCACGTCTCCTTCTCTTCGATAAGAAAATTTGATGGAGTTAACTATCGATATCTTTTACCGACGGAAATTGCTCAGGTGGCTGGACGGGCAGGTCGCTATTTATCGGATGGTACCTTTGGTCCCACTGCTGATATAGAACCATTTGATCCAGATTTAGTTACATCATTAGAAGACCATAAATTCGACTCACTCAATTCTCTTTTTTGGCGTTCGACCGAACTAGACTTTAATTCACCTACAAGCCTCAAGAGAAGCCTTGAATCACCCCCTCCCTTACCTTTATTACGTCGTGCAAGGGCTGCCGATGACTACTCTGCTCTTATTTCAGCAATATCTAACCCAAAGATTGTTGATATGGCATCAAACCCGGAATCGGTTAGTCTATTATGGGACACATGTCGGATTCCTGATTTTTCTGGAGATCGTAGCGGCTCACATTTGAGGCTTGTTATTCGTATTTTTAGATTTCTCATGTCTTCTGAAGCAAGGATACCAACTGATTGGGTTGCAAGGTCATTTAGCCGTCTTGATAGGTTGGACGGTAATATTGATACATTGATCTCACGTATTTCTAATGTACGTACTTGGACTTATGTGTCTCACCGAGATAATTGGCTTGAAGATGCCACTAGTTGGCAAGAAAGGACTAGTGCTCTAGAAAACAAGTTATCTGATGTTTTACATGACCGGTTAACTCAACGCTTTGTTGACAGGAAAACGGCGGTGCTGGTTCGTCGTTTACGTGAACATAAAAAATTACTTGCCGGTGTCGGTTGGGACGGTCGTGTGACCGTGGAAGGTAATGAAATGGGCTGGTTAAAAGGCTTTCATTTTGTGCCCGACAATAAAGATGTCCTCACTAGTACACACCTCATGGCTGCTATTAATCGTGCATTAAGAGAAGTAGTTAGTATTAGAGTTGCTTCTATAAAAGCAGCCGATAACGATGCTTTTTTACTTAATTTATCAAATGGTACTTTAGAATGGAATGGAGCACCTCTAGCAAAACTGACATCTGGATCAACAATTGTTCGTCCCCATATTGATATTCTACCCAGCGAATTACTAGATAGTTCAGCTATATCAGTAATCCGTCTACGTCTTCGTAAATGGCTAGATTACTATCTAATTAGTCAAATTAGGCCGCTATTATCGTTAAGTGAAAAAACTCTAGATGGAGAATTGCGCGGCCTCATATACCGCTTGACCGAAGGCTTGGGTTGCAGTGCTCGTGATAACAGTATTGATCGTAGAAGTAAATTTATTGGTAATAATAAACATATCCTTGCGCGGGCCGGAATTAGAGTTGGGGTTGAAATTACTTATATGCCCTCTTTACTCAAAGGTCGTTTAATGCCTTTGAAGGGTTTGCTTTGGGCGGTACATCGAGGAGAGGAGAAGCCCTCAGCGATTCCTGACGGAGGAGCGACGTCTATAGATTGTTCAGCAAACATACCTTCTTCTTGGTATTTAGCGTTGGGGTTTTTCCCGGTTGGTAAAATTGCTATTCGTGCTGATCTGCTAGAGCGTCTTTTAGCTAATGTAAGGCAGTTGAGCCGCGATGGACCATTTAATGTAAATTCAAATATGATGAACACTATTGGGGTCAATGAAGAGAAACTTGCATTAATATTAAAGAGTTTTGGCTATGTTGTTAATAAAAAGGACAAATTTATTAGTGTTTCTAGAAAGAAACCAGGAAAACGAACATCAAATAAAATAAGAAAACAAAAAAATATACGCGCTATTGATCCTAACTCTCCATTTGCAATACTTGCTAGACTAAAAAAAGGACCCCATTCATGAAGAACTTAGTTATAAGTTGATGGAAAAAACTGTAACACAAAGGTTAGATAAGTGGCTCTGGTATGCCCGTATATGCAAATCTAGAACTCAGGCAACTAATCTATGTAAATCTGGTATGGTTCGCCTAAATCGTAACTTGATTACCAAACCAAATCAGAGATTGCGTGTAGATGATGTTTTGACATTTATATTGGGTCAACGCATACGCATATTTCGCGTGGTTGCTTTAGGAGTAAGAAGGGGGCCTTTTACTGAGGCTAAAGGTCTTTATGAAGATCTATCACCAACTATCCCATCTCCAGTGAGTGAGCCAATGAATAATGGCCAAAGAATTGCTGGTTCAGGGCGGCCTACAAAACGTGACCGTCGTGCCATAGATGAATTAAAAAAAATATAGAAATATTTAGTATTGTTAAGCTTGTTGTATTAGTAAATGAAGTGTAAACCGATCTGAATGTTAGATAGACTTAGAAAGATATTTGAAGTCGGTGGTCATAGCACCGAACAGACGAGTCAACAAAATGTTGATGATTTGCATCTTGCTGCTGCAGTGCTTCTGATTGAGGCGGCAAGAATGGATGATACATTTGACTCAGAGGAGAGAATTATAATTGCCAACTTGGTAAGGTCAAAATTTGCCTTATCTGAAGATGAGGCCTCCTCATTAATTAATTTGGCTAATCAGGTCGCAAAAGATTCCATAGAGTTGTCTAGGTTTACTAAACAAATAAGGGATAGTTTTGGACATGATGATAGAATTGAAATGCTCGAAATGTTATGGCGTGTTGTTCTAGCTGATGGTAAATTGCATGATCATGAAGCAAATTTATTAAGGCGAGCTGCAGGCCTACTTTACGTAACTGATAGAGAAAGTGGTGAAGCTAAGAAAAGGGCTATTGAGTTGACAAGTTAGTTAATATGTTCGATTCAATGGTTTAGTAATAGAAATCTTATTCGGCTCTAGGATAAAAAATTATTTTAAGTCTTAGATGCCGTAAATTTACTGAACTGAATTTGTAAGGAAGGAATTAAAATGCCGTACGTAGTGACCGAGGCTTGCATAAAATGTAAGTATACAGACTGCGTAGAAGTTTGTCCTGTAGATTGTTTCTATGAGGGAGAAAATATGTTGGTAATACATCCTGATGAATGTATTGACTGCGGGGTTTGTGAGCCCGAGTGTCCAGCAGAAGCAATTATCCCTGATGTAGAGCCCGAGGCTGAGAAATGGTTGGAGATGAATAGAGAGTATTCAGAAAAATGGCCTAATGTTACAGTTAAGTCTGACCCATTACCTGAAGCAGAAGAATTTAAGGGCCAAGAAGATAAGTTTGACAATCACTTCAGTGCGAATCCTGGTCAAGGCTAGATACCAGAAAAAATCTTGCAATGAAATAGATCATTGAGCTGTTAATAATAGTGTTTTTGTGTTATAGGGACTAAGTGATCCTTAGAGAGATCACATCACTTTTTTACGAGGTTTTTGGAGATGCCCTGGGCAGCAATCTCTTTAATATAAAATAACCAAGTGACATCTGCTGAAATAATAATGGCGGTAGTGCCGCTTCTATTTGGGATAAATAAAATAGGCCACCATGAAGACAAATACAAAAAGAAAATCATTAAAAAACCTAGAATTTAGTGCAGGTGACTACGTTGTTTATCCAACACACGGTGTAGGACAGGTTACTGGGGTTGAGGAGCGGGAAATTGCCGGGCAAGACCTTCAATTATTTATTATTAATTTTGAAAAAGAACGGATGATTCTTAGAGTGCCTATCGATAAGGTAGAGGATTCTGGTTTAAGAAAACTTTCGAGTGAGAAAACTATTGAAATGGCTCTGAAAACACTTAAAGGCAGAGTAAGAATTAAACGAACCATGTGGAGTAGACGAGCCCAGGAGTATGAGGCGAAAATAAACTCTGGCGATCCAATAGCGATCGCTGAGGTTGTACGCGACCTTCATAGAAATGCTGATCAACCTGAGCAGTCATACTCAGAACGCCAGATGTATCAAGCTGCTCTTGAAAGGTTGGCCCGTGAGTATGCTGCATGTGAAGACCTCGATCATGATACAGCAGTTGAGATGATGGAAGACTCGATGAGTTCAACTTAAATGAGGACTAGTGGGGCTGTTTTATGAAGCTCAACAATAAGATATAATAGAGGTATAAAAATAAAATTTATAAAATATTTTTTATAAAGTGCAATTTTGTATACCTAAAGAGAGGAAACTTTATTGCATAGAGATTTATTTCCAGAAATTATGCCATATGAAACTGGTACTTTACCTCTTAGCCACGGCCATGAAATGTATTGGGAGCAGTCAGGTAATCCGGAGGGGCAACCAATATTATTTCTTCACGGCGGCCCTGGAGCTGGTACGAATTCAAATAATCGGCGATTTTATGACCCTGAATTCTATAGAATTATACTTTTTGACCAACGTGGGTGCGGTAAGTCCACCCCTAACGCTTCTGTAGATAATAATACAACTCAGCATTTAATAGCTGATATTGAAATTTTAAGAGAGTTTCTGGGAATTGAAAAGTGGTTTGTTTTCGGAGGGTCTTGTGGAAGTACTCTTGCTTTAGCATATGCGCAATCATTTAATAACCGGTGTAGAGGTCTTATTCTACGAGGTATATTTTTGTGTGCTAAGGAAGAAGTTGATTGGTTTATTTACGGTATGGGAAGGTTTTTTCCTGAAGCTTGGCAAGAATTTTCTAATACTATACCAGAATCAAAAAGGACTGATTTATTAACAGCTTATCTAAATTTATTAGAAAACCCTGACCCTGATATAAATTTACCAGCTGCGCGCGCTTGGGTGTCTTATGAGGCAAATTGTTCATCCTTACAGATTAAACAAAATATTTTTTTAGATTCGAATAATACAGAAAGTATCCTGGCCCTCGCGAGGCTTGAGGCCTATTATTTAGCTAATAATGGATTTCTTAAAGAAAATTATTTGATTAATAATATTGATTCTATACGACACCTTCCTGGTGTTATTGTACAAGGGCGTTACGATATGGTTTGCCCCCCAACTACTGCTTATTGTCTAGCATCGGTTTGGCCAGAAGCACGAATAGAAATTATAGCGGATGCCGGCCATTCCGCCTTAGAACCGGGTATTCGTAGGGCCTTGGTCAAGGCAACGGAAATGATGAAGAAAATAAAATGACTGTAAAAAAGACAAAACCTGGAGCTTTGATTACCGGAGCGGCTCGTAGAATAGGTAGAGCAATAGCACTTGGTTTAGCTAAAGATGGTTGGCATGTTGTTGTGCATTACCACAAGTCATTTGAAGCAGCCGAGCAAACTGTTGCAGCAATTGAAGCCCAAGGAGGACAAGCTACGGCCATCGCAGCTGACTTATCAAGAGCTGATTCTGCATCAGAATTAATCACTGAATCAATAAATGTCACGGGAGGTTTAACTTGCCTTGTTAACAATGCTTCTTTGTTTGTTAACGATGATATTTTATCATTTAATTCTGAGGGTTTTAACTCGATGATGGCAGTAAATCTCTGCACACCAGTTTTATTATCCCAGGCCTTTTCGGAAAAACTACAGGAATCATCTGATGGTGTAATTATTAATCTTCTTGATCAAAAATTAGTTAACCCAAACCCAGACTTTCTTTCTTATACCTTGTCTAAGTATGGGCTTAACGGGCTTACAACTATGTTGGCAATGGCATTGGGTCCCCGTGTTCGAGTTTGTGGTGTGGCACCAGGGCTAGTCTTGCCAAGTGCTGATCAGACTCGTGATCAGTTTTCAATAGTTCATGATCGTACCCCTTTAGAACGTGGAGCTACAGTGTTTGATATTGCAAGTGCAGTTCGTTATTTAGTCTCGGCAACTGCAGTTACTGGAGAAATTTTACTAGTTGATGGTGGTCAACATCTTGTTGGTAGTACGCGTGATGTAATGTTTGCAAAAACCAAGAACCACTCCGATGAAGTTCAATTTTTTAATGATGACGAGAACGGAAAGTGAATATGGCTATTACGAATATTTCTACCATGGACCCTATCGAGAATAGATTGCTTAAAAAGAAACTATCAGTGCGTAAATTGTTTTTTCGTGATTTAGAAATTCAGGCGCATATTGGTATAAATGATTCTGAACAAGGAAAAACTCAGAAGGTACTTATTAATATTACACTTTATATGGCTTCTACTGAAGGGCCTAAGAACGACAGTATTACAGAGGTGTTTAATTATGACCGGGTACGCGATGCTGTGCATGGATTAATTCAAAGACGTCATATTAACCTTCAGGAAACACTTGTTGATGAAATCGCAGATATATGTCTTGGATTTGAAGATGTAGCTGGTGTACGAATATCTTCAGAAAAGACGGATGTTTATGATGATTGTTCTAGTGTTGGTAGCGAACTGGTTCGTTTACGTGATTGATACTTAGGTGTTATTTTATCACCTTTATTACAAATATTGTTTTTAAGGCTTGTGGTTTCCCTGTTTCGGGGTGAATGAAAACCTATTTACAAATAAAATCCCTAAGGTAACAGCCAGGGCTCCGATTATGCCATAGATTGTTATTTTTTCCCCTAGAAATGGTACAGAAAATAAAAGTACTAATATTGGTGCGCCAGACATAATAGCTGACTGCCGCATTGGGCCAATAGTATTTGCTGCATAAGAATGACCAAAAATAGCTAAAAATGACCCAAACAAACTATGTACGATTATTTGTAATACTAGATCTTCAGTAGGAGCTGTCCATATTTGGCTTGGTAGAAAGAACAACCAGATTGGAACGTAAATAAATGCATTAAGAACCAAAAGAGCACATAAAGTTTGCATAATGTTCTGACGCCATGCCTTAATAGCTACGTACCATACTGAAAACCAAATCCCAGCGGCTATAAATAATAAATGTCCCCGCCATTGGCCGGGCATAACTGATGTAATAGTTTGCCATCCCACCACTAACATCCCAATAATGATTATTATTATACCAAATTTTTGCCATAAATCTGGATATTCCCGCAGCCATATACAGGATATTAATGTTGCAGCTATAGGAAGTGTACCATTCATAAATACGCCTGCATGAGAAGCGGGTGCGTAAATCATTCCGCCGAATAACAATAGGATCATTGGTGCGCCGCCAAATATGGCATTAACTAAGTACTGACTAGGTCGCAATTTCCATGGTCGAGTATATAATAACAAAGGTAAAGCGAGGATAGCAGCTCCTCCTTGACGTATTCCCGCCAAGTCCCAGATTGTTAGAGTATCTCCGATTGCCCCAATTCTTCCAGCAATAAGCATAGCCACGGTTGTAAATAGTGCAAAACACCCTGCTGCAATGCCGAGTGAAGAAGTATTTTTAACCATTTTAGAGTTCATTCTTTTTCTTAACCCTAAAGTTATACTGCAGGCACGTTGTTCCTTAACTTATTAGGATAGAGAACTAAATACCTAATAAACCAATCTATATTTCTGGTTAAAATAATATAGTAAAAACAATAACTTATAGTGTTTTATTTTATTAAAAAACCTTATGTGATCGATTCGTGAATAATACGATATCTTAAAACTTGAAAAATATTACGAAAAGAGAGTATGAAATAATAGTGGTTGCGTAACTCAGTTGGATAGAGTGCGAAATTCCTAATTTCGAAGTCGCAGGTTCGAATCCTGCCGTGACCACCACTCTTTTCCTGCCTATTTTTTATCTAAAGTTTACTAAACTCTAACAGCTTCTAGATCCATTAACGATCCGAAAATAAATTATTAATTTTTTTAATCCTTCAGACAATACTTAATAACATTCCGTCCACAGTAAACAAAACTTAAATTGTTTTCATAAAGATATAAGTCACGTACAGTTAAAACCGATAAAGTGTTTAACATTACGTATTCGATCAACATATCTCGCTGAGAAGAAACAGTGAAACTAGTTAGGGAGGATAAAATGGGAGCACAAGTACTTGGCGGACGTGAATCGGTAAAAGTAGCAGTTGTGCAGACACCGTCCGCATTTATGGATAAAAAAAGATGCCTCGAAATCGCCTGTGATAAAATCATTGAAGCAGGAAAAGAAGGTGCGGAATTAATTGTATTTCCTGAAACCTGGATTCCAACATACCCCTATTGGACAATGGGCTGGGATACAATTGCAAATGGATTTCATGATGTCATGGCAGACCTACAGGATAACTCACTTATTGTAGGAAGCGAGGATACAGATATCTTAGGTAAGGCAGCACGAGAAGTAGGTGCTTATGTTGTTATGGGGTGTAACGAGCTAGATGACAGAATTGGAAGTCGAACCCTTTTCAACTCACTAGTCTATATTGATAAATATGGTGGCGTACTAGGACGTCATAGAAAACTCATTCCTTCATTCATCGAACGTATTTGGTGGGGTATGGGTGATAGCCGAGATCTACAAGTATTTGATACGGAAATAGGACGTCTAGGTGGACAAATTTGTTGGGAAAATCACATAGTGAACATTACAGCATGGTACATTGCCCAAGGAGTGGATATTCATGTTTCTGTATGGCCGGGTATGTGGAACTGCGGAGGCGTAGAAGGAGAATCTTTTATATACGCTGGTCATGACATAAATAAATGCGATCTTATTCCTGCTACTAGAGAAAGAGCTTTCACAGGTCAATGTTACGTAGTATCCGCAAACAACCTTCTTCGAATGGAAGATATTCCAGAAAAATTTCCATTCAAAGATTCAATGACGTATGGCGGTCCTGGCCAAGAACAGTTTGTAGGTTGGGCCTGCGGTGGCAGCCATATTGTAGCACCTACCTCAGAATATATGGTTCCGCCCACGTTCGATATCGATACGATCATTTATGCTGAGCTTCAATCAAAATATATAAAAGTGGTAAAGTCGGTTTTTGATTCTTTAGGGCACTATGCTAGGTGGGACCTTGTCAACTTAACAACACCACCCCAACCCTATGAACCAGAAACTAATGCACCTGGGGCTATACAGCCAGATGTAAGAGACCGCGTAATAGAATCAGTTGCTAAAGAGTTCAAATTAGAACCGGAAAAAGTTGCTGAAGTAGTTCGTAATGCTGCTTAGTCACAGCGAACTAATTCCTAATAAAAAGCCGCGAAAAATATCGCGGCTTTTTTTTGTGGTTTTTTTCCACCTGAATAAAACTGCTCTCACTTGATTGCAAAAAAAGACTAGAATGGGCAGAATATTCATTAAACCTAGACTTTCGGAATACCATGTATTCAATATATTTCTGCTTACTCCAAATTCTTATTGAAAGACGAAATACTGATTTGATAAAATACAAATAAGAAACACAACAGCCTTACATTCATAGGAGAGAAATAAAATGGAAAGACAATTTAGACGCGTAGTAACAGGCCATAATTCGGAAGGTAAATCCATAATTTTAATGGATGGGGCGCCTCCACAAGTTATAGAACCACTGCCGCAGCTTTTTCTTCACGAAATTTGGGAAACTTCTGCTCCTGCAGATAATACCGGACATTCGGACACGGCAATACGAGACACAAGAATTGAGCCTCATGATCCGGCTGGAACAATATTCCGTTATGTTGAGTTTCCTCCTGATGAGGTTATTCAAGATGCTGACGACGCTGACGCTTTTGCTCAAATGGGAAGCAGTGATGCACACGATTCTGACTCAGAACAGGCGGGAATGCATGAAACTCAGACTACAGATTATGCAATTGTTTTAGAGGGAGAGATGTGGGCTGTGATGGAAGAAGGTGAAACGAAACTCTCTGCCAATGATGTTTTAATACAGAGAGGCACCAATCACGCCTGGTCTAACCGTTCAGGTAAACCAGCTTTAATGCTTTTCGTTCTGATTGGAGCTAATAAAAGAACTTAAAAAGCCAGCCAACCCAAATTATGGGATGACTGACTTTAATAAAATACGGTAAGTTGGTTAAGAAGCTATTCTTTATGTTAATTTATTGACTAGCTTCTGAATCCATTCGCTTTTGCATTTCCTCCACAGGAATTGGTTGGTTTTTAAATCGACCATGTTTTGCGTAATAAGCGTCTACTTTGATATGTTTAGAGACCGTAAGCGGGGCTGCCTTGAAAAAATCGTATAAAGCTACAAACCCGCCGGTCCACATAGTTCGGATCATATGAGGCATAGCACGAGAAGCCCGTAATTCTGCAGTGGGCGCATTTTCTACTTTATGCAAGTTTTCTCGGTCTTCAAGAGCTTTAGTAATTAAGTGAGGAGCCGCCCAATTGCATCGATAATGGATTGTTCCATCGGGACGGATTATATATACGACGTTGGGCATCGCTCCGTAAGCACGATGGAAATCACCTTCTAAGTTATCAACTAAAATTTGTCGAAACTCTCCGTATCGGGGAGCAATTTTACGTGCCGCCTTCAATTTATCATCCATCGATTTATGAGGTCCCAGTCTTTCGCCAGGGTGGGCCTCTCTAACATAAACAGTTATAAATTCAACATCGGGGAACCCTGATACAACGTCCTTCATAGTTTTGATGTTCTTCGTATACATTGAACAAGTTGAAGACGCGGTCTCAATAACCAACCATTTTCCAGTAAAATCAGATATCTTAACCTCCTTACCGCTATCTAAGTCGGTTAATGCAAAATCTTTAAATTGTTCTCCTGCTGCCGGCCCTATAAACATGTCAAAGTTATAATCGACGACCCGAAAACGAGAGTTATTATAAACCATGGGTTGTGTTTGTTCTGTCATTTTCAACTCCCTTGAGTAATATTTATATTAATTTCCAATTAATTTGGATTTAGCCAAAATCAAATTTTGCAGCAATAAAGGTTACTTCATAATTTTTATATATGTTAATAACTCAATAAAGTATCAGTTATACTTCTATGGGTCTAGATTTCTAACTAATTTCTTCTAGGTGTATTTCATCGAATTATTCTAAGTTAAATTGTATATTGGTCAGTCTTGAATACAACCCTTCTCTTGATATTAGATCTGCATGTGTTCCTTTTTCAATAATTTTTCCCTCATCAATAACATATATCATATCAGCGTTAGTAACGGTTGTTAATCGGTGTGCTATAACTATCGTAGTTCGGTTTTTTGTTAGCTTGATTAAGGCTTGGTGCACTTGTTTTTCTGATTGGGAATCTAGTGAACTCGTTGCTTCGTCAAACAAAAGAATCGGAGCGTTTTTAAGGAAGGCGCGAGCAATGGCAATGCGCTGTCTTTCCCCACCAGATAATTTAGCGCCCTTTTCTCCTAGTAGAGTCTTATATCCATTTGGTAATAATTGAATAAATTCATGAGCTGTTGCATCCATTGCTGCAGATTTAATTTCGTTACTACCTGCTTTAGGGTCGCCGAATCCAATATTAGCTTCCACAGAAGCGTTGAATAATGTTATATCTTGGCCAACAAAAGCTATATTATCCCTTAAACTAGCAAGTTTTAAGTCACGAATATCTTTTCCATCAATTTTTATTTCACCTTTTTCAGGATCATAGAAGCGCAGAATTAGATTAAAGACTGTAGACTTTCCTGCTCCACTTGGTCCAACTAATGCAATTTTTTTTCCGGCGGGAATATCTATTGATAAATTTTTTAGAGAAGGTTTATTGACATCGTATGAAAAAGTAATATCGGAGAGTTGTAGATGTCCTGATACATTTTGCAGTTCTTGCGCTTTCGGTTTTTCTGTAATCTTAGGCTTGGTGTCGAGAAGGTCAAATGTTCGGTTTAATGCTGCAAGACCTTCCTGCAGGCTAGCATTAAGGTTACCTAGACTTCTAACGGGTTGTAGTATCATAATAACTGCAGATATAAACCCTACGAATTCCCCTAATGTTCCAGCACCTGTTATTATACGGTAGCCGCCATATGTAAGTACTAAAGCAATTGCTATACCACCTAATATTTCTAAAATTGGTTGGGTGCGCGCACGTCCCTTTACTGTTTTCATGATCAATCTATAAACTTCGTCAAATAGCCAGTCTGTGCGTTTACTTTCAGCGTCTTCTAGACCATAGGATTTAATAAGTCGTATTCCACCGAAAGACTGGCTCAAGGTAGCAGTTAAAGAACCCATTCCGGTTTGCACATTGGCTGAAGCCCTTCGTAACCTTCTACCAATTCGTATAATTGGTCGACCTGCAAAAGGAAAAATCACAATAACAATTAATGTTAGCATCCAGTCCATGTAAAACATCATGCCTAGTAAAGCGACCGCAGTGAGAAATTCCCTACACATGGTTGTTAGCGTTCGTGATAGCGCGTCCCGCATAAGATTTACATCATTAGTAAATCGTGAAATTAGAGATCCGCTAGATAGGCTTTGCATCATCGCAATATCTGAGTTCATTAGGCGTGCAAACATAGCTTTTTGTAGTTCTGCTATTACCCTTAACGTCACTGACTGATTCATTACGCTTTGCCCATATGAAGCAATACCGCGTATAAATGTTATTAATATAATTGAAGCTGGCAGTAATGTTAGAGTTTTAGGGTCGGCTCTGGAGAGCATATCGATAGATAATTCAATTAGTTTGGGGTATGCCGCTGAAGTTGCAGCCACTACAATCATTAATAAAACTGTGCAGACGATATGTGGTAGATGTTGGCGCAACCAATCATACCATAACCGATTCAGAAGATAGTTGGTTGATTCACTCACGCTAGCCTTACCTTTAACAAGTTTTACCTCTTGTCTAGCCTTTTATGTTGGCTGATGTTAGTTGAATACAAAACACTTATCTAGAAAGAAACGAATATGAAGACTTCCCAAGAAGCTTCGAGTTTTAATAGTTTACTAAGAAAATGTCCAAGATGTGGCGCTGATAACTCATCCATTACGCCCCTTGTCTATTCTTGGCATGAATGGACTCTTAAGTCCTGTATTATTTGTAAGTTTGTGTATTTAGAAAACCCGCCAGGTTATGAAGCCTTGGTGGCGGAGTATGCATGGGAACGTAATCATGGAGATCGCAGTGTAAGAATGAGAAAAGAGTATCCGTTTACGTATAACTTTTCTAGATTATGGAAAAAGATTCGCCGGTTTTTAATTCGCAAACCAAACAAGTTGGCTAATAGGGTTTCAAAGTTCTTTCTTCCTGGGGTTGTGGTCGATATTGGATGCGGAACTGGTGATTATCTTGCAAAACTTCCTAATACTTATCAACCGCTTGGTATAGAAATATCTGAAGAATTGGCTCGACTGGCTACCGAACGTCTTTCTGATAGAAAAGGAAAAGTATTAGCAATGTCAGCAATTGAAGGACTTTCTAGTGTCCCAGAAGGTACTGTAAGTGGGATAATAATGCGATCTTTTCTTGAACATGAGCAGCAACCTGTAGACTTACTATCTTTCGCATGGAAGGCATTACGACCAGGCGGTTCTGCAATCATTAAGGTCCCTAATTATGATAGTATAAATCGCAAAGTAATGGGTAACCGTTGGTGCGGATTTCGATTTCCTGGACACGTAAATTATTTTACACCTGAAAGTCTTCAGGAGATGGTTGAATCAGTTGGCTTTAGTATCAAAAGTTTTGGTGTATTTGATCGTTTTTATTTAAGTGACAACATGTGGATGGTTGCTAACAAACCTAGACTAGACTCATAGTAATATTCTATAAAAGTTATAGTTTTTTAAAGGTTTAATCAGCTAAGCAGTTATTTACTACTTGGGCCAAGAATATCTAGATCTGGACGCGAACCCCAGGCACAGAATGCTGCATCATTGATTGGGAATTGTCGAGGTTTCCAGGTTTCGTCTACCATACGCACGCCGCACGAATATTCGTAAATCATATTATCTGGCCCGTAGTAATAAACAAACCTGGCACCAGAAAGAGAATGACGACCAGGTCCAGCCTGAATTCTTACCTGTCTATCCATTAAAAAATAATTTGATTTCATTATATCATCAGTTTCTGCAACTTGAAAATTAATGTGTTGTATTCCTGGTCGATCAGAAGGGAACAGTGCAAATCGATGATGAACTTGGTCGAAAGTCATTAAAGCTGACCAGCCAATCCAATCACTAGTTTTAAAATTAAATTCATTTGACCAGAATTTTTCGGCTTCCCTAGGGTTAGTAACTCTAAGGCCAATATGGCTATACTCAGTTATACCGGCGTCTCTTGATGGAAAGTAACGTTTGCCTGACGCAAAAGGTCGCACAGTAAGATCAATTGAATTTCCGCTATTATCCTTAAAATTTATATAGCCCATGCACCTTCTTGCAGCAGCTTCCGCATCACTGCCACGATGTACAGTTAAACCTTGTTCTTTTAAAGTACTCTCGGCAGCATCTAGCTCATCAAAAGTTTCGATCGAAAGACCTACAGTATGATCATTGGGGTCGCCCTGAAAGTAAACTATATTGTGGTCTCGGTCGTCACCTCTCATATAGGCAAAACCGTCTTTTATATCCACTAATTCAAGACCAATAATATCTTTTGCAAATTTTACCGTCTCTTCAAGGTTAGCTGTACCTAACCTGCAATACCGGAAACCTGTTACATTGATCATGAAACCCTCCAAGGCCAAATGAAATTCAAAAATGTTTATATCACTAAATCATGCATTATTCGTTTTTATATGGTAACCTTAAATTGTCTTAATCTCTAGCGCTATCATAATATGTCAGGTCTATATAAAGCTCTGGGTTGTTTAACTCTTTCTTAGGTTCGCCAAACTTACTACGTAAATCTAAGATGGTTTTTACCCCCTCCATGTTTATTTTTTCACTTTCAGCTATGCCTTGAATGGGATCTAGCATAATTTGCATAGCAGCTTCAGCCGCCTTTATATCCATACCAGGTATTTTATTTAGAAGTATTTTTGTAGCACTATCAGAATTTTCTTGGTTAGAAATCCACTCTATTGCTTGTAACTCTGCTTTGATAAACCCTCTGAGGGCTTCGGGGTTTTCTTTTGCCCAGCCTCTGCATGCTGCCATCACTCCTATTTGACAAGTTGGTAGAGCAGATTGGCTGTTATCAATGATTTTTAGTCCTGCAGCTTCTGCAAATTCCGTAAATGGAGGATTTAGTAGGGCTCCCGAGTGCTCTCCTGAAATTAGTGAATCAAGGCGGGCTTTAGTTGCTCCCACCGGAATAAGTTCATAGGAATCATGGTCAATACCATTTATTTCGAGCATTTCTCTAAGCATAAATGCGAAACCGGTAGAAAGTGCATCTACGGCCAGCGATGTATTTTTGAGGTCCTCATATTTATTTATATGTGATTGCACGACTAGTCCTAAGTTGACTTGAGAGGCTCCCATGAAGCCAAACAAATCAGGTGCCCTCGATAGTTTAGCTACACCTTGACCTTCTTGGTATGCAACAACATTATCAATTGCTGTACCAGCAACTTCAAAGTTTCCATCTATTAAATTGGTAATTTGAAATACTGAGTTTGGAGTAGCCGTTATGTCTACTTTTACTTTTTGTTCTTCAAAAAAACCGAGTTCCATAGCCACATAATGAGGTAAAAGCCCTGTGCTAGGAAATTCGATAACGCGAATATTTGTTATGTCGGACATATATTTTCCCTATAATTAAATTTTCTTTAATAGTGCTTTCTTGGTTTTAGAGATTAGCAAGTATAACTCATTAAGGTTAGTATGCGTAATTTTTATTAGTTTATCTAATAAACAAAAGGGTAATTCTAGTATAAAATTTATATACTATAGTCTAAAACATTATGAACGAATTCTTATCTAGTCTAAATCATTTATTTATATAAATGCGAGAATACACAATGAAATTTGGTATGCAGTTTTTTCCCTGTGTGGGACCTGAAACAAAATCAGCGGAACAATACTTTAATGAATGTTTGTCATTGGTCGGGGACGCTGACGACCTGGGGTATGATCATGTTCGTATAGTTGAGCATTATTTTCATTCGTATGGGGGCTATAGCCCCAATCCAATGTTATTTTTAGCTGCAGCAGCTCAGAGGACTAGAAAAGCTCGGTTGGTTACCGGAGCCATATTACCAGTTTTTAATAACCCCCTAAAACTGGCTGGCGAAATTGGAATGTTAGATGCAATATCATCTGGTAGGCTTGATGTAGGTTTTGCTCGGGCCTTTATGCCCCACGAGTTCGCGCGTTTTGGAATTTCCATGGACGAGAGTAAGGGGCGTTTTACTGAAGGAATAGAACAAATACGGGGGCTATTGGAGGAAGAAAAATTTTCCTCCAAAGGTGAATTTCACGAATTTCCCCCGACGACATCTTATCCCAGACCCACTCAAAGGCCGCGTCCCCCCTTTTATATTGCAGCGTTTGCCACGCCCCAATCATTTGAGGAAGCGGGAAAATCTGGCCATGCCATTATGGCAATTCCATTATCAGGCGGAAAAATGTCAGAACTAATTGGTCTCTACCGAGATGCTTGGAAGTCAGCGGGCCACCAAGGGAATGGGAAAGTTATGCTAGCCTTTCATATGTTCTGTTGGCCTAATGAAACAGAGGCGATAGATCACAGTCGATCAAGAATTAATAATTATCTTAATACTTTAGTTAAGGCTGGTTCAGATTGGTTGGAGGAAGAGTCTTCTGATTATCCTGGTTATCGAAAACTTATTATGGATTTAGCTGAGGAGACATTTGAAACCCAGTTAGAAAAAGGTGCAGCTTGGGTTGGCACTCCCAGTCAAATTTATGAACAGATTACAAGTTACAGGGATCAGGTGGGGGACTTTGATATTGCCTCGTTACAGGTAAATTTTTATGACATGCCTTTGGGTTTAGCAAAAAAGTCAATTGACCTATTTTCCAAAAAAGTCATGCCTAAATTATAGACGTATTTTAATCTTAATTAGACTGAGTTTAATGACATGTTTTACCGAGGGCTACCAAACGCCAGTAATTATAGGGCAATGGCGTTATGAAGCCTACACTAAGCATTATTGGAATGATCCACCAGGTTAGCATTGCTCCGCCGGTTATAAAGACGTCTACTAAATTCATGGAAATTTCCATCGATATCATCGAGATCATTGACATACCCAAGGCTGTTTTCAATGCTAGACGAAGGGTCATTTGCGAGCTGAGTACGATTGTTTCTAATATAATAGAGCTAAGAAGTCCCATGATTATGGCAAGACTCATTATTGCCAAAGTGGACCATGGAGTGCCGGTGACCTGAAAATAAGCGATAGTTCCAAGGTCTCCTATAGCGCATCCCATAAGACACCATAAAGTATTATATGATGCCTTTTTCCACTTAGTTGATTGAAACCAGTCAATTTTAAAATTTTCTACGATTACCGACAATTTTGATCTCTTTTCTTTAAAAGTTTCTATAATCATAATTTCTAGATGTATAGAATTATATGTTTTTTTCTAGGTCTCTTTTTAGTGGAGGATATTGAGCAAGAATGCCAGCAGACTCTGCCATATCTTCAGAATTATCAAACATAGCAACTCCAGAATTCTCCATATTTTGAAACCACTTATTTTTATTTTCTAACGTACCCATCATACTATGAAATATAGAGAAAGAGGATTTTTTGGCTAAGCGTGCCATTACTTTTATGATAGGGTCCGCGTCTACCATAAACGGAACCACATGTATCATTAAAACAGCATCATAATTATTTTGACAATATTTTAAAGCCGAATTAAATGTTGCTTCGAAACGATCCTCGCGCGCGTCAGCGAGCATATCAATAGGGTTTGCAATGGCCGCTTCCAGAGGCAGGATTTTTTTTAGGTCAACCGAATAATTTTCAGGTAAGGGCGGCATCTCAAGCTTACTGTCGATTAAACGATCCGTAGTTATTACCCCGGGCCCTCCTGAATTAGATATTAGAAGTATTCTTTTACCGATGCCTTGGGGAAAAAACCCAAACCCTTTGGCCGCTAATAGCAAGTGACGCAGACTTTTGACACGTATTACGCCGCAGTCTTTCAAAAAAGAAGAAGCTTGATTATCAGTCATTGATGACCCGCCAGTATGATTAATTACAGCATTACTTCCTTCTGTTGTTCTTCCGCCAATAAGTGCAACAAGAGGCTTTTTTCTGGCGACTTTTCTAGCGATGAATGAAAATTTTTCGATATCATTAATAGATTCCACATAAAGAAGAATACAATTACATTCTTCATGTTCTCCGAGGTATTCTAAATAATCTGTAATTTCAAGGTGGACAGCATTTCCTACTGATATCACTGTACTTATAGGAAGGTTATTTTTGTTTCCAGTAGCGATTATTTCTTCAGATATAGCGCCGGACTGAGAGATTAATGCTATTTTTCCACCAAGAGGTAAATCTCGAAGAAAAGTTGCGGCAAAAGGTAATTTGTTATTTAGATGAATACAGCCTGCGGAGTTGGGGCCGAAAACAGTGATACCTGCAGAGTTTGTTTTTCGTAATAGTTCTTTTTCTCTTATCTGTCCTTCGGTTCCCGCTTCACTAAAACCCCCGGGTAGTATCATTAAATTTTTATGACCGCTGGATATAGCTTCGTCAACTATTTGAAGAATTAAGTCAGGTCGTACTACTATAACAACAAGTTCAACGGGTTTTTTTATTTCAAGTAGCGATTTACTGCACGTTATTCCTAGTATCTTTCCCCCACTTGGGTTTACTGGTATTATTTTTCCAGGATACTTTGTTAAAAGTAGATTGCGTAAAACCGCTCCGCCAGAGCTTGTTTTACGATCACTAGCGCCAACAATAGCAACACTTTTAGGCTTTAGAAACGGATTGCAGTCTCTCATCTCTATCATAAGTAAGTGCTCTTTATGGTTTCAATCAAAAAACATAAAATACCGAATTTCTTACACAAAGTGGCCAATGTCCTGCTTCAAGAATTCTATATTTCGCTATAAATGGAGAATTTTTTTGTTGGTTTGCTGCTATTTCTAATCCTGCTTGATAGCACGCCATAGTTGCAGAGCCTGCAGCTGAACGGATTAGACCAGGATTTGCAATATTACCTCGCGCAGCTGCAATTGCAGCTGCACCATGAATAACGCTAGAAACTTGTTCAGTAATGCTGGTTAGTGAAGATAGCAATTCTGATTTCTGAAACCTTTGTTCAGCATTAGTAAGAAGTTTTTTTCTAAGCAGATCTTCTGCAGACCACCAATCTTTATCCCAGTCTTCAGCCTTGATACAACTTTCCGCTTTTTCCCATGAGGTGATTTGAGATATCATCGTGTTTTTAAGCCCTATACCACTTATATAATTTTGAGCGTCAGTATATTCTACAGGCGTTAGTTTTTGTCCTATCACAGAAAACCATGAAGCTAAATTTAATCGGTTAGCAAACTGTGAAAGAGGAGGAATTAAATTTAACATTTAGTTGTTTCCGCGATCCTCACGCCATAAGCCAAGAGTTTGCTGCACCGGCCGGTCTGAAAAGCTAAACAGAACTGCATCCTCGTTAGCGATGTGCTTCTGTTGTGCCCAGCATGGAACTACGAAGTGATCGCGTTTGGACCATTCAAAGACCTGATCACCAATAAATGATTTTCCTGAACCCTCGACCACACTGAAAACGGTTGCGTCCGTGGATTTATAGTTTGAGGTCTCAAAATTTTTCGGTAAAAGCTGCATAAACGTTCCGAGTGTAGGCATCGCTGATTGTCCGTTGTCGGGATTGATGTAGCGTAGTTTTAGTCCATGACAGAGATCCCATTCCTCAGTTTTACGCATCATCTCCAAAGCTTCGCGAGTGCGAACGTATGGGTAGTTGAAGATCGGTGAGTTAGGCGATTTCTGTTCGTAGTCAACAGGTGCTAGGCCCATGCCATAACGCGCGAGGGAGTCGCCGCTTGGTCGAGTTGTAGGATGAATCTTATCTGGATAGGGTTCAGCAAAAGTGGTGTCTAGGGTCTCGACTAGTGGTACATCCAGGCCGTCGAGCCAGACCATCGGTTGGTTTGATTCGTTACCATGGTCATGCCAGGTCCAAGAAGGAGTTAGAACGAAATCTCCCTCTTCCATTATAGTCTTTTCACCATTAACTGCGGTGTAGGCACCAGATCCCTCGACGATGAAGCGTAATGCAGCTTGTGTATGTCGATGCGCTGGAGCGATTTCGCCTGGCATGATTAACTGTAGTCCTGCAAATAGAGATGTTGTTACCCGATAACGACCACGCATACCCGGATTTTCGAGGATTAAGACTCTACGTTCTGCCTGTTCGGCAGTGATCAGATCAGCTGATTTCATCAGTGTGTCTCTGATGTTTTTGTATTGCCAGATATAGGCTTGGCAGTCACTCTTTGGCTCTTTACGGGCGAAGGAGTGCAGCACTTCCCATAAAGGAGCGAGGTTTTTGGGGTCGCAATCTTCTTTATAGTAAGGCATCAAGTCAGGACGGACATCTGCGACAATCATATTTTTCTCCTTCGAACTCCTTATGGGGTTTATTTAGGGTTCTACTAAACCTATGTCAGGTAATATTAAGCCCAACTCTTGGACCAGATTTTGTGCACGGTTTATAAAATCAGCTAGCATATCTTCATTTGTACGTTGTTTAATAGACCATTTACGATAGATTTCATTATTCTTAGACTTTGGCCGCCCAAAGAATTTCGGTAAAATAGGATAATATTGGTTTATTGCCTCTTGTATACTTATTTTTCCTTTTTCTGTTTGGCATATCTCAGTACAAAAATCTTTCCCAAATTGCGCATGAAAACGTTCTTCTGGCATAGTCATACGTGATAAATTGCGAAGTGGTATAAAGCTACATTGCGCTAGGTCTTCTACCTGAAGAATTTCAGCTAGGTCGGCTAAAAGTTTTATGACGCAGAACTCTTCCCATGTTTGCAGGGGAAATTCAAAGATAGAAAGAGTTTTTTTAGAATCGTTGGGAATCATGCGTTCTGATTCTATGCCAATTTGTTCACCAAGCTCTTTAAACCTTACGTGGTGTCCATATTCTTCCATTGCCACCCTACAAGTTAACCATTTTGAATAGGGCGTGGGAGCAAAAGCAATTGCTGGCTCATCAAATACTTGCGCACCGTAGAGTTCATTAACAGCATGGCTAATTATTATTTTTTCAATAGCTATACGGTATTCCTCTGGAGCTTTTTTAAAATCATTAACAGTTTCTATATGGTCCCCTGGGTTTATAACCATAAGAGCTTCCTTTTTCTTATACGTTAGGTTCAGTATTAAAAGCTTCCAGATCAGTGTCTAAGTCTATGTAATGAGGGCTTAGAATCTTTTTTGCAGAGGCATTTAACGTGTTAATATTCCAATCTGCTTCATTGTTAACTAATTTTGCAATAGGTCGTGGTTGTGAGAATAAAAAAACCTCTCTTCCACGAACGCCAAACAATTGTCCATTTATATTTTGGCCATGTAGAGAACACAGCCAACTAACTACCATTGCAACATGATTAGGTAATATTTTTAAAGCACGTTCTTTATAAGCAGTCTGTTCGTCATTGGCAGGGATAATAGTTTCTGTAACTCTGGTCGCTGCAAAAGGGGCGATCGCGTTACAAGTTATACCTGCACGCAGCAAATCCATCGCGGTAGTACGCATTAACCCTAACATACCTGATTTTGCACTGGCATATGAAGATTGCCCGTAGTTTCCATAAAACCCTGCAGTTGAAGTAATATTTATAACTCTTCCCCAGCTGTAGGGTTTGCCTCCTCTATTTTCTTTTGAATGTTGTCGCATATTGGGAGTGGCGGCGTTAGTTAGATACCATGCCCCAGCTAGATTTGTTTTTATTACTGAATCGAAGTCTTCTGGTTTACCCTTAAAAATAAAACTATCTCTAAGTATAGCAGCATTATTAACAAGTATATCAAGCGCTCCAAATTTTTTAATTGCAAGTTCCACTGAAGCTTTAGCAGTTAATGGGTCTGCAATAGATTCTGTATAAGCAATAACATTATTGCCAATTTCTTGTGCTGCAGATTCTGCTACAGAGGGGTCAAACGATTCACCGTTTATCGAACTACCGACATCTGCTATCACCACCTTCGCACCGTGGGCGACTAATGACTTGGTGATAGCTAGCCCGATACCCCTTGCTCCTCCGGTAACCAAAGCTACGCGCCCATTTAACTCTTTTTTCTCTGATAAATTATTCATATTTCTCTGCCATTAAAGCTTTGTCAGCTTCAGTATAAAATGCATCAGCATGACAATTTTCATCTCGGACACCAATTTTACGTAACTGATTAATACAGGTTTCAACCATTATTGGCGGGCCTGCAAGGTATACTTTTGTTTGATTGAGATTATCAAAGTCATTAGCTATTGCATCAGCTAAGTAGCCTTTTCGGTACTTATTACTCTCTTTAGATTCTGATAAAATTATATTTAAAGATAGTGCTGTGTGATGTTTTATAAGCCTCTTAAAGTATTCTACTAAATAAAGATCTGGTATATCTCTGACGCCAATATATAAATATATTTTACGTTTTGCATTTTGTTTCAAAGCCTCTTCTATTATAGACTTTATTGGAGCTAAACCTGTACTGCCTGCAATAGCAAGGATAGGGCCTGTATGATTATTTCTATAATAAGATATTCCGTATGGGCCTTTAACCTTTACAGCATCACCAACTTTAAGGTTTTTGTTCACAAAAGCACTAATTTTACCACCGGAAATTTCCCTAATATGAAACTCTAATAGTTTATTTCCTGGTTGATTGGCCATTGAATAATCACGCGGAGGTAGACCTTGAAAGGTAATTTGTGAGTATTGCCCAGCTGAAAAGTCAAATGGACCTCCGGTTTTAATTAATAATTTAACACGAGTAACATCATGGGTCATACGTTCTAAATCAGTAACCACACAGTTAAGGTTTCGCAGAGGATGGGCTACTATTTCATCTTGTTCTAAGTAGGCAACTTCACAGTCGCTCCATGGTACTGCCCTGCAAGCTAAGATTAGGCCTGAATCTTTTTCTTCTTGGGTAAGGGCGTATTCTGAATAGGGCGACATTTGTATGTCGCCTGAGTATAATCTGGATTTACAGGCTCCACAATTACCTGACTGGCAACCATGCGGGTATTCTCTACCGCTATTTAGCGCAGTTTGTAATATAGTATCCCCCATTTCAACATTTAGTGGGGTTTTATATTGTTTAACATTTACAGCAAAGCTCACTGGCTTGTCTTCATATAATTGTAAGGGTTAAAAAATTTAGTTTGTGTAACAAACAATTGTCAATACAAACTAAATACATGTGCATTATTTATTTTCCATATCAAAGAAATCTTTAAAGCTCGATGGTATATCTTTAGATTTTAATTTTCTTGAATCTTGGGTATCTGTTTCTGCCCATATCCTAATTTCTGTTCCTTTTACACAAACTTTATTTTGGTTTTTTACTTCATGAATTAATACTATTGTCCTACGGCGCCATTCATTTACATAACTAGTTACCTCAATTTCGTCCCCAAATCTTGTTGGTGACAAAAATTCTGCATGAGCATCAACTAAAGGGAAGCCCACTGTTTGATACTTATCAAGCATAATTTCATAGCTAAGACCAACGCGATCAAACAAGTGTCTAGTAGCTTGGTCAAACCAAAAGAAGTAGTTCGGATAAAAAACAATTCGTGCAGGATCACAATGGCCCCACTCAACGGGTATTTTTATGGTATTTTTAAACATTTAATTAGCCTTGGTATTTCTATGGTTTGCTTTAGGAAAAAGAAACTTGCGGGGTTTGTAAAGTTTGGTAATTATTTATAAGAACCATAGTTTGATTGTATATTATATAACGAAAACATTGGGTAACAAATAATTGATTAATCTTAACCATTTTGATTGTTAGCTTAGTATAATGATTGAATATTATGTAAAATAAGTTTTTAGCTAATATTATTTAATATAAGGTATTATCTGTGGGCATAAAAAAAGTAGTTGATGAAGATGTTTTGGATCTAAGTGGTCTAAACGACCTTTTAGGTTTTCAATTACGTAGGGCACAGATGTCGGTATTTCATCATTTTTCTAGCACAGTAGGTGGTGAAGGTATTACACCGGCACTATTCGGTTTGATGGTGATTGTTTCTAAAAACGAAGGTCTGAGCCAATCTCGTCTTGCGCAAGCCTTGGGAATTGACGTTTCAACTATGGTGGCGATGATTGATCGTATAGAGAAAAAACGATGGATACAGAGAAAAAAGTCTAATGTTGACCGTCGTTCTCATGCATTATATTTGACAAAGGAAGGTAATAAACTAATAGATAGATTGTGCTTACTTGTCGAGGGACATGAAAAAAAGTTCTTTAATAACCTTAATTTATCTGAAAAAAAAACCTTACTGGCTTTATTAAAAAAAATAACTAAGACATAAGTTAAGAATTTTTTAATAAAATTTTCTACAGTTTATTTCGTTCTTCGACTAAGGCTCTGTCAGCTGCGAGAGAATCAATCTCTGCATCGCTAAACCCATGTTCTGCAAGTATTGATCGAGCATGCTCGCTAAATTTAGGGGGGGGTGAATTGATTGAACCAGGTGTACGGGAAAATTTAATTGGAATGCCCGTTCCTTTGTACCAGTCAAGTTCAGCCGCCATATTACGATGTATAGAATGCGGATGATTCATTACTTGTTCAGTATTATGTACAGGGCCGGCGGGAATTCCGGCTAATAAAAGACGTTTACACAAATCTTCCCCGTTAACATTTTTCATGAGTTCAGATAGCTCATCTCGAAGATCGCTTATGTTAGCAAGTCGATCAGGGTTGTTTAAAAAACGAGAATCTTTTGATAACTCCGGATTTCCTAGTTCTTTGCAAAGTTTGCGGAAAGCGGGGTTGTTTCCGGCAGCAACAAAAATATCAACCGTTTTAGTACTTAGTTTATCATAGGGTGCCAGATTAGAGTGTTGGTTCCCGGTTATTTCTGGGACCTTTCCCCCAGATAAATAATAGTTCGAAACGTGTGGGTGCATAAGTGCAATTGCACAGTCATACAGTGTCATGTCAATGTACTGGCCCTGATTTGATTTTTCACGCTCTAATAGGGCCATTAATATTGCTACGCAGGTGTATAAGCCGGTTCCCATGTCAACAGCTGCAATTCCGACACGTGTGGGATCTTTGTCTTTACCACCATTCACCGACATCCAGCCTGCCATTGCTTGAATAATCGCGTCGTAACCAGGAAACCCGCCCATAGGGCCATCACTTCCAAAACCAGAAATACGACAATGAATTAAATTCGGGAACTTTTTTGAGATTACATCATTATAGCCTAGTCCCCACTTTTCCATTGTACCGGGTTTATAGTTTTCAAGTAGAACATCAGCCTCTTCTAAAAGGCGCAATAATACATCTCTACCTTTTTGAGTACTTAGGTCTAAGCCGATAGACTTTTTATTTCGGTTTAGACCAATAAAATATGAAGCATCCCCCTCGTGGAAAGGGGGGCCCCAGTCACGTGTTTCATCCCCTTGAGGTGGTTCCACTTTAATTACTAAAGCACCATGATCTCCAAGTATCTGAGTGCAATAAGGCCCGCCTAAAACTCGAGCGAGATCGACAACCTTAATTCCTGCCATTGCCCCGGCGGAGTATTGTTTTTCATTATGAGACATACGACTATATTCTTTATTAGTCTAAAGAGTTAATAAAAATTTGAGATTTATCTATTTTTTTAATCTAAATAAAGCTTTAAACCAAAATAGTTAACCGGCAAGCTTCTTCTTAAGCTCTTCTGCGTTAGGGGCTAAGTTATAGTCTTGGCTTAATTCGCCGTCACCAACCGGATGTTTTGCTGTAAAGAAACGGGCAGGACCGCCAACCGCTCTTACTGTATGTGCTGTATTGCGAGGTATGTGTATTAACTCACCTGGTCCGATGTTTTTTACTTCTTCTCCTAATACCATGCGCAATTCTCCTTCTAAAACAAGAACAAACTGTTCTTCGTTAGGATGAAAATGTGGTGGTGGTCCAATCTCATCTTCATAGGTCATTACCCCTACTTTCATGAATTCTCCTACAACTGTTGCTGCCATTCCTGGCGCTGTTTTATCCATTTTTGTTTTCATGTCATTTATATTGAAAAAAGGCATCTAAAACTCCCTAAAATTTTGTTGTTAGAGTTGGTTATTAGTATTTTTATTTAATTTTATCCAAGTAATTATTATTGATTAAGCTTGATATCAGTTCGTTATTTGTTAATTAGCAAAAACACGCTCGGCAAAAGCCGGATAGGTTTCGGAAACTTCGTCTGCAACTAGTCCCCTAATTAATTCAATTGTAGCCGCACTCGGTTTCGGGGTTTGCGGTATATTTATTGGTTTTTCATAAGTGAATCCAGTCATTTCATCTACTTCTTCAATAGTATGACCAGGATGTAATGATTTTAAGAAAAATGAACCTAATTTTTTGTTAAATATAAAAACACATCTACCAGTAACCAGGGCATAAGGGCCTCCAGGTCTGTAGATGTTTTCAGCGCTAATCCCAGGCGCGCTAATAAAATCAACTTTTGGTACTAATACTCTTGGTGTATGCTCTTCTCTAAAAAGAATAACCCTAGGAACCAAGAAATATAAATATGCTGACCCAAAAGATCCGGGAAAACGAGCTTTACTGCGCGGGTATTCACCAATCCCAACTAAATTAATATTTGCTCTACCGTCAATTTGTCCACCCCCAAGAAAAAAAGCATCAATTCGACCTTGTGCAGCACAGTCAAATAGTTCTGTGCCGCCATTGGTAAATGCATTATGCTCTTCACTACCCAACATTGAAACGCGTAGCTTTCCTTTGCTTTTTGCACGCGCAAGCAGTGCTGCGCTTCCGGGGATAGGTGAAGAAGCACCGATAGCTACATGGCTTAGACCTTCAAGCATGTCGGCAATTGTGGAAATTATTAACTCTTCTGGCTTAAATTGGATATTCATTCTTTAATTTCTTTATCCAGTACATATTGTGATAGGTAGTTTTGGAAACCATCCTCAGTCCTTGCCATTTCTATGTATAGCCTTAAATGCGTATCATCGGCTGGATATGTGCCAAATAAACCAACTGGCCAAGCGCCATTCTTAGCCAAAGCTAGAGCACTGATATACAAACTTGAAATTGTTCCCGCTGCCATATTGGTGTCATTTAATAAATTACCCTCATATAGGTTTTCGTAAGTTACAAGTGTGGTTTTCGATGCGTGGGCCATAACCATCATTTCACGACGGACCCCTATCCATACATTCCCTTCCCTATCAGCCAGTGGTGCATGAATTAATGTAACGTCCGGGGCAATAGCTTTTACCATTACCAAAGGACTATCTTCTTTATCAAAAGGGTTATTTCCTATTATCCAGTCTTCACGTTTTTTAAGTAAATCAGATCCAATGATACCTCTGACAGGCATATAAGGTATTCCTTTTTCTGCGGCCTGAAGTCCTGCATGTATTGCGGGGCACGTACCATCAATAATATTGACCGCTCCCTTTTTAATGGCATCAGTGAATCTAGGTGCTAGCCCATACTCGCCAATGGTTACAGCTGCTGTTTCTACAGTAGATACACAACCAGAGCCAATTAACATATCACCTTGAAACCCTATAGATGGCACGCCCACCAGGTGAAGGTCACGTACTTTATGGTTTATTAAATAGCGCACTGCTTTCATCGCGCAACCGCTATAGTCAGGAGCCAGTGCCAGTTTATTTCCACTATCAATAAGTTCAATAAGAGTATTTATATTATCAAGGTGTAGTGACACTATTATTTTCCTGTTGTTGAGCCTTGGCGCTATGACAAGTATGATATCATAAATAGATATGTTTTGAAGATAAAGGAGATGGATAAAATATGAATTTTGACCTACCTCATGAAATTCAATCTATTATTGAGACTACTAGGCATTTCGCTAAGGTTGAAATTGTACCAAAAATAAATGCGTTTGAAGACTCAAGGGAGTTTCCATATACATTAATACAGAAAATGGGTGAGGCAGGTTTTTTTGGGGCCGCTTTTCCTGAAGAGCTTGGCGGTACAAATGCTGGTTTTCTAGCCATAGCGGCTATTTCTGAAGAATTATCACGTCTTTCACCTGAATTTGGCTACGCTATGAATATGCAGGCGATGACATGTCCATTTACAATTTATAATTGGGGTACGGAAGAGCAAATCTCACGTTATGTACCGGATCTAATCTCTGGTAAAAAAATAGGAATGTTTGCTCTTTCTGAATCTGGTGGTGGCTCAGATGCAGCCGGAGCTATGCAAACCAAGGCTATGCGAGATGGGGATGTGTACAGGTTAAATGGTTCAAAGCAGTGGATAACTTTTGCTGATGTGTGTGATACAGGTATTTTATTTGCAAAAACTGATTCAAGTGCAGGTTATCGTGGCATAACGGCGTTTATAGTTGAGCCTAAAATTTATCAAGGTTTTACAGCTAAACCTATTTCAATGTCTGGCTTATCTAATGTATTATGTTCAAATTCAGTTTATTTAGATGATTTTGTTGTGCCTGTTAAGAATCGTATAGGTAATGAAGGAGAAGGCTTTAAGATTGCTATGAATGCTCTTGAATATGGCCGACTTACTGTATCTGCACGCTCGGTGGGGTTAGCGCAGGCTTGTTTTGAGCATTCAATAAGCTACGCTAACGAGCGTATAATTAGAGGAAAACCCATAGGTCACTACCAGATGATCCAACATCTTATCGCCGACATGGCTGTAAATATAGATGCAGCTCGTTTATTAGTTGAACGCACTGGATCCTTCATGGATCAAGGAAAAAAATCGTCTCGTGCCACCTCTAGAGCAAAGTATGTTGCTGTTAATGCAGCTAAGCATGCTGCAGCTTCAGCAGCAGAGATATTTGCCGGTTATGCTTTGGCCGATGAATACCCTATCAAGAAATTTACAGCTTATGTAAATATGCTAGCGGTAGGCGAGGGCACCCCAAATGTTCAACGCGTTTTAATTGCAGAAGATGCACTTGGTATAAAGGATGCGAATAGGCATCCAATCCGCAATCGACTGCGCAAATAGGAGATACTCATGACTGAAGAAAATTTATCAGCAACTGATATTAGTGTTTTGGGAAGGCCTAACTCTTACATAGGTCGCAGTGTTCCGCGCCCTAATGCGCGGCGACTTCTTTCAGGTCAGGGTCAATTTGTAGACGATTTAAAGTTACCTCGTATGCTTCATGTGGCATTTGTACGTTCTCCATATGCTAACGCAAGTATTACGAATATTGATTGTAGTGCAGCACAGTCCAGTTCTGGAGTAGTAAAAATAGTTGATGGAAAAGAACTAAAAGAATTCTGTGCTCCTTGGGTTGGTATTTTAACGCACTTTAAGGGTTTAAAATCACCCCCTCAACATGCAATCGCTGTTGAACGTGTTTGCTGGCAAGGAGAAGCGGTAGCTGCGGTTATTGCTGAAAGTCGTGCAGAGGCCGAGGATGCAGTAGCGCTAGTAGATGTTACTTACGAAGAATTTCCGGCAGTTGTTGATCCTGAAACAGCTATTGATTCCACCAGCCATGTGATACATCCCGAAATGGGTGATAATATTGCTTTTAAAAATGCAGTTGAAGCTGGAGACGTCGATGCTGCCTTTGCAGAAGCTGAGTTAGTGGTTGAAGAAACATTCCAGTTTGAACGCCATACTGGAGTTACTTTAGAGCCAAGGGTTATACTATCTGACTATAGTGAAACAGAAGACTTATTAACTGTTAATATGTCTTTTCAAGCACCTCACATGATGCAACATATTTTCGCAGCCCATATTGGAGTGCCTGAAGGCAATGTTAGGGTTATATGTAAGGACGTTGGCGGGTCGTTTGGGATAAAAGTACATGTCTACGCCGATGAAATGGCTACTGTTGCTATATCAAAGATGATGTGTCGACCAGTAAAATTCACTGCAGATAGGCTTGAGTCTTTTGTAACAGATATACATGCAAGACATCATAGAGTTCATGGACGAATGGCATTCTCCTCTCAGGGGGAAATACTTGGTATTGAAATTGACGCCCTAACAGGCATCGGCCCTTACTCAATGTATCCAAGGACGAGTGCGATGGAAGCAAATCAAGTGATAAATTTTACTGGATGAACTTATAAACATAAAAACTATAGAGCTAAAACTACGGTTGTTTTTCAAAATAAAAACGTGATGTGTCAGTACCGTGCGGTAGGTCATCCAATTGCTTTCGCTGTCACGGAAGGGCTTCTGGAAAAAGGTGCCAGAAAACTTGGAATAGACTCTTTAGATATACGACGCATTAACTTCATTCCCGATGATGCTTATCCGACTAAAGGAGCTAGTGGAATTATATTTGAATCATTATCACATCAGAAATCACTAGAAAAATTAATGTCTATGATTGATTACGAATCTATAAAAACTGAAAGAGATACCCTTAGGAAAGATGGTGTATATAGGGGTATTGGATTCGCTTCTATGATTGAACTGACTAACCCTGGGCCAATGATGTATGGTATTGGTGGGGCCCATATTTCATCACAGGATGGAGCTCAGGTGCGTTTGGACTCTGCTGGATCAATTATTGTTCATACAAGCATAACAGAGCAAGGCCAAGGCACCGATACGATCATTGCACAAATTGCTGCAACAGCTTTCGGAACTTCAATAGATAAAGTACGTGTTGTTACCGGTGATACTGATAACGTACCGACAGGTGGAGGTACTTGGGGGTCTAGGGGAGCTGGTATTGGGGGAGAGGCGGTGCTTTTGGCTGCAAAGCAGCTGCGAACTAATGTTGTGGAGTTGGCAGGTGAATTATTACAGGCTGATGCCACATCATTGGATATAGTCGATAGCGTAATTGTTGATAAAAAGACCGGTACAGAGCGTATGCCTTTAACTGAGGTAGCTTTTATTGGTTATTTTCGTTCGGATTTAATACCTAAAACCTTTCAACCGGAACTTATGGCAACTAAACATTATTTGCCGAGGGAATATAATATAGCCTTTACTAACGGTATTCAGGCTTCTTATGTAGAGGTTGATCCTGAGACTGGTCTTGTAAAGTTATTAAACCATTGGGTAGTAGAAGACTGTGGGACAGTTATAAATCCATTGTTAGTTGATGAACAAGTTCGTGGAGGAGTTATCCAAGGACTTGGGGGCGCCTTAATGGAAGAATGTGTCTATGATAATGCCGGTAATATGACAAATGCTAATATGGCAGACTATCTAGTTCCAATGGCCAATGAGATGCCGGATATTGAGGTGGGTCACATAGAAACCCCTACTATGGATTCAGAACTAGGTGCTAAGGGAGCGGGAGAAGCGGGAACTGCAGGAGCACCAGCTGCGGTAATGAATGCTATTAATGATGCTTTAAGCCCATTTGATGTAAGGATTAACCACCAGCCGATAACACCACAAAGAATTCTTAAGGCATTAGATAAATACTAATATTTAGAAAACCAAATAAAATAATTTTGCGGTGTAATGCAGTGAATTTTCTATTATTGGCCTTAGAAGATTTAGGATAAGTTAAAATGTCTACAGTTGAAATTGTAAGTTCAAGTACTTGTCCTTTTGCTCAGCGCACTCGTATGGCTCTTCTAGAAAAAAATATTAGTTTTGATTTAGTTGAGATTGATCTTGATAATAAGCCGAGATGGTTTTTAAAAATATCTCCATATGGTAAAGTTCCGATCTTACGTCACAATGATAAAGTAATATTTGAATCTTCTGTTATAAATGAATATTTGGAAGATGTATTTCCTCAAAAACATTTATTGCCTGACGATCCAGCAGCTAAGGCACAGGCAAGAATCTGGATTGATTTTGCAAATGTTCGGTTTATTCCTCATGTTTATAAGCTGATGTTGGCGCAAGACTTAGTAAGACAAAAGATCCATAAGAAAAAATTAATAGATGCCCTACTAATGATTGAACATGAAGGACTGGGGAAACTATCAGATGGACCATATTGGCTAGGTGAAAAGGTTAGTCTTGTGGATTTAAGTTTCTTGCCTCATTTGCAAAGATTATGTGTTTTGAAACATTATAGGGATTTTGAAATCCCCGAAGAATGTATTTTGCTTAAATCCTGGTTACAGCTTATGCATCAACGACTATCTGTTCAGTCTATGTTGACCAGCGAGAAGACACTTATAGATAATTGGGCAAAATACGCTTTTAATACTAGTACTGGGACGACGGCTTCAGATATGCGTGAGGTATAAAAAAGGAAAAATATAAATATACAGGTAAATGTAAACGTTATTTAGTATAATTATAATTTATTATGATTATATTTTAGTAAATCTATATCGTGCACTTTATTATGAGATTATAATTCGCAAAGATAGAAATGGGGACTAATGGTACACGTACATGAAATGCCGGAACATCTGGCCAAAGCGCTGATAAACCAGGAGTTGCCAACTTATGATACCACACCTTGGGTAGAAGCAATAACGTTAGAAGATAGTAAAATTGCTATAATTAGCACAGCTGGCTTACATCGAAGCGAAGATGCTCCTTTTGTTCCTGGCGCAGGAGACTATCGGGTAATTCCAGATGATGAGGATATGGCTAATCTTATGATGAGTCATCTCTCAACTAATTTTGACCGTACCGGGTTTTTTCAAGATGTTAATACAGCTTTTCCTATTGATAGGTTACACGAGCTAAATGAAATGGGTGTTATAGGGTCGGTTGCATCACGACATTACTCATTCATGGGTGCCACACCTCCCCATATGATGGAACCAGTTGCTAAGGATCTAGCAGAGTTACTAAAGCAGGATGGGGTTACTGCTGTCATTCTTGTCCCGGTCTGACCTCAATGTACGCGCGCCGTGGGCGGGCTAGCACATGTTCTAGAAGGCGAAGGTATTGCAACTACGCATATTAGTTTAATTCGTGAACATACTGAGCGAATGAAACCACCGCGAGCATTAGCTGTTAAGTTTGAGTTAGGTCGTCCGTTTGGTGCTCCAAATCAATCTGATTTTCAACGTAGAGTCTTGCATGAGTGTCTTGGGATACTAGAGTATGAAGAGGGCCCAGTTATTCAAGATTTTCCTGATCTTCCTCCTGGTAACGAAAGTGATGAATTACAAGGATGGGCATGCCCGGTAAACTTTGCGGCACCTATGGAAGACATCAGTGATGCAGATTTAGTCTATCAGTCTCTCTCTCAAGAAGTTAATCTATTAAGACCCTGGCATGATGAAGCGGTAAAGAATTTTAATCGCTCAGCTTTCGGTATTTCCGGTAAGACAACTGACGAGATAGTTAGATTTATTGCAGATCTTTTAGTTGCACCTGAAAAGCAGAAGCCGCCTATAATAGGAGAGACACTTGGAATTGGCTTTAAACGCATGGCAGATGATCTTCGCTATTTTTATACTGAGGCAGCTATAGCCCGACCAGACCAAAAGACAAGCGATCTTGAGGTTGCTAATTGGTTATGGGGCGAAACCACTCTTGGTAAAGTGCTCGTGGCTATACGTGACTACTCAATGGAAAGTGATGACCCATCTTTAAAAACTATGGCAGTCACGGCCATGGTTCCATCTCATCAACGCTACAGAACCAAGCATGGCTAGCATACAGGCTGACCATACGTAGTGTTTATTTTGAAGCCGTTAATGTATTATCTATCGGGTCTATAATTAATGTCTTTATTTTTTAAGCCATCAATTATAGTTCGGCGTAATTTAGTGCTAGTTGCTTCATTATTGTTCCTGTTAGTGGGGACTGGTAGTATTTACTTTATCGTAGTTGCCATGAAGCAGATTTCTAATGATTTTCTATGGCCAAGGTCAGTACCATCAATTGCTTATGCGCTTCAATATTTTGGAGCAGGAACCGGCGGAATTTTTATGGGCTGGTGTTTGGATAGGCGAGGAATGGAAATACCAGCTCTAACCGGGGCTATCATGATAGGGTTGGGCACTATTTTAACTAGTATGGTTACTACTCAGTGGGAGTTATACCTAATTTACGGAGTTATGCTTGGCTTTTTTGGTAGGTCAACGCTTTTTGCTCCTTTAACAGCTAATATTACTCGCTGGTTTGAGCATAATAAAAGCCTTGCGGTAGGTGTTGTTGGATCAGGACAGGGTCTTGCTGGCATGGTATGGCCTCAGACATTCCATTATTTAATCAATGCATATGGATGGCGACAAACAGCACTTATTTACGGTGTTTTTTCGTTAGTTACCATGCTTCCGTTGGCGTTTATTCTAAAACAAAAGCCACCTAAAACTGTTTCTTCAAATTCATCCGAAAATATAATTTTAAGGCCTACGTCAAAGGTTCATCAATATATATCACCGCGAATGATTCAGGTCTCATTATCGATTGCCTCAATTGGTTGCTGTGTGGCTATGTCCCTACCTCTAGCGCATATAGTTAGTCATGTCAGCGACCTTGGTTTTGATCCAGCACGAGGTGCTGAGGTGCTTTCTATCATGTTAGCTAGTTCTGCGGTTGCTAGTTTTTTTGGTGTTGGTTTTCTTGGGAAAAGATACGGAGGTCTTGGAGCCTTAATTATTTTTTCATCTGGCCAGGCAACTTTGTTAGCGACTCTGGCTTTTGTTGATAGTCTAATGGGGGTTTACATTGCTTCCGCTTTATTTGGACTTGGTTACGGCGGAATTTTGCCCTGCTATCCATTGATTGTTCGGGAGCTACTTCCTGAAGCTGAGGCTGGTAGGCGTACTGGCATTATTTTATTGTGTGCGGGTATTGGTATGGCTATCGGTTCTTGGTTAGGAGGCTATATGTTTGATTTGACAGGGACTTATCAGCTAGCTTTTTTAATTGGTGTTGTTTTTAATATTGGTAACCTTGTTATTATTATTAGTTTGTTATTACGTACACATAAACTGAATGTAACTTTAGCTAGATGATAGTAGTTTTTTTATGAAGGTAATTTGGTTAAATTTTTTTAGACTTTAATATGTATTGTAAATAATTAAATAAAATTTACTAGACTAGTACTAGCACTATTATTGGAAACAGAGCCTATTATAGTTGCATCGGGCGCAGTTGATTTGTGGAGCTCTTCGATACATTGTTCGGCATTTTGTTCAGGGACCCCAAACAATAGACCCCCTGCTGTCTGTGGATCAAAAATCAATGGATAGGTAGAATGCTCTATTGCTTGGTAATTATTTTTTGTAGAATTTTCGTTTGGCTGTTTGAGTGAACTTTCAAATCCGAGCAAAGATAATTCCTGCGCACCTGAAAGTAGTGGTAATGATTTGAGGTTTATTGAAGCTATGACATTAGAAGCACTTAACATTTCGATTAAATGACCCATTAAACCGAAGCCAGTTACATCAGTACATGCCGAAGCACAATATTTTTGTAATATCGGTATACAAGGCCCAACTGAACGGAGCATGGAGGTAAAAGCTGAATCAATCCAATCTGCTCTTGCTTTAGCCTGCATATCAGCAGCAAATAAAACGCCGGTACCTAATGGCTTTGTTAAAATTAATGTATCATCAGGTTTAAGGCCGCTTTTTCGTAAAAGCTTTTTGGGGTCGGCGTAACCATTTACAGTTAGACCGAACGCTAACTCTGCCCCCTCTCCAGTATGACCTCCTGCAAGAACTGCCCCGGCTTCTGTCAGTGTTTCAGTGGCTCCAGATAATAGTTGATATAAATCTTCAGCTATAATTTCTTCGCTATCATGTGGCAATATAATAGCAGCTAAAGCAGAATGGGGTTCTGCACCCATAGCAAATATGTCACCAAGGCAATGATTGGCAGCTATTCTTGCGAAGAGATATGGATCATCAGTAAAGCTTCGGAATTGATCAACAGTCTGTATTAATGCTTTGTCTGACGGGGGTATTATGACCGCAGCATCATCAGGTGCATCTATTCCTTGCGCTAGACCTTCTTTTTTTTGAATGGGTATTCGCTCTAGTGCTCGATTCAAGATGGAAGCAGGAACTTTAGCACCGCAGCCGCCACACCTCATTTTTTCAATATCACTTATATCATTGCTTGCGTTTTTATGTCCTGTCATTTCTGGTAAAGTTTGATAATTTGATATCCACCTGCGATCTATCTTGTCTTTCCATCGCCAGACCCATTTTCCTGATACAGCTAGAGACCCGCGAGCAGCTACAGCACCGTTATCGCCTGTGGTAATAAGAGCCAGGGATTGTTTTTGTGGGCGGTAGGGTTTCGGGTTTTTTCCTATAAAAACTCGGCGTAAATTTTCAGCTAAAACTGGTCCTTGACGAACCGCATATACTCCAGATTTAGGCAAATCATAATTTTCCATTGATGCAATATCACCAGTTGCATATACCTCTGGATGCGATATTGAACGAAGAAAATCATCGATACGAACAAAGCCGTTATTATCTAAGGCTAACCCTGTGTTCAAGAGCCAATTGGGAGGCTGAGCATTAGTAACTAAGATAGTTTTATCTGCTGCTAAAACTTCTCCGGTATTAAGCTTTACGCTATTAGAATTTATTATATCGACACGGCTTTTTGTTAGAGAAATAATTTTACGTTTAGTAATATGATTTAATAAGTTTTTACGCGCTGCTGAATTAAAATCTGGAAGTAACGTGCTTTTAGATTCTATTATAGTAATAGTTAAGTGATTGGGGTTTTTCTTTAGTAAAGCATTATTTCGTCGTAGTTGTTGATCCAGAGATAGAGATAGTTCTACTCCACCTGCCCCTCCCCCTATTATAACAATATTATAAGTATTCTTCTTATTTATAACTTCTTCTCTAATTTTTTCTTGTTCAGTAAGAAATTTATCGAGTGGTTTTATCGGCAAGGCATGTTCAGCACCAGAAACACTAGGGACTGCAGGAGTAGAGCCTATATCAAGTGATAATAAATCATATTTTACTGGGGGGCGCTCCGCTACGTGTACAAGCTTTTGTAGTAAATCAAGTTGTGTAGCTGAAGAGTGTATTAGTCGAGCATTTGCAAAAGACGCCAGTCGACGTAAATCTATATGTCCTTCGGAATACTTGTAGGTCTGAGATATGAGACCTGGCACCATGCCGGAATAGGGAATTAAAATATCTTTAGAAATTAGGGTTAATCTTATTCCTGGTTGTGGGTGCATACCATATCTTTTTAGTACGTGGACGTGGCTATGGCCTCCTCCCACTAGTACAATATTTTTTTTAATAGGTTCAGATTCAGTCAGCATTTTTTTTATTTATAATTATTACGAGAAATTTATTGGCGGAAGAGGGTGGGAGTCGAACCCACCAGGCACGTCTAACGCCCCTCACCGGATTTGAAGTCCGAGCGCCCCAACCGGGGTGCGATCCTCTTCCAAAAAACATCAGGATAGCTTTAACAGATGTCGCAATTGCTTTCACTATTAAAAAAAAATAGTTTAATTTGGCATTTTAAGCTTAGTCTAGTATCCTAGTGCTCAAGATAACATATTAACCTATAGAATAACTTACCTAAAGAATAATGAGTTTTTTACGCTAATTTAATAAATAAGGAGTTTCCCATGGATGGAGCTGGAGTTACTGAAGTTATATTGCAGTTCTTTGTACTACCCTTTCTGGTTATATTTTTGGCTAGTTTAATTCAGATGGGTATGAGATACGGAAATTTGTCCGGGGATATTCCTTGGTTTGATACGCAACGCGAGGCATATATATCGTTGGTTATAGGGGCTATTGTAACAGTAGCGGTAACCCTCATTATAGGTGGACCTGAGTTATTTGTTCTGTTTTGGAGGCCTTTGATAACTACTGTAATTATGCTGCCGATAGCGTTTGGAGCCGCCTTATTATCTTTCGGGATATGGCATAGAGTAAGAAGGTAAATCTAACTTATTGGGTTGTATCTATAGGTATGTAATTGGCTTCAGTTATGCTACCAGCACCAGTAAGGACATTATATATTTCTAGTTTCATTGAGCTGCTTTCGTTTTTTAACCAATGTACGGTACCTTTTGGTATAAATACAAAGCTACCTTTGCTTACTGCTAGTTGGTAATCTCCTGAGCCTGCTACACCATTGCCAGATGTGACATAGTATATTTGTTCGCAATTATCACTTCGGTTTGGTATTAGCTCCCCTCCTGGTTTAAAGCTTGCAAATATAAGAGCGTTTTCACTTCCATTGTGGGTTCCGATCGGCACTCTCAGGTCTGCGTTAATGTAAATATTATTTGCCTCACTAGTTTTATTACATTCTTCTAGTTGCACCAAAACTCCTTCATTAAGCCCCTTTCGTGGCATTTCTAAATCTTTAGCGTCAGCATGGCCACAGAACTTGTAGCCAGTTTCAGGGACAGATTGTGCTCCCACATAGAAGCCAATTACCTCTGCATCTTCTTCTTTTGTTTCGTTATAAAAGAAATGCTCTGTACCTCTTGGCATTAGACGGCAGTTACCGTTAGTTACTTCGGCTCGACTATTACTTTGTCCAACAACACCATGTCCTTTCAAATATACTGCGATTTCATCACAATTTTTATGAAGGTGTTTAGCATGCGTTGAGCCAGGTCTGAAGATTGAGTGGAAAACAGCTGTCGCACTTCCATCATTTCCAGTTATTGGTAGGCGAAACTCAGAGATTGCCCAACCATCTTTTTTTTCCATACGTTCAATTTTAATTTTACTAATATGGGTTATAGTAATCGGCGATGACATTATGATTTTCCCATTTGATTAGTCTATTTGTCTTTTTTAAAAAAGTAATTAACACGCGATCATAAAAATCTCTATCAGAGATTATTAACTGTTATTTTAATATTGCTGTATTTTATAAGGCAGGCCTTTTGTGTTAGAAATTATTTTTTTAGTCAATCAAATAGGAATTTTTATGTCCACTAAAATCCCTAGAATTATTATTTTACCGGGTGATGGCATTGGTGGTGAAGTTATGGAGTGTGCCCTTTCCATTATAGATTCTATTTATCGTACTACTAGGGCAGAACTAGATCTAGTTCACTTGCAGGCCGGAGCGGGAACATACTTAGAAACAGGAGATGCTCTTCCAGATAATGTTATAGAGGCAATAAAATTATCAGATGGAGTGTTACTGGGTGCGATGGGATTACCAGATGTAAGGTACCCTGACGGAACTGAAATAATACCTCAAATTGATTTACGTATGATTCTGGACTTATATGCTGGGGTTCGTCCTATTAGGTTGCTGCCTGGCGCATTTACACCATTAAAAGATGATAGAGCGCGTGAATTAGATTTCGTTATAGTTCGTGAATCCACTGAAGGTTTATTCGCTAGAATGCATGAGGGTAAGATTGAAGATGATAAATCAGCAGAAGATCGCTTGATAATTACCCGAAAAACTTCTGAAAGACTTTTTGACTATGCATTTGAGTTGGCAAGACATCGCAAATCTATGGGCCATCTAGGTAAGGTTACATGCGTTGATAAGGCCAACGTCTTTAAGTCAATGGCTTTCTTTCGGAATATTTTTGAAGAACGAGCTAAAGCCTTTCCTGATATTCTTACTGATAAGCAGTATGTGGATGCTGCTGCCTTAAATTTTGTAAGAAATCCGTGGGATTTTGATGTAGTGGTTACTGAAAATATGTTTGGTGATATTCTATCTGACCTAGGGGCAGGACTTATTGGTGGAATGGGAATGGCACCCTCTGCGGACATAGGTGATAATATAGCAGTATTTCAGCCTAGCCATGGAACAGCACCTGATATTATGGGTAAAGGTAAGTCTAATCCAACGGGGATGATCCTATCTGTTGTATTGCTGCTAAAATGGTTAGCTGCCCAAGGTTGGAGTGATAATTATTTTAAAGCTGCCAATTTACTGGACCAGGCCGTTTGTCGAGCATATGCCGATGGTAAATTGGTTCCTTATGAAGCTGGGGGTAATGCAGGAACAAAAGATATACTAAATCGTGTATTAAATTATTTATAGATATTATCGCATAAATAAAGTTTAGATTAGGAATGGGCTTTTAAGTTTTTATGATTACTTTTAGATAAACATCTAAAAAGGATGGTTGAGTGGAGGGGTAATGGGAGAATTTTCCATTGGGCACGGCGTAACGAGAAAAGAAGATTGGCGGTTGCTTACAGGACAAGGTCTTTTTCTAGATGATATGCTGTTTGGTCGAGTGCTTTATGCGGTTGTCGTTCGTTCCCCTTATGCTCATGCAGAAGTTAATAACATAGATATTAATGCAGCTTTGTCTTGTCCGGGAGTTAATACAATATTAACAGGGGAGGATTATCTCTCTGATGGACTTGGTCCAATTCCATCAATGCCTCCTTACAAGAAACGTGATGGTTCACCCATGTTTGTTCCTGACCGCCCTGCCATAGCTATAGATAGGGTTCGGAATATTGGATACCCAGTTGCGGTAGTTGTTGCTGAAACTTTAGAACAAGCTAAAGATGCTGCTGAATTAATTGAGATACATTATACGCCATTAACAGCAGTGATCTCTGCCTATGATGCTTTTCAACCAGGAGCCCCACTGCTGTATGATGACTGTCCTAGGAACGAGTCTTACTTTTATGAGGTGGGTGATGAAGTTGCTGTAAAATCTGCGTTAAAATCTGCTGAGTACGTTGTTCAGCAACGTTTAGTTATTAATAGAGTCACCGCTAACGCAATAGAAACTCGTGGTGTAGTTGGTCATTATGATAAGGGCACTGGAAGATATTCCTTATATTGTGGGTTTCAAAGACCATATTTTTTTAGAAAAGATATTGCTGAAATTACTTTGAAAATACCTGAGACTCATCTGCGTTTAGTCACTGGGGACATTGGGGGTAGTTATGGTTTACGTGGATCAATATATCCCGAAATGATCTTAATGCTCTGGGCCGCTAAGAGAGTTGGACGACCTGTTAAATGGCAAGCTGACCGAAGTGAAAGCCATATTAGCGATGATGATGGACGCGATAATATTGTTGATGCTTCTTTAGCACTAGATGGAAATGGTTTTTTTCTTGGTGCTAAATTTCGTAGCTGGGGTAATCTTGGGTCTGCTGTTTCGTTTCGTGGTGCGCTGCCACCAGCAGTTCATATAGGTACTGCTGTAGGTGTTTATAATATTCCTGCGGCTTATGCACAAATTTCTGGGATGTTAACAAATACTCACTGTACGTCTCCTTATAGAGGGGCTGGTCGACCAGAAGCCTCGTATATGATCGAACGGCTAGTTGAATTGGCTGCTACAAAACTCTCTGTTGATTCTACTGAGCTAAGACGTCGCAATTATATAAAACCAACTGAGATGCCTTTTAAAACGGCCCTAACATATACCTATGATAGTGGTGAATTTGAAAAAAATATGGATCTTGCTATGAGACTAGCTAACTGGGAGGGTTTTAAAGAGCGAAAGGACGAATCTGCCGGACGAGGAAAGTTACGAGGCATTGGAATGTCAAATACCATTGAGCATGCAGCGGACTCCGGAATAGAGACATCAGAGATTCGTTTTGACCCAGGCGGTGCGGTGACCATAGTTTCGGGCGCAATATCTCATGGACAAGGTCATTATACTACTCAAACCCAGATACTAGTTGATCAGTTGGGTGTTGATCCAGGGTTAGTGAATTATATACAGGGTGACACAGATAAGGTTGCCTTTGGTGTCGGAACAGGAGGATCTCGTTCTACAACAATGAGCGGCAGCGCTATTGTATCTGTCTCGAATAAAATTATTAAAAAAGCCCTTACATTAGCTGCACACCTTTTAGAATCTTCTGAGGAAGATATAAGTTTTTCAGAAGGAGTTTTTAAGGTAGTGGGAACAGACCGTATGTTAGGTATCCATGAAGTCGCCAGGGCATCTTTTGAGGTTAATAAATTACCTGCTTATATGGAACCAGGTCTTTATGAAACAGCTACATATCGTTCACCTGGGGGGAACTTTCCTAATGGCTGCCATATATGTGAATTAGAGGTGGATCCCGAGACAGGCTTTGTGGAGGTTTTAGGTTATTTTGTAGTCGATGATGTTGGTACAGTAATAAATCCTTTGCTTCTTGAAGGGCAGATCATAGGCGGAATTTCGCAAGGGATGGGACAAGTGCTCATGGAAGATAAAAATTATGATGTAAACACGGGCCAAGTATTATCTGGGTCCTTCATGGATTATAGCATGCCGCGCGCTGATGATTTCTGTGGTTTTGTAATTGAGAATAATGCAGTACCAACATCGATGAATCCGCTTGGTGTAAAAGGAGCTGGTGAAGCCGGAGCTGTCGGTGCTTTATCAGCAGGTGTAAATGCTATAGTAGACTCTCTCTCAATATATGGAATTAGTCATATAGATACGCCGGCTACCCCTTATAAGATTTGGCAAACTATTCAACGGGCTTGTGAGAAAACTTAACTATATAAAGAAATACTATATTGATATTAATTTATAAGAGATAATATTTTTTATTTATTTTTCTTATTTCTTTTAAATATTTCTTGGGCTGGTTTAACTAGGGTGCGTATATTTCCTGAGCGTTTTGATAGACCGGAACGGTCAAAATATTCTAATAACTCTATCGTCAAGTTCCGTCCCATACCAGCATGATCACGAAAATTACTAGGAGTTACTCCATCAATTAATTCTTTTGATAATGTCTCAAATGAATAGGCCAGTTCGGTTAAAGAATTATGCTCGTAAAACCTGTTTTTACTTATTTGTATTACTAAGCCTAAATTAGCAGCTCGATGCAGGAATTGGTTGATATGTTCTGGTTGTAAATTAACTTCTTTTGCTAAATCATGGATTACAGGTGGTTGATTTGGGTTTCTAATTAGCAATGGAAGAACGACCCCCCATAATTTCTCATCTTTTGAGCTTAACTGTATTTCTTTGTTTGGGAGATGAAGTAGTCCCCCCTCAATGTTTACGCTTTGATCATTGAGCAATTCATTTATCAGGCCATGAAAAGTATTTTCTGGAATATTATTAACTAAGCTTTTATGCAATTGGTCAATGCTAGGTCCTAATATTTCGTTATTCTTAGTGTGGTAAATATCCAGCGCAGCCAATGTGTCATTTTTTAGCTGTTGCCAAATTATTTTATGAAATGCAGTTTTGGATTGGGTGCTATCAATTATTATAGCTTCATTTTTTTTTATAATTTGTTTTATTTGGTTATCTGTTAAATTTCGGTTTATAGAGAATTTATGAAGGTCTAAACCAAAGTTAGATAATTTTAAGGAACTATTAAAAGCAATATTGTCGTCATTATTATTGAGCGCCTTAAGCATTGCTATTCGATTTGGGTGTGACCTTCTGCGTCTTGGAGGAAATATATCAATTACATGTCCTCCGCCAAGCGTTCTTTGTGCCGATTGGTCACGGATTATGAAACGATCAAAAGACAAGGCACTGATTTGTGAATCTAATAATATTTGTACCAGAGCGCTTGTGCCAGGATCTATGGAATTACCTTCAAGGATAGCAATATTTCCAGTAACATGAGCGGAACCAAGATGAAGATGAACTGGTGTCCAATGGATCAGAGGGCGAATTTCCGTATTTAGGACATGTAACTCAGAATCAATTTTATTAACTGGCATTATATTTGGTGATGAAACGAGCCAGTCCCCTCTTTTGACGACTGCTTTATCAATATTGCTCAAATTGATGGCGCAACGCTGTCCCGTGCTACCTTGGTTGGATTTTTTGTTATTTGAATGTATTTCTCTTATTCTAGTTTTTTGTCCTGTACTTGATAAAAATACTTGCGACCCAACTTCAATAACTCCAGAAAAAACTGTACCTGTTACCACTAGTCCTGCTCCCGGAATTGTGAAAGCCCTATCTATGGCAAGACGAAAGTTACCCGATGAAAAATTTTCTGAGTAATTATTAGCAACATTATAAAGGTGATTAGATATTTCTTTCACGCCTTCGCCGGTAACTGCGGATACTGGATAAATAGGACTGCCGCCTAAATTTGTTGAACCTAATAAAGAGTTAATAGCCGCTGTGACTTCTATTAAACGATCTGTATTTACGCGATCAATTTTAGTAAGTGCTATGACACACTGCTTTATACCGAGTAAATTTATTATTGCTAGATGCTCTAATGTTTGAGGCATTGGGCCGTCATCTGCTGCTATAACCAGCATCGAATAGTCGATCCCCGTTACTCCCGCAAGCATGTTTCCTATGAATTTTTCATGACCTGGAACGTCCACAAACCCCAAAACTTTGTTATGTCCTAAACTGGTATATGCAAACCCTAGATCAATAGTCATGCCTCGTTTTTTTTCTTCAGGCAAACGATCAGCATCTATTCCTGTTATAGCTCTTACTAGGAGTGTTTTTCCGTGATCAATATGGCCAGCAGTAGCGACGATCATTTTATTCTTAGCATCGAAATTTGTTTCAAAAATTCATTTTCATTTTCAAGGCATCTAAGGTCTAGCCATAAACTGTCATTTTGCAATCTACCAATAATAGGAGTTGGTAAAGCGCGTAGTTTGGTTGTAATTTCTTTAAGTGCTTTTCCTTTCCCGCGTTTTTTATGAGGCGTAACTTTCACTGCAAAACTATTTAAGTTTTCTACAGGTAAAGATCCGCTCCCTATTTGCCCAAAAGTTTTAGCCCCGGAAATCTCATAATTTTCTCCCAATATATTTTTTAGCGTTGGTATTAACCTTTCTGATAGAGCTTTTAGTTCTTCAACTGATCGAGTTAGCATTCTGAGTGTTGGTAGCCTCTCGGCTAATTTATCTGGGTTTTTATATAAGCGTAATGTTGCTGCTAGTGCTGCAATTGTAAATTTATCACAGCGCATAGCCCTTTTAAGGGGATTTTTTTTAAGTTTGGCAATCAGATTACTATTTCCAACTATTATACCTGACTGTGGACCTCCGAGAAGTTTATCACCGGAAAATGTGATTAAGTCTGCTCCGGATACTATAGATTCATTTGGTGTGGGTTCATGCGGTAAACCATAGTGTGCTAGGTCAACTAATGTACCGCTGCCCAGGTCTACGACAAATGGTAAATTATGCTTGTGAGCCAAACGGGCTAGTTCGCTTTCAGATACCGCATTAGTGAAACCTTCAACTTTATAGTTTGATGTATGCACTGACATAAAAAGTGCAGTTCTTGAGTTAATAGCTGCCTCATAATCTGCAATGTGGGTACGGTTGGTTGTACCAACTTCTACCAAACGGCAGCCTGAACGAGACATTATGTCTGGAATACGAAATGAACCTCCTATTTCAATCAGTTCTCCTCGAGAAACAGGGACTTCTTTCCGAAGGGCAAGGGTATTTAGAACAAGCATAACCGCGGCAGCATTGTTATTAACTAATGTTGCTGCTTCCGCACCTGTCAATGAACAGATTATTTCTTCTATATGACTGTCACGATCCCCTCTACGTCCGGTGTGGAGATCATATTCCAGGTTGCTCGCCCTGCGAGCGACATCGTTAATTGCATTTATTGCTTCAGTCGCCAAAACTGCACGTCCCAAATTGGTGTGTAATACAGTTCCAGTTAAGTTGAAAACGGGTTTAAATGTCGGGGCTTCTATTTTAGCCAGGTGATCAGAAACCAGTCCTACTATTTTGGTTTCATCTATACTAAATTGTTTTTCTGGGCTATGCGCTATTTCTTCACGTATATTAGCTAATACTTCACGTATAACGTCCGTAGTTAGTCTTCTACCATGGGTTTCTATAAGCACTTTCATTGGTTCTAAAATCAATAATGAATTGACAGAAGGTATTATCGAGTGCTTTGACATAGTGTCTTTCAGTATTATTTTTTTAGTTTATAGAATAGATTTATTGAATTAAATAATAAAGTGATCTTATTTGTAAGCAAATATTAAGGGCGCGATAATACTATTTAAGAAAAATAGTAGAAATAAATTATTACTAACTCTTTTACTCTTACTAGGTTTTTATAATTGCTGCCATAAATTTTAATACTCATATATTAAGTTCTTTAAAAAAAGATAGATTTTAATAATTCTATTCTAGAAATTTTTATAGTATGAATAACTTTTTAGGTAATCCAAATGACTGATTTTAGTATACTCGATCAGACTCCAGTGCGCGCTGGTGGCACACCTGCCCAAGCAATTGATGAGACTATTACACTGGCACAGAAAGCTGAGACTATGGGGTATAACCGGTATTGGTTAGCTGAACATCACGGAACGGATGGTTTTGCCGGCTCTTCGCCAGAAATTATGATTACCCGCGTTGCTGCTGCGACCAATTGCATTAGGGTTGGATCAGGCGGCGTTATGTTAAGCCATTATAGCCCCTTAAAAGTTGCCGAGAATTTCGCACTCCTTGAAAACATGTTTCCTAATAGAATTGATCTTGGAATTGGACGAGCCCCAGGAAGTGATGGCGTAACTGCGGCCGCTTTAGCTTATGGAAATCAAATGGGAATAGAGTATTTTCCTACTAAAATTGCTGATATGACTGCGTTCTTAGCTGGTCAGCCTCCCGCATCAGAGCCATTTAAAAATGTAAGAGCCACTCCTCTAGCTCCTTCACTGCCCGAGGTCTGGTTATTAGGGTCGAGTTATCAGAGTGCAGCCTATGCCGCCCATTTTGGATTAGCTTATTCTTTTGCACATTTCATAACTCCATATGAAAGTGAAGCTTTAATTAATCAATACCGGAATAATTTTCGCCCTTCACCAGTAATGAAAGAACCCCGAGTTAATCTTGGTGTATTTGTTATATGTGCAGATACAACGGAGGAGGCAGAGCATTTAGCGGCAAGTCGTGACTACTGGCGTCTCAAGTTAAGTCAGGGTCAACATTTACCTTATATATCGCCCGAAGAGGCATTGAGTTATCCATATACTCAACAAGAGCTTTCAGCAATAAAACAAAACAAGGTAAATAGGATTGTGGGTGATCCAAAATACGTTAAAGCACAGCTAGAAGAACTTGCCAGCTGTCACTCTGCAGACGAGCTAGTAATTCTCACAATTACCTACGATTTTGCGTCACGATTGCACTCCTATGAGTTGATTGCACAGGCGTTCGGACTGCAGGCCCGGGAAATCGCAGCCTAAAAGAAAAACAGTTTTCCCTTTTATAGACCAGCTGTAAATTTCATACTGGTATGTGTCTCAATTGCTTGCTTTACTTTACTACCGAAACGTTTTTCTAACTCATCACCAATTTTGTGAGTGTATGCAACGTCTGCCTGATCGTTACCAATTATTATAACAAAAAGTAGTGCAATATTTTCATCAATATTTTTGAAAGCTCGGCTGACTCCTAATGGGACATCAATCATATCATGAGGCTCTAATATTGTACTGTACTGTCCCTCATCGCCCCAACTTATTTCAAATTTCCCTGTTAAACAAAAAAATATTTCATGCGTATTCATATGTGCATGAAGCATAGGCCCATTCCCTGGAGGGCATTCAGCAATTGTTATAGAAAGTCCTGGAGGCCCCTCTGCCGCTGCGAATTGATGTGAGCCATCCGCATTTCCTGGAGCTAATAACGAATAAAGTTTTTTAGCAGTAAGCATCTCATAGGCTTCATTTGGAATGCCGAGGTTTTCATACAACCCTTGTTTGGGTTCTAGTTCTTTGAACCTTACTATATGGTTTTTCATTTCATCAGGATTGATGTCTATAGTTTTCATAAATATTTCCTCTTAAAATATTTAACTATTTATAGAAATAATTATATTTCCCTTAGCTTTTCCGGACTGCAGTCTTAGGTGGGCATCTGCTGTTTTGAATAAAGGAAATATTTTATCAACTGGGTGATAGGGATCGCTATATTCCAGCCATTTATTTATATCACGAATGGCATTACGGAATGCTGATTCAGGTATTTGGTACATAAACACCCATCTCAAATTTGCGTTTCGTAGCATAAACCCGTAAAAGTCCAGCATTGGGTTCGGTTTTTTATCTGAAGCGTAACATGCAACAGTGCCATGTGTCTTTAATACTGCGAGTATTGTTGGCTGATTAACTCCGAAGGCAACCTCTACAATGTGGTCAACACCGGCGCCTTTAGTAATAGTAGAAATTCGTTTTATTACATTTTGCTTTTTATAATTAATGATAGCATCTGCTCCTGCCATCCTTGCCTGTTTAGCCTTAGATTCAGAGCTTACAGTTGTAATAATTAGACTTGCTCCGCCCCATTTTGCTAGCTGTATAGCATAATTACCTACTGCACCTGCCCCCCCCGTTATGAGAACTGTTTTACCTTTTATGGGGCCGTCGGCAAATAAACAACGATGAGCGGTTATGGCTGGTATGCCAATACAAGCGCCGTGCAATAAACTAGTTTTTTTCGGCAAAGGTACTGCTTGGCGAGATGGTAAGCAAATATATTCGGCACAAGTACCGAACGGTCTTTGCCATTGACCATTCCAAATCCACACCTTCTGATTAAGACGAGATTTTAATACCCCTTTTCCAACCTGATCGATTACTCCGGAGCCGTCACTATGAGGTATTATTATTGGATATGCTTGCGGCTGACCACCAAAACCCTGGCGTCTTTTTATATCAGTTGGATTTAGACCTGAGTAAGCAATTTTTACTCGGACTTCCCCAGGTTTAGCATTAGGGGTGTCAATATCCCCGGTTTTTATAACACTTTTAGCCGATCCTTGTTTTTTGTACCAGGCTGCCTTCATGTATAATATCTCCTATAATAAAAGGGATTAAGTTGATTGTAATGCTGTCCAGATTTTTTGAGGCGTAGCCGGCATATCCATTTTAGTAATTCCTCGAGTTGAAAGCGCATCTAAAATTGCGTTCATCCCAGCTGGCAGAGCACCAGTAGTTCCAGCTTCACCGGCACCCTTGGCTCCAACTGGGTTAGTAGTACATGGAACGGAATGAAAACCAAGTTTCATTGATGGTAAATCATCTGCCCTTGGCATCATATAATCCATGAATGAACCTGCTATTAGTTGGCCTTCATTATCATATACGGCATGTTCACCTAATACTTGCCCTAAACCTTGTGCCACACCGCCATGTACTTGGCCATGAACTATCATGGGATTGATTACTGTTCCGCAATCATCGACAGCTGTATAAGCAACAATATCTACGACTCCGGTATCCGTATCTATTTCAACTTCACACACATGACAGCCATTAGGATAAGTTTGTTCAGGAGAAATAAATTCTTCTTCTGAATCCAGGCTTTGAGGAATGTCTTCGGGTAAATTTTTAAGCGTTTTTACTTTTACAGCTAAATCAAATATATTTATTTCACGATCCGTACCAGCTACCAAAAAGTTGCCATCTCTATACTCAATATCTGCTACCGATGCCTCTAGTATATGCCCGGCGATTTTTCTACCTTTATCCAAGACTGAATCTATTGTTACTGACAAAGCACCGCTAGCTAACGCAGCTGACCGAGAAGCAACAGAAGCAAAACCAGTTGATGGAGTGTTATCGCTATTTCCTTCAATTATTCTTACTTTTTCGTAGGGAACATTAAGTAGATCAGAAATTACTTGGGCAAATGAGGTGGCATGTCCTTGCCCATTTGATTGAACGGCAAGAATTGCTTCTACCGTTCCGCTTTCAGTAAATTCTATTTTGGCACCTTCTTCTAAGTAGCCTCCCGCCGTTTCCACAAAACAAGCCATACCTAATCCGCGTAGTTTACCATTTTTTTCAGAATCTTTTCTTCGAGATTGAAACTCATCCCATTTCGCAATTTTTAGTGCCTTATCCATGGCTGCTTCAAATTCACCACTATCATAGGTTTGTGATAGTGATGTTTTATATGGCATAGCGATTGGATTAATAAAATTACGGCGTCTCAAATCCACTCGATCTATACCCATTTCACGCGCTGCTTGATCAATCAGACGTTCGAGAATGTAAGCTGCTTCGGGGCGGCCTGCTCCTCGGTATGGTCCTATAGGTAAATTATTTGTTAAAACGCAACGAACGTTAAAATATAGAGAGGGGTTATCATAGCACCCTGTTAGGCAATTGCAGACATTTCGTGTAGCTGCTGCAGGCCCATGTGAAGATAAGTACCCCCCCATTGCAGCTATCATATCAACGCGGAGACCTATAATTTTACCATTTTTGTCTAATGCTAGTTCGCCATTTATGATGCCATCACGTGCTTGATTGTCCGCTAGAAAAGCTTCTGAACGACTTCCTTGCCATTTCACAGGTCTCTTAATTTCTTTAGCAGCGAAAAGACAAGCAACATATTCAGGGTAAGCTTGAGTTTTCATACCAAATCCCCCGCCTACATCATGGGTTACTACGTGCATCTTATCAGGTGGCACCTGAAAAATAGATTCTGCCAACATACGACGCATGGCATTAACTCCCTGTGATCCTGCAAAAAGCTCATATCTTTCTTTGTTTGCATCCCATCGGGCGTTAGCACTGCGTGGTTCCATTGAAGCTGCTACTATACGATTTGTTTTTAGGGTTAGTTTTGAGACGTGAGTCGCTTTTCTAAATGCTTCCTCTGTTTTACCTTTATCTCCTATACGGAAGTCTAAACAAATATTATTGGGTATATTTTCCCATATCTGTGGGGCACCATCTGCTATAGCATCTTCAACATTTACAATGGTAGGTAAGATATCAAAATCAAATTCAATGAGTTCAACTGCGTCTGCTGCTAGGGCGCTAGATTCAGCAACAACCATTGCGATAATCTCCCCGACATGACGAACTTTCTCAACGGCAATAGATGGACGTGATGTTAGTTTCATCTCTGAACCATCGTAGTTAGCAAAAGGGGTCATATTAGGAATATTACCAATACCTGCAGCAAGTAGGTCATTGCCTGTAAATACTTCTATAATACCAGGCAAACTTTTAGCCGCAGATACGTCAACTGCTAATATTTTAGCATGCGCAACTGGAGACCGTAAAAACGCTACAAAGGTTTGATCATCAAAAGTTATGTCATCAGTATATTTTCCGGATCCGGTGATCAAGTTCTGATCTTCACGGCGCAGAACATGTTGAGAGATACCAAAATTTTCAGTCGACATATTCAGAATTCTCCTAAAATTGATATATTTTTTTATTAATTAGAGTATTTAACATGGCTTGCGTCTAAGTCGAGGGGTAAGAGATAGTTAAAATAATTAGTTTGCTCTATATTTTTAGAAATATATAGGTAATAACAAATAAAAGTTTTAAAAAAAAAGTTATTTGGGGAATCATTATGCTTTTTAAGTGCGCTCATCACGGTCCAGAAACCGGCAGTAGCAGTATAGGTCACCGTGTTCAGAACATAAATTCGAAAATTAAATCTGTTGATATTCATTGTCATCTTCATGTGCCGGAAGTTGATGCAATGGTGAAAGATGCCTTTGATTTAAAATATGAACCACTTATGTGGCATGCTAGTGAGGAAACAAGGGCATTTCAACGTCAACATACGCAAGACATTATGCCCATGGCAACGGATGTTGATATACGCCTCTCTCATATGGATGCTGCTGGTGTTGATATTCAAGCAGTATCAACAGGACCTGGTCATTATTGTTATTGGGCTGATCCTGAATTAGGACGTGATGTCGCTCAGATGGTAAATAATAGCTTAACTGAACTTGTTGCAAGTAATCCTGATAGATTTGTTGGCTTAGGCACTGTGCCGTTACAAAACCCTGAAATGGCAGTTGCTGAGTTGAATCGTTGTGTCAATGATTTAGGTATGCGCGGTGTAGAAATCTCAACTGATGTTTGCGGAACAGAACTATCACGAGCGGGTCTCGATAAGTTCTTTGCCCGGGTAGAAGAATTAGGTGTTGTGATATTCATGCACCCTGGAGGTTTTACCGAAAGCGCGAGGTTTGCTGATCATTATTTTAGTAATATTATTGCTAATCCATTGGCATCCACTGTTGCAGTACATTATTTAATTTTTGATGGAGTAATGGATCGTCATCCCGGTCTAAAGATTTGTGTGGCACATGGGGGAGGGTTTATGGCCTCATATTCAGGACGTATTGACCATGCACATCCTCTTCGGCCAGATATGCAACGACATTTGCCTAAAGGGAAAATCCATACTGATTATCTAAAAAGGTTTTATTTTGATACGGTTGTATTTACGGATCATCAGTTGGAGTATTTAGTCAAGGTCTTTGGAGCTGATCATATTGTCATGGGTACTGATTATCCTTACGATATGGCCGAAACAGATCCTGTTGGGCATGTAAATGGAACCGATTTAACTAACGATCAAAAATCTGCGATAATAGGTGGCAATGCTGCCAAATTATTAGGACTCAACTAAAACCAGTTTTGGTATTTTATACTGATATTATTTAGATAGGGGTAATCAATGTTTTTTAAATGCGTTAACCATTCGCCGGCCAGTGATCACGGGCATACCCAGAGAGTAAAAAACGGTAATCAGCACTTCACTGTAGATGTGCATTGTCATGTGCATGTTCTTGAGGCGGATGCTATGTTGGAAGATCCTTCAGTAGCTGACCAGGCGAAGCTATATAAGGAAGCTAGTGCCTTAACTGGGGAAATTAACCGCAATCAACATCAGAGTATTTTACCTAAGTTAACTGACCCAGATGTTCGCATTGCTGATATGGATGCTTGCGGTATAGACGTACAAGCCCTGTCACCATCACCCTTCCATTATAACTATGTTTATCCAGCGGAATTTGCACGCGAGACCTCAAAAGTAGTTAACGACCGTATCGCAGAAATTGTTGCTGGAAACCCGGATCGTTTTGTAGGTTTATGTACTGCTCCATTACAGGATGTAGATATGGCGGTTGCAGAATTAGACCGCTGTGTCAAAGAACATGGTATGCGTGGGGTGGAAATTTCCACTAACGTTCGGGGACAGGATTTAACGCGCGCTGGTTTAGAGAAGTTTTTCGCTCGAGTAGAAGAATTAGATGTAATGATTTTTATGCATCCAATTGGAACTAGTTTTAAAGAGCGCATGACTGATCATTATTTTCGTAATACTATTGGACACCCGCTTGAATCAGCTTTAGCTGTAGGACATTTAGTATTTGACGGTTATTTAGAAAAATTTCCTGGAATTAAAATTTGTATTGCTCACGGTGGCGGCTACGTGCCAACTTATTCTGGCCGTTTTGATCATCCTTATCATCTTAGGGATGATTGTCGTCAAGTCATATCCAAGCCTCCAAGTGAGTATGTAAAAAAACTATACTTTGATACGGTCGTGTTTACTGATCATCAACTCCGTTATCTAGTTGATACTTGGGGTGCTGACCGAATTGTTATGGGAACTGACTATCCATATGACATGGCTGAGCCGGATCCGGTGGGATTTGTAGATGGCACTTCGGGTCTTAGTGAACAACAGAAAGCCACGGTTATGGGGGGCAATGCTGCTCAGCTTCTAAAAATTGACGTTTCCAGATTGAATTAATTTATATTTTTTTAAAGATAAAGTTTCTTTTAGAGTGTTATTTAGGCTAACTTTAGAAAGAAGCAGCTATATATCCTAATCACTATTTGGCATGTCGACGCCCAGCGTAGATGCGGATTGTGAAAGCCTGTCCCATGTACCCTTGGGCAATGGAATGCCGTATTTTAAGCGTTTAGTAAGAATAGCATCACCTCGTTCTCCAGGTGCATATATCTCGTCTACGCCTTCTGCACGTGGCAATGACTTGATTGCAGATGCGAGTAGATCTACTTCGTTTCTATAATTACTAATATCAATAAAAGCAGATATTTTTATTGCTATTGCCAAACCGTTTTGTCTAAATCCAGAAGGATCAGCACCAGGCATAATTAGTGAAGCTATTAGCGGGTTAGATCCCATCAGACTAACCAAGCATTCAAACATGAGTGATAAACTAGACCCTTTTGCCCCGCCCAGTGGCATTAGTATTGAGGCCAAGTTGGGGTCATTTGTCATGTTTCCATTTTTATCCATGGCCCAGCCGTCGGGAATTGGTTCTCCAGCGTCGCGCGCTTCTAGGACTTTTCCCATAGAGACTGTAGAGGTTGACATATCGACTACCAAAGGAGGGTGTGTTCCACCGGGCACTGCGATAGCAAGAGGGTTGGTAGATAGTCCAGCTACTCTAGCCCCATGGTACGCCATCATTGGTCGAGAAGCTATCATGACGATACCTGCCATGTCTTCTTTTGCAGCAATCTGAGCGTAATAACCAATAGCCCCTGTATGGGTTATATTTTTTGCAATACACCACCCTATATTGACCTCATTCGCTCGTTCCATCGCTTCTTCCATTGCGCGTGCCATTCCAATAGGACCAGGAGAAGCATCGCAATCTAATACTGCAATTGCTGCATCTTTTTTTTCTATTGTAATATTTGGACGCGCATTAATATTACCATTTTTAATTGTCTCAATGTATCTTGGAATTCTTAATACTCCATGAGAGTCAACACCTCGTAAATTTGCCCAAACTAAAACATCTGCCCATTTTAGAGCATTTTCTGAAGATATATTGCAGGCACTAAAGATCCTTGTGGCAAAGTCTTTTAATGGTTGTGCCTTTACAATAATATTACCCTCACTCATTCTCTTCTCCTAAAATCTTTTTTGTTAAAATATTCTTTTGTTCTCTATTTCTTTAGCTTTAGAAATCGTGAGTGGCGGGGAGATAAATTAATTAATATGTTTCTATAACTCAGAACGCACTATTTTAGCTCCCTGAGATAGAGCTTTAAGTTTGTCATTAGCTACACTTCTAGGCAGAGGAACCATGCCACAGTTAGTACATGGGAATATTCGTTCAGGTGATAAATATTTTGTTGCATGACGAATTATGGCGGCGACTTCCTCGGGTGTTTCTATTTCTAGTTTCGTTACATCAATTGCTCCAAAAAGGACATCTTTTTTGTTAGAAAGCAGTGCTAATAATTCAATGGGCACTCTCGAACCAGCGAATTCTAATGAAACCTGATCTATTTCACAGCAGGCTAATTCCGGCAGTATTATTTTATATTGATTCCATACCTTCCCTAAAGTAGCTTTCCAATCAAGATTTGCTTTGATCCCGTAGCCATAGCAGATATGAACAGCTGTTTTGCATGAAAGCCCGTCAACAGCTCTGTTAAGGGCGTCTAGACCCCAAGTAGGTACCGAGTTAAGATATACATTGAAAGCAGGCTCATCGAACTGTATTACGTTGGCGCCTGCTGCCTCAATTTCTTTGGCCTCCATATTTAAAATATCGGCAAAAGCCATTGCCAGTGATGGTCGGTCTCTATAATGATTATCTGCTAATGTGTCCACAATCGTCATGGGCCCTGGCATAGTAAACTTTAAATCATGTTTTGTTTGTTTTCGGGCGAAAGCAACCTCATCTTTATGAATTGGTGAAGAACGGTAAATGCTAGAAACAACAGTTGGACAATCCGCTTGATAACGATTATCACGTATTCCTATGCGCTCTTTATGTTCAAAATCTATTCCACCAATTTTTTCTAAGATACCATGAACAAAATGTTGACGTGATTGTTCACCATCTGAAACAATATCAATACCAGCTTTCTCTTGGTCATTTATAGCTATACGAACAGCATCTTGTTTTGCTTCTTCCAATTTTCTAATATCTTTATGTGCCCACGGTGCCCATAGAACCTCAGGTTGAGCTAGCCAGGATGGCTTTGGTAAACTGCCGGTAATTGTAGTTTTAAGCATTATTCTCTCCTATTAATTCTGCATTGGGCTTTGCGGTCATAAAAGATTTCGAGTAAGCAGATTGCCAGAATGTTAAATTTATTCAAGAGGAGATACCATGACTATAGAAAAATTACCTGCTGGATGGCCTGAGGGAAAGCGCTTAGCTGTTTCCGTAAATATAATGTGTGAAGCATGGACTGATGATGCAGCTCCAGGTATTGGCCCAATGGGAAACCCTTTAAGGGCTGGGGTTTTAGACACGCAAGCACGTTCTTGGGCTGAATATGGTATGACTGTTGGAGCTTACCGCTTACTAGACATTGTTGGAGAGGCAGGAGTTCCGTGCGGAACTTATGCTAGCGGAATTATTGCTGAAAAATGGCCGGAGCTGCTAAAAAGAATTGATAATGATGGCCATTTTATAGGAGCTCATGCTTGGATGCAGAATATACTGCCTGCTTATCAAGAACTGGAACAAGAAAAAAATGATTTAAAACGTGGGATGAACTTATTTCAGAATGTTATTGGTAAGCTACCAGAAGGCTTTGCTAGTCCACGGGGCACTCCTAGTAACAATACTTGTGAGTTGTTAGCAGAGAGCGGTTTTAAATGGCATATAGATCATTTCAACACTGACTTGCCATATTTGATGAACACATCTAAAGGCCCGCTTGCTATTGTTCCATTCACTATGGAGGTTAATGATCTACCGCTCTACATGCGCTTTGGAAATCCACCTGAGGTTTATACGGCTACATTAAAACGTATTGTTGATAATTATACTAGTATAGGCAGTCCTCCTGCCGTGTTGGATATAACTGCACATGCTCATGTATTTGGACGCCCGTTTGGGGCCATAGAAATTAAAGCAGCTATTGATATTGTAAAAGATCTAGACTGGGTATGGATGACTACACACCAGGAGTTGGCGGGGCTGGTTTACCCGAGTTAACCATACTTATTATATATTTTCTTAGACGGCTCACTGTGATGTAACAGATTTATAAAATCACTCGATGTTAAAGCAAAGAAGGTATTTGGGTCTTATATGCATTATACTCGCAATTTTATAAGGGGAAATAGGTGACTATTAAACCAAGAATTTTAGTTACTAGACGTCATTTATTTGAAATCGAAAAACGTCTATTAGATGAGTATGATGTAGTTTTAAATGAAGACGATCACATAATGACTTCAGATGAGATTATTAGTGCGTCAGATGGAATCCAGGCAATTTTTTTATGTGTTACTGAGCCCCTTAGTAAGGAGGTTATTAATGCATTACCAAAAAGTGTAACGGTTATTCTTACATTGTCAGCAGGTGTTGATCATATTGACCTCAAGTCGGCAAGAGAACGAGGTCTTGCAGTATTAGCTACGCCTGGTGCAGTTACATCAGCTACAGCAGAGGTAGGGGTTTTACTAATGCTTGGAGCCGCCAGAAGGGCGCAGGAATCTATAAGTTGTCTTCGTTCTGGAAATTGGGGTTTGTGGACTGCCACACAGTTTGTGGGTGTTGAAATCACCGGTAAACAACTCGGTATATATGGCATGGGTCGAATAGGTCAAAAATTAGCGAAGCGTGCTAGAGGCTTTGATATGGATATATATTACCATAATCGTAACCGTTTATCACCTGATCTAGAAGAAAAAGCAGTTTATTTAAGAAATATAGAAGACTTATTGGGAGTCAGTAATTTTTTAGCTTTGTGTGCACCTTCCACTCCACATACACACAAATTTTTAAACTCTGATACTATTAGGTGTTTGCCTGATGGTGCAGTAATTATAAATATTGCTAGGGGAAACTTGGTTGATGATGATGCACTTATAACAGCTCTCAAGTCTGGTAAAATAGCCGCTGCAGGATTAGATGTATTTAATGGTGAACCAACTAATATTGACCAGCGATACTTTGAATTGCCAAACGTATTTATGCTTCCACATATTGGCAGTGCCTCTAGAGAAGCAAGAATTGCTATGGGAATGATGCTGCTTGATGGGTATGAAGCAATACGAAACGGTGGAGTTGCACAAAATAGGGTTGCTTAAAAAACGGGACTAAATAATTTTTTCTATTTATTGGTTTCTGTATTGTTAGGTTATGTTCTCTATGAAAACTATTTTTAACCAATTACCAGGGCATGCGCGTGGCGCATTCTGGATGCTACTTGCTGCAATGTTCTTTAGTTTTCATGGGCCCCTAGTTCGAATGGCAACTGCGGGTACAGATCCGTTAATGGTAGCATTTATAAGGTCGATATTTGTTTTTTTAATGATGCTACCTTGGATAATCCAGCATTGTAAAATTGAAATGAAAACAAATGTTTTGCCTCTGCACGCATTTCGAGCCTTGTTTTCAATGACAGGTTTTATTTTATTAGTTATTGCCCAGTCCAAACTTACTTTGGCTGAAGTATCTGCTTTAACGTTTGCTGCTCCATTGTTTGCTACTATTGGCGCTGTAATTTTTCTTCGTGAAGTGGTTAAAGCTCGGCGTTGGATCGCCACATTTGTAGGGCTTGCCGGTGTTTGGATTGTTTTGCGCCCAGGATTAGAAGTTGTTGACCCATATTTTATATTGCCGGTGGGAGCAGCCATATTTATTGCCGTATCAAATTTAATGATAAAGTCATTATCATCCTATGATTCATCTAATTCTATAGTTGCCTGGCTTGCAATTTTTTCAGTTCCGCTAACGTTTGTCCCGGCATTATTTGTTTGGTCATTACCTGGGGTATTGGGGTTTGGGTGGTCGTTTCTTTTAGGGCTAAGTGGAGTTGGTGCGCATATGTGTTTAACTAGGTCGTTAGCAGCTGCTGATGCTTCGGCGGTTCTACCGTTTGACTACGCTCGTCTCATATTCACTGCACTCATTGCATTTATAGTATTTGGAGAAGAACCATCAATCTGGACCTGGATAGGTGGTGCTATAATTGTTGGCGCAGTTGTATATATAGCCCGTAGGGAGACAATTGCCGACAGATCATAAATTATAAAACTTTAGAATGTATTATAAATCAAATATTCTATCAACTTTTCTTAATACTTGTCCTGGGCTTTTATAGTCTTTTCGTTAATGCTTTTGCCGCCGCATTTATAATTGCGTCACTATCAATACCATATTCGTGGTAAAGGTCTGTCAAGTCACCAGACTGCCCAAAATCATCAACCCCTAGAGAAATAATACTATGATTTGCAACACTACCAAGCCAACTGAGGGTTGCAGGGTGGCCATCAATAACAGTTACAATTGCCGCATTGGAGGCTAGTGGCGATAGAATTTTTTCAGCGATATGACCGTCATTGTTCCAGTCCTTATAAAGCCTGTCAGGAGATGTGATTGATAATAGTCCAGCCCCTGGCACATCTTCCAGTATTTGTTCATACGCATCTAATGCTTCAGGAAAAATAGCTCCAGTATAAGCAATTGCTAATTCTGCTTCTTTTTCTGGCTTTTTTATCCAATATGCGCCGTTTATTATATCATCGGAAATAGAGTTTATATTGGATCGTTCTGGCTGTGTAATATTACGAGTTGATAGACGCAGATATACAGCTCCTCCATTTTCTGCTTGTATATGTCTGAAGGCCCAACTCATGATGATTGCCAATTCATCTGTGAAGCTTGGTTCAAAACTTGTTAGCCCTGGTTGTCCCAAGCCTATTAATGGAGTTGACACTGACTGATGTGCACCTCCTTCCGGACCCAGTGTGATGCCTGATGGTGTTGCGACTAAAATAAAGCGAGCGTCCTGGTAGCAAGCATAGTTAAGTGCATCAAGGCCCCGAGCAATAAATGGGTCATAAAGCGCGCTTACGGGTAATAACCTTGCACCAAAAATTTTGTCGGAAAGTCCCAGTATTGATAGTAATAGAAATAAGTTATTCTCTGCGATACCCAATTCAATATGTTGGCCTTCTGGTCCCATGGACCATTTAAAAGCTGATGGAACTTTTTCATCTCGGAATAGATCGGCTAGTGGCTCATGGTGAAACAACCCTTTTTGATTAACCCAACCTGCCATATTAGTGGTTATTGTCACGTCTGGAGTAGTAGTAACAATACGATCGGCCATTTCACTATCTTCACGTCCCAAATCATTTAGCATTCTTCCAAATGCTTCTTGTGTAGACGTTATTTTTGTTTCAGGGCTTGTTAACTCTATGGTGGGGATAGTTGGGGGGGTAATCGGAATGGATCTTTGGTTAAATGGTACGAGATCTAAAAATTCATGTAGGGCATCAATATCAATATCTAGTCCCTCTGCAATGTCCCATTCATGTCCATCACGAATATTATGAGCTTCTTTAAATATCTGCATTTGTTCTGGGTTCATTAAACCAGAATGATTGTCTTTATGGCCAGCCAGGGGAGTGTTAAAACCCTTTATTGTATAGGCTACAAAACATTGAGGAGTATCATCACGAACGCTATTAAAAGCTTCTAATGTAGCGGTCATGTCATGACCACCCAAATTAGTCATGAGTCGTTGCAGACCTAAGTCATCATGTGTATCGAGTAGAGTTTTTATGCCTTCTGTATATCCTAAATCAGTTTTTAAATGTTTTCGCCATGCAGCCCCTCCTTGGAATGTTAGAGCTGAATAGAGTTGATTTGAACAATTATTGATCCAATCCATGAGAGCGTCGCCACCAGCCTGATCAAATGCATTCTGCAGCAGTTTGCCATATTTTAACTCTAAAACATTCCATCCCATGGCTCCAAAGAAGTCTTTGATAATTTGGAATAGGTTGTCATGAACTACTCCATCCAAACTTTGGCGATTATAGTCTATAACCCACCACAAATTCTTAACATTATGTTTCCATCCTTCTAGCAACGCTTCAAATACGTTTCCTTCATCTAGCTCGGCATCTCCCATAAGTGCAATTATACGTCCGCTTGGTTTTGATTTATCGCTGAACCCGTGTAAGTCGACATAGTCACGCACCATTGCTGCAAACAGGGTTGCCGCAACACCTAGCCCAACAGAGCCTGTAGAAAAATCCACATCATCGGAATCTTTGGTTCGCGAAGGATAAGATTGTGCTCCACCAAAAGAACGAAAACGTTTTAATTGATCTTCTGATTGTCGACCTAATAAATACTGAATACTATGGAACACAGGCGATGCATGAGGCTTTACTGCAACCCGGTCTTCTGGTCGTAATACACTCATATATAACGCGGTTAATAGTGTTGTAGAGGAGGCACAAGAGGCTTGATGCCCTCCTACTTTAAGTCCATCTCTGTTTGGCCTTATGTGATTGGCATTGTGTATTAGCCAGCTTGAAAGCCAGAGTATTTTTTGTTCTAGTGATTCTAAAGTATCTATATCTATTGATTCACTAGTCTTATTCGGCATGATTTTACTAATCTATCTAGTAGTTTTTCCTTATCAATTACTAATTATATTGTACCATTATTTTTATTAATGCATCTTGCTAATTTGTCTATAAAAATACAATAATTAGCTATATTATAGTTATTTTAACTAAAATAAAGNCGAATCATGCCACAATATAAACTAGATGAGACTGATAAGAAAATTTTAGAAGTTCTACAGATAGATGCGCGTATTGCTAATACGGATCTAGCTGAATTGGTTAATTTATCACCTTCACCCTGTTTGCGAAGAGTAAGAAGACTTGAAGAAGAAGGTTACATGCGAGGTTATGTATCTCTGTTGGATCCATCAGCAATTGGTCTACCTGTAAGTGTTTTTGTACAGGTGAGCTTGGAAAAGCAAGTTGATGGAACACTTGATGAATTTGAGAGTCAGATATTAGATCATACTGAAGTCATGGAGTGTTACCTAATGACTGGAGATTCAGATTATCTATTAAGAGTGGTGGCACCTGATATTAGCTCTTTTCAACGTTTTCTTCTCGATCATTTAACGCGTATACCTGGTGTAGCAAGTATTAAGTCTAGTTTTGCTCTTAAACAGGTAAGTTACCGTACCGCCTTGCCACTATCGCATATAGCTAATTAACTATAGTTAAATATAAGAATAAGAAATTTTATCAGAGGTTTAAAAAATGATTGATCCCATCGGGGCATATGTACCACATGGAAAATTTACGATTTTTGGAAACCCTTCTGCTAAAAATAACCCACTGAAGGATCTAAATTTTGCTGCAAAAGATATAATTGATGTTGCCGGTCATGTTACTGGTTGTGGAAACCCAGATTGGCTTAAAACCCATTCTGCTGCAGACGAAACAGCTGGGTGTATTCAAGACTTACTTGATGTTGGAGCAAACTTGGTTGGAAAGACTGTTACTGAAGAATTGGCAACTGGTTTGACAGGTGAGAATATTCATTATGGAACTCCGCTGAATGTTAATGCTCNTGGAAGGGTATCTGGCGGCTCATCATCNGGATCAGCAGCTGCAGTAGCTGCAGGACTTGTTGATTTTGCGCTAGGGTCAGATACGGGGGGATCAGTAAGAGCACCGGCTAGTTTCTGTGGTCTTTATGGAATAAGACCTTCTCATGGACGCGTTTCTTTAGAAGCAGTAATGAAACTTGCCCCAAGCTTTGATACTATAGGGTGGTTTGCTCGATCTCCAGAATTACTTCGAGACATTGCAAGNGTTTTATTAAAAAAATCTAATCATTCATTGGGANCAGGTAAATTTCTAGTTGCTAGTGATATTATGAATATTGTTCCGGATCCTATCAGATTAGCTCTTATGGAATCTGTAGAAAAAGTAACTCAAATTTTAGGTCCTGCTAAAAGTATTGTTGTCTCTAATGCTGAGGGTTTACCTGGTTTGGAAAATTGGGTTTCAGTAACTAGGGCCATTTGGGGAGGAGAATCTTGGGAAGTACATGGAGATTGGATTAAAAAGGTAAAACCAATCTTTGGTTCTGGCGTTGCAAGTNGTTTTAAGGCTAGATCAAATGTCACTCCAGATGAACTAGCTGTTGCACGAATTCAACGCGATGCTATTGCTGATCACTTAAGTGAGTTATTGAATAATGGAAATATAATTGCATTACCTTCAAGCCCTGGAATTGCTCCAGTCATAGGCGGTCAAGATTCTGATATAGATCCTTTCCGTGAATGCAATGAACCAATTGGTTGTATTTCTGGTTTGGGTCGTTTACCTCAAATCACAATTCCTATGGCTAAGTTTGATGGTTTTCCATTAGGCCTTGGACTCGCAGCAGCTTCTGGAAATGATGAAATATTATTAGATATAGCTGTTACATTAGCGGAAAACGGAATTTCACCATACGTATCTATGCCAAGTGGAAAAGGATTATGAGTGATCTATTCAGAAAAGAGGTTTCTGGTTTTTGTGGCCATTCCAACTTAAGNGTTGATGGTAATTCCAGTGGTTTATTAAAAGGAATGAAATTCGCGGTTAAGGATATAATAGATGTAAAAGGACAAGTTACTGGTGGTGGTAATCCCGAATGGTTTAGAACTAATAACGTAGCTAAAGATCATGCTCCAGTAGTACAAGACTTGTTAAGTGCTGGTGCAGATATGGTCGGCAAAACTATTACCGAAGAGTTCGCTTATGGGATGATTGGTGAGAATTTTCACTATGGCACTCCGCGTAATCCGGCAGCGCCAGGTCATATACCTGGCGGGTCTTCATCCGGTTCAGCTTCTGTGGTTTCAGCTAAGGAGGTGGATTTTGCACTGGGAACAGATACAGGGGGTTCTGTAAGAGTTCCCGCTTCATTTTGCAATATTTATGGTTTTAGACCAAGTCATGGACGAATTTCTCTTGAAGGGATAATGCCGTTGGCACCCAGTTTGGATACTTGCGGTTGGTTTGCTCAAAAACCGGGTATNATGAAGAAAGTAGGTGAAGTAACCCTCAAGTGGAAAGTTGCTACAAAACCAGGCCAGTTTTATTTGGCTAGGGATGCATTTGCATTAGTTGATCCATCTATACGTGAAGCATTATTGCCGGCCTTGGATAAGGTAAGTCAAATCCTTGGAGGATACAATGAAGTTGATATTGGATCTTTGAAAGGTATAGAAAACCTTGACGGCTGGGCAAAAGTTATGCGGGTAATTAGAGGTTCGGAGGCGGCTTCTTCTTATCTTTCTTGGATTGAAAGTAACAACCCAGTAATGGGGCCCGGATTTAGAGAGCGTTTTGAGTCAGGAGGTAAGATTAGCTCTGAGGAGATAAGGCTTGCGAAGTTGAAACGAACTAATATGACAAATTATTTACAAGAATTTTTGGCAAATGGGGCTGTAATTGCTGTTCCGGCGGCTCCAGCATTGCCACCTCCCGTATGTAGTGCGGAAAAAATTTATGATTGTCTGCGTAATAATAATGAACGTTATAACTGTATGGCGCCCCTCGCCAGGCTGCCTCAAATTAGTCTTCCTATAGCTCATGTTGGAGGGCTACCTATAGGACTAGGTTTAATAGCAGCTCCTGAAAATGATGAATTATTATTAGACATTGCTTTAGATGTGCCAATTTAAGTAAACGAAGATTAATTTCATTGAAGCTTTACGATGTCTAATGTAATTGAATACTAATATAAAAAATAAAGAATGATGAAATACTATCAATGATTAATTTTCGAACACTAGATGATATTAATTTTTCGGGAAAACGTGTTTTAGTGCGAGCAGACTTAAACGTGCCGATGCAAGAAGGAATAGTTACAGATACTTCAAGACTAGATCGTTTGGTATTAACCATAAATGACCTAACGCAAAGAGGCGCAAAGGTTGTCATTCTATCTCATTTTGGACGGCCTAATGGTCAGGTTGTCCCATCTTTAACATTAAGGCCCGCAGCTGATGCTTTAGCTGAGTGTCTAGGACGTGCCGTTATATTTGTAAATGAATGTATTGGTGAGGTTGCTAGCGACGCTATCGAAAGGCTTGTTGAAGGGGGTATTATTGTTCTTGAAAACCTTCGATTCAACGAAGGTGAAGAAAAAAACGATCCAGAATTTGCAGCTAGTCTTGCCCGGCTGGGAGATATTTATATTAATGATGCTTTTTCAGCGTCACATCGTTATCACGCTTCTATATCAAGTCTTCCTCAATTATTACCTTGTGCCGCTGGTCGCTTCATGCAGGAAGAACTTAACGCCTTGGTCAAAATTTTATCGGAGCCTATTCGCCCGCTTACTGCCATAGTTGGAGGGGCTAAAATATCTACAAAAATTGATTTATTAGAGAATTTATCAAAAAAAGTTGATGCTTTAATAATAGGAGGGGCAATGGCTAATACCTTTCTGAATGCTGGAGGAGTATCAATTGGGAAGTCACTTTGTGAGCATGAAATGGCTGATACTGCTAATGAGATTATGGCTGCTGCTCATAAGTCCAACTGTAAAATTATCCTGCCTATTGATGCAATTGTAGCTGAGAAGTTCGAGAAAGGTAGCGCCAATTCAAATGTGTCTATAAACTCTATTCCAGCTGATCAAATGATTTTGGATGTTGGGCCTAAAACTATTTCACTTTTATGTGAAACTGTAAAAAAATCTAAAACGATAGTTTGGAATGGGCCTTTGGGAGCCTTTGAGTTATCCCCCTTTGATCTGGGAACAGTTGCTCTTGCTCAATTTACCGCAGATATAACTGATAAGGGTTATATAACCTCTATCGCAGGCGGAGGAGATACAGTTTCAGCACTTAACCATGCTGGCGTTGCAGCTAAGTTTAGCTATGTTTCAGGGGCAGGGGGTGCATTTCTTGAGTGGCTTGAAGGTAAAAAATTACCTGGGGTACAAGCCTTAAATATTTGAGTCAATAATATTAGTGTATATAATCATATGTTAGTTTTTTTATAACTGGTCTTTGATATAATAACTTTACTAAAGACCGGGAGGTTAAAATAACCGTATGACAGATAATGATTCAAAAGTTTATGAAGATAAATTAGAAGTTGATAATATCGATTCTGTTGGGCCTGTTCATGTTACTATCCCTGAGGGAGATAATCGTGAACGTTTAGTGTGTCGGGAATGCGATTTCATTTGGTATAAAAACCCTGTCGTTGTTGTTGGTGCGGTTGCTACATGGAATGATGAAAACATAAATTCAGAAGATTATATACTGTTATGTAGGCGGGCAATTGAACCGCAGATTGGGCTGTGGACTTTACCGGCAGGTTATCTTGAACTGGAAGAGTCGTCTGAAGAGGGTGCTATACGAGAAACCTGGGAAGAGGCACAGGCTAAGATTTCAATTAATCGTTTATTAGCAATATATAATATTCCTCGGCTATCTCAGATTCAATTAATCTATAAAGCTTCAATGTTATCAAAGAATATTGCACCTGGAGAAGAATCGCTGGAAGTTCAANTATTTAGGTGGAATGATATTCCATGGGATGAGATTGCTTTTCCAACTGTCCGGTGGGCACTTAATCAATACCACTCAATCATTGGTACTACAGACTACCCGCCTTTTACCAATCCGGCCAATTAGAGTTTATATCTTAAATATAAGAAATAAATTTATTTTTAATGTTTAACTATTCTACCTTGCTAATTCTAATATTACTTAGGTGGAATAATAGGCAGCATAAGCCAAGCTCCATAAGCCTTACCTGTATGCAAGGTTACTTTACCATCAAACACAGTTTTCGGCCTGTCACGTGGTTCCTCATGAAGGAATGGACCGCAACCAGT
>PASR01000005.1 GCA_002713365.1 Rhodospirillaceae bacterium
CTTCTGCATGCTCTTTGTGTTTACCGTGGCCTTCTTCTGCATGCTCTTTGTGTTTACCGTGGCCTTCTTCTGCATGCTCTTTATGCTTACCGTGGCCTTCTTCTGCATGCTCTTTATGCTTACCGTGTCCCTCTTCTGCATGCTCTTTATGATCATCATGATCATCATGAAGGTGTCCTTCAAACGGTCCACCTTCACGAAATGATAATCTTTTTAGAGAAGTCATTTCAATAAGTTCATATGTCTTCGCACTTGACCCTATTGTCTCCAATGGTTTCTCTAAAAATGTTTCTAGTGTTGGGCTAACCCAAAAAATAACATCTGCTTTTTCTATTTGTCTAGCCTGAGACGGTTTTAGAGAAAATGTATGTGGTGAGGCAGCACCACCAACTAATAGTGAAGGTTCACCTACACCTTCCATGACCATTGACACTAGTGAATGTATAGGCTTTATCGATGCCATAACATTTATGTCAGCTGTTGCTGTTCGTGAGTTTGAAATATTTATAATAAATAATAACAATAATAGGCTTGCGAATTTAGAGAACTTCATTGTAAAACTTTCGTCAGTAATGTTATACTATAACAGATTTGTACGGTGTTATAACCTATGATACTTTAGCTATCAACAACAAATTCTATAAACAAATACTCGGAAAATAATAATGCTCGATAACACCCTAGTCGAACTGATTGATGCTGGAATAAAACGGGATTCACGTTGGCTAGTTCGTGGTGTTTCTTTCAACGTTGATAAAGGACAAATAGTAACTCTGATAGGTCCTAACGGATCAGGTAAATCTACCACGGCTCAAATGTTATTGGGCGTATTGAAACCAGACGAAGGAATTGTAAAAAAACGTCCCAAAACGGTAATTTCTTATTTGCCTCAAAAATTATCTATCGACTGGACTTTACCAATACGCGTTGAACATTTTATGAAGATGACTGGTAAAGTTAGTAATGAAGATGTCCGTTCAGCACTAGTTTCAACAGGCGTTGAACACCTTTTTGGAGCAGACCTACGAATTCTTTCGGGTGGAGAGTTTCAACGTGTAATGATCGCCCGCGCAATTGCGCGAAAGCCTGACTTAATTGTACTCGATGAACCTGTGCAGGGAGTTGATTTTAAAGGCATGCTCGAACTTTATGAACTAATAAATCGCCTTAGAGATGAATTGTCCTGTGGAGTAGTGCTTATATCTCACGATCTACACATTGTTATGGCCTCCTCTGATAATGTAATTTGCCTAAACGGTCATGTGTGCTGCTCAGGAACACCTAAACTAGTATCCGAGAGTGAAGAGTATCTTGCATTATTCGGACGCCAAGTCGCTCCTGGACTCGCTCTTTATGAACATAAACATGACCACACACACGGTACTGATGGTAGCTTAATTGATGATAATGAAAAGTCTTCTAGCGTAGCAGGATAACATCAATGTCCGTAAGCATTTGTTATAAAAGAATAGTGAGAAAGTAATGCTTGATGATTTTTTTCTCCGCGCAATAATAGCAGGTATTTGTGTTGCTCTCATAGCCGGTCCTTTAGGCTGCTTTGTTATTTGGCGTCGTTTGTCGTATTTTGGTGATACACTCTCGCATGCCTCCTTATTAGGTGTGGCAGTAGCTATTTTACTTGAAACAAATTTTACCTTTTCTATTTTTGTTGTCTCTGGAGCTGTTTCTCTTTTTCTAATTTACCTAAGAGTAAAAACAAGTTTACCCAGTGATGCACTTCTAGGTCTTCTGGCGCATTCTGTTTTGGCCGTGGGAATAGTGGTTCTGGGTTTTATGACCTGGGTTAGAATCGATCTATTAAGTCTACTATTCGGGGATATACTAGCGGTATCTGTAACTGATATATGGCTTATTTTCTTTGGTGGTATATTGGTACTTCTAACTTTAGCTGCTATTTGGCGACCGCTATTTGCAGATACTGTAAGCCCGGACTTGGCTGAAGCTGAAGGTATGAGGCCAAAGCTAGTTCGAATCATATTTACCCTTATGTTAGCACTAGTAATCTCAGTATCGATAAAGATAGTAGGCGTTTTACTCATCACTGGGTTATTAATTATTCCAGCCGCTGCCGCTAGAAATTTAGCTAGTGGTCCTATCCAAATGGCATTTATTTCAATGATTACTGGTAGTATAGCCGTCGTGTGCGGATTATTCTCATCTTTAACTTGGGATACTTCTTCTGGACCAAGTATCGTTGTTACTGCACTTGTCTTGTTCATATTAACATTGTTACCATTAAACCGAATCAGATCTGTGTTAGGTAATTACTCTGAAAGACTCAGCAATCGAGGAATTAAACAATGAATATAGAATTTTATCAGGGTAATTCCGACCTATCTGTAAATCAAAAATTAGTGATGGATCTGCTTGAGAGTCAAAAACGACCTTTAAGTGCATATATGATTTTAGATGAGTTACGAGATGTTGGCATCCGTGCGCCACTTCAAGTTTATCGTGCCCTTGAAAAGCTAATTAGCATGGGCAAGGTTCACCGTGTAGAGAGTATTAGCGCTTTCATTGCTTGCAGTCATATGTCTTGCGAAAAGCTCGGCGTGACTGCTTTTGTCATCTGTGACAGATGTGAAAATATAGAAGAAGTAAGTGATCAATCTATCTCTTCATTTATTACTGATTTGGCAATCAAAACTAAAATGAAAGCTGCAAAATCAAACATCGAACTTCACGGACTTTGTAATACTTGTCAAACATCCTAAATAAATTATTTAGATGGAATGATCGGTAGCAAAACATAAGACTGCCTTTCAGGCCCGGAATACAAGGTAACATCCCCACCAAAAACATCTCCAGGCCGGTCACGCGGATCATCGTGAGTAAACGGACCCGATCCCGTCCAATTTTCATACTTACCAAGATTGATACTAGATTTTCCAGGATAGACATAGTCTTTGCCTCTTATAGTGATTGCTAACCTTGTGCCGGGCTCAACTACAATACAAGTGGGCCATACTTCTACGTCAACCTCATATATCTCTCCTTTTCTTAGCGGTTGCTCTTCATCGTGGGTGTGATAGGGGCGATATATACGACTTAATTCTGGATCTAATTTTCGATGTGAAACGCGAAGCCATCCCTGCGCAACCGGGGTACAGGGATCAAGGGCTCCCTGAAAAACTATCTCCTGCATATCAGACGTGAATGCCCGAATAACTACAAAAAGGTCAGCGTTTTCGGTTTCTGAAGAAACCCACAGCTTAGTAGCTATTGGTCCCGTTATCTCTAATTCTTCCTTCAATGGTTGCGTCATAAAAGTAACACCATCGCTGAAACCAGCATAAGTAACCGACCCAGCAATAGTTTGCGGCTTCTTAGAAATTATATGAGTCTCAACATCAAGGTAATATTTAGTCCACTGGGTACGCTCTAGCGGCCATTCATTTTCATGACGTTCAACAAACGTACCGTCGGCATGTCTTACCTGTAGTTGTACTTTTGGTTGGTTGGACCAGCCTGTATCCTCCCCCTTAAGGTAGTGGCCAAAAAATTTCTTTTGGAGCTCGACGCCATAATCAGTGTAGTACTCTGTCCAGTGCTCAATACCATGTACTTCTAAGTACTTTTCTGTTGAGCGAGATCGTACGAATCCTTCGAAGTTACCTCTCGGATGTAGCCCTTGACCACCCCAATTTGCGGCAGAGAGCATGGGTACCTGAACCTTATCCCAGTCCGGCATTCGTGACTGCCAGTAATCATCTGTATCCAGAGTATTCGAAACACAATCAAAATCAAAATTCCGTCGATTTGAACCAAGTTCTTCTTCACTGAGAGTCATCGGTCCTGATACCAGATGTCCATTCATTCGTGAACGATAACCATTTTCACCTCGACCGTACTGTACAGAGTAGACCTGCACCTCAGACCACGGTTTAGCGAAACCATCACAATATATTCCTCCATGACGTCCCATGTCTCGATAGAAATCAGCTGCACCTTCCCAGGGACAGATAGCCGCAAGATGTTTAGGTTGTAGTGAAGCTGTTTGCCATTGATTCATTGCATAATAAGAAATACCGGAAAGTCCAACCTTACCATTCGACCATGACTGAACCCCATCCCATTCAATGCACAAAGCCTGATCTTTTGCCTCACGTGCTGACCAAATATCAAGAATACCCGGCGAACGACCGGCACCACGAGAATCAACTCTTATGACTATATAACCATCTGGCACCCACTTCTCGGGGTCTACCACCTCCCAGTTCTGGTACTTATTACTCGAACCGGCTGGTACATCTGGATGCTGTTCGCACATCCGTCGCCATTGATCACCGAAGACCGGATCGTCGAATTGAAGGAACTTACCATAGGGACCATAGGACATAATGACCGGATACTTACCATCCTCGACAGGACGGAAAACATCACAACGAAGGACCAGACTATCATCCATCATAATGGGCACATCCCAATCGATACGCATCCCATCCCAAAAATTTGTCCAGGACTGACTGTCGAGATACCCATCACGCCTCTTAGCATTCCTAGCGTATACTTTACTAGATCGTTTAGTCACGTCTCTACTCCTATTTTTGAGAAGGTTAGTGGCGGAGGGAGAGGGATTCGAACCCTCGATAGAGCGTTAACCCTATAACGATTTAGCAAACCGTCGCCTTCAGCCACTCGGCCACCCCTCCGCATTTGAGTGGGTCTTCACGACGTATGCTGTTTTTGTTGTTACTAAGGGAAACCATCCCTGTCAATGCAGTTATATACAGGTTTTTTATAATTATACGTAAACTTCTTAAAATAGTCTTTTAGATCTGTATATTAGAGAGTGCCTGGTCAATGTCTGCAATCAGATCATTAGGGTCTTCTATTCCAACTGATAGTCTTAATAAATCATCTGGAACAGAGCTCTCTAAACCCTCAACAGTTGAGCGATGTTCAATAAGACTTTCAACACCACCCAATGATGTTGCAGGTACAAATATTTTAACTGACTTGGCGACAGATAAAGCAGCGTTTCTACCACCTTTAATTCTGATAGATAGCACCCCACCAAAACCGCCAATCATTTGCTGTGCAGCTACTTTATAATCCTTATGATTTTTTAACCCTGGATAAAGCACTTCTGTCAACCGACTGTTACCGGTAAAATAATTAGCTATAGAAAGAGCCGTAGAGGATGATCTCTCAACTCTCAGAAAGAGTGTCCTAATCCCCCTAAGCAATAGCCAAGATTCAAACGGCCCCAATACTCCGCCGTTCTGATAACGTAGATCACTAATTCTTTTCCATAACTCATCATCACCAGCTGTAATTAGAGCACCAGCAAGAACATCACTATGCCCGTTTAAATATTTAGTAGCCGAGTGCATTACAATGTCCGCTCCCAATGATAATGGTTGCGTAAGCACAGGTGTTGCCAAAGTTGAATCAACAACCAATTTAGCTCCAGCTGTATGTGTAATATCAGCTACAGCTCTAATATCTGTTATAGTGCACATAGGATTGCATGGTGTTTCTATCCAAACTATTTTAGTAACACCATGGATTATTGATTCTGATATAGCCCCTAAATTTCCAGCCTCCACAAAATCAATTTTTAGTCCCCACCTAATACCAACTTTTTTTAACCAAGAACGAAGTCCAAAATAAACATCACTGGGTGCTACAACGTGATCACCAGGCTTAAGCGATAAAAGAATAGCTGTAGCCGCAGCCATTCCTGAGGCAAATAACAAGGCTTCTTTTCCACCCTCTAATTTATTTAATAATGACTCTACTTGCAAATAAGTTGGATTTTCATCTCTGGTATAGCCGCGTCCATCAACTAATTCATAATCGCTATCACGTGCATAAGTAGTGGAAGGATGTATTGAAGGTATAACTGCATTGGTAGAAGGGTCTAACCACCCATTTGCTTGAGCGGCTAGAGTAGACGGATGCCGTTTATATTCGTTATTTTTACTCATAGACTATATATTTTAAGCGATTATGCATTACTATACAATTATTAACGCCTAGATCTTATATGGAGAATTTCATGTCCGCTTACCTTATAGCCAGTATGAAACTACACGATCACGATTCTTATGAAGAATATAAAAAACTGGTCCCCGAAATAATCTCTAAACATTCAGGCAAATATATAATACGTGGTGGTGAACTTAAAGTGGTAGAAGGAAACTGGCCTGGAGATAGAATAGCCGTGCTCGAGTTTCCAGATTATTCATCTGCAAGAAATTTTGTTGATGACCCCGAATATAAACCCATAGCTGAAATTCGTAAAAACTCATCGACGTCCCATATATGGCTAATAGATGGAGTAGTAAATAAACCTAATACAACAGATATGCACGGATATATATTGGGCCACGTTCTTATTAACGACGAAATATTATACAAAACATACGCTGATAAAGTTCCTGAGGTTATGACTGAATTAGGTGGAGCTTATTTAGCTAGAGGGGGATTTTGTGAAACAATTGAAGGTGATTTAACCTTAGATAGAATTGTTATAGTAGGGTTTTCAAGTTCAAATACTGCAGATAATTTTCATAAATCTGATTTATATGCTCCACTACTTAATATTAGGACCAGTGCTTCAGAGTCTAATATAGTGATAGTTGAGGGACTATAATCTTTTTATTATTAATCAGAGTTTAAAGTTAATATAATTAAATTTTCTCAATAAGAATATAATTATAAACCCTGAAACAAACCCTCCAATATGGGCCCATACAGCGACACCTTGTGAAGCAGAAGACCCCGTTATACCCCACAATAAATCTTGGGTAAAAAATGCACCAATAACTAGTAAAGCTGGTAAACGAACAGGTATAAACCCAAAAGCTAAAACTAAAAGTCTAGCTCGTGGATAGAGTAATAAATATCCCCCTAATACTCCTGCAATAGCGCCGCTGGCTCCTATCGTTGGACTAAGCGATGAAGGATTTACAAAGCAGTGAACTAAGCCACCAATTACACCACATACAAGAAAATATATAATAAACCTCGTATGACCAACTGCATCTTCAATATTATCTCCAAACACCCAGAGAAACAACATATTGAAAATTAGATGCTGCCACCCTCCATGTAAAAATTGATAGCTAAATAAAGTAAATATCGCGGAAGTATTAGTATACCGATCAGATAAGCCAAATTCTCCAAACAAACGAGCAGGTATTAAAGCATAACCAATCACATAATTATCGAGTCCTGAATAACTTATTCCGAACGTATCTATAAAAATAAAAACATTAACAATGATAATTGTAATTGTTATATAATGATATTTTATATTTACACGAGGATTAGTATCATGCAGGGGCAAAAAGGGCATAATTTATTATTGATATTCCTGTATTAAAATCAGATTATATATTCAATATTAATTAAAGGTTAACTAACATTACCCTAACGTCGTTTAAATTGTTCCTTTCCAAACATTATTTCCCATTCCTTACCTTTTGGTGGCCCAGACCTTCTCCTATCTTTAAGAGTATTTAACCCTAGTTTTACTGCAGGGCGACTTTCTATATCAGCCATCCATCTTTTAACATTTGGAAAATCTTCTATTGGAACTTCTTGTCCTTTCCAACCTCTCATCCATGGATAGCAAGCTATATCAGCGATAGAATAATCATTCCCTCCTAAATATTTGCTATGTCCTAGACGTGTATCTGCAACACCAAAAAGTCTTATAACTTCATTAACATATCTCTCTACCGCGTAAGGAATTTTTTTAGGTGCATAATTACGAAAATGATTTGATTGTCCCATCATAGGTCCCACACCACCCATTTGCCACATAACCCACTCCATCACTTTGTAGTAGCCATGAGGATTACTGTTGCTTGACGGTAAGAATTTACCAGTTTTATCTGCTAGGTAATGAAGAATAGCTGCAGTCTCAAAAACTGATATACGCTTACCATCAGGACCATCAGTATCAATAATAGCGGGAATTCTATTGTTAGGACTAATTGCTAGAAAGTCCGTTTCAAATTGTTCTCCCTTTGCTATATCAACTGGATAAATCTCATGTTCTAGTTCACACTCATTAAGCATTATATGCACTTTATGCCCATTAGGCGTAGGCCATGAATATACTCGAATCATATCGTTTTTCTCCTGAATTGATAAACGCCATAATAACCGTAATCTCTAAGTAAATATAAATTAATATATATACAAAATTACTAGTTTACACCTCAGAATCATTCGGCAATCGATCCGTACCGCGCACCTTATCTCTTTGAGCCATATACGTAGTCCCCAGCACTATAATACCAGCTCCAATCCAGGTATAAACATCTGGAAATTCGGAAAATAAAAAATACCCCAGTAAAGCTCCCCATATAAGACGCATGAAGCCTATGGGATCAACAAGACTAACATCTGCAATTCTATAGGCATTTGTAAATAGAAGATGTCCTGTTGTTCCACATACGCCAATGGCGGCCAGCCATAACAATTGGTCAATGCTTGGCCACTGCCAAACAAAAATAGCTGGAATAAGCGTTATAGGCATCATCAATATAGTTACATAGGCAACAATAGTGGTCGGACTATCATGACCAGATAAATGCTTAGCTATAATTTTGGAGTTTGATACGAGTAAGGTCGCACTAAGCACTAACCAAGTACCTGTATTAATCTCTATCAGTCCAGGACGTACAACGACAAATGCCCCTATCAAGGCTAAACCAATACCAGTCCAACGACGTATGCCAATTGTTTCACCCAGAAAAAAAATTGCCAGTAAAGCAACGAAAACGGGCCCTATTAGACTAATAGCTGTCGCATCACCCACAGATATAAAAGTCAGGGCACTAAACCAACATAATAGAGCCACCGCATTTATTAAAGAGCGTCCTATATGCCAACTAAGCTTATTAGTTTTTAGTAAACCCATTCCCTGTCTAGCAAAGACCGGAATTAGTATAATTAATCCAAAGAAATTACGGAAAAAAGCTGCTTCGAATGCATGTATACCCTCTTCGACAGTTATATATCGGATAATATTATGCATTGTCGCTGCTGAAGCGGCAGCAGCAGCAGCAAGTAAAATAGCTTTAATCGAGTTTGACACTGTACCTATTAATAATTCTTTAAATGATATGAATTAATAAATTTTTCAAACACCCAATATGTTTGATACTAATTTATATGCCTCTGCCATCTAATGGGCTCACCATCAGGCTTGCCTATATAATGCCGTAAAACACCAATTCTGTCAGCCTCTAATTCAACAACAGCTCCTGGATTAATCCAACGATTGATTTCAAATCCACATCCATTATTTACAGTTCCAGATCCCAAAACCTCTCCAACGTTCAATAATTCATCTTGAGATGTGTATGAAATAGCTTCAGGAAAGGTCCACTGCATAGGTCCTGGGGTAGATTCAGCCCATATCTCACCATCAACTCTTACTGCCATTTTCAGTGTAGATGGATCTCCGAACTCATCAGGTGTAACAATCCATGGTCCAAGGCCCCAAGCAAAGTCCTTTCCCTTATAAGGGCCTGTACTAACATTCATTTCTCCCCGCTGAGTATCCCTGGCTGAAAAATCATTCAAAAGAGTGTAACCCATTATGTGCTCAGCTGATTCATTTACTTCTACATTAAAAGCTGGTTTTCCAATTACAGCCGCTAGTTCAAGTTCATAGTCCATTTTTTTTGTATATCGAGGCCATGGAACGTTAGTATCGTGACCAAACATAGTAGTAGAATTACCTTTAAAAGCTGTTGGTTGTTCATACCAAGCTGGTGGTATTTTTAGGCCCATCTTTCCAAATGTGTTTTCTAAATGATCTTCAAAAGCTGCAAAATCTCTTAAAACAGGTACTCTCGAAATAGGAGACTGCAAAGATACATCATTTATATCCCATACTAAAGTTTCTGCGCGGGGACCCGTACAATCCCGTCGACCATCAATCCAATCAAGTACCTCTTCTAAGATATTTCTATCATTGCCATAAAGTTCAGCAAATTTTTGTAAATCTGCGGGACAAAACGAATTTGCGCGTTCAGTTGCATTAACCCGCCCTCTTACTAACTCTATAGCCGCAAAAGTAAAATTTACATCTACAATACAGCCCTTCCCTAATCTTGAATCTTCAATAATACTATTTTCATCTCCATCAAGTAAAACGAGACCAAAACGATCAAATGGACCTAGTGGTGTATTAACCCGAAAGGTAGCTATTTTCATTGATTACTTACCTTTACATCTAAATCAACCTTGTCTGCCTCATCTGTCTCCGGAAAGGGACCCTGTTTTATTTCTATAAGTCGTGTACCTTTTTCTAAAAATTCAACTTCGTGCCCCTCTAACATAAGTACAAGATCATTAGTTTTCAGAATAACGTCACCTAAAGGATCACCCTCTGTCGTAACAATCCCAATTCTTGCACTACCTCTTTGGCAAAGTAATATTTGATGGCGTGTTGGGAGATCCGGTAAAGGTTCGTCCGGAACATGATAATGAGCTGCGGTTGTACCACCTGGATCTCGGTTTAACATAATCACCTGTAGGGGCCAGTCATCAGATGTAATATGAGCTTTATTTTTACGTTCTGATTCCGGATCAACATTATAAGATTTTCGGATATGTTCACGCTCTTCTTCTGTGTTCATAAAAGGCGGAAAACTTTCAAACTCATCAAAATCTGCTCGAATATGAATTGCAACCACTCGACCATCAGTTGGTGCTTTATAATACGTAACGCTTTTTAGATTTTCAGGAGTAGCAAATTCAGTCATTAGGTTCTCTATTCACTATTTTAAAATAAAATGTAAATTTCTTTAATCTCACCACTCTGTCATATAGTCAGTATAATCAGGTCTAGTTTTTTCGAAATTAATAGAATTAGAGTTAGTGCCTATATAAATAAAGCCTACAATTTCATCTATATCTTCTAACCCAAACTCTGATTTAACATATGTGTCTCTAGCATTAATACCAGTTAATATGATCGCACCATAGCCTTTGTTATAAGCTGAAAGTAATATATTCTGACATGCAGCACCCACAGATACTATTTGTTCAATAGCTGGAATTTTATCTAATCTTGAGATATCAATTTTAGCACAAACAGCTATAATAAGAGGTGATCGTAGAGGACGACCTTCTTCCTTTTTGATTGACTCGATACCGGCTTTTGGATCTCTAATCTTCAAAGCATCTGCAAATATTTTACCAAGTTTTAATCGAGAATCACCCCGAAAAATATGAAATCTCCAGGGACGAATTGCACCATGATCAGGCGCACAGACAGCAGCTGCTAGCATATCATCTACATCCTTTGCAGTAGGAGCTGGTTCACTCATCAAACGCGGAGGAATAGATTGCCTGAGCAATAAGCCAGTTTGCAAATCTACGCTATTTGAATTTTGAATATTCATCTCTAACCCCAATAATATAAGTTTGAAGAGAAGCTAAAATACATAATCTATTAGTATCCAGCTTCACGGTCTACTTCCCATAAGAACGGCAACCCTAGCCTATCACGACGTATATTCTCTGCAACTTGTATTCCAACATTTTCTGGCCTGACTCTACGAGCAACATGCGGCATGATTGTGATCTTAGGATGATTCCATAGGGGGCTATTTTTTGGAAGTGGTTCCTGTATTGTGGCGTCTAATGTCGCATTAGACAAGTGACCTGAATCTAATGATTGAATAAGGTCTGCCTCAATTATGTGTTCACCGCGACCTAGATTAATGAAGGAAGCACCTTTAGGTAATCTTTGTAGAGTTTTAGAATTAATTATCCCACGAGTTTTATTTGTAATTGGCAATAAACAGACTAATATATCACTTCGTGCTAAAAATGTATTTAAAGATTTAGCACCAATGTAAAACTTTATTTCATCATTTTCTCTCTCATTAATAACCCATGCCGCTACATCAAAACCCATCTTAGAAAGAATCCTACCTGGTGATTCAGCCATTTGTCCAAATCCCATAAACCCAACTCGTTGTTCATGTGGTTGTTTTTGATCTAGAACTTTCCATTCTGCTCTAGATTGTTGATCTAGATAATCGGGCATTTGCCTGTGATGTCTCAAAACGTGCAAAATTGTATATTCTGTCATTGATTTATCGCCATCCGGTAATCCAGTCCTTAGTATTGGAACGGAAGGGCATCTGGGATGAAACAGCAAATGCTCTAATCCCGCAAACATAGGCATGATAGCCCGTAAGTTTGGTAATTCAGGTAGATCGTTTAAATTAAATCTACCAACCAAAATATATAATATATCATCTGGATTACCCACATCAGGCCAAAGTCGAATATCAAGATCTGGGATTAATTTAAGTAAGCTTTCTCGCCATTGTATTTGATCACCAAGAACAGGCGGGGTTAATAAAAGTGCCACAAAGATTTCTCATCTAAACTAAGTTACAATGTTGTATTATACCAATCGAGTATTTCTTCACCAGTCATTATAACGCACTCATTATGACTTTGAATATACTCAATAAACTCCTCAAGATACTTTATGCGATGAGGTGCTCCTGTTAAATACATATGAAGACTAACTGACATAATTCTGGTAGATTTTTCACTTTCAATATATAATCGATCAAATTGATCCTTAGAACGATTAAACATCTCACTTGATGGATGCTGCTGCAATGCCATCATCGTTATATCGTTGGTTTCGACAGTATATGGAACAGATAAAACCGGTCCCTCTGTTGTACTAATTTGTATAGGTTGGTCATCAAGAACCCAATCAGCAACATATTCAATACCTGCCCGGGCAAGACAATCAATAGTATTAAATGTTTCCGTTAGCCCAGGGCTTTCCCAACCTCTTACCTTTTTACCACTAAATTTTTTAATAGCCTCACAGGCCCTATTTATCTGTTCCTGTTGATCATCATGCTTATGCATTGGTCCTTGCAGATATCCGTGCCCCATAAATTCCCAATCTAATTTAAGCGCTTCTTCGGCTATCCGCGGATAGTTTTCACACACGCGGCCGTTAACTGCCATTGTTGGACGTACACCATATTTTTGAAATGCCTCAGAAATTCTCCAAAATCCCACCCGCATACCGTACTCATGCCAGGACCAGTTAGGAAGATCAGGTAATAAAGGAACACCCATTGGAGGGGGTAGAACTGTTCTGGGCATAGGTCTTGATATATCCCAATCTTCTACATTTGCAATAAACCAAACTGCCATGCGTTTGCCATTTGGTAACTTCAAAGGAGGGCGATCAACTATAGCCGTATATGGCACTCTGTCTTTAAATATTTGCATAATCTTCTCCTGAAGCAACAGATTACTGTAGTGGGATCATTATATGTTCTTGATATGCACTTCTTTCACATAACCTATCATACCAATTACTAATATTTTTCCACTCGGGACGTTCTATATCTAGTGCATACCAGCGATAAATTGCAAAACCAAGAGGTATATCTCCCATGGTAAATGAATCACCACATATATATTTTTTATCTACTAGCCATGAATCTAGTATCGCCAGTACCTGTCCAGTTTCTTTAGCTGAATAATGTATTAGTTTCATGTCTCGTTCATTTTCTGGAGTTCTTATTAAACCATGAAATACTGGACGCAATCTATCCCAAACTGTAGTTGTACACCAGTCCATCCAACGATCAGCATTAGCGCGTTCTTTTAAATTTTCAGGCCATAGAAATCCACTTCCATGCTTCGCAGCTAGATAACGAAGACAGGCATTTGATTCCCACAAGACAAAACCTTCATCATCAATAGTCGGAACAACTTTATTAGGATTCATTTGGAGGTAATCATCTGTAAAACCAAATGCTCCGGCCATATCAAGTCTTTGATATGGGACTCCCATTTCAGTACATGCCCATAATAACTTTTGAACATTTGCAGAAGTACTTCTTCCCCATATAACAAGCATTACTTTAATCCTATTCTTTTTAAAACAATATAGATCGGAGTTACACTAATGTTTTAGTACTTCTACGGACACATAAATATTAGATAGATAAATATTATCCTAAAACACGTAACTTAAAATATTTTATTCTAAAATTACTTCCTTCGAGAGCAACAATGTGACTAAAATAACTAATGAGAAATGTATATGAAAGGATAAATAAGTGAAGTCTCCTCCTTTTTCTTACATAAGAGCTGAATCTTTAGAACAAGCCTTTGATCTAATTGATCAATATGGGGAAGAAGCGCGTATTCTTGCTGGTGGACAAAGCCTTATGGCAACACTGAATATGCGCCTTTCAACACCTAAAATATTAATAGACATTAATAAAATCGGTGGAATGGACCAAATTAAGTTAGATAACGATAAAATCGTGGTAGGAGCTCTAGCACGGCATACTAAAGTTGCAAATTCTTCAGATATAAAAAAATATGCACCATTGGTTAGTAAAGCCTTACCGCATATAGCTCATCAAGCTATACGTAACCGTGGGACATTTGGAGGTAGCATTGCTTTTGCTGACCCTGCAGCTGAATTACCAGCGGTATCATTAGCGTTAGAGGCGAGCTTTGTTCTACAGAGTAGAAACGGAATAAGAACTTTACCAGCTAAAGATTTTTTTCTTGGTCTATTCGATACCGCTCTTAAAAAAGATGAAATTATTATTGCTATAGAAATTCCTATTATAAAAGATGATGAAAATTATTCTTTTATGGAGTTGTCACGTAGACAGGGTGACTACGCAATAATTGGAATAGCTGCACAAGGTAATATTAAGTCAGGTATATTCAGTAATATGCGACTTGCATATTTTGGAGCTGGAGATAGGCCTTTAATAGCTCAAAACGCAATCAACATTCTGGAAGGTGAAAGACACACTGCAGAAGTAATAAAAGCGGTGGAAGAATCATTGAGTTTAGATTTAGACCCTATGGATGATCTTAACGGCCCTGCCTCAATGAAGATGCATTTAGCTAGAGTAATAACTTCACGTACATTAGCAGAAATAAGTGCCTAGACCAGATTCTGCAAATCAATAGGACAAATAATTATGAATGATAATATAAATATTAGTCTTACAGTTAATGGACAAAAAATCAGTCGTAACGTTGCTGCTAGAACTAATTTGGTTGATTTTGTTCGATATGAACTTGAATTAACTGGTAGTCATGTAGGGTGTGAACATGGAGTATGTGGAGCCTGTACTATACGGGTGGATGGAAGTATCGTCAGAGGCTGCCTAATGTTAGCAGCACAGGCAGATGGATCCAAAGTAGAAACAATTGAAGGTCTTTCTGATTCTAATGAAATAACTGATTTACAGAATGAGTTTCATAATAGTAACGCACTTCAATGTGGCTTCTGTACACCGGGTTTTTTATTAACCGCTCAGGAATTACTTGAAAACAACCCATCTCCCTCTCGTAACGAAATACGGGAGTTTATTTCAGGTAACTACTGTCGCTGTACAGGTTATCAGGCAATTGTAGATGCAATCGAGAAAGTGGCAAAAAAGCGTAATAATTAGTTAGGATAAATACCTATCTGATATTTATAGCTCTGCCTCTTCATAAATAAATCCATTTTCATCAAGTTTTAGACCAGTCTGTTTAGCTCTTTCAATTACAGACTGAGCCCAATCCACATGACCACTATCGGATCCACCTACAATACCAATTAGAAAAGAATGCTCATCACCAACATTACGAAAACCGCGTAAAATCCCAGGTGGCACCGAAACACAGTCCATACATTCAATAATTACTTCTTCTTGCTTATCACCCTCGTTCCAGTAAATTGACCACTTACCGGTTATAGGAATAAATACTTCGACAGTTGGATGAGAATGTAAAGCGGCCCCTTTTCCTGGTTCTGCACCTATATACGCAATATTAAAATCCTGTGCATCGGAAATAGCAGGTTTGGTTTCTGGATCTTCAGAAACTCCAGGGCCAATAACGCTATATAAATCGCGTTCATGTTCTGGTAAACGAGTATCCAGAAACATTTGAGGGTTAGGTTTCAAATCCTTCCATATTGCCACTCTTTTTAACATATCGCTCTTACTAAATGCTTTTATGTTATCCATATCGGCCTCATTATTTAATGTTAAATTATTTTCTTAAGATTCAACATCTAAACTAAAAAAAAAGCAGCACATATTCTTATACATGCCGCCTTAAATATTAGAAATATATTCTTTTAACTACCTCCAATTAAAGCCTATCTGATGATTAAAATTAATGCCAGTGCTCCAAGTAATAGGTTCTGTAGCCAAACCAGGTAGGACCCACACCATTGCCAGGACAATTAACATTAATATCCAGTAGGGTATTGACCCAGAAAATATCTCTGACAGTTGGACAGTTTTGTCCTCAACTGCACCCTTAACGGCATAAACTAACAAACCTACAGGAGGGGTAAGTAAACCAGCTTCTATGGCTAAAATCCCCATTATAGCGAATGCATATTCATTGTAGCCAAAACTTTGTGCTATTGGCCAAAATATCGGAACTGTAAGTAATATTATAGATCCTGAGTCAAGCAACATTCCTAACACTAACCATATTACAATCATTACTAGTATAGCCATATTAGGGTCCATTCCAGAACCTGATATAGCTTCAGTAATCATACCAACAATTCCACCTGTGGTAAGCAGGCGGGCGTACATCTGTGCCGTAAGAAGTAAAAATAATATAGGAGCAATGACTTTTCCTGAGTCAATAATTGCTTCTCTAATTCCATCCCATCTCACACCTTTAATTAAAGCTAGTATAAGCCCCCCAAGCGCTCCAATAGCAGCTGCTTCAGATGGTGTTGTAAGACCTCCCCATATCGTACCAAGAACAACAAATATAAGAACAATTACTCCACTGCCACTAATTATTTCTTGTCTAGATAAAGTATCAGCACCTGAATCAGTAGCTGAGGGAGCAACTTCCGGCCATATAATAGCTGTCCCTGAACTATACAGAGCCATAAATGACGCTAAGATAATACCAGGTAATATGCCGGACAAAAACAAAAACCCGATCGAAATTTCTGTTACTATCCCCCAGATAATTAATAATACACTGGGAGGAATGAGCATACCCAGACACGCGCTACCAGCGACTGAACCTAATGCAAATTTTCTGGAATAACCCGCATTTATCATTTCAGGATACGCTAACCTGGAAAAAGCTGCAGCGGAAGCTAAACTCGTACCCGTAACGGCAGCAAAAATAGCGTTACCGGCAACAGTTGCCACAGCTAAGCGTCCTGGCACTCGTTTCATGGTAAAGTTCATTACCCTGTACAAGTCACCTGCCGAACCCGATCTGCTAACAAATTCACCCATTAATACAAACAAGGGTATTACAGCAAACACAAAATTACGTAGAGCGAAGAAAGAGGTACTTCCAACCTGACCTGCGGCTAGCTCGTAAGCCTCATACATCATCCAGGTACCTACTAAGGCAGTGATACCTAAAGAAATTCCAATATGTATGCCAACCACTACCATAACTATTAGTGCAATAAGCATTAAAACTACAACTGTTGTCGGATCCATTTCCGTAAACTTCCTCTACTGCTAATCCCTAATTATTCGTAATTTTTACATTTATAGAGACTAAATAATTTTGCTTATCCAAGTTTTAGAGTCTTATTAATCTTCCCTAGGTGGACGTGAGCCCGTCAATGCGTACCATGCAAGTATTAGATAAGAGATCAATGAAATTCCCGCAAAAACTACAAGGAGTGTCCTAACTGGGTATATAGGAACACTAATTGATCCCTCCCCTTCACGCTCATCTACATCCCAGCCTATTATCATATCTCCCCAGCTTCCAAGAACAATAGAATAAAAGAACCAAATGCCAAGTAAAGCTACTATAAAATCAATAGTCCGTTGGCCATAGTCATTTAAGTTTTGATATATGACAGCGGTTCGCAAGTGAGCGCCGCGATAAATTGTGTATGGCATCTGAAGAAATAAAATAGCGACCATTGAGTTGGCCACTATTTCGATAGTGCCGTCAAAAGGAGCATTGAAAAAAGCTCGGCCAGTTATATCCCACAGAATTAAAAAGGCTAAGGCCATAGCCCAAAAGGCTGCTATAGTACTACAAGCCCGCGTAACACTATTGAAAACGTTATCTATCAAACTACAACCCTCCCCAGAGTCCTAACAATAATAGGAACTGAAACATGCAACTGTACCTATTCTTTCATGCACCTAGATAAAGACATACGTAATAGCATGATAGAATCATAAAAATAGGAAACAAAACACGAGTTAGCTCTAAAAACAACCACTTTAATAATAAAAATGTTAAATGAGGTTAAGAAAATTCAAATTCTTCTGTTTTAAGGCCTTCACAAGCAATATTATAAANGGCATGTTATGNATAACTTGTACTATGTAAATTTNGTAAAGTTATTCAGTAAATTTCTAATGGGAGTTAAAAAGTGAATTTAGGTAAANTATTTAAGACAGGTGCTCTATTAACAGGAGTACTCTCTGTTGGCTTATCAGCAGCTCTAACATCTGCTCAAGCCGACAACTTTAAAATTCGTATTGCAGCAGGTCACCCTGCTCCGCCGCTAGCATCAGTGAATCAGCTACAAAAAACATTTGTTCCAAATGTTACGAAAAGAGTGGCCGCTGAAACTGATCACACAGTTCGTTTCATCGAAGGCTACGGCGGAACAATGGCAAATTTATTTGAGGTTCTTGAGTCAACACAAAAGGGATTAGTTGACATAGGTGCTGTCTGCTCATGCTTTGAACCAACAAAATTATTTTTCCATAATATAAACTACTTTATTCCGTTCCAATCTGGTGATCCACTGATTGTAGGTCCAGCTACTAAAAAGCTGCACGCTGAATACAAGTATTTTGATGATGCGTTTGATAAATACAATCAGATCTATCTTGGTGGTGGAGCTGGCGATGACTATGGATTAGGAACTACATTTCCATGGACGAAAGCCGAACAACTAAAAGGCGTTAAGGTCGGAGCTGCAGGACCAAATCTACCTTGGCTTGATTATGCGGGTGCTGCAAAGGTACAGACAAATCTTAATGAAGTTTATAACGCTCTACAATCAGGTGTTTATAATGGTATAGTTATATTCCCCGCGCCTTACTTTTCATTTAAATTTGGTGAAGTTGCCAAATATTATACAACTATGGGCTGGG
>PASR01000006.1 GCA_002713365.1 Rhodospirillaceae bacterium
GTTATTGCAGCTGTCAACGTAGTCTTTCCATGATCAACATGGCCTATAGTGCCAATATTGCAATGTGGCTTTGTACGTTCAAATTTTTCCTTCGACATCCTCTTTCTCCGCTTTACTAGGCCGTCAGTTAATATACGGCATGTATTATGAAATTCATTTTTAAATTATGCCATTTTGGCTACAACTTCATCAGCAACAGCCTGAGGCACTTGATCATAGTGATCAAATGTCATCGTATAAGTTGCTCGACCTTGGCTCATTGAACGTAATGTATTTACATAACCAAACATATTAGCCAATGGCACCATTGCCGTTATTACGCGGGCATTTCCACGATTATCCATCGCCCCAACCTGCCCGCGTCTACTATTCAAATCACCAATAATATCACCCATGTACTCTTCTGCTGTAACCACCTCTACGCTCATGATTGGCTCTAGTAAACGAGGTGCCGCTTTTTCAAATGCTTCTCGTAGAGCTGCTCGTGCTGCTATCTCAAAAGCCATCACGGAAGAATCAACATCATGACTAGCACCATCAACTAATTTAGCTTGAAAATCTATTACTGGAAAGCCCGCAACTGCCCCAGATTCAAGGCCTTGCTGAAACCCTTTTTGTATACCCGGTACAAATTCTCTTGGAATAGATGTACCACGCAAGGCACTTTCGAATACAAAACCTTCACCAGCTTCAAGAGGAGAAAATTCAACTTTTAGCCTAGCATACTGTCCAGAACCACCAGTTTGTTTTTTATGGGTATAATCTACCTCACAAGGTTTAGTTATTGTTTCACGATAGGCCACTTGAGGGGCACCTATATTTGCCTCAACCTTTGCTTCCCGTTTCATGCGATCAATGATAATATCAAGGTGTAACTCTCCCATACCTTTAATAATTGTTTGACCACTTTCTAGATCTGTTGAAACTCGGAATGAAGGGTCCTCTGCCGCAAGGGCTGCGAGCGCTACTCCCATTTTTTCTTGATCAGCTTTTGTTTTTGGTTCAACTGCAATTTCTATAACAGGGTCAGGAAACTCCATTCTCTCAAGAACCACAGGGTTGTTGATATCACACAATGTATCACCAGTAGTTGTACCCTTCAGGCCAGCAAGAGCTAGGATATCACCAGCACGCGCGATCTTAACATCTTCACGTTCGTTAGCATGCATTTCTAGCATACGTCCTACACGCTCTCGTTTATCTTTAACCGAGTTAACTATAGATTGTCCTGCTTCAAGTACTCCGGAATAAATTCTTACAAAGGTAAGTGTTCCAACAAAAGGATCAGTCATAATTTTGAACGCTAATGCAGAAAATGGCTCATCATCTGAGCTTGGTCTTTCAATTGGTTCATCAGTACCTTGCTTTACTCCCTTTATAGCCGGCACATCCAAAGGTGAAGGCAAGAAAGAAATGACCGCATCTAACAAAGGCTGTACTCCTTTGTTTTTAAATGCAGATCCGCATAATACCGGCACAAATGCTCCTGAAAGAGTTCCTTTTCTAATGCACTCGTCAAGCGTATCAGGGTCAGGTTCGGTTCCTTCTAAGTAAGCCTCCATAGCATCATCATCATGCATTACGGCTAACTCTATTAATTTTTCGCGCCATTCGGCTGCGGCGTCAGCTAGATCTGAGGGTATATCAATATCTTCATATTCGGCACCCAGGGTTTCATCTTTCCATACAACACCCTTCATGCGAATTAAATCAACAATTCCTCGGTGATCAGCTTCTTTTCCTATCGGCAGCTGCACAGCCATAGGCACGGCACCTAGGCGATCTTGTATCATTTCTACGCAGTTATAAAAATCAGCTCCGATACGATCCATTTTATTTACAAAACATATACGTGGCACTTGGTATTTATCAGCCTGTCGCCATACTGTTTCTGATTGTGGCTCTACCCCTGCTACACTATCAAATACCGCAACTGCGCCGTCTAAAACTCGAAGAGACCGCTCAACTTCAATTGTAAAGTCTACATGTCCTGGCGTGTCAATAATATTTATTCGATGGTCACGCCAACTGGCTGTTGTAGCAGCAGAAGTTATAGTTATACCTCGCTCTTGTTCCTGTTCCATCCAGTCCATAGTAGCGGCGCCGTCATGGACCTCACCAATCTTATAGGAACGACCAGTATAATATAAAACTCGTTCAGTTGTTGTAGTTTTACCAGCATCAATATGAGCCATAATGCCAATATTTCGATACTTATCGAGTGAAGTTTTTCGGGAAGTTGCCATGTCAGTATTCTCGTCCTTACGGGTTATTATGTGTCGGCCTTACCATCGATAATGAGAAAAAGCTTTATTAGCCTCTGCCATCCGATGGGTGTCCTCCCGCTTTTTTATAGCATTTCCACGGTTCTCCGCCGCGTCCATTAGCTCTCTTGATAACCGCTGTACCATCGTATTTTCAGATCGCCCACGAGCTGCTGTAATTAGCCAACGAAATGCTAGTGCTTGCGCTCTTATCGGCCTGACTTCTACAGGCACCTGATAAGTTGCCCCTCCAACACGACGCGACCGCACTTCAATTTGTGGTTTTACATTTTCAACGGCATCATGAAAAACTTTGACAGCGTCTGTACTACCACGCGATGTGATTTCATCAAATGCACCGTAAACTATGCGCTCAGCAGCGGACTTTTTACCATCCTGCATAACATTATTCATAAACTTACTCACCACCCTATCACCAAATTTTGGATCTGGTAGAATTTCTCGCTTTTCAGCTCTGCGTCGCCGTGACATCGTTTACACTCTCCCTACTTAGGTCGCTTAGTGCCGTATTTCGAACGGCGCTGGCGCCGATCACCAACACCTTGGGTGTCTAGCGTTCCGCGTATCACATGATACCTAACTCCAGGCAAATCTTTTACTCGACCGCCGCGTATCATAACTACAGAGTGTTCCTGCAAGTTATGCCCTTCTCCAGGTATATAGCTAGTAACCTCGAAACCATTAGTTAGACGAACCCGAGCCACCTTACGTAAAGCTGAATTAGGTTTTTTTGGAGTGGTTGTGTAAACACGTGTACATACACCTCTTTTTTGAGGGCAGGACTCCAGTGCGGGAACTTTAGTTCGTTTAATAGGAGCCTTACGAGGCTTTCGTATCAATTGGTTTATAGTCGGCATAAGCCTACCTTTAGTCTTTCTGGCCTATATGGCCAAGTATATCCAGTTACCGGATTCAACACAGCAAACAGAGCAAAACAAATGGTCTTGCTCAAACGAACTCTTTTCGCCAGCCCGCAAGGCGTGTCAAAAACCTATTCCTTTATCTCGGGGTCGTGTTTAGGACCAACTGTGCCTACGACCGCCCCCCTATATAGCCGGCGGGGATACTACTTAGGCGCTTATTCCCCGTCAACCAATATTTCACAGCTTTTTACGTACATTATTTACATTTAAACGACTTAATTGACTAAAATGTACAAATTTCAGCATAATTTTAAATATTAAAGATATAAATATAGGATAAACCTATTAATATAATTAATAAACCATCTACTCAGCAGCGCTAGCCTCTTGAACAGATTCTTGTTCAATCTCCTCCTGATCAGCCAGTCTTTGAGCAGCTTCAGCCGCTAGCTCATTATCCCGTCGCGCAGCACTGACACGTACATTGTTCATCACATGCCCAGTACCAGCAGGAATCAAACGGCCAACAATAACATTCTCTTTAAGACCGACAAGTTGATCTACCTTACCATTAACTGCGGCTTCAGTAAGAACACGAGTAGTTTCTTGAAATGATGCTGCAGATATAAATGAACTAGTCTGCAAACTTGCTTTGGTAATTCCCTGTAAAACTGGTGTAGCTGAAGCTAACTTTAATCCTTCTTTCTTAGCTTTAGCATTGATTTCATCAAATTCAATCTCATCGACAATTTCACCAACCAAATAAGTTGTCTCACCTCCATCTGAGATCTCTACTTTTTGTAACATCTGTCGAACAATAACTTCTATATGCTTATCGTTTATAGTTACACCCTGCAGACGGTAGACATCTTGAACTTCTTTAACAAGATATCTGGCTAATTCTTCAACTCCTAATACTCGCAAAATATCGTGAGGAACGGGATTACCATCCAGAAGCAAGTCCCCCTTCTGTACAAAATCCCCCTCCTGGACAGAGATATGTTTACCCTTAGGTATTAGATACTCTATTGGTTCTACACCATTCGCCGCGTCATCTTCGTTTGGAACAATTACAATACGTCTTTTAGTCTTGTAATCTCTACCAAACTCTACGCGTCCATCGCCATCAGCAATAATTGCATGATCCTTCGGGCGTCGTGCCTCAAATAATTCAGCAACACGCGGCAAACCTCCTGTAATATCACGAGTTTTACTACTCTCGCGCGGTATACGAGCAATGATATCACCAGCCTGTACGAGCTGACCCTGTTCAACATTCAAAATAGCATCAACCGACATAAAATAACGAGCTTCCATACCATTTTCTAACGTGACAACTTCACCTTGTTTAGAGTTTTTCTTTGGGCGCAAAGTAATACGGGGACGTAAATCAGCTCCACGAGGCTGCTGTTTCCAATCAATAACAACTTTTGAAGTAATACCTGTAGCTTCATCTAAAAACTCTCTTACAGAAACTCCTTCAACCAGGTCAACGTAATCTACATAACCTTCCTTTTCTGTAATAATTGGCAATGTATAAGGATCCCAAGTTACTAATGTTTGACCCTTTTCCACCGTCGCTCCGTCATCAGCTAGTAGTCGCGCTCCATATGGCAATTTATGATGAGCTCTGGCTCGACCGGCATCATCAATCAACACAACTTCTGTATAACGGCTCATAACAATCAAGACACCCTCAGAGTTTTCCACTACGCTTCTATTCTCGACTTTAACGGTAGCATCAAAAGCGGCTTCTATACTCGATTGTTCCGATGCTCCTTGGGCTGCTCCACCAATATGGAAAGTACGCATTGTAAGCTGGGTACCCGGCTCTCCAATAGACTGTGCAGCTATTACTCCAACTGCCTCACCTACATTTACTGCTGTGCCCCTAGCTAGATCGCGTCCATAGCAATTACCACATACCCCACCTGCACTTTCACAAGTTAAGACAGAACGAATTTTAATAGTTTCAATACCAGCTGCTTCAATAATATCAGCTAGAGCCTCATCTATGAGTTCGCCACCCTTAACCACAACTTCATCAGTAAGTGGGTCAACAACGTCTTCAGCCGTAGTCCGGCCAAGAACGCGCTCTGATAGAGCAACTACAATATCTCCGCCTTCTATTACGGCTGTTATTGTAAGCCCTTCTTTAGTTCCACAATCTTCTTCAACTATGATGCAATCCTGCGCAACATCAACAAGACGCCTGGTTAAGTAACCAGAATTAGCTGTTTTAAGGGCAGTGTCAGCCAACCCCTTACGAGCACCATGTGTAGAGTTAAAGTACTCAAGTACAGACAGTCCTTCCTTAAAATTGGCGATAATAGGAGTTTCAATTATCTCTCCAGAAGGCTTAGCCATTAGCCCTCTCATACCTGCCAACTGTCTAATTTGTGCGGCCGAACCTCGAGCACCGCTATGCGCCATCATGTAAACCGAGTTTATTTGGCCATCCTCATCTATACGCTGCATCTCTGCCATCATTGCATCTGCAACATCATCAGTACAACGTGTCCACGCATCTATAACCTTGTTATATTTCTCGCCTTTAGTAATAAGGCCATCTTGATACTGTTGTTCAAATTCTTTAACTCTTCCGGTGGTATCTTCCACTAATCGACCTTTTAAGTCAGGGATAATCAAATCATCCTTACCAAAGGAAATGCCAGCATTACAGGCACATCTAAACCCTAACGCCATCATGTGGTCAGCAAAGATAACTGTCTCTTTCTGACCACAGTGCCGGTAAACTAAGTCGATGACTTCACTAACTTCCCGTTTGGTTAAAAGCCGGTTTACTATATCAAAAGGAACACGAATGTGTTTTGGTAATATCCTTCCCAACATTAGACGACCAGGAGTTGAAGCTACCCGTCTTACAACCTCATTTCCTTCAGAATCTAGTGTATTAATTCTGGCAAACACCCGAGAGTGTAATGTTATTGCTCCCGCGTCTAACGCCTGATCAACCTCGTCCATAGATCCATAGCTAGGAATTTTATAGGCTTTAACTTCACCACTTTTTAATAATTTGCTAAGCACTGATACATTTGAGGTGTCCACTGCAAGACTAGGTGATTTTACATCAGTAAAAATGACTTCCCCTAAACGCAGCGCTATTTGAAGTGATTTTTGAGTTTCAATCTTGATTTCTTCACAAGAATTTTCATTAGATGTATAAGTCAAATAATATAAACCAAGCACTATATCTTGAGACGGCACTATGATTGGTTTACCGTTAGCCGGGCTTAATATATTATTTGTTGACATCATCAAAACGCGCGCTTCTAACTGAGCTTCGAGCGATAGCGGAACATGTACAGCCATCTGATCACCATCAAAGTCAGCATTAAAAGCTGCGCAAACAAGCGGATGTAGTTGTATAGCCTTCCCTTCAATTAAGACCGGCTCAAAAGCCTGTATGCCTAGTCTATGAAGAGTTGGGGCTCTATTAAGTAGGACCGGATGCTCACGTATAACTTCTTCAAGAATATCCCAGACTTCAGGTCGAGTTTTCTCAACCATTCTCTTAGCTGCTTTTATAGTCGTAGCGTAGCCATATAATTCAAGTTTATGATAGATAAACGGCTTAAATAATTCTAGTGCCATTTTTTTTGGCAGCCCACATTGATGAAGCATTAGCTCTGGGCCAACTACAATTACTGAACGGCCTGAATAATCTACACGTTTACCAAGGAGGTTTTGCCTGAATCGACCTTGCTTACCCTTCAACATATCTGATAGAGATTTTAGTGGCCGTTTATTTGCACCAGTAATAACTCGACCACGGCGACCATTGTCGAACAATGCATCAACAGCCTCTTGAAGCATGCGTTTTTCATTACGAACGATTATATCCGGTGCTCGCAGCTCCATTAGCCGTTTTAAACGATTATTACGATTAATTACTCGCCTATAAAGATCATTTAAATCCGAGGTTGCAAAGCGTCCCCCATCAAGAGGCACCAAGGGACGCAATTCAGGCGGTATAACAGGTACAACATCAAGCACCATCCAGGCTGGTTCAGCCCCAGATTCCATAAATGCTTCAATAATTTTTAAACGTTTTACATATTTTTTTCTCTTTGCCTCGGATCCAGTTTCTTTCAAATCAACTCTTAATTTAGCATGCTCTTCTTCCAAATTGAGGGTTGATAGCAAAAACTTTAATGCCTCAGCACCAATCAAGGCAGTGAATGACTCTTCGCCATATTCTTCCTGAGCAGCAGCAAATTGTTCTTCACTTAAAAGTTGATGCAACTCAAGATCAGTCAGCCCTGGTTCTGTAACTATAAAATTTTCAAAATAAAGGACTCGTTCCAAAGATCGGAGAGTTATATCAAGCAATAAGCCTACACGACTAGGTAAAGACTTCATAAACCAAATATGTGCTACAGGGGAAGCTAGCTCTATATGACCCATACGCTCTCGGCGAACACTTTGTAAAGTTACCTCTACGCCACATTTTTCGCATACAATACCGCGGTACTTCATACGTTTATATTTACCGCACAAGCATTCATAATCTTTAATTGGCCCAAAAATTCTAGCACAAAATAAACCGTCACGTTCTGGTTTAAAAGTCCTATAATTTATCGTCTCTGGCTTCTTAATTTCGCCATAGGACCAAGATCGTATACGTTCCGCACTTGCAATAGAGATACGAATCTCGTCGAAGTGTTGCAGACCCTGCTGCTGGCCGAATACATTAGCTAGTTCGTTCATGAGTCTACTCCTGTTAGAAGTTCTGTAACCATTATTAAACACCCAAACACTTCAAACACCGGATTGCCTTAGTTGCACATCCAACCCTAGCGACCTAAGTTCTTTTACAAGTACATTAAAGGATTCTGGAATACCTGCTTCAAAGTTTTCATCGCCTCTTACTACAGCTTCATAAACTTTAGTGCGGCCGGCCTTATCGTCAGATTTAACGGTAAGCATCTCTTGAAGAGTGTAGGCAGCGCCGTAAGCCTCAAGTGCCCACACCTCCATCTCACCAAACCGTTGCCCACCGAACTGAGCCTTACCTCCCAATGGTTGTTGAGTTACCAAACTGTAGGGGCCTATAGATCGAGCGTGTATTTTATCATCAACGAGATGATGAAGCTTTAACATATAAATATACCCAACGGTAACCCTTCGATCAAATTTTTCACCTGTACGTCCATCTATTAACTGCACCTGACCCGAAATATCTAAACCTGCTAAATCTAAGTGCTGGTTTATTTCAACTTCAGTCGCTCCATCAAATACGGGCGTTGCCATCGGAACACCATTACGAAGGTTACCCGCTAATTCATAGATTTCATCATCTCCTAGATCGGCAATATCTTCATCATAAATATTGCCACCATAAACCTCACGTAATTTATTGCGCATTCCATCAGTATTAGCTGCAGAATCCATTGACCGGAACATATCACCGATTTGCCGACCCAAGCCATGAGAGGCCCAGCCAAGATGTGTTTCTAGTATTTGACCGACATTCATACGTGATGGCACACCTAAAGGATTTAAAACAATATCAACTGGAGTGCCATCCTCCAGGTAGGGCATATCTTCAATCGGCATAATTCGTGAAATCACACCTTTATTACCATGACGACCAGCCATTTTATCACCAGGTTGAAGTTTACGTTTAACGGCTACAAAAACCTTGGTAAGCTTCATTACACCAGGTGGTAATTCATCACCTCGTTGCAGTTTATCTACTTTATTTTCAAATCTAGCTTCTAAAGAATCTATAGATTCATCAAAACTCTTATTGAGAGCTTCTATTTGTGACATACGCCTATCTGAACTAACCAAAAAGCTACGCCATTGACCAGGCGTATAGTCACTCAGAACTGTTTCTGTAATTTTAATACCTTCTACAGAATCTTTTGGTCCCCTTGTAGCAGTCTGATTTACTAATAATTCCTTAAGACGTCCATAAAAACTACGTTCGAGAATTACTTTCTCATCATCGCGGTCTTTAGCTAAACGTTCTATCTCAGATCGTTCAATAGATAGAGCTCTTTCATCCTTATCTACTCCTCGGCGAGAGAATACCCTTACCTCAACCACCGTTCCCGTCACTCCCGGGGGAACTTTTAATGAAGTATCGCGAACGTCAGCTGCTTTTTCACCAAATATAGCCCTCAGTAATTTCTCTTCCGGGGTCATTGGCGATTCACCTTTTGGAGTTACCTTTCCAACCAAAATGTCAGTAGGATTAACCTCTGCTCCTATATAAACTATTCCAGCTTCATCCAGATTTCGTAAAGCTTCTTCACCAACGTTGGGAATGTCGCGTGTAATTTCCTCTTGCCCTAACTTAGTATCCCGAGCCATAACTTCGAACTCTTCGATATGTATAGAGGTAAATACATCATCGCGTACTATTCGTTCTGAAATTAATATAGAATCCTCAAAGTTATAACCATTCCAAGGCATAAAGGCGACCAAGACGTTTTTTCCAAGCGCTAGTTCTCCTAGATCAGTGGATGGTCCATCTCCAATAATATCATCTTTTTCTACGACATCTCCAACCTTAACCAATGGCCTTTGGTTAATAGCGGTGTTTTGGTTTGAACGCTGAAATTTCAAGAGATTATATATATCAACACCGGCACCACCTCCCTCAATATCACCAGAGGCACTTATAACGATTCGTGTAGCGTCTACTTGATCAACTACCCCTGATCGACGAGCAATAATTGCTACGCCACTATCTCTTGCAACCTTTTCTTCCATACCCGTGCCTACAAGCGGAGCATCTGATTGAATCAAAGGGACAGCTTGTCGCTGCATATTAGATCCCATTAAAGCCCGGTTAGCATCATCATTCTCCAAAAAAGGTATTAATGCTGCAGCTACTGATACCAACTGTTTTGGTGAAACATCCATAAAATCAATATCTTCGGGTAACGCCATGACATAATCATTATTCTGCCGACAACTAATAAGTGTGTCTGTAAATTTACCACTTTTATCAAGAGCCGCATTAGCTTGTGCAATTGTATGACGGCCTTCCTCCATAGCAGACAAATAAACCACCTCATCACTAACTTTATTTTTTACAACTTTTCGATAAGGGCTTTCAATAAAACCGTACTTATTTACCCTACCATAGGTTGCTAATGAGTTAATTAGACCTATGTTAGGCCCCTCAGGAGTTTCAATAGGGCATATTCGTCCATAATGAGTGGGGTGAACATCACGAACCTCAAATCCAGCCCTTTCTCGGGTTAATCCACCAGGACCTAAGGCAGAAAGACGTCTTTTGTGCGTTATCTCACTTAGAGGATTGGTTTGGTCCATAAACTGGCTAAGTTGCGATGATCCAAAAAACTCACGAACAGCCGCAGCAGCTGGTTTAGCGTTGATCAAATCATGCGGCATAACGCTATCAATTTCTACGGTAGACATTCGTTCACGAATAGCCCGCTCCATACGCAAGAGACCGATGCGATATTGATTCTCCATAAGTTCGCCAACAGAACGTACTCTGCGGTTGCCCAGGTGATCTATATCATCAATTTCTCCATGACCATCTTTAAGGTCAACAAGAATTTTTATAATATGTAGGATATCTTCTTTCCGAAGAGTTCGAACAGTATCTGGCACATCTATATCAAGTCGAGCATTCATCTTTACTCGACCAACTGCAGAAAGGTCATAGCGTTCATTATTGAAAAATAGACCATCAAACATAACTTGAGCCGTCTCAAATGTAGGCGGTTCACCAGGTCTCATTACTCTATAAATGTCTACAAGAGCGTCTTCCCGGCTACGGTTCTTGTCAGCCGCCAAAGTGTTACGTATGTAAGGACCAACATCAATATGATCTATCATTAGTGTAGTGAATTTTTTTATTTTTAAATCAGCTATGTGAGAAAAAGTTTCATCAGTAATTTCCTCACCAGCTTCAATAAGCACTTCACCCGTCTGTTCATTAATAAGGTCTTCACCAACATACTGGCCTATTAAGGCTTCCTCATTAACAAGTATTTCTTTTATGCCTTCTTCACTGTATTGTTTGGCCAGACGCGGCGTTAACTTAGCTCCCTCTTCAACCAAAACTTTACCTGTTTTGGCATCAACTAAGTCAAAGGTCATTTTTACTCCGCGGAGACGCTTTGAATTAAATGCAGTTCGCCACCCTCCTTTTGAGCGTGAATAGCTAGTTTTCTCGTAAAAATAATCTAGAATCTCTTCATGAGACATACCAATGGATTCTGTTTGGGTNAGCTCTCGCCCTTCAGCAATACGCTCTTCGCGTAACGCACTTGCTTCAGCACTATATAGTGCCATTAAGAAAGTGGTTACCGGCAGTTTTCTTCTACGATCAATGCGAACATGAACTATATCCTTGGCATCAAACTCGAAATCTAACCAAGATCCTCGATATGGAATAACGCGAGCAGCAAATAAATATTTGCCTGACGAATGTGTTTTTCCCTTATCATGATCAAAAAACACACCAGGCGAACGATGCATTTGAGATACAATTACGCGTTCAGTACCATTAACAACAAATGTGCCTTTATCTGTCATTAGAGGCATATCACCCATAAATACATCTTGCTCTTTAATATCACGAATAGATCGAGCACCCGTATCTTCATCAATATCCCACACAACAAGACGTAAAGTGACCTTAAGCGGCGCAGCAAATGTCATTCCACGCTGTTGGCATTCCTCCACGTCATATTTTGGCTCTTCTAGTTCATATGAAACAAATTCTAATTGTGCACGCTCAGAAAAGTCCTTAATAGGAAATACTGATTTAAATACTTCTGAAATTCCTACGTCAGATCGTTCGTGGTCAGTAGCACCACTCATTAGAAACTGATTGTAGGATCTCTTTTGTACCTCAATTAGATTAGGCATCTGCGCAGCTTCACCAATACGGCCAAAGCTTTTGCGAACTCGTTTACGGCTAGTAAAAGACCTCGACATCAAGTGTCCTCTTTCATGCGCTCTAGGGCGCTTTATAGGTTAAACTCAGATACTTACACGCTAGAATCTTTATCTACTTATAACGTGTGTTTTCAGCTTACCTTATTGCTAGACCAAATAATTATCATTCGGCAAAACAAAATAATATCCTCATTGAACTAAACTCATAGATATACTGAATTCAGCATATGAAAATACTACAAAAACGCGGCGGCTTTACTTAACTTCAACCGTCGCACCGGCTTCTTCCAACTTAGCTTTAATTTCACCAGCTTCGTCTTTAGTAACGCCTTCTTTAATGGGCTTTGGTGCTCCCTCAACAAGGTCTTTAGCTTCTTTAAGACCAAGTCCAGTCAAACCACGTACTTCTTTAATAACGTTGATTTTCTTTTCACCAAAACTTGCAAGTATCACATCAAATTCTGTTTGCTCCGCTGAACCAGCTTCTCCACCGGCGGCGGGAGCGGCGGCGGCCATTGCTACAGGTGCTGAAGCACTAACACCCCATTTTTCTTCTAATAATTTAGATAAATCAGCGGCCTCAATGACTGTAAGACTACTAAGTTCATCAACAATTTTTTCTAAATCTGCCATTTTTATTTACTCCTGAGACTTTTCTGTTTGCTTAGACGGCACGCATTAAGCAGCTTCATCATGCTTGGTATGTGCTGATAATACTCTCGCGATCTGACCTGCTGGGGCTTGCAGAACGCCCGCTACTTTTGTAGCCGGTGCATTTAGCAATCCAACAATTTTTCCTCGCAGGTCATCCAATGATGGTAAAGCAGCTAGCTCCTTAACAGCANTTTCGTCAAGTCGACTTTCTGCCATAGCGCCACCAACCACCACGAGCTTATCATTTTCCTTTGAAAAACTTACTACGACTCTAGCCGCAGCTACTGGATCATCTGAATAGGCTATAGCTGTTGGTCCCTCAAAAAGATCTGCAATACCCTCATAGGGAGTGCCCACCAAAGCGAGCTTTACCAATCTATTTTTGGTAACCCTGAAGCTAGCGTCTTCACTACGCATACGTCGTCGTAAATCAGTGCTTTCTGCTACTGTAAGTCCTGATTGTTGTGTCACCACAACCAAGCCAGCATTTGCGAATGCTCCGTTGAGTTCTACGACCAGCTCTTCTTTTTTAGCTCGGTCCACTTACCGTCTCCACAATTTAGCGTCCAGTCAGCCTTTACCAACCCGGACACCGGTTTCATTTTAGCTCTCGCTTAAGCGAGAAACCGTTTCTCCTGCCCAGGAGTAGAAGCATCCAACTTTAAAATTGGATCCAACACATCTCCCGTCTATGCAGGGCTGCCTATAACATCAGCAATTAAGCCTCAGAATTTAATTCTTGAGGCGCCTGCAGTCTCGGACAGGTCAGACCATATAACTTCTAGTAAATTATTTGACAAAGTTAACTCTGGCCCTTCCATCGTCATTCTGAATTTTTTTTCAAAACGACAAATTTCTATACATNACNTAATTAGCGGACAAAGGACTACTGGGAAGTGTTGAAACATCAACGCGCACCCCTGGTCCCATTGTTGAACTAATTGCTAGTCTTTTTAAATAAGCACCTTTAATACCACTTGGTTTAGCTCGCAAGATAGCATCTAGAAAAGCTGAAAAATTTTGTTCCAATTGTTCTTCACTAAAACTTGCTTTGCCAAAACCGGCGTGCACTATACCCTGTTTTTCCACTCTAAACTGCACCTCACCGCCCTTTGCGTTCTCAATAGCATTAACAATATCATTGGTTACTGTTCCAAGCTTTGGATTAGGCATCAAACCACGTGGCCCTAATACTTTGCCAAGACGCCCCACTACTGCCATCATGTCGGGTGTTGCAATAACTCGGTCAAATTCCATTTCTCCATTCTGAACGCTTTCAGCTAGGTCATCCGCTCCAACAATATCTGCCCCAGCAGCTCTAGCCTCATCAGCCTTTGTATCTTTAGCAAAGACTGCAACACGTACTGATTTTCCCGTTCCATTTGGCAAGGCTACGACACCACGAATATTTTGATCTGCGTGACGAGGATCAACATTTAAATTTATTGATAATTCGATCGTTTCATCAAACTTTGATACTGCAAATTCTTTAACCAGCCGAATAGCATCATTAATCGACACGTGGTTATTAGGGTCTATTTTTTCACGAGCAGCACGAGATCTTTTACTTATATTTGCCATTTTATCCCACAACCTCCAAACCCATAGAGCGCGCCGTACCCATAATCATTAGTGTAGCACCATCAACATCAACTGCATTTAGATCTTCCATTTTTTTCTCTGCAATCTCCTTACACTGTGCACGAGTTACACTTCCCGCCACCTCGCGTCCAGCTTCTCCTCCACCTTTTTCTAGCCTTGCTGCTTTTTTCAAAAAATAACTCGCCGGAGGTGTTCTTGTGACAAAAGAAAATGACTTGTCTTGATATACAGTAATAGTCGTTGGTATAGGAGCATTAGACTCTAATTCCTGAGTAGCAGCATTAAATGCCTTACAAAATTCCATTATATTCAAACCCGCCTGTCCCAGAGCAGGCCCTACTGGAGGGGACGGATTGGCTGCACCTGCCGGCACCTCTAGCTTAACATAACCTTGTATTTTCTTCGCCATAATACACCCTTTCCCTTTGGGGGTTCGCGGTTCGATAACTCTAGGTCTTCAGAGCCAATCTCCCGCAAAGCTAAATAGAAGTTCTAATTNACTAAAATTTCATTACTAAAGTTTTTCCACCTGTCCATACTCAAGTTCAACTGGAGTTGATCTCCCAAAAATTGACACTGACACCTTTAACCGTGCACGNTCCTCATCAACATCCTCAACCTGACCATTAAATGATTGGAACGGACCATCATTCACTCTAACTTCTTCACCAATTTCAAAAGTAACAGATGGTTTAGGCCTTTCTACACCTTCTCTAACTTGATGCAAAATTCTATCTGCTTCAGCTTGACTTATTGGCACTGGTTTACTTCCAGACCCCAAGAAACCAGTTACTTTAGGGGTATTTTTTACTAAGTGATAACTGTCTTCATTCAATTCCATCTTAACCAAGACATAACCTGGGAAAAATTTTCTTTCTGAGTTTACCTTCGCTCCCCTGCGTATCTCTACAACTTCTTCGGTAGGCACAAGTATTTTTTCAAACCAATCTTCTACTCCTTTTACCACTGCCTGTTCTTGCAGTGATTGAGCCACCTTTTTTTCAAAACCAGAATAGGCATGAACAACGTACCATTGCATCGACATTGTAAACTAGCCTCCGAACGATAAAGCAAGCTGAACTAACCACGCCAGCAAAATATCAACTGCAAAAAAGAATAAAGCAGCAATAGCAACCATAACAAAAACCATAATAACTGACTGAACCGTTTCCTTTCGGGACGGCCATGTAACTTTACTTACCTCTTGTCGTACCTGACGAACAAACTCGCCAACCGATGGTTTTGCCATTACATACTTTCTATAAACCCATTTGTTTACCCAAAAAGAGTAAATAGTTCAATTGGTTGGCAGGAGTGGAGGGACTCGAACCCGCAACCCCCGGTTTTGGAGACCGGTGCTCTACCAATTGAGCTACACTCCTAGATAGTCAGTAAACATATTACACACCTTACTCTTAAACACATTTTATTCGATTATTGAAGTTACAACACCAGCTCCAACAGTGCGCCCACCTTCGCGAATTGCGAATCGAAGTCCTTCATCCATC
>PASR01000007.1 GCA_002713365.1 Rhodospirillaceae bacterium
GGGTATAGATTAGCTCTTACGGTTCGTGGAAAAGACTATGTTTGGCCAGGTGCTAAATCCCAAGACGAACAATTTACATTATCAAACTTTGCTAAACCTCTAACTGGTTGCGGTCCATTCCTTCATGAGGAACCACGTGACAGGCCGAAAACTGTGTTTGATGGTAAAGTAACCTTGCATACAGGTAAGGCTTATGGAGCTTGGCTTATGCTGCCTATTATTCCACCTAAGTAATATTAGAATTAGCAAGGTAGAATAGTTAAACATTAAAAATAAATTTATTTCTCATATTTAAGATATATATTTATCAATAAATGCTGTTTTTTTTAACTCTTTTGCCTGATTTATAAGTAGCTTTGTAAGTTAATCGACCATTCTTATCATACCATTGCCATAAGCCATTGGGTTGATCATTTTTGTAAGTTGCTTGCAAAGATATTTGACCATTTTCATGATAAATTTTAGATATACCCTCTCGCTTTCCTTTTACGTAAATTGTTTTGGTTAAAAAACCATTTTTATTAATTCCATAAACAAGGCCAGTAAAAGGCACATTACTTATTTTTTTATATGCTGTTCCATTGGACCGAACCAAATCTTTTGGAGATATCGTTTCGCCCCATACATTTATACAACTGACGTAAAAAATAATTAAAAGAATAGTGAATAAAAGTTTTTTCATATAAAAATCAATTATTTATATTTAATCTCGGTAGTTTGGTTCACTTTTATCTAAGATTCGTCGTAGTGCACTAAAATGTCTCTTAGCTAGTTTAGGTGTTTCTGAGATAAACTGTTTCTGTATGTTGTGTCTAACCTGCTCTGATATATTGCGTAGACTGCAACCTTGCGATTTTGCAATTACTTGTAATTGCGAAGCACGTTCTAGATAGTAAAGGTCATTAAAAGCATCTCCAACAGTAGGCCCTGTCACTATTATGCCGTGGCTCGCCATAAATAGAATGGATTTTTCGTCTAACTGGTTGGCAATTCTATTTCCTTCGTCTTCGCCTAAGACAAGTCCTGTATAATTATCATCATAAGAAATTCTTCCATCAAACATGAGAGCATTTTGCTCAACCATTTCAAGTCTACCACTTTCTAATAGAGTGATTGATGTTGCATAAGGCATATGTGTGTGAAGCACACAAACGGCGTTAGGGGTCTCTAAATGTATTCTGCTATGAATAAAGAATGCAGTGTCTTCTACTTCATTATCCCCCTCTAATATATCACCTTTGTCATTACACAAGACTAAAGAAGACGCTGTGATTTCTGACCAATGCCAACCATAGGGGTTAATTAAAAAACGATTACCTCGCATAGCCCCGTCATCGTCAGGAACAGCTAAAGAAAAATGATTGTCTACTCCTTCATGTAAATTTAGTTTTGCTGCCCATCGAAGAGCGCATGCTAAATCAATTCTATGTTGTTTAAGGTTAAAGTTCATAATTGGATCATTCCGTTTAGTTAATACCTAACTATTTTCAAACGTATTTGAAGTTAACTCTATAAATATATAATAGAATAATTTGAATTAATCTTTACTGNCTATTGAAGTTATAAAAGAAACTAATACTAGAGATAAATTTAATTTTACACGAGAAGGGATCTTAACAGGTCAGCATTAGAAGGATCTGACTTAAGTTCACCACGTTCTATTTGGTGGGCAATTTGGACTAGTTTGGAATTAACTGGCGCTTCACTTCCAAGATTAATTTGCTCGCGGACAACGAGACCATTGATGTCATCGACTTCGGCGCGTCTACCTTTGATCCAATCCTGTAATGTAGTTACTTTGGTATCGGGAAGTGTCCATTTACTTAATACTTTATCAAGAAGAACTGTTGCATAATGGTCTGGATCATTTTCTTCAATCCGCTTATCTCCAAAAATTGGAACAAGGTCATAGCCGAGTGCTAGTCCGGTTCTTATTGCTTCCTTACCTGCTGCCTTCATAACTTCTTGTATACCTGGTAGTTTTACTGCATCTGCAAGTGGTAAGTTAAGAATAGAAGATGGTAGAAACTCCGATGAGTTCACGACTAACTTCATCCACTTTGCAGAACGTATGTCCTTTCGGATCTCAACTTTACCAGCATGACATAAAATATCTGCTACTTCTTCTTCACGTCCGATAGTAGAAGTATCATAAGCACCGATACCGAACCAGGTTCCACTCGGTCCTGTCTGACGTCCAATAACCCCTGGCTCAAACATAAAAGCGGCGACTTCAATTACCGCGCCAATAGTTCTTTCAGCTCCCATTATGGATGCAATATCGTCCATTGTCATGCCGTTTTGCAGGCCTACAACAAGCCCTTTCTTAGAAACCAGTGGTTTGATTAATTCACAAGCCCACCGTGTGTCGTAGGCCTTTACACAGATAAAGACCAGGTCAAATAAAACTTGCAGCGTTGCTACATCACAAATATTAATTACGTTGGGTTTTGTAATTACTGTTTCTTCTGGCATTTCTACTTTTAGACCGTCGGTACGCATAGCATCGACATGTGCTGGCCACTGTTCAATAAATGTAACATCCAGTCCAGCACCTATCATATCTGAACCGAAGGCTGCTCCATTAGCTCCTGTCCCCACAACTGCAATTTTCTTTACAGTCATTAATCTATCCTTTGTTAGTAGTTATATAAAAAGCTTTTATGAGCTTAGGAAATGAGAATAAATTTANAAATCAGTTTCGCAGATAAAGAAGTTAAAGTTAAGTGCCTTAAGGCCATGAAAATAGTTGGCTACAGATAATGTATACTCCGAGCATTAATAAGCAGATAAAAAATACATGCCTAAAATGTACCTCCGATAATTTTTTTCTTATTTGTTGTCCAATTATCATTCCTAAAATAGCAGGTATTAAGGCAAAAGCGGATAATATACTTGTCTCAATTGTCAGCAAATTATTACTTTGTAAAGCAACAGTCAGTGCAAGTGTAGATAAGGTAAAGAGTATTCCCATCGCTTGTATAAGCTTGTCTTTGGGCAACTCAATTGCTTGTAAAAACATAACCCCCGGAACGACAAAAGAACCAGTAAGTCCTGTAAGGATCCCATTGATTGATCCAGCTAATGGACTAATTCTGCGTTCTTGACGCCTATTTAAGACAAACCTGAAACCAACTAAGCTAATGGTAGAGTAAAAGACTAAAAGAACGCCAAGAAGAGAAGCAAGTAAATATAGATTAAAGTGTAATAGCCCTATAGCTCCTACAAACACTGCTGCTGTGGCAAATGTAAAAAATACCCATAATCGTTTTATAATCGTTTTAGCATTCCCTCCAACAATTGCTTGCCAAAAATTAGTAACAAAAGATGGAACAATTAAAAGTCCCATTGCTTCTTGTAGTCCAATAGTCATAGTCAAAAGACCAAGGCTAATGATTGCTAAACCTAGACCAATCACCCCCTTTACGGTACCTGCAAAAAGAAATGTTACGATAATTGTAATGACTGTAAAGGTGTCAAACATCTAATAAAATAAGGGTTGCATCTATTGGTTGCTCATTTAACCTAGTTAATCTTGTAAAGCTATTATAAGATAATCTACTAAATAGTATTTAATATATTGTCTTTGTAAAATATAAACTACCTCGCTAATGCACGTTTTGGTGTGTATTAATAAAAGTTACAAACGGGAGCTTTATTATGGATCAGACAAGATTGGAAGAAAATTCGTTGTTGTTGAATAAGGATAACTTGGAATCTTCTTACGTACCATCTCTCCAACTTACGAAAGGTCAGCCTAAACCCATAGCAGCAAATGGTGGTTTGTCTTTTATGTCATTTGAAAAAGATGGAGATGCGGGAACCTCTGCAGCTGTAGAGGCTGCTTTGACTCAAATTGCAGAGGGGCATGGAAAACAGGTTGTTGATATGATTGAGAATTCATCGCCAGGTCCGATTGAAACTAAGTGGGGTATAGGGTTTCGGGACTACGATGAGTGTGTGGAATATATCCGTGCTAATAACATTGGTTCTTCTGCAGATACAACAGCCTTGCCGTTGTCCTATACAGTTTTTGAGCAACCAACCTATTCCATTGTTCCTTCTAACTCGTTGTGGAAGGATTTAAATCGATTATCTGAGGTAGAATTGCTGCGTCAAAATGAAGATCAAAATCGCTGCCGTAATCTTTATTTTCCTCAGGTGTTGCGTGATGCTCGTAATTTAGGAAAGTACTATCCTGGTTTATCTCCAAACAGTTCTGAATGTATGGATCGACTGGGGCTTTCTTGTGCTCATCTGGAAACAAAATGCGATAATTTTTATGATTCGGAAGAAGTCGAGCGTATATTTTATCCTGAAATAGAGCAGTTACTCTTAGACTTCTTCCCGGAAGCAACTGATGCACTAGTGTTTAACCATGATATATTTGACAAAGATTATCAGGGGGATAGGACCGAAAACCAAGAAGCTAAAAACCCTNGTGTGAATGCTAATTATGTTAATCTTGTTCATAACGATCTAAATGATAATAGTGGTCGAGTGAGATGCCGTGAGTTACTAACCAAAAATCTTAGAAACTTTGGAAGAAAACAGAACTACACTGAGGCAGAGGCTGACCTTAAAATGTCGCGAAGATTCTTATCAATCAACCTTGCCAAACCTATGGAGACTGTGGAGCAATTCCCTTTTGTGCTTTGTGCTTGGCCTTCATTTTCTAACCAACCATATATTAATAATTATAGGATTTACGACGATCGAGTGGGAGAGACAACGCGTTTTACTTATAGCCCGGATCATGAATGGTACTGGTTTCCTAGACAAACTCCTACTGAGGTCTCTATGCTCAAATGTTACGACTCTGTTTTAGATGGATCAGTTTCGCGTTGGTCATTCCATAGTGCTTGCATTGATCCCAGTGTTCCAATCGATGCGCCCTGCAGAAAAAACGTAGTAGTGCGCTCATATGTGTTCTTTTAAGTTATATATTTAAAAACACATATATAACAATGATATAATGTATTATATTAATATAATACATTACTATTTTATAGTTTTATACNAACTCACCATTTCTATATGTTCTTTTACTATCTAGCTGACCTTTATTGTCATAATATTCGTAGACGCCATTTAACTTGCCATCTTTGTAGTTTCTTTTTACAAAAAATCCGTCCTCATCTTTGCCTTCAGCAGGGCCTGTCAATGGAATATCAGTAAACTTAACGTATTTAAGCCCTTCTCTTTCTACTAAGTCTTCTATCGATATTATGGGAGTTTGCTCGTTTAATTTTTCAAATATAAATCCAAGTTGTTTTGTTATGTGATTGCTAGCGTAAAGAAGCAGCATTATTTGTCCTAATACTATCCATTCAAACAAACCCATTTTTATATTCCTTCTAGTAAATATATATTAATTTAGGGATTATAGCGGTTATAATAAATTTTTTAGAAATATGCTATTTCAGAATATGATTATTCTACTCGTCCATCGCGACTGGAACTAAAAGTTTACCAAGCTGATGCTTGCCTTTTAATGATACTTGATGGGTGCTGGAAAATCATACATGCTGAGGGTTTTCGACCGATATTATTTGATCTTGATAATAATCCTGATGAGCTTATCGATTTAGGTGCAGATCCAGATCGTAAGCTAAGATAGCCTAGCCTAAATGAAGCACTTTTTTCTTTGGCCGAAAGCATCATAAAAGAATTACCCGAACGCCGATGTAGATCAAAAATATGGCANCTGCAGGAGAAGCTTCTGGTATCCAGATAGGTTTTTGGGACGAAGACGAATTAAGGGATTTGGTTGTCTGAGTAAACTTCCTCCGGTAAATCTCTACATAAAAAACCTGAATAAACTTAGTTGTCAGTAAACGGTTTAAGTTAACCGGCCAAATTCTGTTCAAACACAATTGAACCAGAGACTGGATCTGTGACACCCAGGTCTGGAGAAATCTCTTCCAACAAATGCCTGCAAGAGTTTAATAAATTAATCATATCTGGCATAGCNACATCCATGGATTCTTTATCTTTCCATACACCACAACCACAGAATGTTTCTTCTCCAGTTTGCACCAATATGTNAGATAAAAGTCCTTCACAATTTGGAAAACCGTCAAATACACTTATAAATTCATTTTGTTTGCCTTTTTTAACTACAAAACGAACCACATTCGAATGTTTTGTCATAGTACAGTCTCCTTTTTTTAACTTTTATGACTCTTTAAAACTTTTAATTACTAATACTCTAAATTCGTTTTCAGTACTTAAATTTTATATATTCATCATGTTTCCAAGTACCTTTCCNAGATAATTGACCATTTTCATAATATGACTCCCATAGGCCGTCTTCATCTTCAACAATTANCGTACCCGTAAAGGGAAGGTCAGTTGTCTTCTTATAAGNAATACCATCACGCTTCTCCAACTCANATTCATATAAGCTTTCACCTGAGGAAATTGAAGAAGTTAAACTAAAGATAGTAGTTATAAATAAAACAATAATATTTTTCATATNTTAACCAAATATCACATTTGTCTTTAATAACTAGGTACGGTGAAAATATATTATTAGATCATTTTAATTATTAGTCTGAGATTTTCTCTCCGTTTTTATAAGTTCCTGTATATTGGTGATTTAGGCGGCCATCTGAATAATAAGATTCCCAACGTCCTTCATATTTGCCATTTTTAAAAGACCCTCTAAACCATAATTGACCATTTTTATGGTAAGACTCATATGGACCAGCTACTTGCCCATTTTTATAAGTTTTTTTGAAAAAATATCCATCTACACTGCTACCCTTAACAGAACCAGTGAAAGGGATATTTGATTTCTTTTTGTAAATTATTCCACTACGTTTTTCTAAATCTGAAGTAGAAACAGTTTCACCCAAAGCTATTGATGATGTTAGGCAAAGCAATGTAGTTAACAATATAGGAGTTAGTCTATTCATAGAGGANCTCTGGAGTAGAAAAATTAAAAANGTATATTAATACTTCTAGATATGTGAGCTAAGGTAGTTAGTCTAATTTAATCTCATGTTTNTCAGAAAAAACAGATGCAAATATCACAATTGCTATTGCAATCCCTATAATATTTAATAGAGCATAATTTCCAAAAATAGCATGTGTAATTAATACCCAGAGGGNTAAGGCAGTAATAGATACTAGNAATTTTAAAAGCCACTTCATACAACCCCCTTGATTAGTACCAATGTGATAAATAATTAGAGTAAATATTTTTTGTTCAATTAAAACCCTTAATATAATTATATCTACAAATTAAATTTCTATCAGATTTTTTTAATACTTTTATAAATTTGTCACCTAATCTAATTTCTGTGCATATTTACAGACTGATTTTAGGTTGTCCTCAAATACAGAATTTGGAGAGGGATAAGTCCAAGTTTTATCTGGAGTATTGTCAACTTCACCTGTTCCAATGCCCATTCGCTCTTTGTGTAGTGAGGAACTTAAAAATTTAAATCGAAACGTTTGACAATCACCTTGGGTATATCCTTTTGAAGATAAATACCCAGATTCATCTGGTTTTACATAATTTAATAATTGCCANTAATAAACGTATCCTTCGCTCTTTTTGATTTTTTCAAAATCCAAATAGTATGTATCGCCTAGGCTATTCCATACTTGTTTCCAATCAGCATTAGAAGAGGTTGGGAAGAGCAAGGAGAACATAATGGTGTAAAGAATTAGTGCAATTTTTTTCATAACAAAACTTTGACAGATAAAGATATTGAAGGGGAGTCTAATTAAATATTTTTGCGTACTCACAGACTTCTTTTAGAATGATTTCATTTGGAGAATTTTGTGTTGGATATATCCATTCTGGATTTTTAGGGCTAAGTATATCTCCGGGTCCTTTACCCATTGGTTTTTTAAAAAAGGTACCATTTAAAAGTTTCTGACGAAATAATATGCAGTCCGCCTGGATATTAATTATCGCAGACCAATCTCCTGTTTCTGTTTGTTTTAAATAATCATCTAAACGCTTAAAATAAACAAATTCATCCCGTTTTTTTATTGTATCAAAATCAACAGAGTATGTATCTCCAAACATATTTTCACTCAGCCAATCCCAGTTAGCAAAAGACGGGGTTATGGATAAGATGCAGAATAGAAGTACACTTATGGTGAGATTTATTTTTGGCATACACGAACTCTGATAGATTCAGAAACACAATAGGAGTTAAACTTCATTAGTAGAGCTAGTATAGTTACTTTGGAAAAAATATACCGTCTCTGAAAATACCTTTTTGCATTAAACGACCATTTGCATGATATACTTTGTAAGGGCCATCTTTCTTACCATCCACAAAAGTACCTACATGAGTAAATCGACTATCGTCCATAGTGATCATGGAGCCGGTAAAGGGTTTATTAGAGGCCTTTATATACATAATGCCGTTTCGTTCGACTAAGGCGTCTGCAGAAACTGCATTGCTTAACGCTATTCTAGGTGTGAAGCAGACCAGAATAGTCAGAAATATAATTGTNAGTTTTTTCATTAAAAATATATGACAGATTTAATAATAAAAGGGGAGTCTAACTTTAGATGGTTACGGTAATACATAATATAGATCAGAGTTTGGTATATAGTTGTGTCTTTCCATTAAAATTATTGATTTTATCAAATGCGAGGCCCGAATAAAATAATACCTGCCCCAAGAAGACAGACCACCGCCCCGATATAATCCCAGCGGTCGGGTATATTTTGTTCAATGATGTAAAGCCATAATAAAGATGCACAGATGTAGATGCCGCCGTAAGCGGCGTATGCGCGCCCCGCATAATTACTATCAATTTTGGTTAGTAGAAAAGCAAATATAATTAGGCTAGCAATGCCAGGTATAATCCACCAGATTGATTTATCTAGTTTTAGATAGGCCCAAAATGCGAAGCANCCAGCAATTTCTGCTACGGCAGCTCCGATATATATAACTAACGATAACATGTTAAANGCAAACCATGAGTTTGTGCGCTTTNCGCGTAGAGAAATTATGTTAAAAAGTAATGATTCATTAGACGTTTTAGATTACTACTAATAAATACNTNTCTTTGTAGATTGTTCAATCAGTAACTTTATATTATAACTAAACTAGACTTGAAAGGATTGAAAATGAATAAAACATTTCTGATCGGTTTAGTAATTTTCAGTTTTATTACACCTGCGTGTGCTGAATCTTTTACAGTAACGGGTAATGTTATAGAATCTCAACCCCGATATACTACAGTTACAGATTACGTGCCTAGAAGATCGTGTAATACTGTGCAGGTTCCCATTTATGGAGCGCAAAACCAACTCCAAAGTAATAACCCTGTGGGTGCAATTGTTGGNGGTATCGCTGGGGGTATTTTAGGTAAAAATGTAGGTAGTGGTAGTGGTAAGACCGCGGCAACAATTGGCGGTGCTATAATAGGAAGCCTTGCCGGTAACAATGTACAGTCGAATCAAGATACTCTTGGTAATGGAGAAATAGTTGGATATAGAGAAGAAAACAGGTGCCATACTATTCAAGAAGCAGTCACAACTGAGCGACTAACAGGATATTACATTAAATATCAGGCTTTGGGGCTCGTAGCTACGACAATAAAAAAGAGATATTATGCTATTGGCGATGACATCACCGCAATAGTCACTATTAACGCCCGTTAGTATTTAAGCAAATGTTAGTAATGACGATAAATTTGCTAATAAGAAAATTTGTTATTTATACTAAATGAACACACTATATTAAATTCTAAACGACAGCTTCAATATTTAAAGATTAGAGACTTTCTTATCCCATCGTCCTTGGTAACCACAGAACTATTTCTGGCCAGGCAAGCAGCACGGCAACGGTTAATACATCAGCGATGAAAAATGGGCCAATTCCTCTAAAAACGTCTTGGAGCGGGATAGAGAGAGATTTGCCATCTGAGTCCCTAAGTTCGCGACTGACGCCAGCAACCACGAAACAGTTGAGACCAATGGGCGGTGTTATTAGACATATCTCGGCCATCTTTACAACTATGATTCCGAACCAAATCGGATCATAGCCAATGGCAATCACCGCTGGGTAAACCACGGGTAAGGTTAATACCAACATACCGATCGCGTCCATAAACATGCCCAAGACAGCGTAGGCTAGTAGGATGCAGATCATGATCAAAAGTGGTGCCATCTCGAGTGATACTACCCAATCGGCAAACGCTGCTGGTAATCCGGCAAAGCCGAGAAAGCGAACGAATAGAAATACCCCCCATATCAGAGTGAATATCATAACCGTAAGCTTGGCGGTTTCCATTAATGCTTCGTGTAGACGTTTTCTCATTAGGCCTATAGCTTTTTCTCGCCAGGCTCTCAAAGCATAAAGGCTGAACACCACCATTGCACCAAGCGCACCCGCTTCAGTAGGTGTAGCAGCACCAGTATAGAGGGCGCCGAAGATCACTCCAATGACAATGAAGATAGGAAATGTACCCGGCAAGTCCTCGAATTTTTCTTTCCATGTAAAGCCAGTTACACGAGAACCTAGTTCCGGCTTCCATTTGCACATCAAGATAATTAGTGCAGCATAGATTAGTGCTGAAACCATTCCTGGAAGAAAACCTGCTAAAAGCAGTTTACCAACGGACTGTTCGACGATTATCGCGTAGACTACCAGTATTGCTGAAGGTGGTATTAGAGAGGCTAGCGTGCCTCCCGCAGCGATCACTCCTGCGGTCAGTCTCTGATCGTAACCATTTTTCATCATGTCGGGAATAGCAACGCGAGAGAATACAGCAGCGGTAGCTGTCGAGGCTCCAGATACTGCGGCAAAGCCAGCGGTGGCGAAAACGGTGGCAACTGCGAGACCACCTGGCATCCAGCCGACCCAGCGACGCGCAGCCTCAAATAGTTTCGACGTCAACCCGGCATAAAAAGCAAGAAACCCTATTAGTATAAAAAGCGGGAGAACTGATAGCGGATAAGTCACCGTCTTCGAATGGGGAATCATTCCAGAAACCGCAGCAGCAACATGCCAACCCTTGAGTTCTAGAAGGCCTAGAAATCCAGTTAAAGCCGCGGCAACATATACTCGAACCCCAAGTACTACCATAACGATGAGCAGACATACGCCGATGATTCCTACGGAGAAGCTGTCGATCCCAAGCATCACGCGTCCTCCGCCGCCTGACGGATTTCTTCTTTTGCAATATCCTCAACATCTTTTAGTAGTGGTATCGCCACGGGATCTAGTGAAGGGTTAATGGTCAGTCGGATATAGCCTCCGAGCTGTATTAGTAACCGTATAAGCAGGACTGATAGTGCCACCGGCACCACTAGCTTGGCTGGCCAGGTAACGATCTCTATATCGATAGTGCTGTCGCCGATGTTGAAAGCTCTTTCGAAATGAAAATAAGAATAGGGGATTAACACGCCAACAATAAACAGGCCCAGCGCCGTACTGACGGTCTCAGCTAACCAATGAGCACGGCCTTTAAGTTTAGAAACGAATAGTTCCATACGCACATGGCCGCCAACTCTTTGAACGTATGATATTGCTAATACGGCAAATCCCACCATAGCAATTTCTACTATATCAATATAACCAAATATCGGCGCTCGAAAGACTGTTCGTAAGAGAATCTGAACCACACCGAGGAACATCAGTCCGAATACGATTAATCCGGAAAATATATTTAATATAGATTCTAGTCTATGCAGAGCCAAATCAGCAAAGTTAAGAAAGTTCCCTAATCTATCGTTCATGACAGAAATAACTTACTAGAAGCGGGTTACGGCCCGTCCTTTTTAAGGACGGAACCGTATTCCGACTACTCCTAGTATTTGCGTCCGACAGCAGCGAAGATCGTGTTGATCACGCCCCTAGCATCGAACTTACCTTGATTTTCAGAAATCCACTTATCAATCACCGGTTTGCCTGCAGCGGCACGGAACTTGGCAAGCTCATCTTTTGAAAATTTAACTTCCTTAAGTTTTGCTTTAAGCATTGGCAAGTTCTTCTTATCGATGTCTATATAGGCTTGAATTTGTGCCTTAATTACGTCTTCCTTCACGTCCATCAATAGTTTTTGGTATTGGTTAGGAAGTTTCTTGTAAGCGTTGATCGAAAACACTACAGGGCAGTCTGATGTTCCCGGTGACAAGTTGGAAGTGAACCATTGTGTTACTTCATGGATTTTATAGGCGACATGACTATAAGTGAATGGAAACGATGCCGCATCCATCGTACCTTGCTGTACACCAGTATACACCTCAGTTGCAGTCGAGCTAGTTGGCGTGGCGCCAATTACCTTCATCGCTCGCCCTACGCCGCCACCCGCGCGGACAGTTAAGCCTTTCCAATCTGACAGTGTTGCAGGTGGTTTTCCACGGCCGAGAAACTCATATTGCGGTAAGTAGGACGACGTATATGTCATTGCATTCCATTTTGCGAGCTCCTTTTTGACGGCTGGATGTGCGTAAACGGCATCGCGAATTTTGCGATTATTTTCCCAGCTACTCATTGGTAGAAATGGCATAGTCAATGACATAAGTGCCGGATTCTTTTTTGGATGGTAGAAGTTACAGAACATTGCTGCTTGGAATGCGTCAATTGAAATACCGTCAAGGTTTTCACGGGACTTAGAAAGAGCCCCGCCGTAATGCAAGACAATATTGAAATTCCCTCCGGTCTTTGACTTAACTAATGCTGACAGTTCTTCTACGCCAGCAGTAAAGGCACGTTTTTTACCCCAAAGTGATACATCCCATTTTATCTTGGGACCATCAACTTCGGCAGCTTTAGTAGGTGTTGACAAAATCAATTCAGCCGATAGTAAGCTGAAGACAGAGAAAATAGCTACACTGGATAAATAGATTGCTCTCATAATTCTGATCCTCCTTTGTGTAATTCGAATTACTAGATCTTACTCTTATTAATCCTTGATCCGTCTTTAGCAGACGTGTTCATTAATTTATAAAAACTCTGGCATATTTTTTTGGAGTTGAGGAGTCTAACTTTAGTCGGGTGCGTCCATCTATAGTTCCAATAGTATTAGGAATAAATCGTGCATCAGATTAACGTGCGTCGGAATAAGATTTGACATATTAATTATGAAAGATTACGGCTTTTAATGGTTTATCCCACTTTACTGAAAGACATCATGATGGTGCAAATCATCCTAAATGCGGACTGCAACTTGAGTGTGACCCAGTGATCGAGATCATTTCGGTCTATATAACCTCTGGGATTTTTGCTGGCATCGTAGCTGCGATGTTTGGAGTTGGTGGCGGTTTTGCTGTGGCACCGATACTATTAACCCTGCTAACTCTTCAGCAGATTGGCGGTGAGCAGGCAATGCACTTAACCGTTGGTACAACACTGGCTGTTATATTTGTAACGGCTTCCTATTCGGCCGTGCTGCGCTGGCGTTCTAAAGATACTAATCCACGTTTGGTGATGAAATTCTTTCCCCTAGTAGTTATTGGCGCGATCCTAGGATCTACATTTGGTGGCGCTCTTCCCAGTGTCATACTAAAGGCCATTTTCATCTTCTTTATCGTTTTAAGTATTGTACGTGGTCTATTTAGTAAAAGAATTGTTGAGCCGCAGAGTGGTAGTGACCTTTCTGGTGTAAGGGGCTTTGAATACTGGTTGTCGGGCAGTCTCGCAGGTTTTCTTGGTGCTCTAATGGGACCTGGACCAGCGGTCCTTGTTGCTCCATTTTTAAGAAAACTGCGTTTTTCTATGGCAACGACAGTTGGGACCTGCTCGACGCTTGCAGCCTGTCTTGGTCTGTTTGCAGGTGTAGGTTACATCATCGGCGGTTTGGAGGCGGTGGGGCTTCCACCCTTTAGTCTAGGCTTTTTATACTTACCGGCCTTCATTGGGCTTGCCGTCGGTGGGCTCGTCGGTGCACCATTTGGAATTGCCCTTTCCAGACGTATCAGCGACCATCTGCAGGGTCGTTTATATCTTGTCTATCTCGCTGCTGTTTTAGTTGTCATGCTATATAACGTAAGTATTTAGTTAAAGACCAAAATGTTTGAAGTGTTTGCCCTTGATTTTTACAATCAAGCCTTACAGGCAATAACCATATTAGTAGCATTTTTAAATACGACACTACACTCGCTAAAACCTGCTTCAAGCATAATGTTAATAATTTTTTTTGATCCCGCTTGAGCACCGAGTGCTAAACCTACTTTTTGTGATTTAGAGGTCGGTACACAGCCCATAGTTGAAAATGAATAATACATCTGTCCTATAGGGTTCATATTTTCACTAATGTCATCAGAAGCACTTGGTTCAATTAGGATAGCCCAACCATCAGCAGAAAGTTTATTTCTTGCATGGCGAGCAGCGCTAAGTGGATCGCCCATGTCATGAAGACAGTCAAAAAAAGTTATAATGTCATACTCGTCTTCATACCCTTCAGCATCTAATACTTTATATTTTAATCGATCTTCTAAGCCGGCTTCAATTGCCGCAGTATTTGCTTCATTAATTGAGGGTTCGTGAATATCATAGCCGACAAATTGTGCAGTTTCATATTCTGTTGCCAACAACATTGTCGATAGCCCTTTACCGCAGCCAACATCGCAAAGGCGCCCTCCGTTTTTAAGTATTTTATCAGCTGATGGTATTTTTGGCATCCATTTTTGAATTAAATTGGACTTGTAAGAAGGTTTAAAGAAGCGGGCTGTCCCCTGAAATACGCATGGATGAAAATTACCATAGTCAATACCTTCACCTGTTTTGAATGCTTTAATAACCTTCTCGATACCATGGACATTACCTGTAAGAAGATCGTATGCACCAATCATAAGAGCTGGACTATCTTCATAGGCAAATACCATCTTTTGTTCTTCTGAAAGATAAAAATTTTCAAATTCTTCATCATGACAACAATATGTTGCAGCGCACATTGCGTGTAGCCATTCGCGAGCATAGCGTTCATCAATACCTGCAGCTTCTGAAAATATTTCGGTTGTACAGGGACCATTCTCAGCAAGTGTAAAAAATAGATTCAGTTCATCACCGATGCGCATCAAAGGTAGGAGAGAGCAAGCCGACACCTGTTCCATGATGGACCATTGTAGTTTACGTAGTTTATCCCTGTCTGCATTCATTTTTCGATTCCTCTAAGTATTAAATTGTTTAACTAACTAAGAGATTACTTTTCAGGCTCATACAAAACGATGGCATATTTTGATGAAGTTGGGGAGTCTAACGTTGATGGGGTAATAAACCGAACTTGATATGCTCTGGGGGCTAATTTTAATAGGAGTAAGATCTACTCAACACCCTTTGTAGTTGTTAGCGATACATACTTTTGCAAGTTTTTGCGCTGTAGAGATTTCGTCAGGGGTCATCAGTTTTGCAACGATGTCCCTGTTTTTAGATGCATTTTTAATTTTACCAGATACTGAGGAAATATTTAACCACATATGAGCATTTATATTATCTTGTAAAACACCTTTTCCTTTGGCGTACATTACGCCTAGATTGAACTGTGATTTTGCACTGCCTTGTTTTGCAGCAAGGGTGTACCATTTAACCGCAGTTTTATAGTTTTGTAAAACACCCTGTCCCAGACGATACATCACACCCAGATTATACTGGGCTGGGGCATTGCCTTGTTCGGCAGCTAGCGTATACCACTTCACTGCCGCCTTATAATTGTATTGAACACCTAGTCCTTTATGATAAATCATACCCAGATTAAATTGCGCACTTTCATTTCCACGTTCAGCAAGTGGTTCCCACTCACTTAGGGCAGCTTCATAGTCTCCGATTCTAGCGGCATCAAGTCCTTCTTGGAATTGAGTGCCCTGACTTATATCTAAGCTTGTAAGAAACACAGCCAAAGATAGGCAGAGAGTAGTGATAAGTTTTCTCATACAAGATAAACTATGGGCGTATTAGCGGATAAAAATTTATCAGAATGACATTAAAACCTCGCCAGTAGTAGCCTGGATTGAAGCTCCGTTGATCGCTCCAGCTTCAACCATTTTACCAAATGCCTGTTTAGCGGTTTCAGTGGCAGCATCCATAACTGCTTGACTCGGGTATTTAGCTACTACCAATCCTTCACCGTTTCCACATGAGACTATATCAATAAAATCAGCTCCTACACTTTCCAATATATCACGCATGGATTCTGAAATTTCTTGTGCTTTATCCATATTAGGAGCTGTAAATTTAGTAATTCTATACATTGCCATATTATTCTCCTTTAAAAATATAATAAAATTCTAACTTAGATAAGCTTCATATTTAAAGACATTTTTAATTCCACTGAACACGGGCGATAGAAAAAGTCGAACAATAATACACATCCCGATGTCCACCGGCTGTTAAGAACATACCATTTGCCAAGGTGGAGCCCGTGGCTACTCTATCAATTATTTTGCCAGATCCAATATCCACAACAATCAGATAATCTTGATTATCTTTAAAGTCATTAATAACAAGTTCACCTGTTTCAGGAAAAACAATAGGTTGCATTGTTGGGCGAGCATCCAGCCTCCATGCTACTTCCAAGCCTTCGTCATCATTTTTAATTCCTGCTAAGCCGCCGTTGATGCTATCCCAAGTAATGCACGTACCATACTCAGGGACATACACTGGTGGTGCGATTATGCCACCGCCCGGAGTTCCAAACGGCACTATTTCAGTTATATCACCGCTAATAAGAGATAGTTTTAATAATCTTTGTGGGCCAGACCAAGGTGCAGGACGCCTCCAGCTCAATCTATTGCTTGGAGCATCGAATCGTCCGTTTGGATGGACACTGTAAATTGCGCGCAGGGAGTCTATATCACCATTGTCCATTATCCAGAGATGACCCTCTGAGATACAACCATCCCAAGATAGACCCTGATTTCCGCCTTCTGTTCTATACTGTGGTGCCCATTCATGGTCCAGCACCATATTTTCACCATCCACCCTAATTCTCCAAACATGTTCTATTCCTGGAATATAAATAAATTCACCATTCGAAGTTTGATCACTGGCGATACGGCCCATAGAACCTTCGGGAAGTGCCATCGGTTCACCAATGATATCCAAACTGTCAGGTGATAATCGCGTAATTGTCGATTTTCCTTGGCCTGATAAACGAAGATCTTTCGTTATTATCGTGCCGTCTGATAAAATTAAGAGACCGTTATGGGCCTGATCTACAGGCAATCTTTTTTCTTTGATTACACTACAATCGGGCGAGAGACGATGCATATAACACCCATTTACTTTATATATGTCTCCGTTAGCATGGGCTGCTATAGCTCCACACCAGACATGCCCACCAGATGGGAGCTGGGGAGATTCTGAAATAGGTTCTAGTGTATTGATATTAATTCTTTCCAGCCAGCCATATGGTTCTGATCCGGACCAGGCTGGCATTGTTCCCGCAATGTAGACTTCTCCAACGGCTCGTCTAATTGCCATAACATTCCATCTATCATTCCGCTGTAAAGTTGACGTTGCCACTCCGTCGCGCGCATATAGGCCTCCATTTGCGGCTTTTTGCCTACGGTTACCACCGCACTCCACTGGCCAAGGCGAGTCAAAGTATCCAGGTAGAAAATTTTTGCGGTCTTGCTGGGTCACTCTATAAAGTCCTGACTTTAAATTTTATTTCCATTCTGATCCTATCGAAATGGTAGCCGTATTCGTAACTTATTAAACTTTACGTGTATTATCAGTCTGCAGGGCCTCATAGATAATGGATAATTCTTCTTCTAGTAATCCCATCTCAGCTACCTTCGCATAGTAATCTCGAGTAAGACGCGATACCGGAGCTGCCGCTCCTAATGCCTCTGCATGCTCGACGATATATCGCGTATCTTTTTCAACTAAGCTTGCTGGTGCAGGAGCAGGTTGCCATTTACGTTCGGCCATGATCGGCGCTCGTAATTCAAACTGAGTCGAAGTAGCAACACTAGATGTAACAGCATCAATTATCTGCTGTGGTTCTAACCCTGATGCAATTCCAATATTAAGAGCTTCAGCGGTAACTAAAACGTGGTTTGTTACCATAGCATTGAGTACAAATTTGAGTTTTATACCGTGGCCAAAGGGACCAACATACTGGCATTTGGAGGCTAAAACCTCTAACACTGGCCGTATTATCTCACAGGCGTTCTCATCTCCACTCGCCATGATTACTGCGCGTTTAGTTTTCATTGCATCAGGTGTGCCGCTGATCGGAGTATCTAGAACAGTCGCCCCGCATGGTGTAAGCGCATCATAAATACGTTCTTTAAGAGAGACACCGAATGTTCCCATGTCAGCGACAATAAGATCTTTTTTCCCTACTTCCGCAAGACCTTGTGAACCAAAAATTGCTTGCTCTACGTCTTCCTCTCGAGCGAGAAGGACTAATAAAATATTAGTTGTTTCACCTAGAGCCCGAGGACTATCAACAAGTTTACCTCCCGCATCGAGTAACCAACGGGTACTTGGTCTATCTACAGCAAATACCTTCTGGCCGTTTGCTAACAACAAGCGCGCTGCTGTACTCCCCATTCGTCCGAGACCTAGGATGCCTATTTTTTCTTTCATATAGAAACACTGGCAGATTTTAGTAGGGAAGGGGAGTCTAATTTTAGGAGAAGCTTACAATGAGTTACTCTTGGATTACTATCGGTATATATAGCGTTTTAACTGTTGTCGAAACTATTGCTCGCGTATTATACTCAGGATGCAATATACCTTTAATGGAGATATGTTTATGGCCCTGATCGCCACTGGTGCAGAAGCACCTGAATTTAACCTCCCTAATCAGGATGGAAAGACGGTGAAGAAGGATGATTTCACCGGTCGTTATGTCCTGCTCTGGTGGTATCCCAAGGCCGACACCCCTGGCTGAACTATCGAAGGCAACGGGTTCCGTGATCGAATCCAAGACTTCAAAGATCGTAACGCCTCGGTTGTCGGTGTGTCATATGACAGCCCGACGAAAAATGGAGCATTTCGGGATAAGTTCTCTTTTCCATACGACCTCTTGAGCGACGAAGAGGGGGTAATGTCTATCGCCTTTGGCGTATCCGAGCCAGGCAGTGCACGATCACCGCGCAAATCAGTTTTGATCGGGCCAGACGGGAAGGTTGTTATAACCTATGATAAGGTGACGCCGGCGGATCATCCTGGCCAGGTCATAGACGATTTAGACGGCATGTGCTAGCGCTCGAAAGGGCATGATTTAATAAATTAATTTTTAGAGTAGTATTTTGTGTTTTTATAATCTTGATTATTAAACCTAACTAACTCACATCAATAACTACATTACCAATATGCTTAGCAGATTCTACCATCTCGTGTGCCGCCACAATATCATTTAGAGTGAATCTTTTTGCAATGGTTGTTTTGAGCGCACCATCGGCCAACATCTTATTGAGTGATGTCACACTTTCAAGACGCTGAGCGTCGTCAATCGTATAGACAAGAAATCCTTTAAGTGAAGCCCACTTGGTGTAGAAATTTTGTGCCATAAAACTCGCACTCATTTCATTGGTTCCATAGACAATGACTGTGCCTCCATGTGAAAGTATCTTGTCATACATCGGTGCATTCGCGGAAATATTAAGTTCTACTATACGGTCCACACCCAGACCCTTTGTAATAGCAGTAATACGCTCAGATGCATCTTCGGTCTTATAGTTAATGACTTCGTCAGCACCGACATCGCGGACATATTCGGCTTTTTCATCCGAGCTAACGGTGGTGATAACTCGCGCTCCATAATACTTGGCAACCTGAATTGCATACGAACCAACTGCTCCGGCTCCACCTTGAACAAGAATTGTCTCACCAGAAACCGATCCATCAAACATTACTGCGCGATGTGCGGTAAGGAATGGAATTCCGAAACAAGCTCCTACAGACATATCAACACCATCAGGCAATTCTATTACGTATTTAGATGCAATGCAGATATACTCTGCAGCTGTACCGAAAGGTCGCTGCCATTGTCCATTCATAAGCCAGACCCGTTTGCCCAGCCGCTGATCATTCACCCCTTCCCCGATAGCGTCTATCACTCCGGCGCCATCACTCTGAGGAATAATCAACGGAAATGGAATTGATCCTCCTCGGCCACGTAGCCGAGCCTTAGTATCAGACGGATTAACTCCAGAGCTATGCAATTTAACTCGTACTTCGCCAGTACTGGGCTCAGGCGTAGGCTGTTCTGTAACGGTGAGAACCTCTTTAGCTAGGCCGAGTGTGTCGTAAAATGCTGCACGCATATTCTATTCCTTTAATTTTAATTGCTTACTAGCTATAGAGCTCTGTGTCCTTGGTCAAAAAGTATATGTATGTGGAACAGTACGAGATACAACTGTACATCAAAAAGAAGGTAATCTTTTTGGAATTTGATATCTTTCGTCTTGAAGAATTTTCATTATCAGTTCGTCCTTTGTCATTTTACTTGGAGTATTTAATTCCCATTCTTCAGAAATTTCATCATATCGATTAATTTGAGCACCTAGAAGACTTGTTAGAGACCAATAAAAGTATTCAGTTATCATACAAGCATAGTCACAGCTCTTGTCATAATAATGGTACCAAGAACTTTCTGGATAAATTCTTGGGGTTGTTTTAAAATAACCACCTCGTGCAACATCCATTGCCTCAGAAATCCTACTCCCTTTGAATTCACCAAAAACTTCTGGATAAGCGTTTGCATATCCAACCTGAGTAACTAAATGAAGAATTTCTTCAAGATACGCTATGTTAGGTTCATCAGATATCAAACCTATTAATGCTCTTTCAAAATTATCAATATCTATATTCGTGTCTTCTAGAACATCAATTAAGTTATCAAAAGATCTCTCTAAATCATTTTCTGATTTTCCCATAACTAAAATAGCATTATTTTTAATTAACTTATCAATAACTAGTTTATCATCTGGATTTCCATCACCATTATTATCTAACCATTGGTTAAGTATTTTGGCGGCTTTTTCGATATCTTTAAACGGAGTATTTTCTGTGCCAATTATTTTTACTCCATATACTTTTATTTGATTTGGAAAAAATTGATTTATCGCTTTTTGCAAATCATCTCCCTCAGCAAAACTGGGTGATGAAAACATTACTGTTGAGAATAACAGTGTGAATATGAGTAGTAGTTTTTTCATACAAAAACTCTGGCATATTTTGTCGGAAAAGAGGAGTCTAACTTTCGCGGGTAAATTGCTAAAAAATAAATACTTAGTTGATTTCTTGAATGAAAGCGTTTAGACGATCGAGAATATGGAGTCCCCATCGTCTAGAGGCCTAGGACACCGCCCTTTCACGGCGGCAACACGGGTTCGAATCCCGTTGGGGACGCCACTTAGTTTATTATTAAAAAATTGTCTTAAAATTTAATTTAGGTGACGCGTCTTTAGACGTTATTTTGAGTCTGAAAAGTATATGACTGATAAAACTATTACAGCAGATAAGTTAAGAAATATTGCCATTGTAGCACATGTAGATCATGGAAAAACTACTTTGGTAGATAAACTCTTACGTCAGTCAGGTACACTTCTTGCCCATGGAGATAATACTTTTCAAGAAAGAGTTATGGACTCTAATGATATAGAACGTGAACGAGGAATAACCATTCTATCTAAAAACACTGCTATAGAATGGCAGGGCTGGAATATTAATATTGTTGATACACCTGGTCACGCGGACTTTGGTGGTGAAGTTGAACGTGTATTGTCTATGGTGGATTCCGTTTTATTGTTAGTTGATGCAGTAGAAGGCCCAATGCCCCAAACAGCTTTTGTTACCAAAAAAGCTCTCGAAGCAGGTCTAAAACCTGTTGTTGTAGTCAATAAAGTAGATCGCGAAGGCGCTAGACCAGACTGGGTTGTAGATCAGACTTTTGATCTTTTTGATAGATTAGGGGCTACTGAGGAACAGCTAGATTTTACAACAGTATTTGCATCAGCTACTGAAGGCTGGGCATCTAATACTTCTGATGCTCGTAGCGAAAATATGGATATACTATTCCAGACAATAGTCGACCATGTGGCGCCACCATCCGTCGATAGGGAGGGGCCTTTTAGGTTACAGGTATCTGCCCTCGACTATTCTTCTTACGTTGGTGTTATTGGTATTGGAAGAGTTGAACGTGGAACTGCTAAGCGTAATGAATCCGTAACGATTGTTAGTGCCGATGGCAATGAACGTCAGGGACGTTTAATGCAGATACTTGGATTTTACGGACTTGAAAGAATTGAACGTGAATCAGCCGCCGCTGGAGATATAATAGCTTTTTCAGGTCTGGATAGTCTTAAAATATCCGATACTTTATGCGACCCATCTAAAGTTGAACCACTACCTCCACTTAGTGTTGATCATCCTACAATATCGATGATGTTCCAAGTAAATGATTCACCTTTTGCTGGTAAGGAAGGAAAGTACGTTACTAGTCGTAATATACGCGATCGTTTACAAGAAGAATTATTGCATAATGTCGCTCTTAGAGTTGATGAAACAGAATCTGCAGATCGTTTTAAAGTATCTGGTAGAGGAGAGCTTCATCTTTCAATATTAATTGAGAACATGAGAAGAGAAGGATATGAGTTAGCAATATCTAGACCAGAGGTAATTCTTAAAGATATTGACGGTGTAGTACATGAACCCTGGGAAACATTGACTGTAGATATTGAAGAACAACATCAGGGTTCAGTTATGGAGTTACTTGGTCAAAGAAAAGCTGAGCTTAAAAACATGTTACCAGACGGTAAAGGTCGTGTTCGTCTTGACTACTTAGTTCCCACAAGAGGTTTAATAGGTATACGTTCAGTTTTTCTTACCCAGACATCTGGAAGTGGACTCATGTATCATTCCTTTGATCACTATGGACCTCAGGTCGTAGGAGAATTAGCTCAACGCCTCAGGGGTGTATTAGTTTCTATTGATACTGGAATGGCTCGAGGCTACGCCTTATTTAATCTCCAGGATCGTGCGCAAATGATGATTGAGCATGGAACTCAGGTTTATGAGGGTATGGTTGTTGGAATTAATAGTCGCAATAATGATTTAGTGGTTAATCCCCTAAAGGCAAAACAATTGTCAAACATTAGGGCTGCTGGTACTGATGAAAATATAGTATTAACGCCTCCTGTTCGGGTAACCTTAGAGTTTGCTTTGCAATTTATAGATGATGACGAATTGGTTGAAGTAACGCCCCAATCAATTAGAATCCGCAAACGTTACTTAAAAGAACACGAAAGAAAACGTGCCAGTAGAGCAGCTTAAATAAAAGACTTAATTATATTATTATAATTATCTAACTGGTTCACGTTTCTGAAACCACTCAGGAAGATCAGTTTCTTGTTTGCCTGAAAAAATACATTGCATTTGTTCTTTAGCAATTTCAACATTGTCTTCTTGCGCATCAGGTTTTGTTTTAGCAATGCCAGATGTAAAGGCGGGCGGTGGTGCAAAGCACGTTGCACAGCGTCTTTTTTTAAGTTCTAAAGGAGGTTCCCCTTTAATTTTAGATATCTCATCTATCGCAGTGTTTATTGCCTCATCATTGCCATGAGCTGAAAGCACAATAGATCCCTCAGAACCAGAGACACCTCCACCCCCTACATGCGTTACATTAAGGTCAAACAATATATTGAAGGCTTGTATTTCAGTGATTATTTTTGCATTTATTAATGGAAGCATACCTATTTTAGTGCCATAAAAATAGTCAACTTTGGCGTGTCCTAGTTCGGTACAGGCTTCCTTAACTGATGGTATTAGTTTTTCTAGTCCTACAGGAACGATAAGAGGTATTCCCATTCCACAAATTTTACCATAGGCAAAACCAATGGTTCCTGCACCAGGGTGTGCATTAAAAATTGCTGCATTAAATTCAGGGTCTACGGCATTAGCACCCTTAATAAATAGGCACGTGTCGTCCCAACCAGCCATTGTCTCTTCCATAGTTGGAACGGGTGGCACTGGTATCCCTTTAACGAGTCTCATTATGGCTGGTTTTTCTGACGGTTCCGTTTGACATAGTGTTCCATTTATTACTTGCCCAGAGACGTATTTGTCTCTTTCAGGGCAGTAACCTAATACCTCTTCAGCTACATAAACATTTGTCGACCCATGGGCTATAATCATTTGTGAATGTTTAAGAGCATGTTGAACCTCTGGTAGATTGGATACGGCTCTACCTATCAGTCGTTTTGACTCCCAAGGTGTTAATGAAAAAACAGCACGCATATTGTTTATTTAAACCTCATTTTTATATAGTTCACTGATACTTAAACCAATTCACGTTTTATAAACCATTCTGGTAAGTCAGATTCTTTAGTTCCGCTATATATGCAAGTTTTTTGAGTGTTTTCTATAACTTGATCCCCATCAGCGGTTCGCAAGGCGGGTGTTGAGGGAATACACGATTCACATAATGCTTTTTTTAACGCTAATGGCGGTTCACCTTTTATAGATTCAAATTCGCTTATTGCCCGTTTTACTTTTTCTTTATCTCCATTTACCGATAATACGACTGTTCCCTCTGAACCTGATACACCGCCACCGCCAACATGTACGGCTTTTAAATCAAATAGTATATTAAAGGCCTGAATTTCAGTCACAACTTTAGCATTAATCAGTGGAAGCATACCTATTTTTTGACCATTAAAATAATCAACTCTTGAGTGACCTAGTTTGGTTGAAGCTTCTTTTACACAAGGGATAAGCTTTTCTAATCCCACTGGAACAATTAGGGGTATGCCCATTCCACAAATTTTACCATAGGCAAAACCAATTGTACCGGCACTAGGATGAGCGTTGAAAACAGCCGCGTTAAAATTTGGATCGACAGCATTGGCACCTTTAATGAAAACACAAGTATTATCCCAGCCAGCAAGGGTTTCATCCATAGTAGGTACTGGCGGGACTGGGATGCCTTTTACCAAACGTATAATTGGTGGTTTTTCAGCAGATTCTGTTTGGCAAAGTGTACCATTTATGACTTGTCCTGAAGCGTATTTATCCCTTTCCGGACAGTATCCTAATACTTCTTCTGCTACATAAACATTTGTTGATCCGTGAGCTATGACAATCTGAGTTTCTTCATACGCTCTGATTACCTCCGGTAATCTAGAAACTGCTCTACCAATTAGACGTTTAGATTCCCAAGGGTTTAGTGCAAAAACGGCTCGCATTGCTATCTTTCTTTACAATATAAAGTTTATTTACAAATTTAATATTATGTATCTGTAAAAGCAGTTTTTAAAGCTCCTACGACCTGTTGTACAGCTAGTCTTGCCTGATGAGAAAACCCACTAAAATTAAAAAACCCATGAACTACTCCTTGGTAGATTTGATAATGAGTTGTAACCCCTGACTTCTGTAATAGTGATGCATAGGCTTTTCCTTCATCTAATAATGGATCTATATCTGCCGCTATAATTAGTGCAGGTGCCAGATTAGTATGATCTTTGGCATGGATTGGAGAAGCCCTAGGGTCAAGGCGATTATCACCAGCGTGCATACCGATTACCCACTGAAGAGTACGATCATCGAGAAACATTGTCTGTTCAATACGGCTGGTTGAAAGACCGGCCATATCAGTCATAGGGTAAATTAGAACTTGCAATATAGGCTGTGGCGTATTTTTAATTTTACACTCTAATGAAACGGCGGCTGTAAGGTAACCCCCTCCGCTATCTCCAGCTATGGCAATGCGATTAGGATCTCCTCCAATTTCATTAGCGTTTTCTTGTACCCACCTCAATGTTGCATAGCAATCTTCTAGAGGAGCAGGAAAAGGGTTTTCGGGTGCAAGTCGATATTGGGGTACAACTACTATACATTCTGCTTCTTCAGCGATTACAGTGTTGGTTCCTTCAAAATCTTCGGGTGACATTAGACAACAGCCTCCACCGTGAAAATAGACAAGTATGGGAAGAGACTGTTTGCCTTTAACAGGAGAATAAATTTTACACCGGATATTTCCTACTGGACCCGGAATATTTATTTCCTCATTACGGTCTAGGTCTCTATTTGGTGGGTTAACAGCTCTCCATAATTGGCTAAACCCGTCTCTAGCACTTTCTAAACCCATATCAACTGGGTGAGGGGCATCATTAGATTCTAGATCTTTTAAAAATGATTTTATCTGTGGATCCACATACATAATTTTCTCCCTACTGGTTATTTATTTATAAATAATCGTAAATTGAATTTATTTAAATAAGTTGGGTTCTAGTTAGCCTTCCTCTTTCCTGTGTTAAATCTTATGGTCAGATTGCTAAAATCACCTAATATAAATTATATTACTTATTTTGGGAGTTTAAATTAATGGTCAAATATAATGAATACAATCCTTCCGAGATTGATAGAAGAGAAGTCTATAGGATCCTAACAGGGTCTGTAGTTCCAAGACCTATAGGCTGGGCTTCTACCATTGATGGCAATGGTAAAACTAATTTAGCTCCCTTTAGTTTTTTTACTGTCGTATGTGTCGTTCCTCCAATGATCTCTCTTACCATAGCCAGAAATCCAGATGGTTCTGAAAAGCATACATTAAAAAATATCAAATCAACAAAAGACTTCTGTTTTAATGTTGTCACTGAACCAGTTTGGCAAGAAATGGTCGACACTGGAAATGCTATACCAGAAGGTGAAAGTGAATTTGAATTAACTGGATTAAGTTCATTACCATCAGTAAAAATTAAATCACCTCGAGTACTGGAATCTCCAATCCATTTTGAGTGCAGATTACAGGAAGTTATCGAGTTAGGACCCCACAAACATCCCCTAGTTATTGGGGAAGTAGTGTATTTTCACATAAATCCAGAATGTATGTCAGGTGGTTATATTAATATGGAGAAACTCCTTCCAATTGGGCGTCTAAATGGTCATTATTATTCAAAATTAGGCCAAATTCTTCAGCGCGAATTTGAAGACGGACAACCAAGATAAAGACGTTTTAATTAAATAGTATTCTAAAAAGAATTTATTTCTTGATGGCCGAGGGAATTAATTAGAACTTCCTCATTAGGTGCTTTTTTATCATTTACTCTGTCGAGACACCAATCAGCTAGCATTGAATACCAATTTTCACCCAGGTAGGCGGCTGCTCCGCCACCAATGGCATGTCGTTCACCCTCATAGTAAACAAGTTTCTTAGGTACATTTAGTTTGCTAACTACATCGTCTGTACATTCAATTGGACTTAGTTCTTCGTCTTGTCCTGCTTGTATAAGAACGGGACAGGATATTTTATCTAATATAGGATTTAATGAAAATTCACTTATGAACTCATCAAATTTATCTTCATCATCATAATTACTCATGAACATAAAACGTAATTTAAAAGAAGGAGCGGCCATATTAAATATGGTATAGCAACCTGGTTCATGGCAAACAAAGCTTACTGCAGCGCCTTTAACTTTATCACCAAGCTGAGCAGCAGCTTGAAGCCCAAAAAAAGAGCCAAAACTTATGCCAAATATAACTAGTCGATCTTTATCTATGGCCGGGTGTTCTATTAACCAATCATAAACTGCTTGAGCAGCCTCCATATGATTATCTTTTGTTACGTATAAACCGTTTACGGGACACTCTCCTTGACCAGGTCCATCATAAACAAAGCTAGCCATTCCACGTTCTAGCATTTTGTCACCGTACATTGAGCACATGATTTCCTTAGATCCATCCATTCCGTCAATTCCAATAGCACAAGGAAATTTTTCTCCTTCTTTTGGTTCATGTGGAAGTGCCAGGAATCCTGGTAAAAAACTATCGCCAAAAGGAATTTCTACACGTTCAATTGGTCGGGGAGCGTATTTAATGTATTTGTCATAACACGTTACCATTTGTTTATTGTATTGAATGTGAAGATCGTTAGCCTCAAATATTGGCCATCTAGCAGCAGAATAGAGCAGGGAGGCAATAAAATAACTTTCGCGAGCGGATACATAGCGTTCTTGTTCTTCAAATGATTGAGCTTTTATCTCACGACGTTTTGCTGCACCTGCAAATTCTCGATGCATATCGTTAAACTTTTTTGTTCGCATTCCAACCGTTCGGAAATCACCAACTGCGTCAGGACCGCATGGGAACATAGTATAACCTAAACGAGGTTGGTCCCATTCCATGCCTACGCTGGATATAATAGCATCTAGTATCCACCGCTGTTCAGCCCATCTTTTCATTTTTTGTTCTGTGAAAGCCTTCATCATGATGGTGTTTCCTTTCATAAAATCAATTTATTAATTTACAATAGAATTAATGATAAAGCATTATTCATAATATGGCAGTATATATTCTATTGCATAATAGAGTTTATTTTGGTGTTTAAGTTTTACTTATCTAATTTTCTACTAAATGCTAATATTGCTAAAGAATTAGAGTCAATGTTCTAGGGGGAATTAATATGCGTGTTCCAGCAGCATCAAGACATCAAGAAATTAATCCAGCAAAGTTACCTGGTTTGTTTTTAAAACAATTTACCATGTCTAAAGTAAAGGCTGGAGAAACGATGGTACTGCTGAGTGATATGTCTACACGTCCTGAATATGTGCAGGCGGCATTTGCTGCTGCAGAAATACTGGAGGCCAATATATATGAGTTACGTGTCAATATGGTGCCATCCTGGACTAAGGTCGGTATTGATACTATTGGAGTAACAAAGGGAGTAAAGGAGGCATTAATAGCTGCTGATATTGTAGTAGCCCTTCATATACCCCTCTTTACTGATTGGCTTCGGGAAGTAATGAGTACTGGTACACGGTTCCTAATGATTATAGATTCTCCTGATGATTTAGAAACATTATTAGCGCCGAAAGGGCTTAAAGAAGCTGTCATGTATGCTCATAACCTTCTACAAAAAACAAAAAAGGTTCAAATACTGAGCGATGCTGGAACCGATTTAATTTATGAATGTGGAGAATATCCAGTAATGAGTCAGTGGGGGTTTTCTGACGAACCAGCTCATTTTGATCATTGGGGAGTAGGACATACCCATACATTTCCCAATGAAGGGAGTGCGAACGGGACTGTAGTTCTAAATTCAGGGGACATAGTTGTACTGCCATTTTGTAGATATATTCAGGGCCAAGTAAAACTTGAAATAAGAGATGGTTTTATTCGTAATATAGAAGGTGAATTAGACGCTAAGTTAATGAAAGATTGGCTTGAAGATAATAAAATAGCTGAAGATGATATTGATCCTTATGCTGTATCTCATTTGGGTTGGGGAATGAATCCTCAGGCCAGATGGTACAATATTGCTTTAAATGGAGATGATCCTGAAAGGGCACATGCTTCGGCGAGGGTATTCCCTGGAAATTTCCTTTTTTCCACTGGTCCAAATACTCAAGGTGGAGGACAAAGGAATACTAAAGGTCATTATGATGTACCTATGCAGGATTGCACTATTATTTTGGATAATAATATGATTATTGAAAGGGGTCGGATCGTAGAAGAAGCCATGATAGTTGAGAGGGAAACAAGATAAATGACACTTCGTAAAATAGAGGATTATCCACCTCAAGAACCTTTTTCAGAAATAGGGATCAAATATAATATTGAAGCCCAAAGGCTTAGTGCTGGGATTAAAGGTCAATCTTTTTCTTATGGCGCCGACCCTTATCAGGAAGTAGCTGTGTTTGAATCTAAAGTACCAAACGGCACTATATTAGCATTTATGCATGGAGGTGGTTGGGTTAACGGTTATAAGGAATGGGTAGCATTTATGGCCCCTGCAATGAACGCAGCAGGTATAACTTTTATTAGTATCGGATACCGGTTAGCGCCTAAATTTATGTGGCCGACTGGAATTGAAGATGTATCAATGGCTCTAAAATGGATATATGAAAATATTCATTCATATGGAGGGGATCCTTCTAGATTATTTATAAGCGGGCATTCAGCAGGTGGACACTATGCATCTTGGATGGCGGTTAGAAACGATTGGCAGAAAAACATAGGTTTACCAGACAATCTTATACGAGGTGCATTACCTATATCAGGGGTTTATGATTTTACTCCGGGTAATGGTATGGCGATGCGCCCACGGTTTCTTGGTGAAAATGGCACTAATGATATTGACGCCAGTCCATTGCATAATATCATAAATACTCCGCCATTTTACATAACTTGGGGAGACGATGATTTACCACCACTAATACCCCAAGCAAAGAAAATGGCGGATGCATTAATAGCCTCGGGGTGCGATGTAACAACACAAATATTAAATAACTGTAACCATTCTGAGGCTTCTTATGAAAGTTATAAAGCTGATGGTCAGTGGGTGCCCGAAGTTTTGAAATGGATGGAATCTCATTAAGAACGAAACATTATATTCATGAAAATTTTTGTAACTGATGGGAACTGTTGTACAGGGAAGGCTGTAATCAAAGAACTAGTAAGCCTTGGTGCTGAAGTTTATGGATTAGTACCTGATGATACTTCTGCCTATGAAATTGAAAAACTAGGTGGGCGAACACTGATTGGTGATATACGAGATGAATATATTTTAGAAAAAGGAATTAAAGCTGCAGATAAAATTTATCATGTATGTCCATCGTGGATATTAGATGAGATAGAAGTTGCCAATAAAATTATAAAAATCTCTCAAGGCTCTGACATATCTCTTCTTGGTTACCATAGCGTAATGACTCCACATTTCGATAGCGTGCCATCACTTTGGAACAAAATGCAGGTGCAGATGCTATTGATGAAAAGTCATTTACCTTTTACCGTTATTCAACCCGCTATTTATATGCAAAGCTTATTTGATTCGATGGTTATTGAATCGGATAGTATAAAATTTGAATTACCCTTTAATCCGGACGCACAAATCTCTTGGGTTGATATTGATGATGTAGCAAATGCTGTTGCATTAATATTAACAAGGCCTAATCATGTTGGGGGAACATACGAGCTTTGTGGAACTGATGCTCCAATAAGTTGTTTTAATGTTTTAAAAGAAATAGACAATTTGTCGTTGAAGAACATAGAATTGATAGATGTGCCGGTTTATGAGGATGAAAATATTTCATTCATAAATAAATATAATTCTAAGCAAATGAATCACCAGAAACTTTACTATGACTTTATAAATGCAAATGGAATGAGAGCTGGTAATAGCAAGGTCTTAACCATGCTATTACAAAGGTCTCCAAATTCATTTAAACGTGCTTTTAATCTTAAATACCAGCTCTAATAGATGTTCTAATAATTACTGATCAATTCCTGCATTAAAAATAACACCTATTTGGTTCATTTGCTCTACAGTATTAGATCCAAATTTCTTGGCTATGTTTTCTCCAATGCTAGGTGAGAATGCAACTTTATCAAATGCGTCGCCTTCGGGAACTTGAATCACTACGTATAGATATCCTACTTCGTCAGATATATTTTTAAAGTTTCTACTCACTCCTGGAGGAACAGAAATAAAGTCCAACGGATTCAAGATAGTATTATTTTCTCCATTATCGCCCCACGTAATCTCAAATTTACCTCTTACACAAAAGAAGTTTTCTACACAACTTTCATGAACGTGCAATCCTGGGTTATCACCTGGAGGGCATTCGGCTAAAGAAATTGTAAGTCCAGGTATTCCTTTTACAGGTGCAATGCTGCTACGACCCTCCCAATCATCTGGAACCATAACTGGATATACGCTTTTAGCAGAAACCATCTCCATTGCTTCGGAAGGAATTCCGTTTGCATCATTTTGTGTCTGCTTATAAGGTTTTAGATTAGAAAAACGTGCTGTACGTGTCAGCATCTCTTCTTTAGATATATCTATTGTTTTCATTATAATTCCTCACTCTTAATTTATTTAATAATGGACTCAAGCAACAGGAAGGTCAAAGGTATGTTCAAAATTATTTTAAGGGTTTTATGATATTAATAAGTGGAGCTAATGGTGCAGCAGGACGTTCTGTTATAAAGCACCTTGTTAAAAAAGGATTGGCTCCCAGAGCTCTTGTAAGTAATAACAAATCTGCTGATGAAGTTATGAAATTAGGCGCAAGACCATTTGTAGGTGATATGCGCGATGTTTCCGTGCAAAAAAATGCTATGGATGGTATTTCAACCATATATCATATTGCACCCGGACTTATACCAAACGAGCTTTGCCTTTCTCGTAATTTTATAGCCAGTGCAAAAGCTTTATCTATAGACCGGTTTATATTGCATGGAGTTAGTTATCCTTATGCTCCAGATATTGAATTTCATTGGACTAAGATGAAGCTTGAAGCAGAATTATTATTATCTGGACTTCAATACACTATTATTAGGCCAACTCAATTTATGCAAAATATCATATGGTCGCTCCCTCAAATAATTGCCACAGGTGAGTTTGGTTTGCCTTATAGTCCAAATATAAGTATGGGCTTTGTAGATGTTGATGATTTAGGGAAAGCTGTATCAAAAGTTTTAACGGAGAAAGGTCATTCTGGTGCCACATATGAACTCTGTAGTATTAAAAAGCCAATAAATCGGCATGATATAGCGGTTGCACTTACTGAGGCATTTGGCGTTCGAATTAGAGCGACACGGTGTTCTTTTGACGATCTGAGGTCATCTCATTTTTTTTCAAGCTTAAGTAAAAATCAGTTACAGGAATTATCTAATATGTATGACCATATAGATCAATTTGGTACGGCTTACTTTAATAATGAGGTTTTAGAAATGTTAACAGGTGAACCGAGTACTAATTATTATGAGTTTGCAAAACGGTTGCCTTCTATAATTAATTCAATGCGATAAATAGCTTCATCAAATGATCTAACCATAGTTTGATGAAAGTGAATTAAGGTAATTTCTTTTGTAATATTCTAGTTGTCTGGAAATAATTGGGTCATTATTAAAGCCGTTGCGTCAGTAATATAAGTTGTAGCTATTTCTGCTCTCTCTCTTAGGTCATTCCTCTCGCAAGACATATTAGTAAGCCATTGTAAATGTCCTAATACATTACCATCATCTAAAGAAGCCCAGATGTCTTCAGGAGCTAGATCTTCATTAGTTAGATCACATACACGCATTGCGAAAGGCGGTGGTGCGAGATGAATTACCCAGGGAGAGTCATCTATAATTTCTGTGTCGCTTTCAAAAAGAACACCAACTATGTAACCCAATGGTATGTCTTCTAATTGAATATTTATTGCTGAGGGATTAAATTGGTGAGAATTAAAGTTCAATCTTCTAGTAACTTCTTTATCATAAATTGAAAATATAGCTGCCTCTATTAATTCGGCAATAATCCTTGGGTCAGCTTGACGCGGCTCAAGAAAGGTTAAATTTCCAAGGGCAAAATTGTTGTCTGTCTCTAGAGGAAAATAAAAATCTGCTAATTCTCCATTTGGTAGAGTATCGTATGGCCGATGAATAATTCTCATGATAAATACAGGATCACTAATATGAACAATCCAAACGTCATCCCCATCATTGGAGAAATCCTGCCAACCAAATAATCTTCCTATTATGAATTCAGCCATAATTAATATTTTTTTTATGATAAAATTATATTATTTGATTTCATATATTGATTTAAGTCTAGACACCAGTTCTTATAATAAAACTATATTTAATAAATACACTTAAATATTTAAATTGGAGCAAATTGTGAAAGCACAAATTTTATATAAAGGCGGGGACCCTTTCTCTCTGGAAGATAGACCTGACCCGACACCAGGACCAGGAGAGGCAGTAGCTAAGGTTATTGCATGTGGTTCTGGGTTAACTATTCATCATATAAAAGCAGGTAGAGGGGAGGCAAACTTCCCTATAATTATTGGTCATGAGATCACGGGTGAAATAGTTGAGGTGGGTTCGGGAGGAGGAGGTCCAGATAACCTTAAGGTAGGTGATCCGGTTACTGCTTATTTTTATCTCATAGATGGAGAAGATAAATGGACACGGAATGGACGGGCTCCAATTTCTACCGTTAATAAAGGTTACATAGGGCGTCAAATTGATGGTGGCTATGCTGAATATATTAAGTTGCCCGTTTATAATTTTATTAAATTACCCGAGGGTTTAGATTATAAAAATAAACCTGCTGAAGTTGGTGTTATTAGTGATGCCATAGCTACTCCATATAAGGTTCTCAGTCGTGCCCGTGTAGCAGCAACTGATACGGTGGCGATATTTGGTGCCGGAGGCGGTTTAGGAGTGCATCAAGTAATGATGTGTAAATGGGCCCATGCTAATGTGATTGCTATTGATGTTATGAAAGATAAATTAGATGTATGTTTAGGTCTAGGTGCAGACTTACTGGTTGATGCATCTGAAGACTCAGTGGTTGACCAAGTTATGGACCTTACAAATGGTCAAGGGGTTGATGTAGCTATAGATTATGTCTCAACAACAGGAACACAGCAGCAAGCGGTTGACTGCCTAGGTATTGGAGGTCGGTTTGTAACTTTGGGAGGCTCCCTTCAGCCATTTATGGCTCCAGCGCCTAAAATGTTATCCAAGGAGCTAGAGTTAATGGGGAGCCGTTATTGTAGCCGGCAACAAGTAATAGAGTCTCTTGAATTATGTGCTCGCGGAGATGTCTGGCCATTAGTAACCGAAACATATCCACTGGCTGAGGCGGAGACTGTACATAAACGACTTGACCAAGGTCTAGTTACTGGACGTGCGGCATTAATAATTGAAAGTTAATAGTATTAATCAAGTTCAATCGTATTTTTTAAAATACCTATATTAGTGATTTCGACTTCTACCGTGTCCCCGCTCTTCATCCAAAGCGGCGGTTGTCTAGCGTGCCCAACCCCGCTTGGTGTCCCAGTAACTATTATATCTCCGGGATATATTTCTATAAAAGTGGATATATATGAAATTAAATCAGGTATTTTAAATATTAGGTCTGCAACACTTTCATGCTGTACTACTGATCCATTAAGGCGTGTCTCTAAAACTAGAGAATCTGGATTTAGTATCTCGTCGGAGGTTACCATGCATGGCCCAAAAGCACCGGAATGGAAGAAGTTTTTCCCCTGTAAGTACGTAGTTGAATGTCTTTGCCAATCTCTTACAGATCCTTCATTGTAGCAGCTATAACCGGCAACAAATTGCATTGCTTCTTCTTTTTTAACTCTTCTACCTTTTCTACCTATTATTACGGCTAATTCACCTTCATAATCCAATTGAGAAGATTCGCGCGGTAATAGAATAGCTTGGCCGTCACCCACATGACTTTCTGGCCATCTAGGAAACAAGATAGGGGTATCTGGAATTTGGTTTCCGGTTTCTGATGCATGTTTTTGATAATTTAACCCTACGCAAATTATTTTCTTCGGATTTGTGATGGGGGGTAATAGCTGAATATCCTTTATGGGATAATCAGATGTCTTTCCTCCACCTCCGCCAAAACCAGTATTTAAGTAATTTTTTACCTTTTCTTGCATGGATATATCGCAGGATAGAAAATCACGTAATGTTGGAATATCTTTAATAAATTCTGCCCCCAGATCAATAATTCCACCATCTGGTCCGTAAGTTCCCCAGGAACTCCTATTTACATGAATAAAACTAATGTATTTCATATCTTTACCCGCGTTAATTAATGTAAAATGTGAAACGTACTATTTAAATTATTTATGATCTTTATACCTATTAAAAATATATTCATTTTAAGAAACTAATAAATTATATTAAACCTGCTATATTATCTCAAATAATCTGTATTAATGATTAACAAGGAGTATTGCTAATGGAAGTGGCTTCTAAAGTTCCCGAACCAAATAAAATTATATCCCCTGCTAGATTTGCTCATATAGTACTTTATACCAAAAAGTTTAAGGAAATGGTGGACTGGTATTGTCATTTTCTAGGAGCCGAACTAACTGCTTCATCACAGGGGCTAGCTTTTATTACATATGATGATGAACACCATAGGGTGGCTATTATTGAAAGGCCCGACTATAAAGACCGTGTTCCGGATACCATAGGCATGGCTCATTTTGCTTATTCTTACGATAGTTTGGAGGATATGATAGAGCAATATAAGCGACTTAAAGCAACAAGAGTAATGCCTGTTAGAACTATCAACCATGGAGTTACAACTTCTCTATATTATCGTGATCCAGACGATAATGCTGTAGAAATTCAAGTTGATAATTTTGAAAGCATAAGTGAGTTAAATGATTGGTTTGCTACGGGCGAGTTTAACAAAAATCCAATAGGTATAACGTTTGATTTTGAAGACATTATCAAGAGTTATAATTCTGGGGTGTCAGAAAAAGAACTAAAACAACCAAGAAAAGGTTCGGCGGCTAAACTCATGGAAGCATCTGATAGATGATCCGTTTAATTTAAGGGAATATAATTATGGGTATGCTTATAGATGGGAATTGGTATGAAGATGAAAAAGCAGCCTCATTACGAGAAGTAAGCGCTAGTGGAAATTTTGTAAGAACTGAAAGTCAGTTTCGTAACTGGATAACAAAAGATGGCTCAGCTGGTCCAACAGGTGAGTCGGGATATATAGCCGAGCCTGATCGCTACCACCTTTATGTAGCTCACACGTGTCCATGGGCTCACCGTGCATTAATATTCCTAAACTTAAAAAAATTGAATCAAATAATATCTGTTTCGTATGCTATTCCTGGCCGTCATCTAGGTGGATGGAATTTCAGAGAAGACCCGGAATTTCCTGATTGCACACCAGATTATGTAAATGGTTTTCAGTATTTACATCAAGCTTATACATCATCACAAAATCAATATACAGGTAAAGTAACTGTACCTACGATTTGGGATAAAAAGACCAAACAAGTAGTTAATAATGAATCATCTGAAATTATCCGTATGCTTAATAGTTCTTTTAACTCTTATACGGAATCTCAAATAGATTATTATCCAAACGAACTACATTCTGAAATAGATTCAATAAATGATATTGTATATAATAATATCAATAATGGTGTTTATCGGTGTGGTTTTGCTACATCTCAATCGGCCTATGATAAATCTGTTAAATTATTATTTGATTCTTTAGATATGATTGAAAAGAAATTAAAGGAACAGCCTTATTTAACAGGAGATATAATAACAGAATCTGATTGGAGACTGTTTCCAACTTTAATACGATTTGATGCTTGTTACCATGGAGCCTTTAAATGCAATTTGCGTATGTTAAGGGATTATCCAAATCTTACGAATTATACTCGTCAGCTTTATCAGACACCTGGTATATCCAAGACTTTTAATTTTTCATACGCTAAGAAGAACTACTATGGAATTGAAAGAATAAACCCTAATGGAATAGTACCTCTGGGTCCTTACAATATTGAGGAGTTTTACAATAAGCCTCATGATCGCTAATCCAGCGATTAGGATAAATTGGAGTATAGATAATACAATGGATAAATCTCGTTTTGATAAGGGCCTCGCTGCCCGTAGAGAAGTACTTGGTGAAAAGTATGTTGATCAAGCTTTTGAAAATATGGATGATTTTGATAGGGATTTTCAAGAACAATTTGTTACTGAGTTCGGGTGGGGTGGAACTTGGGCAAGAGGGGGCTTGGAGAGAAGAGAAAGAAGTATTTTAAACCTGGGTATGTTGGCAGCATTAGGGCGATTAACAGAATTTGAAACTCATTTTAGAGGAGCTATTAAAAATAATATAAGCCAAGATGAATTAAGAGAAATTTTGCTGCAGATCACAGCATATTGTGGCATACCAATGGGCGTGGAGGTTTTTCGAATTGCTAAGCGTGTTATTAACGAAAAAAAATAGTCCTTTCTAATTTATATATTGATTAATATTACCTCTAGAAGTTCAACGATTTAAAAAATCTGGAATGTGGTCACCCATACCTGTTTCTAGATTTTCAGTTTTTTCATTATTGTGTTTCTTATTTTTTCTTTCTTTTTTCTGCTTGTCACTTTTATTGGATTGAGATTTTCTTTTTTTATTTTTGGTGGGCTTATCTTTATCAAAAGAATTAGTCACAGGAATACTCTTAATCGCTACATCTTTATTGCTTTTTGAAATATAATTGATCTCAGTATTTTCTATTTCATTGCCTATAAGTTTTTCTATTTGTTTAATGTATTTAGAATCTTCCTTAGTGGCTATTGTGAATGCATGACCTTCACGACCGGCTCTACCAGTTCTTCCTATTCTGTGAACATAATCATCGGCATGAGTGGGAACATCGAAATTAAAAACATGGCTAAGATCGTTTATGTCTAGACCGCGGGCTGCTACGTCACTGGCAACTAAAATATTAATTTTACCTTCTCTGAATTCATTTAATGTGGATGTTCGGACTGATTGAGGTAGATCTCCATGAAGCGCTCTAGCATTAATTCTTTTTTTTCTTAATAATTGGTCAACAGACTTTACGTCTCTCTTTCGGTTACAAAATACTATAGCATTTTTTACCGAATTATATTTTATCAAAGATTCTAACGTACTTTGTTTTTCTCTAATGCCTCCATTCACCATTACCAATCTTTGAGTTACTGTTTCAGCTGCGGAAGCTGCCGGAGCCACTTCTATTTTTTTGGGGTCCATCATATATGATTCTGTTAGCCTTTTAACCTCTTTAGGCATCGTTGCAGAAAACATGGCTGTTTGACGTAGTGGTGGTAATAACTTCATAATTTTTTCTACGTCGGGTATAAAACCCATATCAAGCATACGGTCAGCTTCATCAACTACTAATATTTTTATATCTGCTAGTAGTATTCTTCCACGTTCAAATTGATCTATTAATCTTCCAGGAGTTGCTATAAGAACGTCAACTCCTCTATTTAATTTATCATTTTGTTCAATAAAAGATACACCACCAATGAGTAGTGCCATTGATAGTTTATGGTTTTTTCCATAAATATTGAAGTTCTCTGCTACCTGGGCAGCTAATTCACGTGTTGGTTCAAGTATGAGTGATCTTGGCATACGGGCTCTCGCTCGGCCGGCATTTAAGATTTCAATCATAGGCAAAGTAAAACCTGCTGTTTTACCAGTACCTGTTTGAGCTATTCCTAGTAAATCACGTCCCATTAGCAGATGCGGGATAGCTTGTTCTTGAATAGGAGTAGCGTCTGTGTACCCAGCATTCGCAATCGCGTCTAGTAAATCACGGCTGAGACCTAATTCATCAAATTTCATATGGTTTTTCTAACTTAGACATATATTTTTTTTATCTATTAAAATATTTTATAATTACATAATATTGGTTAAACAAATAAATACTAATTACTTCTAAAGTAAATAAATCTTGTTTAGTTTGTTACGTCTCAAAAAACTATAAGAAAATTAAATTTATTATATTTAAGTTTCTATATTATTTTCCGATAGTTAAACTTAAGACTAGACATCTATGTCATCTACGAAACGAGCATTTTTCTGAATGTAATTAAACCTTTTTTCCGGTTTTCGACCCATTAGTTGTTCTACTAATTGAGACGTAGCTTTAGCTTCATCCACTCCAATCTTATCTTCAGTTGATGCTTTAGGAAGGGTCACTCTTATCAAGGTCCGTTTCGAAGGGCTCATAGTAGTGTCCTTAAGCTGTGATGGAGGCATTTCACCAAGCCCTTTAAATCTACTAATCTCCACTTTGCCCGATCCTGAAAACTCAGAATTCATGAGCATTTCTCTTTCGTTGTCATCAATAGCATATTGAATATTTCCTCTACGAGACAATCTGTAGAGCGGGGGGACCGCTAGGTAGAGATGACCGTCTGTAACTAATTGTGGCATTTCACGATAGAAGAAAGTCATAAGTAATGAAGCTATATGTGCTCCATCTACATCTGCGTCAGTCATTATTATGATGCGTTCATATCTAAGCTTTGATATATCGAACTTTTTAGACGAACCACAACCTAAGGCTTGTATCAAATCACTTAATTCTTGATTAGACGCAAGTTTATCAGCTGTTGCGCTAGCAACATTTAAAATTTTTCCCCTTAGTGGTAATATGGCTTGAGTTTCTCTATTACGTGCTTGTTTTGCCGAACCTCCTGCACTATCACCTTCAACAATAAATAACTCTGTATCATCGGCTGTTTTACGAGAACAATCGGCAAGTTTCCCTGGCAGTTTTACTTTTCTAGTAGCAGTTTTTCTTACTAAATCTCTATCTTCTTTCCTACGAAGCCTTTGTTCAGCACGTTCAATTGTCCAATCTAGTAATATGTCAGCAGTTTCTCTATCTGATGATAAAAATAGGTCAAAATGATCTTTTACTTGCGCTTCAACAACACGTGCGGCTTCTGGCATAGACAACTTTTCTTTTGTCTGACCTTGAAATTGTGGATTGGTAATAAACACTGATAGCATTACCGATATACCATCAAATATATCTTCTCCACTTATCCGATTTGAGCGTCTATTATTAGTAAGTTCTCCATATCCTTTTAGGCCTTTAGTCAGGGCAGCTTTAACACCTGTCACATGACTTCCTCCGTCAACTGTTGATACAGTGTTACAATAGGAATTAATAAAACCTTCACCATCAGAAGGCCAACATATTGCCCATTCGACATGACCTTTGGTGGAGTTAAGGTCGGCTCGCCCACTAAATATTGTAGCCCCTACAATAGTTCGATTGTCGATGATTGTTCGCAAATAATCTATTATACCACCGGGAAAGTGCAAGACTTCTTGCGAAGGTAAATCAGAATTAGTAATTAAGTCATTTGAGCATGACCAACGAATTTTAACCCCTCTGAATAGATAGGCTTTTGAACGAGCCATTTCATACAATTTCTTGGGGTCAAACATAGCATTTTTACCAAAAATTTGTTTATCTGGAGAAAAGGCTATCAATGTTCCTCTGCGATTTGATGAAGCTTTTACATTAATGAGTTTTGATTTGGGAATACCTCGCTCATAGTCTTGAGACCAAACTTTCTTATCTCGGATAACTTCAACATGAAGTTTATCACTTAAAGCATTTACTACGCTTATGCCTACTCCATTAAGGCCACCTGATGTTTCATAGACTTTATTGTTAAATTTTCCACCTGAATGTAAAGTTGTTAGTATTACCTCTAGGGCCGATTTTTTTTTAAATTTTGGATGAGAGTCAATTGGAATTCCTCGTCCATTATCTGTAACAGTTAGAGTACCAGATTCATCCAGGTCCACATTTATGCGATCTGCATATCCAGCTACAGCTTCGTCCATTGCATTATCTATTACTTCGGCTGCAAGATGATGCAGAGCTCGATTGTCGGTTCCACCAATATACATTCCAGGTCTTTTTCTAACTGGCTCAAGGCCTTCTAACACCTCAATATCTCTAGCTGAGTAGCTTGCTTGTGCTGAGTTTGACTTCTGGTTAAAGTCATCTTTAGCATTTTCAAACAAGTCGTCTATGTTTTTTTTATTTGCCATAAATCATTTTACCAATTTTACCGAAAATTAGATGTAAAATATAAATTAATTAGTAATTCTGTGTATTGTTTGCGCTTATTTATAAGATTCGCCAATAGTAAGGTTTCATAAGAGTTGATCATATATAGTAAATGTATACTAAAATGTTAAAATAGAATGATGCAGTTATGATTAATACAAAGGCAGCAAATCCTGGTCCGGGGTATTCTAATAATCCAGATTATATAGTAAATTATGAAGCTAGTCCTAAACGGATAAGAGTAGTCTATAAAGAAGAAGTAATTGTAGATGCGACAGACGCTTTAATTTTATATGAATCTAACCATGTGCCAATTTATTATTTTCCACGTAATAGTGTTGATTTTAATAAACTTATACCATCAGATCATCTTACAAATTGTCCTTTTAAAGGTAATGCTAGTTACTATTCTATTATTGTTAATGATTATAAATCGGAAAATGCTGTTTGGTCTTATGAAAATCCGTTTGATGAAATATTAGGAATAAAAAATTATGTAGCTTTCTATTGGAATAAAGTTGATCATTGGTATGAAGAAGATGAAGAAGTATTTGTACACGCACGAAATCCGAGAGTTCGTATTGATATATTGAATAGCTCAAGAAAAGTAAGGGTTTTAATTAATAATGAAGTTTTAGCCGAAACTGTTAGAGCAAAATTTTTAATAGAAACAAATCATCCGACTCGCTACTACATTCCTAGAGATGATGTGGCTATTCAATTGTTACCATCATCAACTATTACCTACTGTCCTTATAAGGGAAAAGCCAGATATTATTCTATTAGAGTTGGGGACGTAATGTATAAAGATATTGTTTGGTTTTACCAGGACCCTGTGTCTGAGAGCGATAAAATTAAAAATTATCTATGTTTTTATGATGAAAAGGTAGACGAAATTTCTGTAGATTATCATTCTGAGATTCAATATGGCCCGAAGTAACAAACTAATAGTGGTAAATAAAAAGGCCCTAACAATAACTTGATAGGGCCTTATGTGAGTTTTCTTTATTATTATTTAAGATGAATAATACATTTTAAACTCAATCGGATGTGGTGTTTGTTCGTATGCTAAGGTTTCTTCTTCCTTAAGTTCTATATACCCATCGATTTGTGTGTCCGTAAAAACATCACCTTTTTTTAGAAAATCTCTATCGGCGCTTAATGCTTCAATAGACTGTCTTAGAGATGCGGATACAGTAGGAACTCCAGCTAATTCTTCGGCAGATAAATCATATAGATCCTTATCCATTGGATCGCCTGGGTGAATTTTATTATCGATTCCGTCTAAGCCAGCCATTAACATTGCTGAAAATGCTAGATAGGTATTTGCCATTGCGTCAGGAAAACGAACTTCTACTCTTTTGCCATTAGGACTGGTAGAGTAAGGAATACGGCAAGAAGCGGAGCGATTTCTAGCAGAATAGGCTAAAAGCACAGGAGCTTCGAAGCCAGGTACTAATCTTTTATAACTATTCGTTGTAGGATTAGTAAATGCGTTTATAGCACGCGCGTGCTTAATTATGCCGCCAATATAATAAAGAGCGGTTTCAGACAGGTCGGCATAACCAGAACCAGCAAACAGAGGTTTTCCATCTTTCCAGATGGATTGATGGACATGCATGCCTGATCCGTTATCATCAAGAACTGGTTTTGGCATAAAGGTTGCTGTCTTACCGTATTGATGGGCTACCATTTGCACGCAATATTTATATATTTGTGTTTGGTCAGCTGTTGATACAAGAGTATTAAATTTTTGTCCAAGTTCATGCTGACTCGGAGCAACCTCGTGATGATGTTTCTCCATTTCCAGACCCATTTCAATCATTTGGGTTACCATTTCAGCACGTATATCTGTCATTGAGTCTACTGGTGGAACAGGAAAATACCCACCTTTAATAGCAGGTCGATGCCCAAAGTTTCCCTCAGGAAATTCAGAGCCAGAATTATAAGGACCCTCTTCACTATCTATTTGATAAAAAGTTTGATTCATAGAAACATCGTATCTCACGTCATCAAATATAAAAAATTCCGCTTCTGGTCCAAAATACGATGTATCTCCAGCTCCTGAGCTTCTCATATAGGCCTCTGCTTTTTTTGCAGTGCTTCTAGGATCGCGTTCATATGGATCACCTGTTGATGGCTCAAGCACATCACAAAACATTATTAATTGAGGCTGAGCAGTAAAGGGGTCCATAACTGCAGTGGATGGGTCTGGCATCAAAGTCATGTCAGATTCATTTATTGCCTTCCATCCAGCAATAGATGATCCATCAAACATTATACCGTCAGTAAAAAAATCATCATTTATGGTTGATACATGTTGTGCTGTATGCTGCCATTTACCTCGTGGATCGGTGAAACGTAGATCTACGAATTGTACGTCATGCTCCTTCAGCATATCCATTACATTTTGGATATCGGACATTATATGGTTACCCCTTATAAATATGTTAACTGAATCTATTAAAATTATTTTTATGCAAATATTTACACTAATTTAGTTTTATAAAGCTTCTATGCCTCTCTCACCTGTGCGTATTCGAATTACTTCGTCGATTGTAGATACAAAAATTTTACCATCACCTATATGACCGGTATTTGATGCCTGTTGAATAGCCTCGATAGCTTGTTCAGCAAGATTATCTTCTATAAATAGTTCAATTTTAACTTTTGGAAGAAAATCGACGACATATTCTGCCCCTCGATATAATTCTGTATGTCCCTTCTGGCGACCAAATCCCTTTGCTTCCAGAACTGTTAAACCATTAAGGCCTATATCGTTAAGAGCGGTTTTAACTTCATCGAGTTTGAAAGGTTTAATTATAGCCTCGATTTTTTTCATCTATTTAATTTGTCCTAATATATTTAACTGATCGTATTTAAAGTCTTGTTAGGTTATATTTTATTATTGCAAAATTCATGCCAAGTCCAAAACAACTGTTACTTTTGATATAATAACGAATAATTGATTAATTATCTTTGTTTCTAAATTATAATTGATTAATATATGTGCGCTATGCCTATTAATTAGGCGTTAATCTATATTAAAGTACCACTAACTTTATCCAAAGCTTTACGAATATTGTCAACGGAGTTGGCATAAGAAAACCTAATATAACCTTCACCCATTTTTCCAAAACTGGTTCCAGCTACAGTCGCAACCCCCGCTTTTTCAAGAAGGATATCCTGCATTTCCTTTGCTTTTAATCCGGTTTGAGAAATATTAGGAAAAGCATAAAAAGCACCCTTTGGCATGCGGCAGGAAAATCCTGGTATACTGTTTAAACCATCAACAATTACAGAGCGCCGTTCATTAAACGCGTTTACCATACTTGAAACAGAATCTTGAGGCCCTTTAAGAGCTGCAATTCCTGCAAATTGTGTTGCAGAGTTAACGCAGGAATGACAGTTTATAGCTAAACGTTTGGCATGCTCGACCAATTTTTCTGGCCAAAGTGCATAGCCTAAGCGCCATCCAGTCATTGCATAAGATTTACTCCAGCCGTCTAATAATATTAGACGGTCTCGTAAGTTTTCAAATTCTAAAAGGCTTATGTGTTCTTGACTATCATAAGTAATTTTTGAGTAAATTTCATCGGATAATATGGCTATATTTGGATGATTATCTAGGCCAGCTGCTAACTTTTCTAATTCTAAACGCGTTACAGATCCCCCTGTCGGATTATTAGGGGTGTTTAAAATAATTAGCCTTGTACGCGGTGATATTAATGATAATAGTTCTTCGGCATCAAATGAGAAGTCATTACTTTCATTTTGAGGTATTGGAACAGCATCAGCACCAGAATAATTAATAACTGATTCATAAATGGGAAAACCTGGGTTAGGGTACATAATCTCTGCTCCTGGTTCTCCAAACATTAATATAGAGAAAAACATTGTTACCTTGCCACCTGGTACACAAACTAAGTGGTCCGGATTCACCTCAACTCCCCGTGTATTAAATAATTCTTCAGTTACGGCTTCTCTTAAAGGAAGAATTCCTGGAGCGGGTGTATAGCCATGATGACCGTCATGAAGAGCTTTAATTGCTGCCTCTACTATATGATTAGGAGTTCGAAAGTCTGGTTGTCCAATACCAAGATTAATTATGTTTCTTCCTTGCTGGCTGAGTTCCTCTGCTCTTGCCAATACTTCGAAAGCTGACTCCGTACCTAGTTTATGAATGTTATGTGCTAATTGGAGCATAATATCTTCTCTTTATTAATTAACATTTACTTGAAAATTTAGTTCTCTTTTATACTGTTTATAATAAAATAATCTTATAGAAACTGGTTAATACAAAATAGGATTTCTATACAATTTTAATAATTTATTGAAAATACAAGAAATAAAAATATAGAATATACCATACAGTTTATAGACACGCCTTTATAAAAGCTTATGTTATAATATATACTTTATGGTTTTATTTAGAAAAATTAAATAATCGGTCGCTTGACTGATACCTTATCGGAGGATTACACAAACCCTAATGTTTGTGGTGGCTGTAGCTCAGTTGGTTAGAGCGCCTGGTTGTGGTCCAGGAGGTCGTGGGTTCGAGACCCATCAGCCACCCCATTTTTTCTATTTATAAAAAGAAATAGTGATACTAATTAAAGCTAATTCATATTGTAGAGCTGTAATCGTAGTCATTATTAGATGTCTCTGGGGTTAACTACCTGATGGTTAAATGGATAGACAATACCACGGAAATTTTATCTATTTCTGAGATGTACAAAGTAGAAAAACAGGTTTGCGCCCAAGGGATAACAAGCCTTAGTCTTATGGAAGCGGCTGGTGAAGCTATTGCTGAGGCTGTTCTGAATATTTGTGAAGATGGAAGAATCTTAATCTTGTGCGGATTAGGAAATAATGGAGGTGATGGATTTGTAGCAGCCAGACTACTAGAAGATAATGGGCGTAAGGTTCGTGTACTATGTTTATGAGCAATTGATGAACTAAATGGTGATGCGCGAGCAAGTGCATCTAATTGGACAGGAGAAATGTGTAAATTTACTCCATCTTTATTTGAAGATACTCAAGTTGTAGTTGATGCTTTGTATGGTATAGGACTGAATAGACCTATTACGGGGTTAGGTGAAGATATTATTGAAAAATTGAATGAAACAAACATTCCCTGTGTTTCTGTGGACATTCCTAGTGGTGTAGATGCTAACACGGGTAAAATTCTTGGTTGCGCTGTAAAGGCCAATATATGTGTTACATTTTTTCGTCGCAAACCTGGACATTTATTATTTCCTGGCAAGGATAAATGCGGAGATGTAAGGGTTGCTGATATTGGTATAGATAAGTCTATATTTACAAGTTTACCTCCCAAAATTCACGAAAATACTCCTCAATTATGGTTAGAGAACTTTCCTATTCCAGAAGTTCAAGGACATAAATATGACAGAGGTCATGCAGTTGTTGTAGGGGGGGAAGAGCTTACTGGGGCAGCTAAACTAGCGAGTTTTGCAGCTCTTCGTTCTGGTGCAGGATTAGTAACAATAGCCTCTCCTAAAGAGTCATCAATGGTTTATCGGTCTGGTAGTCCATCTATTATGGTCAAAGATATAAATAACCTTGAAGAATTTACCTCAATTATTAGCCAAAAAAGTGTTACAGGTGTCTTAATTGGACCAGGAAACGGAGTGAATAAGGAAACATATGATAGAGTTTTACGAGCTATAACTTGTAACCCATGTGTTCTTGATGCAGATGCTTTAACCGTATTTGAACAGTGCCCAAATGTACTGTTTAGGGCTTTAAAAAATATGAGTGAGTGCAATAATGTTATCACTCCACACGAGGGTGAGTTTAAAAAATTGTTTATTAAAGAGGCTGAATCTAAAAACTCTAAAAGTAAGATTGAGCTAGCTATATCTGCAAGTTTTATTAATGCCGTTATTGTTTTAAAGGGTGCCGATACAATTATTACTTCACCAACTGGATTAATTTATATAAATACAAATTCGTCTCCTTATCTTGCAACAGCAGGATCTGGCGATGTACTTAGTGGCATTATACTTGGGCTAATTGTTCAAGGTATGAAACCTTTTGAAGCGGCATCTGCGGGTGTATGGTTGCATGGTGAAAGCGGAAGAATGTTTGGCCCAGGCCTTGTTGCTGAAGATATTGCGAAAATAATACCCTCTATTTTAAAAAAGCTTATTTTATAAAATAAAATCAATAATATATATTGTGCAGATTGTCTGTATTATTAAAATTATATTATTTTTTATCAGTTATTCAGGACGTTTACTACTTGCTTTCAATAGTATAGGTATTCAAGCCATAAGTTTAACGGGTAGATACTTTTTTTTAATAAGGTTTTTAGGTGATACTTTAAATATTTGAGCGGGCGTGGCGGAACTGGTAGACGCGCCAGGTTTAGGTCCTGGTGACTGCAAGGTCGTGGGGGTTCGAGTCCCTTCGCCCGCACCAATACATTAAAGTTAGATTTAATTGAACTAAATATATTTACATCCTATTGTTCTTCAGAATAATTTTATGATTACAACTTTTTTAAATTAACTTTTAGATATAACGATTTCGAGTATTAAAAATGCAAGTGGTTGAAACCAAATCAGATAGTTTGCTTAAAGATTTTACGGTTACAGTTGAATCTTCAGACTTAGAAATAAAAATTGTTAGTCGTCTTAGCGAGGTAGGCAAGGATGCGCGGATACCGGGTTTTAGGCCTGGTAAAGCTCCAATAAGTATTCTCAAGCAGAGATTTGGAAATTCAGTTCGAGGCGAAGTACTTGAGCAAACTATTCGTGAAAGTACCGAAGAGTTGCTTTCTGAACGTGGACTTCGTCCTGCCAGTCAACCCCAAATTGATGTAACCTCATTTGAAGAAGGACAAGACCTAACGTATGATATTTCTATCGAGTTATTGCCTGAAATTGGTGAGGTTGATTTTTCTTCTGTGAAACTAGAACGTGAAAAGGTTGAAGCTACTGATAAAGAAATTGAAGATACTCTTCAACGTCTTGCCGATCAAAATAAAAAAAGTGAACCTCTAAAAACTAATAGGGCTGCAAAGAAAGGGGATATAGCTGTAATTGACTATGAGGGAATGATAGATAATGAAATATTTGAGGGAGGAACAGGAAAGGGAATAGAATTAGAGCTAGGGGCCAACCAATTTATTCCGGGCTTCGAAGATCAAATAATTGGTTCTAAATCTGGACAATCCCTTAAATTGGATGTCACATTTCCTTTAGATTATGGGAATAAAGACTTAGCTGGCAAAGATGCTGTATTTAGTTGTGAGGTAAAAGAACTAAGGCAAAGTATTCCGACTAAGATTGATGAAGAATTTGTTAAGTCTATGGGGCTAGAATCTATTGAGGTCCTCGAACAAACAATTAGAGATCAGCTAAACGCTGATTACGCTCAATTTACACGTGAAAAAGTTAAACGTCAGCTACTAGATCAGTTATCAGATTTATTTGACTTTGATGTACCGCCGCGCATGCTTGAATCTGAATTCGAACAAATATGGAAGCAAGTACAAGAAGCGAAAGAAAAAAATAGCCTTGACCCAGAGGATTTAGGGAAAAGTGAAGAAGAACTTCGTGAGCAGTATCAAAAAATATCAGAAAGAAGAGTTCGATTAGGTCTTTTACTTACGCATGTTGGCGAAACTAATGATTTAACAGTAACTCAAGAGGAGATAAATAGAGCCATTATGGAGCAAGCTCGACAAATGCCTGGGCAAGAGCAACAATTTGTAGATTTTTATCGTAGTAATCCAGAAGCTCAGGCATCACTGCGAGCTCCAATATTTGAAGATAAGGTGGTTAATTATATAATTGAGATGGCAACAGTAACGGAACGTGTACTTACGCCCGATGAACTTCGTGCAGAAACTGAACAAAATTCCATAGAAAAAACTGTTGAAGAAAGTAAAAATACCACCCCTAAGAAGACAAAGACCAAAAGTAGCAAAGAAAAATCTAAATCAGAGACTAAAAAAACCACTAGAAAAAAAAGAGTTACTAAATCAAAAAAATGATCTGCGCTAATAGAATCAGTTAATGTATAATAAACTAAAAATAGTTACTTGCTCAGAATCGCCATTTTTTATCTATAAGGTCATTATATAATGATTAACGCAGGACAATAGTTATCATGCCAGTCACATTCGGTCCTATGCAGACAGATTTTGAACCTAAAATGAATGCCTTGATACCAATGGTTGTTGAACAAACAAATCGTGGAGAACGTGCTTATGATATATATTCGCGTTTACTCAAGGAACGCATCATATTTTTAACAGGCGCGGTTTATGATGAAACTGCAAGCGTAATATGTGCTCAGCTTTTATTTCTTGAGGCAGAGAATCCAAATAAAGATATCTCGCTTTATATTAATTCGCCCGGTGGAGTTGTTACTGCTGGTTTATCCATATACGACACGATGCAATATATTAGACCAGAGGTTACTACTTTGTGTATTGGTCAAGCTGCATCAATGGGATCTCTATTATTGTGTGGTGGAGCAGCAGGTAAAAGATTTTCGTTGCCCAATTCTAGAATTATGGTTCACCAACCTTCCGGAGGGTTTCAGGGGCAGGCCACAGATATAGAGATTCATGCCAAGGAAATACTTTTAGTGCGTGAGAGATTAAATGAAATATATTCTTCTCATTCAGGTCAAAAAGTGAAAGATATTGCTGATGCACTAGAACGTGATCGGTTTTATACAGCTGTAGAGGCTAAGGATTTTGGTTTAATTGATGAGGTGGTTAGTGTTAGACCCGAAGGAAGCCTTGATGATGACAATAAAGATGATTAGTGTAACGCTGATAACTAATTTGTAATATGGTTTGATAAAACCATATATAACAGAATGATAATCTAGGGAATCGGATACGGGGTTCTTTTATGAGTAAGACTGGCGGAAGTGATTCAAAAAATACTCTTTACTGCTCCTTTTGTGGAAAAAGTCAGCATGAAGTAAGGAAGCTGATTGCAGGACCGACTGTATTCATTTGTGATGAATGCGTCGAACTATGCATGGATATTATTAGAGAAGAGCATAAATCTACTTTAGTAAAAACTCATGAAGGTGTTCCTAGTCCTAAGGAAATTTGTCAAATTCTTGATGATTATGTAATTGGACAAAGTCAGGCAAAGAGGGTTTTATCTGTTGCGGTACATAACCATTACAAGCGTTTAAATGCTGCACCTAAAGGTAACGAAGTAGAAATTGCAAAGTCAAATATATTATTAGTTGGTCCAACTGGGTGTGGAAAAACATTGCTCGCTCAGACATTAGCTAGAATTCTTGATGTGCCATTTACAATGGCTGATGCAACAACTCTTACCGAAGCCGGATACGTTGGAGAGGATGTTGAGAACATAATTCTTAAACTACTTCAATCTGCTGATTACAATGTAGAAAGGGCCCAAAGAGGTATAGTTTATATTGATGAAGTAGATAAAATTAGTAGAAAGTCTGATAATCCCTCGATTACTCGTGATGTGTCTGGTGAAGGTGTTCAGCAAGCCCTCTTGAAAATAATGGAAGGAACAATAGCTTCTGTGCCTCCACAAGGTGGCCGTAAACACCCACAGCAAGAGTTTCTGCAAGTAGATACTACTAATATTTTATTTATTGTCGGAGGTGCGTTTGCTGGATTAGAAAAAATTATTTCGGGTAGAGGCAAAGATACATCAATTGGTTTTGGTGCCGATGTACGTAATTCTGATGATAGACGTACTGGTGACATATTAAGGAGCCTTGAGCCAGAAGATTTACTAAAATTTGGTTTAATTCCGGAGTTTGTCGGACGACTGCCAGTTATAGCTACTTTAGAAGATCTAGATGAAATATCTCTTATAGAAATCCTTACGACACCTAAAAATGCTTTAGTGAAGCAGTACCAAAGATTATTTGATATGGAAGAGGTTGATCTCACATTTTCAGATGACGCGTTAAAATCAATTGCTAAAAAAGCCATACTTAGAAAGACTGGAGCGCGCGGTTTACGTTCTATATTAGAAGATATATTACTTGATACGATGTATGATTTGCCTGAGATGATGGGAGTTGAAGAAGTAGTTATAAATGCAGAGGTTGTAGATGGTAATGCTACGCCATTGCAGATATATGGTGATAAACCAGAAGATCTTGAGACTATAGCCTAAAACCAAATACTTAATATTTATTAAAAAAAATTATGTCAGTAGAACTTGATTGCTAAGGCTAGCTGCACCAAATAATAGATTATACAGATATGTTTTTAAAAATGGCCGTTAGCCTGATAACGAATTAGTAAAAAGTGATCTATTGAATAGTAATTAATGTAAACTAAATATCTATTAGGAATAATTATGGCTGAACAATCTAAAGATACTCTTTACCCAGTCCTACCATTACGTGATATTGTTGTATTTCCTCACATGATTGTTCCGTTATTTGTTGGGCGCGATAAATCAGTTCGTGCCCTCGAAGATGTCATGAAGGACGATAAGCAAATATTACTTGTAACCCAAAAAACGGCATCACAAGATGATCCGTCTACCGAAGATCTGTATGAAGTAGGAACCATAGGGACTATTTTACAGCTTTTAAAATTACCTGATGGGACTGTGAAGGTACTAGTAGAAGGAAGTGAAAGAGCTAAGATTGTTAATTTTTCTGATAACCCAGACTTTTTTGAAGCTAATGCAAAAATCATAGAAGATACTGTTTCTGATGAAAAGGAATTAGCCGCCTTAAGTCGTTCTGTCGTTGTTCAATTTGAACAATATATAAAATTGAATAGGAAAGTACCACCAGAAGTATTAGTTTCTATTAATCAGATAGATGAACCAGGAAAACTAGCTGATACAATAGCTTCTCACTTATCTTTAAAAATCCCTGAAAAACAAGAACTTCTTGAAGGGATGACTATTCAGGATAGACTGGAAAAGATCCATGGTTTTATGGAGGGTGAAATAGGAATTCTTCAGGTTGAGAAGAGGATACGTGGACGTGTTAAACGTCAAATGGAGAAAACTCAACGTGAATATTATTTAAATGAACAGTTGAAAGCTATTCAGAAGGAGCTAGGCGAGAGTGAAGATGGGCGTGATGAGATCCAGGAACTAGAAGATCTTATTGCTAAAACTAAGTTTAATAAGGAAGCTCGCGAAAAAGCTACTCAAGAATTAAAGAAATTACGAAATATGAGCCCTATGTCTGCCGAAGCAACAGTGGTGCGTAATTACTTAGATTGGATCTTAGGCATTCCTTGGAAAAAAAGATCGCGCGTTAGAAAAGATATAAACGCAGCGGAAGAAATTTTGAATGAAGATCATTATGGATTAGATAAAGTTAAAGAAAGAATTCTTGAATACCTCGCTGTACAGCAACGTATAACAAAAATTAAAGGCCCTATTCTTTGCTTGGTTGGTCCACCTGGTGTAGGAAAGACTTCACTCGGCAAGTCAGTAGCTAGAGCTACAGGGCGTAATTTTGTTCGTATGTCATTAGGTGGAGTTAGAGACGAAGCTGAAATACGTGGACATAGACGTACATACATAGGGTCTATGCCTGGAAAAGTTATTCAAGGCATGAAAAAAGCTAAGAGCTCAAATCCTTTGTTTTTACTTGATGAGATAGATAAACTAGGCGCTGACTGGCGCGGTGACCCTTCGTCAGCGCTTCTTGAAGTTCTTGATCCAGAACAAAATCATACTTTTCAAGATCATTATTTAGAAGTCGATTATGATCTATCAGATGTAATGTTTGTTTGTACGGCTAATACTATGCGGATGCCTCAGCCACTATTAGATCGGTTAGAGATAATACGTCTGCCTGGCTACACTGAGGATGAAAAGGTTACAATTGCAAAACAGCATTTATTGCCTAAGCAGCTTTCTGAAAATGGTTTAAAGAAATCTGAGTGGTCAATTTCAGATTCTGCACTATATGATGTTATCAGATATTATACTCGTGAGGCAGGTGTTAGAAATCTCGAGCGTGAAATTGCCAACCTAGCTAGGAAGGCTGTTAAAGAGATAGCTATATCTCCAGAAACCGAAAATATAAAGGTTACAGTTCGTAATCTTGATAAATATGCAGGTGTTAGAAAATATAGATTTGGAGAAACCGAAGAAGAAAACTTAGTTGGCATTGTTACTGGTTTGGCTTGGACAGAAGTGGGAGGAGAATTACTGACTGTTGAGGCCATCCTAATTCCTGGAAAAGGTAAAATGACAATAACTGGAAAATTGGGCGATGTAATGCAGGAATCTATACAAGCTGCTAATGCTTATGTCAGGTCAAGGGCTACTGAATTTGGTATAGAACCTCCATTATTTGAAAAAAGTGATATACATGTGCATGTGCCGGAGGGAGCAGTACCTAAGGATGGTCCTTCAGCTGGTGTGGCTATGGTAACGTCTATGGTTTCAGTGTTAACTGGAATATCAGTAAGAAAAGATGTTGCCATGACGGGGGAGATATCTTTAAGAGGTAGAGTTCTTCCAATCGGAGGGTTAAAAGAAAAAATGCTTGCAGCATTACGTGGTGGGGTAAAGAAAGTCATAATACCTAAAGATAATGAAAAAGACTTAGTGGATATTCCCGATAATGTAAAAAATGGTCTTGAAATCATTATTGCGTCAACTGTTGATGAAGTATTGGATCATGCTTTAACTCAATCTCTTGTCCCTATTGAGTGGAACGAATCGGATAATGATTCATCAAGAGTTACTAATTCTGATGAAGAATCAGAGACCTCTAGAGTAGTTCGTCATTAAAAAATATATAAAAAATGTAAATTTTTCATTTTCGACTCGGTAATATTGTAAAAAGTCGCTGTTTCCTGGGTTTTTCTAATTGACGAAACCAAAATTAGATCTAGACTTTGAGTGTTTAGATTCGGGTATCACGCTCCAGTCATAGAGCGAACCAGCCAAAAAGGGGACATGAAGTGAACAAAAACGATTTAATATCTGCAGTTTCTGACTCATCAGGCATTTCAAAAGCTGATGCAACAAAAGCCGTTGACAGCGTTTTTAGTAATATAACGGGGTCTTTACAAAGTGGAAACGAGGTTCGCCTCGTAGGCTTTGGAACTTTCTCAGTAGCGCAACGTAAAGCAACAACTGGACGTAATCCACGTACTGGAGAAGCAATACAGATTAAGGCTTCAAAACAGCCTAAGTTTAAAGCTGGTAAAGCACTTAAAGACGCTGTTAATTAAAAAAATATTTAATAAAACTTTGGGCCGGTTGCACATTTGAGCAGCCGGCCTAATGTTTTAAATCTAACTTTATTCACTTTTTAATAGTTAGCTGGGTTGCGAATTCTTGTTAAGATAGATAAATACTTAATAAGGGCGATTAGCTCAGCTGGAAGAGCACCTCGTTTACACCGAGGGGGTCGGCGGTTCGAGCCCGTCATCGCCCACCATTAGTATATAAAATATAGATATAAGCTTGTTAATTCTTTTACTTCATTCGCTTGACAGCTGTTATAACCATCAGTACTTAGCTCAGGCTTTATTAAGGGGGTGTAGCTCAGTTGGTTAGAGCGCCGGCCTGTCACGCCGGAGGCCGCGGGTTCGAGTCCCGTCACTCCCGCCAACACTTTTTATGTTTTGCCTTAAAAGAGAAATATTTTAGAAAAATATTTCTCTGCTAATTAGTTGGTAATATATCTAGAACAGTCCATATATAGGAATAGTATGTTATAGCTTTCATATCACTTAAATATGTTGTAGCAACACTAGCTTGCATGGTAATTAAAGGTCGTGTATGGCATGAATAATAGGAGCTCGTTATTATCGTATAACCAGCTAGATCTTTAATGAAAACCTTCGTGACAGGTGAAGTACATGGAAGAGTTACTTCTAGAATATTTACCGATTTTAATTTTTCTTGGAATAGCTGTTGGGCTTTCGTTAGTAATGGTGACAACTTCATTTATAATTGGACCTAGAAATCCTGACATAGAGAAAAATTCATCCTATGAGTGTGGCTTTGAACCATTTGATGATGCGCGAATGAAATTTGATGTCAGATTCTATTTAGTGGCAATATTATTTATTATATTTGATCTTGAGGTGGCATTTTTATTTCCTTGGGCCATAACTCTTAAAGAGATTGGTTTATTCGGGTTCTGGTCAATGGTTGTATTTCTTGGGATCTTAACAATAGGATTTGTCTATGAATGGCGTAAAGGAGCGCTAGAATGGGAGTAACAGAGAATTCAGATCATAATAATTTGACTCAGTATATCAATAGCTCTGACCAGGATGAGGCCCTAAAACTAGTTGCTAATGAATTAAACGACAAAGGCTTTGTTATTGCTCAAATGGATAAATTGGTTAACTGGGCGCGCAGTGGATCTATGTGGCCAATGACATTTGGACTTGCATGCTGTGCTGTTGAAATGATGCATACTGCCGCATCAAGATATGATCTAGATCGGTTTGGTGTTGTATTTAGACCGAGTCCTCGTCAATCAGATGTTATGATAGTTGCTGGCACATTAACAAATAAAATGGCTCCTGCTCTTAGGAAAGTATATGATCAAATGGCTGAGCCTAGATGGGTTATTTCTATGGGGTCTTGTGCTAACGGGGGAGGTTATTACCATTATTCGTATTCTGTTGTAAGGGGCTGTGACCGCATCGTACCGGTAGATATTTATGTGCCTGGTTGTCCGCCTACTGCAGAGGCATTGTTATATGGAATTCTTCAACTACAAAAGAAAATACGTAGAACTAGTACCATCGCACGCTGATAGAACTTATTTAAACTTAATGGATAGAATATGGATCAGGGCCTACAGGACCTAGGTGATTATATAAAAGCCTCATTACCGAATGATATTATTCGGATTCAAGATATATGTGGTGAACTTATTGTTGCAGTTTATCCAGAAAAAATTGCTGATGTACTTATGTTCTTGCGCAATGATGGTAATTGTCAGTTTAAAATACTAATTGATATTTGTGGAGTAGATTATCCTCAAAGAAATCCGCGGTTTGAAGTTGTTTATAATCTTTTGTCACTTACTCAAAACCAACGCATAAGAATAAAATTACTGGTTGATGAAGAAATCTCAGTGCCCACAGCCACTGGTGTTTATAGTTCAGCTGGTTGGTTTGAACGTGAGGCATGGGATTTATACGGCATTATATTCTCAAATCATGATGATCTGCGCCGGATCCTTACGGACTATGGTTTTGAAGGACATCCATTACGTAAGGACTTTCCTTTAACTGGGCATGTTGAAGTTCGTTATGATGAAAGCCAGAAACGAGTAGTTTATGATCCTGTGAAACTAACTCAAGATTATAGAACTTTTGATTTTTTGAGTCCATGGGAGGGTATGACAGCAGATTTACCAGGAGATGAAAAAGCCTCTGATGAACCTATTGAAGAGGGTCAATCGTGAGTGAAGTAGCAATAAAAAACTTAACAATGAATTTTGGACCACAACATCCAGCGGCGCATGGAGTATTGCGTCTAGTGCTTGAAATGGATGGTGAAATTATTGAACGCGCAGACCCTCACATTGGCTTACTTCATAGAGGCACTGAAAAGCTTATTGAGCATAAGACCTATCTTCAGGCAATACCTTACTTTGACCGATTAGATTATGTTTCTCCAATGTGTCAGGAGCATGCTTTTGCGCTAGCCACGGAAAATCTTTTGGGTTTAGAAGTTCCAGAAAGAGGTCAGTATATACGCGTGCTTTTTTCTGAGATTACAAGAATTCTTAACCATATTTTAAATCTTACAGCATATGCACTTGATGTGGGAGCTATGACGCCATTGTTGTGGGGATTTGAGGAGCGAGAGAAATTAATGGAATTCTATGAGCGTGTATCTGGTGCAAGGTTGCACGCTGCTTATTTTAGACCGGGAGGAGTTCACCAGGATATTCCAGATAATTTAGCTTCGGATATTTTTGAATTTTGTAAAACTTTTCCAAAATTTATAGATGATATGGAAGAGCTATTAACTGAAAATCGTATTTTTCGACAAAGAACTGTAGATATTGGTGTAATAACAGGTGATGAAGCACAAGATTGGGGTATGAGTGGACCCGTCCTCAGAGCATCAGGTATTGCTTGGGACCTGAGAAAATCACAACCCTATGATGTATATGATAAATTACAGTTTAATGTTCCTATTGGCAAAACTGGAGATTGTTACGCAAGATACCTTGTTCGTGTAGCGGAGATGAGAGAGAGTGTTAGCATTATCGAACAATCTCTTGAAAATATGCCGAACGGACCGGTTATAGCAGAAAATAATAAGTTTGTTCCTCCTAAACGAAGTGAAATGAAAAAGTCTATGGAAGCTCTAATTCATCACTTCAAACTATATACTGAAGGTTATCATGTCCCAGCAGGAGAAACTTATACTGCTGTAGAAGCTCCCAAAGGTGAGTTTGGAGTGTACTTAGTCTCAGATGGAACTAACCGTCCATATAGGTGTAAAATACGGGCCCCTGGCTTTGCATTTATGCAAGCAATGAACTTTCTAACTAAAGGCCATATGTTAGCTGATGTTCCAGCAGTCATTGGCAGTTTGGATATAGTATTCGGTGAGGTTGACAGGTGAATAGTACTGATAATTTTGAATTTACTGAATCATCTAAACGCCGTTGTGAAGAGATAATATCCCGTTATCCTGATGGGCGAAAGCAAAGTGCAGTTATACCCGTTCTTGATTTAGCTCAGAGACAGTGTGGAGGTTGGCTTCCAAATTCAGCTATTGAGCACATAGCTGATTATTTAAATATGCCAAAAATACGTGTTCTTGAAGTTGCTTCGTTCTATTCTATGTTTAACCTTAAACCAGTTGGTAAATACTTTATCCAGCTTTGTAGAACGACACCTTGTTGGTTGAGAGGTGCGGATGATTTACGGAATATAGCAATTGAAACCACAGGATGTAAGTTAGGAGAAACTAGCGAAGATGGTTTATTTACTCTCACAGAGGTTGAGTGTCTTGGAGCATGTTGTAATGCTCCTATGGTACAAATCAATGATGACTATTACGAGGATTTAACATCTAAAAGTTTTAAAAATATTATAGAATCTCTCAAACAACATAATTCCCCTTCTTCTGGATCTCAATTGGGACGAACAGGTTCTGAACCAGCTTCTGGACTTACTAGTTTAACTGAAAAGGGGATTAGTGATGTTAGCTGATTCTGATCGTATTTTTAAAAATCTATATGGGAAACAGGATTGGCGTTTAGAAGGGGCTATTAAACGAGGTATATGGGATAATACCAAAAGTTTAATAGACCTTGGTCGAGAAAAAATTGTTGAAGATATAAAATTATCAGGGCTTAGAGGTCGTGGAGGAGCAGGATTCCCTACGGGCGTTAAATGGTCTTTCATGCCCCCAGAAGATAAACGGGATGGAAGACCACATTACTTGGTGGTTAATGCTGATGAATCTGAGCCAGGTACTTGCAAAGATCGTGAAATATTAAGGTATGACCCGCATATTCTTCTAGAAGGCTGTTTTGTTGCGGGTTATGCCATGGGTGCTAATTCAGCATATATTTATATTAGAGGTGAATTTTACAATGAAGCCTCAAATTTAAGCCAAGCAATTGACGAAGCATATGAGGCTGGATTAATTGGCGAAAATGCGTGTGATACAGGTCATACATTTGATATTTATCTTCACAGAGGTGCTGGGGCATATATATGTGGAGAAGAGACAGCTTTATTAGAAAGCCTTGAGGGTAAAAAGGGCCAGCCTCGTCTAAAACCCCCATTTCCAGCAGCATGTGGTCTTTATGGCTGCCCCACTACAGTTAATAATGTAGAAACAATAGCGGTTGCGCCTACTATTTTACGAAGGAGTCCTGGGTGGTTTTCTAGTTTTGGTCGAGAAAACAATACGGGTACTAAAATATTTTCAATATCTGGACATGTTAATAATCCCTGTAATGTCGAAGAAGCTATGAGTATTCCACTAAAGGAGTTAATAGAAAAACATGCTGGTGGGGTGAGAGGTGGTTGGGATAATCTATTGGCAGTTATTCCAGGGGGGTCGTCCACACCTTGCTTGCCAAAAAGTATTTGTGATGATGTACTTATGGATTTTGATTCATTACGGGAACACAGTACTGGCTTTGGAACCGCAGCGGTTATAGTGATGGATAAGTCAACCGATATAGTTGAAGCCATTGCACGATTAAGTCATTTTTATCAACATGAAAGCTGTGGGCAATGTACGCCTTGTAGAGAAGGCATGGGTTGGGTTTATCGCGTTATGCAACGCATGGTTACTGGAGAAGCTGAGATAAAAGAGATTGATATGTTATGGGAACTTACCAAACAGATTGAAGGGCATACTATTTGTGCTTTAGCTGACGGAGGAGTTTGGCCTGTACAAGGGTTAATACGTCACTTTCGGCATGAATTAGAACATCGCATATTATCGCGGAAAACGAATAATATTGCGAACCATCATGTTGCTGCAACAGCGGCCGAGTAAGTAGGGGGCAACATTTAAAATGCCAAAAGTTACTATTGACGGATCTGAAATCGAAGTCCCACATGGTATAACTGTTCTTCAGGCATGCGAAATGGCTGGAAAAGAAATACTTCGATTTTGTTATCATGAACGTCTTTCAATTGCTGGCAATTGTCGGATGTGTTTGGTTGAAGTTTCTCCTGGACCTCCGAAACCTGCTGCTTCGTGTGCTTTACCTGTTGGAGAAGGAATGGAAATTAAAACCGATTCCGATATGGTGAAAAAGGCACGTAATGGAGTTATGGAACTGTTGCTAATTAATCATCCACTTGATTGCCCTATCTGTGACCAGGGAGGAGAGTGTGATCTCCAAGATCAAGCAATGGCATATGGTCACGATAGCTCAAGATTTGAAGAAAACAAGCGGTCAGTTAAAGATAAAAATATGGGGCCGTTGGTTAAAACAATTATGACTAGGTGTATTCATTGCACTCGCTGTGTAAGATTTGCTACAGAAATTGCTGGAGTCCCTGAACTGGGTATGCTTGGCAGAGGAGAAAATGCTGAGATTACAAGTTACCTAGAAAAGTCTTTGGAGTCAGAATTGAGTGCTAATGTAATTGATTTATGTCCAGTAGGAGCCCTTACTTCAAAGCCATATGCTTTTATATCACGTCCGTGGGAGCTTACTAAAACAGAATCTATAGATGTTATGGATGCGGTTGGTAGTGCTATTCGTATAGATGCTCGTCAAACAGAGGTTTTACGTGTTCTGCCGCGTCTTAACGAAGATGTTAATGAAGAGTGGCTGTCTGATAAAGCCCGTTTTGCGGTGGACGGTTTAAAAAAGCAGAGACTTGATCGACCTTATATAAGGGTTGATGGTAAATTAAGGGAGTCAACCTGGCAGGAAGCTTTTGCTGTCATTGGTAACAAAATTAAATCTGTTGAGGCGGATCGTGTAGCTGCCATTGTTGGTGATCAATGTGACGCAGAATCTATGATTGCACTTAAAGACTTAATGGATTTTATAGGAACAAAAAACATCGATTGTCGGCAAGATGGAGCAAAACTATCTTCTCATGATCGTTCTTTGTATTTATTTAACTCGACAATAGCTGGAATTGAATCAGCTGACTCAGTACTTCTTGTTGGGACTAACTTGAGGTGGGAAGCTCCTCTGATAAATACACGACTACGAAAAGCTTGGATAAATAATAATCTGAAAGCTGCTTCTATCGGTCCAGATTTAAACCTTACTTATCCTATTAATAATTTAGGTTCTAGGGCTAATATAATTAATTCTATTGCTGAAGGAAAACACCCTTTTTGTGAAGTATTAAAAAATTCTGATAGGCCGGCTATTATACTAGGTATGGGGGCTCTTTCTAGGCCAGATGGAACAGCAATATTAAAAATGGCAAAGAAAATTGCAGATGATTATGGCTTAATTAAAGAAGGCTGGAATGGATTTAATATACTCCATACCGCTGCATCGCGTGTAGGGGCACTTTATATAGATTTTATGCCAAGTCAGGGTGGACGAGATGTAGAAAATATAATTTCTGGGTCGAGTAATGGAGAAATTGATTTAGTATATCTTTTAGGTGCTGATGAAATAGATACATCGAAACTAGGTAAATCATTTGTAATTTATCAAGGTCATCATGGAGATTTAGGAGCACATAGTGCTGATGTTATTCTTCCAGGTGCTGCGTATACAGAAAAGAATGGTACGTATGTAAATACTGAAGGGAGAGTTCAGATAACCAGGCAAGCGGTTCAACCTCCCGGTAATGCACGTGAGGATTGGACTATTATTAGGGCTTTGTCTGATGTCATTCGAGCTAATATATCATATGATACTCTAGGAGATGTTAGGGAAAGGCTTACAGAGGTGAACCCTTTGTTTGATCGTATTAATGAGATTGTTACACCTGATTGGACTAATAAATCTCCCTCTGAGTTTATAGAAGATGGCCCTATACATTCTGCAATCCAAAATTACTATATGACATGTCCTATAAGTCGTGCTTCTGAAACAATGGCAAAATGCAGCCAAGAATTAATTACGACTTTGGGTAATAGGACGGGTACCAATGGCTGAGTTTTGGGATGTATATGCATGGCCTTTCATATGGATTGTATTAAAAATATTTTTTATTATAGTACCTCTCTTAGTTGCAGTGGCTTATTTAACTTATGCTGAACGTAAGGTTATAGGTTTTATGCAACTTCGAATGGGACCAAATGTGGTCGGTCCATTCGGATTACTTCAGCCTTTTGCCGACGGTCTTAAATTATTAACTAAAGAAGCAATTATTCCAACGGGTTCAAACAAGGTTGTATTTTTATTGGCCCCAATGCTTACATTTTCACTGGGATTAATAGGTTGGGCTGTTATTCCAGTTGATGAAGGAATAGTTCTTTCAGATATAAATGTAGGCATTCTTTATCTATTTGCTATTAGTTCACTGGGCGTATACGGAATTATTATGGCTGGNTGGGCATCTAATTCGATTTATCCATTTTTAGGTGCTCTACGCTCTGCTGCACAAATGGTTTCCTATGAAGTCTCTATTGGCTTTGTCATAGTAACTGTAATGCTTGCTGTTGGTTCTTTGAACCTAAGCGATATAGTTTTAGCTCAAAAGGAATTATGGTTTTTTATTCCATTATTTCCTATGTTTGTAATTTTCTTCATATCAGCATTAGCTGAAACTAACCGGGCTCCATTTGACTTGCCTGAAGCAGAAGCAGAGCTTGTTTCTGGTTATAATGTTGAATACTCAGCTATGGCATTTGCACTCTTTTTTCTTGGTGAGTACGCCAACATGATNCTGATGAGCGCTATGACGGTTATACTTTTTCTTGGAGGCTGGNTGCCTCCATTTGATGTATCAGTGTTTACTTGGATCCCTGGTATAGTTTGGTTCACAATAAAAGTAGCATGCGTGCTATTTGTTTTTCTGTGGGTGAGAGCTACACTGCCGCGTTATCGGTATGATCAATTAATGCGCCTAGGATGGAAAGTATTTTTACCTTTCTCTTTAGCATGGGTGGTTATTACTGCAGGGGCTATTGTAGCATTCGATTGGTTTCCTCAATGATTATATTTTGTAAAAAGGAATGTAGATCATGGCTATTTTAGAACGTACTGCTAAAGGCCTGTTATTATTAGAAATTATCCGTGGGATGTTTCTTACATTGCGCTACTTCTTTAAGGGAAATGTTACTATTAACTATCCATATGAAAAAGGTCCTATTAGTCCTCGGTTCCGTGGTGAGCACGTTTTACGACGTTACCCCAACGGAGAAGAAAGATGTATTGCTTGCAAATTATGTGAAGCAGTATGTCCAGCACAAGCTATAACTATCGAGGCTGAACCTAGATCCGATGAAAGTCGTCGTACTACGCGTTATGATATTGATATGACNAAATGTATTTACTGTGGATATTGCCAAGAGGCATGTCCAGTTGATGCAATAGTTGAAGGACCAAATTTTGAATTTGCAACGGAGACCCGAGAAGAGCTTATTTACAATAAGGAAAAGCTCCTGGCGAATGGTGATCGGTGGGAAACAGAGATAGCCAATTCTTTGGCTGCAGATGCTCCTTACCGTTAGGTATTATAATGATAGTACAAACATTAACATTTTATTTGTTCTCTATGACTACTATAGCGGCAGGGGTAATGGTTATCTCGGCTAAAAACCCAGTTCACTCTGTTCTTTTTCTTATATTAGCTTTCTTTAATTCAGCAGGTCTATTTATTTTACTTGGTGCAGAATTTTTAGCTATGATTCTGGTTGTGGTTTATGTTGGAGCAGTTGCAGTATTATTTTTATTCGTTGTTATGATGCTAGATATTAATTTTTCGGAATTAAGAGAAGGATTTTTGCAATACCTGCCTATTGGGGCACTAGTAGGTATTATATTAACAGCAGAATTAATATTAATATTTGGAAGCTGGGTATTCAGTCCTGATGCGGCATCGGTAGTTGCCGCTCCGAGCTTACCTCCAACTGAAATAACTAATACCCATGCTCTTGGAAAATTAATATACACTCAATATGTATATCTCTTTCAAGCTGCTGGACTCGTTTTATTGGTTGCTATGATAGGTGCCATAGTACTGACACTAAGAAAAAGACCTGGTGTAAAACGTCAACAAATATCTAATCAAGTATCACTGCCTATTGATGACGTAATAGAGATTATAGATGTAACAAAAGAAAGTGGAAGATGATGCTTGATATTAGCCTTACTCATTATCTATCTGTAGCAGCTATATTATTTACTCTTGGTATTTTTGGTATATTTCTAAATAGGAAGAATGTAATAATAATATTAATGTCTATTGAATTGATGCTCCTTGCAGTAAATATCAATTTAGTATCATTTTCAGTTTATTTAAATGATTTAGTGGGACAAGTTTTTGCAATGTTTGTTCTTACAGTAGCCGCTGCCGAAGCGGCTATAGGGTTAGCAATTCTAGTTGTATACTTCCGAAATCGTGGTTCGATAAGCGTTGAAAATGTGAATATGATGAAAGGCTAGCTTAAAGTGTTAACGGCAACAATTTTCATGCCGCTACTTAGTGCAATAATTGTTGGACTATTTGGCAATCAGCTTGGTAATCGTATTTCCCAATTTATTACCGTAGTACCTATGGTAATTTCGGCTATTTTGTCATGCGTTATTTTATATTTATTTGGGTTTGAAGGGCAGCAATATACGGTTGAGCTGTTTACCTGGTTTGAAATAGGTGATCTTAAAGTAGATTGGTCCCTTAGATTTGATACTCTAACAGCAGTCATGGTTTTTGTTGTTACGGTTGTATCAGCTATGGTGCATATTTATTCGATCGGATATATGTCCCATGACCCTCATATTCCCCGGTTTATGTCTTACTTGAGTTTGTTTACTTTTTTTATGTTGGCTCTCGTAACCTCTAATAATTTTGTGCAGATGTTTTTTGGTTGGGAAGGTGTGGGTTTATGTTCTTATTTGTTAATTGGGTTTTGGTTTGAACGTTCCAGTGCTAATGCTGCAGCCATTAAAGCATTTGTAGTAAACCGAGTAGGTGATTTTGGCTTTTTACTTGGTATATTGGCAATCTTTTATGTTTATGGGTCTTTAGATTTTAACACAGTTTTTAGTGTAACCCCTCAAATTGAAGGAAAAAGTTTTGAATTTCTAGGTTTTGAAGTAGATATAATAACCACTATTTGTTTGCTCTTATTTATCGGGGCTATGGGGAAATCAGCTCAGATTGGTCTGCATACTTGGTTGCCTGATGCTATGGAGGGGCCTACTCCAGTATCAGCTCTTATTCACGCTGCTACCATGGTAACAGCAGGCGTGTTTATGGTCGTCCGACTATCACCTTTATTTGAGTTTGCTCCAAATGCTCTAGCCGTGATTGTTATAGTAGGTGGAACAACGGCTTTCTTTGCTGCAACTATAGGTTTAGCACAGACCGATATTAAGAGAGTTGTTGCTTACTCAACGTGCTCTCAGTTAGGATATATGTTTTTTGCTGTTGGTGTTGGTGCCTATCCTGCAGCTATATTTCATTTGATGACACACGCTTTTTTTAAAGCATTACTATTTCTTGGATCAGGAAGTGTTATTCATGGAATGAATGATGAACAAGATATGAGAAAAATGGGGGGCTTATTTACAAAGATGAAAGTTACCGGCTCTCTTATGTGGATTGGTAGCTTGGCTTTGGCAGGTGTTCCAATTTTTGCAGGATTCTATTCAAAAGATATAATACTTGAATCTGCATTTGCAGCCCATACAGGAGTTGGTTTATATGCGTATTGGGCAGGAATTGCGGCCGCAGTGATGACTGCATTCTATTCGTGGCGATTNCTATTCCTGACTTTTCACGGACAGACACGTGCAGATAAAGAAACTTTTGAGAAAGTTCATGAATCTCCGCCTGTAATGATCCTACCTTTGTTTGTATTGGCTATAGGAGCCATNTTTTCTGGGGTATTATTTGTTGAATATTTTGTTGGCCATGATATGGAAAAGTTTTGGGGCTCTTCAATCCTTATGATAAGTAATATTATTGATGACGCACATCATGTTTCAAAATGGGTGGCTATTTTGCCAACTTTTGCAGCTATCATAGGAATTATAGTAGCGTGGGTAATGTATATGTTTAAACCTTCATGGCCCAATAANCTTATTAAATCCATCAGTCCTCTATATCGTTTTGTTTTGAATAAGTGGTATTTTGATGAACTATATAAGTTAGTTTTTATACGTCCAGCTTTCTACATCGGTAGAGGTTTATGGAAATCAGGGGATGGATCAGTTATTGATGGTGTAGGACCAGATGGTATAGCAGCCGCAACACTAGATTTAGCTAAGCGTGCCGGCCGGATTCAGTCAGGGTTTGTATACCACTACGCATTCGCTATGCTAATTGGTGTTGTAGTATTTGCTACTTGGTTTCTATTCGGTTTTTTCCAGTAGGAACAATTTTTATGGAATTTTTTCCCGTAATATCACTCATAACTTTTCTGCCATTGATAGGTGTTTTATTTATCTTGTTAGTTAGAGGTGATGAAGAGACAGTAGCGAGAAATGCACGTTATACTGCTATTTGGACTTCATCAGCTACGTTTATTGTGAGTCTATTTTTATGGATAAATTTTGATAATACTACTGCTGATTTTCAGTTTGTGGAAAAAATAGAATGGATACCCGGGTTTAGTACATCTTACCACGTGGGCGTAGACGGAATTTCAATCTTCTTCGTTCTATTATCTACAGCACTAACACCAATTTGTGTTTTAGCATCTTGGAAATCTATTACAAAACGTGTTCGCGAATATATGATCGCTTTCCTGATTTTAGAAACCATGATGATTGGTACTTTTGTAGCTCTAGACTTCTTACTTTTTTATATCTTTTTTGAAGGTGTGCTAATCCCAATGTTTATTATTATTGGGGTTTGGGGTGGCGAACGTCGTGTATACTCTGCATTTAAGTTTTTTTTATATACTTTAGCTGGGTCAGTTTTACTATTAGTGGCTATATTAGTACTACATTATGAATCTGGTACTACAGATATTCCAGAGTTATTGTCATATAATGTTCCCGTAGAGATTCAACCCTGGTTATGGATCGCTTTTTTTGCTTCATTTGCTGTTAAGATGCCCATGTGGCCAGTACATACTTGGTTGCCAGATGCTCATGTTGAGGCTCCCACAGCTGGTTCAGTTATATTAGCTGGGGTGCTTCTAAAGATGGGTGGATATGGATTTTTACGATTCTCATTACCAATGTTACCAATTGCCTCTGAGCAGTTTACCCCTCTAATATATACGCTATCGGTGGTTGCTATCATTTACACCTCGCTTGTGGCATTAGCACAAGAAGATATGAAGAAATTAATAGCTTATTCCTCTGTTGCTCATATGGGATTCGTAACCATTGGTATATTTACAGCTAGTCAATATGGACTACAGGGCAGCATATTTCAGATGTTAAGCCATGGTATTATTTCAGCCGCATTATTTCTATGTGTGGGTGTAGTCTATGACAGAATTCATAGTCGAGATATAAATCGTTATGGAGGACTTGTTAAGAGAATGCCTAAGTATTCAGCAATTTTTATGTTGTTTGTACTTGGTTCCGTAGCATTACCTGGTACAAGTGGATTTATAGGCGAATTTATGATCTTGATCGGGGCCTATAAAGCTAATACCTGGGTTGCATTACTAGCAACTACGGGAATAATACTTGGTGCCGCCTATATGCTGTACATGTACAGAAGAGTTATCTTTGGTGAACTTCTTAAGGACGATTTAAAGGAAATATTAGACCTTGATTTCCGTGAATTATGTATTTTTACTCCACTTATAATATTAGTTNTTTGGATGGGTATATGGCCGCAACCTTTCCTAGATGTGATGGATGTAAGTGTGAAAAATTTACTTGAAAACTATCAGCTGGCTTTGAATAGGTAAAAACTAAATAAGTAATTAGTCACTGATCGAGGGACGAAGAATTGAATCTTATACCTGACCTTATTACAGCAATACCAGAAGTTACTATTGTAGTTTTAACGCTACTACTTCTTTTATATGGTGCTTTTATAGGTAATAAATCAACTGGAACTGTTAGTTGGTTAAGTATAATTGCAATGTGCTTAGCTGCCATCTTGGTTATCTCTACCCCGGCAGAGAGGGTTACAGCATTTAACCAGCTTTTCATTGTTGATGAGTTTGCTAATTATGCAAAACTTTTAATTATAATTTCAGCGGTGCTGACAATAATTTTAGCAATGCCTTATAATAAAAGAGAAAATATTTTGCATTTTGAGTATCCTATTCTAATTCTTTTTGCTGTTCTGGGAATGATGATGATGGTATCAGCTAATGATCTGATATCTCTTTATCTTGGAATAGAACTGCAGAGTTTGTCATTGTATATATTGGCAACGATACGTCGAGACTCAGTTAAATCAGCAGAGGCAGGCCTNAAATATTTTGTACTGGGTGCACTTAGCTCAGGTATATTACTTTATGGTATGAGTATGGTCTACGGATTTTCTGGATCAACAAGTTTCGATAACCTGTCTATCGTTTTTGAAAATTATAGCGGCAATAACTCGAATATTGGAGTTATTGTTGGACTCGTGTTCATTATGGCGGGGCTTGCTTTTAAAGTTTCTGCAGTTCCTTTTCATATGTGGACCCCTGACGTTTATGAAGGAGCGCCAACTCCAATAACAGCTTTTTTTGCAATAGCTCCTAAAGTTGCAGCAATGATTTTGTTAATACGAATATTAATACAACCGTTTGGAGAATTCTTTGATCAGTGGCAACAGATAATATGGTTTATATCTGCAGCATCAATGATATTAGGAGCATTTGCTGCGATAAACCAGAAAAATATCAAGAGATTAATGGCCTATAGTTCGATAGGGCACATGGGATTTATTTTGGTCGGTTTGGTTGCTGGTAATGAGAGTGGTACCCAAGCAGTATTACTTTATTTAACGGTATATCTCTTTATGAATATAGGCACTTTCGCTTGCATTTTGGCAATGCGTAGGCAGGACAGAATGGTTGAAGATATAGATCAGTTGGCTGGGTTAAGTAGAACCAATCCTATAATGGCTATATGTATAACGGTGTTTATGTTTTCTATGGCAGGTATACCACCTCTAGCAGGTTTTTTTGGAAAATATTTTATTTTTAAAGCTGCTATTGAAGCAAATTTATATACGTTGACGGTTCTAGGCTTACTGGCCAGCGTTGTTTCTGCTTATTATTATTTACGGATAGTTAAACTAATATATTTTGATGACGCACTGGATTCATTCGACTTACCTGTTGGTAAAGAGATATCAATAATAACTATTGGAATGAGTATAGTAGTTGTATTCTTTATTTTTATTATTTGGCCCATACTGAATACGACAGCTATAGCTGCAGCTACTCTATTTGCAATATGACATTAAGAAAGACGGATTTACCGACTAATTGTCATTTAATATCATTTGACAGCCTAGATAGTACCAATGAAGAGGCTAAAAAACTTGCTAGTGGAGGAGCAAAATCCGGTACGGTTGTTTGGGCTCGTGAACAAGTACTAGGAAGAGGTAGATATGGTAGAACATGGGACTCACCATACGGAAATCTCTATCTTTCTATAATACAAAGGCCTACTTGTTTTCCTTCCGATGCTACACAATTGGGTTTTGTTACAGGAGTAGCTCTGGCAGAGGCATTGTTATCAATTTGCAATATAGAAATCGCGTTAAAATGGCCTAATGATATTATGGCTAACGGTAAAAAGGCTTCTGGAATACTTTTAGAAAGTTCTATTAATCCAAATAAAAGTTTAGAGTGGTTGGTTATAGGTGTAGGACTTAATATTGAAAAATTTCCAAGTGATATCGAAAACTCTACAAGCTTACATAAAGAGGGANCTGAAGTTACTTTAGAGAATGTACTAATTACATTTCTACATTATTTTTTTAATTATGTGGAAAAGTGGTTTAACAATGGGTTCGATCCAATTAGGGAAAGATGGTTATCACTGTCACTAAAAAAAGGAACAGATATAAAAGTTCGATTGCCGGAAGACGTTATATTTGGAACATTTATGGGTATAGATNATAGAGGTAGTCTATTGATTGAAAAAAATAGTGAGATAAACAAAATTGATGTTGGAGATATATTTCCAATGGTTATAACAAACTAAAGAGTTTTTTTATGTTATTAGCGATCGATTGCGGAAACACTAATACAGTCTTTGCCATTTATAACGGTGAAAAAGAACTTGGCATATGGCGTATATCTACTGACCCAGAAAGAACCAGTGACGAATACGCTGTTTGGTTAACTCAGTTAATGTCATTAAAAAATTTTCATGTAGAAATGGTAAAAGAAGTTATCATTGCAACTGTCGTTCCTAGAACACGGTTTAATTTAAATAAGTTGATAAATGATCACTTTAAACTAACTCCTTTAATTGTAAGAGACCCAGATGTTAAATTGGGAATAAAAATTTTAGTCGAACGTCCGGAACAGGTTGGTTCAGACAGACTGGTAACAGCTGTGGGAGCTCATGCCCGCTATCCAGAAGATTTGATAGTTATAGACTTTGGAACTGGTACAACATTTGATATAATAGATAAAAATGGCAACTGGTGTGGAGGAGTAATTTCCCCGGGGGTAAATCTGTCGGTAGAAGCTCTTTCAATGGCGGGGGCGCTTTTACCGAGAGTTAATATTGAAAAGCCTAAGAATATTATTGGAGGGAATACAGTAGCTGCTATGCAGTCTGGTATTTTTTGGGGATATATTTCAATGATTGAAGGAATGGTTCCTAGAATAGTTGAAGAATATAGACTGCCTATGAAAGTAATAGCTACGGGAGGTCTCGCATCGTTATTTGTAGATCATACAGATATTATTGAAGTTGCTGAGCCTGATTTAACACTTTTCGGATTGGTGGAGATCAATCGGCGTAATCGCAAATAATGCATGATTTAGATCCAATAATTCAAGAATATGATTCAATTCCAGGAAATAACGAACTATTATTTCTTCCTTTAGGTGGTGCCGGTGAAATTGGCTTAAACTTTAATCTTTATGGTCATGCAGGGAAATGGATTATAATTGATTGTGGAATTACGTTTGATTCTGAACTAGCAGATAAATCTAATGTAATAATTCCTGATCCTAGTTTTATTGATCAACAAAGGGATAATATCGTTGGATTAATTCTTACTCATGGTCATGAGGATCATATTGGAGCAATTCAATATTTATGGAGAAGCTTAGATTGTAAAATTTATGCGACACCTTTCACGGCCAGACTATTAAGTAAAAAACTCGAAGAAACTGGAGGAATTAATCAGCTTGACATAACAGTAGTTAATATGTCGGAGCGAATCAACATCGCTCCCTTCGACATACAATTGATTACAGTTACCCATTCAATACCCGAGCCTAATTCTGTTTTGATAAGTACTTCAGCAGGTTCCGTCATACATACGGGTGATTGGAAACTAGATTCTGAGCCAGTTTTAGGAAAAAAAACTGATGAAAATCTGATTAAAAAAATCGGAAAAACTAATATTTTAGCCATGATAAGTGATTCAACTAATGCTCTTACATTGGGAAGCAGTGGTTCTGAAGGCGAGGTTCGTGATAGCCTTATGTCATTAGTAGCTAAATTTAAAACAAGAGTTCTAATAGCCTGTTTTGCAAGTAATGTTGCAAGAATACAGACTATAGCTGAGGTAGCTGCAGCTAATGGAAGAACTGTTGTTTTAGCAGGACGTTCACTTTGGAGAATTACGGAAGTTGCTAGAGCTAGTGGTTATTTATCGAAAATTTCTCCTTTTGTTAAGGAACAAGAAGCAAGTTCTTTACCACGTGATAAAATCTTAATAATTACTACTGGCAGTCAAGGAGAGAAACGTGCTGCCTTAACAAGGATAGCTGCTAACCAACATTCTAAAATTGATCTAGAAGAAAACGATGTGGTTATCTTTTCCTCGCGCATAATTCCTGGTAATGAAATTTCTATAGTCTCATTACAAAATAAACTCACTCGTTCAAAAATAAAGGTATTAACTGAGAAAGATGCATTTGTACACGTTTCTGGTCATCCTTCCCGTGATGATCTTACCAAGATATATAAATGGGTTAAACCTAATATTGTAGTTCCTGTTCATGGAGAAGAAATACATTTACAAGGAAATTCAGAACTTGCATTAGAATGTGAAGTTCCATTTGCTCCTATAATTAGGAATGGAGAAGTTTTAAGCCTTAAAAGAAATGAACCAAAAATAGTTGGTTTTGTTAAAACTGGGCGATTAACTATTGATGGCACTGAATTAATAAATGTTGATAATGAAATATTAAAAACACGTAGACTTATGTTCTCAGAGGGCGTGGTATTTTTAACTATTGTCGTGGATAAATTTGGTCGTGTGGTTACTGAACCAATCATTTCTGCGCCTGGTATAACTGGCAATGAAAATCATGATATTGAGTTAGCTGAAGATATTATAGAAGATGTTTTAGAGGAAATATCATCTTTAACAATTGACAAACTTAAAGATGACTATGTTTTAGAGGAATTAATAAGACGTCATATAAAAAAAATTGTACGTAAATGGCGAGGTAAAAATCCCGTAACTAAAGTTCATCTTGTGCGTTTGATTAATTAATTAAAAGAAAGATTTTTCTAGAATGATTGGACGTTTAAATCATATTGCGATAGCTGTTCCTGACCTGACTAATGCTGCTAAGGAATACACACAAACACTTGGAGCGAAAGTGTCAGAGCCAATAAAGTTACCTAATCATGGTGTTACAACCGTATTTGTAGAATTACCTAATACAAAAATAGAACTATTACATCCCTTAGGTGATAATTCTCCAATAAAGTCTTTTTTAGAGAAAAATCCTTCTGGTGGAGTACATCATTTATGTTTTGAGGTAAAAAATATTATAATTGCTAGGGATCATCTAATTTCTAATGGTGCAAGGGTGTTAGGAGATGGAATTCCTAAACTGGGTGCACATGATAAGCCTGTTTTATTTTTGCATCCAAAGGATTTTAGTGGAACTCTTATAGAACTAGAGGAATTATAAAAAAGTTCAAAATAAAAAGATTTAAGAAATCTAGAGAAAAGCACCAGTGGAAGCAGACAATAGAACAATTAACCATACTGGTATACGTTTTAAGGACAATAAACATATTCCAATAAATACTACACATATATCACTTATTTGATTTACTGATGAAGTAATAACTGGATCAATAAATACAGCTAAAAGTATTCCTACTACAGTTGCATTTACGGCTGTAATTGCGGATCGTAAAGATGGATTTGATCTTAATATTTTCCAATATGGTAATGCTGCGCTTAGTATAAAAAACGAAGGAAGAAAAATAGCACAAAGTGCAATTAAGCCAACTATCCATCCATTTGTATTTCCAATTATTGGAGCAGAAACAGCTCCTAGATAGCTCGCAAAAGTAAACAATGGGCCGGGCATAGCCTGTACAGCCCCGTAACCTGCTAAAAATTTATCTTCATTCACCCAACCTAGAGGTACTACCTCTGCTTGAAGAAGGGGTAACACTACATGTCCACCTCCAAAAACAAATGATCCAACACGAAAAAAACTTGAGAAAATGTAAATTTCACCAATATTTGTTATGGAAGCTAATATTGGAGCGCCAATTAAAATCCCAACAAGAATAAATAAACAAGTATTTCCAAATCTTTTAGATAATTTAATATTAGGGCTAGTAAGAATCTCGTTATGTTTTCGAGGTATACAAAATACACCAATAAAGGCAGATAAGATGATTAAAGCTAATTGATTCCATATTAAGTTAGTAGAAAGTAATATTAGACAAGAACTTATGGCTAATAATAGCTGAGTTTTTCCTCTAAGAGCTGATTTGCCCATTTGCCACAAAGCCCAAGCCACAATGGCTACTGCGGCCAGTTTTAAGCCGTGTAAATAAGGTATAACTAAGTCATTATTAAATTGATTAATTCCAATTCCTATGGACAGCATAAAAATAGCTGATGGTGCTGTAAAACCTAACCACGCGGCAACACCTCCTCGTATATTACCTCTTAACATACCCAGAGCAAATCCAACTTGGCTAGACATAGGTCCGGGTAAAAATTGGCATAATGCTACGAGGTCTTGAAACTGACTTGCATCAACCCACTTTCGTTTATCTACAAATTCGCTGCGAAAGTATCCGATATGCGCGACTGGGCCGCCAAATGCTGTAAGTCCAAGCATCAAAAATACAAAGAAGATATGTAATGTCAAAAGTTTATTATATTTATTAATACCCATGTTAATATTATATCTTACTGATAATAGTAGGATATAGATAGACGATGTCTCATTACTGCGATATAGCACCTGGTCATTATTTGCATGGGCCCTATCATGATAAGGAATATGGTTTTCCAGTATTGGAAGATTCTGTCTTATTTGAAAGACTTATTTTAGAAATAAACCAAGCAGGACTGAGCTGGTTAACAATTCTTAAAAAAAGAAAAACCATTAATGAGGCATATAATAAATTTAATATAGATGAGGTAGCTAGTTATGAAGAAGTTGATATGAAAAGATTGTTATCCGATTCTGGTGTCATTCGTAATCGTCTTAAAATTAGTGCTGCCATTTATAATGCTAAACAAATAAAAATTATACAAAATAAACATAACTCTTTCCTTAATTGGTTATATATACATCATCCAAAAACAAAGAATGAGTGGGTGAATATATTCAAAGATACCTTTCATTTTACAGGTGGAGAGATTACTAATGAATTTCTTATGAGTATTGGATTTCTTCCGGGTGCTCACCAAAAAAACTGTCCTATATTTGATGTTATATATAAGTTAAATCCTGCATGGAAATATATCTAGTTAGTTAGATAAATAGTACATACGTGAAAATAAATATTTTTATATAAGGTTTATGTAAATAACATTAAGGTACTAGAAGTCTATATTGATAATATATTTGAATAGAATTCATTCTTTACAGAGATAAGATAATGCGGCGATCTAATTTATTTCTTCCAACTTTAAAAGAAAATCCAACAGAAGCACAAATTGTTTCACATAGACTTATGATGAGAGCTGGTATGATACGACAATCTACCGCTGGAATATATTCATGGTTACCTATGGGCTATAGGGTTTTACAAAAAATATGTAAAATTGTTCGAGAAGAACAAGATTACTCAGGAGCACAAGAAATCCTCATGCCGACTATACAATCAGCTGATCTATGGCGTAAGTCGGGACGCTACGAAGATTATGGAAAGGAAATGCTAAGAATTACGGATCGTCACAATCGCGAAATGTTATATGGTCCTACAAATGAGGAATTAATAACAGATATAGTTTCTAAAGATATTACAAGTTATAAAGATCTACCTAAAAATCTGTATCATATACAGTGGAAGTTTAGAGATGAGGTGAGGCCTAGGTTTGGAGTTATGCGAGGGCGTGAATTTTTAATGAAGGATAATTATTCATTTGATCTTAATTATGAGGGGGCTAAAAGATCCTATAACAAAATGTTTATTAGTTATCTTCGAACATTTTCTCGTTTGGGTTTAAAGGCTATACCGATGGCAGCAGACACAGGTCCTATTGGGGGTGATCTAAGTCATGAGTTTATTATACTTGCAGATACAGGTGAGAGTGAAGTTTTCTGCGACAGTAGACTGCTTGATCTAGAAATACCTAGTGAAGGTATCGATTACAATGAAAATTTACAAAGTATGGTTGATAATTGGACTTGTTATTACGCTGCTACTGATGAAAAACACGAGCCCCATAAATGCACTGTTCCTGATGAAATGTTGATAAAGGCTAGAGGAATTGAGGTGGGGCATATTTTTTACTTTGGTACTAAATACTCGCAAAAAATGAATGCCTTTGTTCAGGATTCCGAAGGTAATAAAGTAGCAATTGAGATGGGTAGCTATGGAATTGGAGTTTCTCGATTAGTTGGAGCTATAATTGAATCATCACATGATGAAAAAGGAATTATTTGGCCAGAATCTATTGCACCTTGGAGTATAGGGCTGATTAATTTAAATGTTGGAGATCCAGAATCTGACGAGATTTGTGAAAAAATTTATTCAGGCTGTAATAAATATTCTGTAGATATGCTTTATGACGATAGGAATGAAAGAGCTGGGACTAAATTTGCCGACATGGACCTTATCGGTTTACCTTGGCAGATTATAGTTGGTCCTCGTGGATTGAAGACAGGTGTAGTTGAGTTAAAGCGCCGTGTAGATGGTGAAAGTAAGGAAATGTTAGTTGGAGATATTCCGGAATGGATAAAGGGAAGGTCATTTTGTGATAAGGAATATTAAACAAGTAATAAAGATCGCATCGATTTCTAAAAGTAAATATATATAATGTTTTCCTCAGTAGAACTGAAGATAGCAATTAGGTATATAAGATCTCGAAGAACTGAAAGGTTTATTTCGGTAATTTCCTGGTTTTCATTTTTTGGAATTACCTTAGGTGTTGCCACATTGATTATTGTTTTATCAATACAAAATGGGCTTAGGGATGAACTATTAAATAGTATTCTTGGGTTTAAAGGTCATATTTCCATTATATCGAATTCTGATAATTTATATGATTATAAAAGTCTGGCTAATCAAGTATCTAGCTCCAAAGGAGTTGTTAATGCATCACCAATGATTGAATCTCAGGTGTTAGTTTCAAATGAAAACCGTTCATCAGGTGCCCTTGTCAGGGGCCTAGAAAAAACTGATTTATTAAATCGAAGTCTTATATCTAATAATATTATTTCAGGGTCTCTAAAGGATTATAATAATCATAACAGCGTAATTGTTGGCTCAAGGTTGGCTGCTGCTTTAGGGGTATTTACCAATGATAATATTACCCTAATATCCCCCCAGGGGACAATCACAGCATTGGGCAGTATTCCTCGATTAAAAACTTATAAAATAATAGGAATTTTTGAAGTAGGACATTTTCAATATGACCGTAGTTTTATATTTATGTCATTAAATGAAGCTCAAAGATATTTTCGCTTAGGTGATATTGTTTCTAAAATAGAAGTTTTTGTTGATAATCCAGATAAATTACAAGTGCCAAGTCAATCTATTAGGGATATTTTAAATGCAGATTTAACAATGTTTGATTGGCAAGAAGAAAACCACTCAATATTTTCTGCTTTAAAAGTACAAAAAAATGTTATGTTTCTAATTGTTATGCTTATTGTTTTAGTGGCCGCTTTTAATATTATTTCAAGTTTAATTATGATGGTAAAAGATAAAGGCTCTGCTATAGCTATTCTAAGGACTGTAGGGGCTCCTAAAGCAATGATTATGAGGATTTTCCTTATAGCAGGAACTAGCGTTGGGTTAGCAGGCACTATATTTGGGACCATCGCAGGTCTAATATTTACTTACTACATATCCTCTATTCAAAGTTTTATAGAAAATATGTCAGGAACAAAACTTTTTTCACCAGAAATTTATTATTTTAGCCATCTACCCTGCAAGGTAGTAACTGGTGAAGTTATTATGGTGATACTAATTTCTTTAGGATTATCTATTTTAGCAACCTTGTATCCAAGCTGGAGAGCATCACGGTTAGACCCTGTTGTTGCTTTAAGATATGACTAAGACTAATCCAGCTCTCGTCCTAAAAGATGTTTATCAGAATTTTTTGGAAGGAGACAGGGACCTTCGAGTTTTATGTGGTGCCTCTATCGAAGTAATGCCTGGAGAAATTGTCGCTTTAGTAGGTCCATCGGGATCTGGTAAGTCCAGTCTTCTTCATATAGCTGCTTTATTAGAGCAACCTAAAGCAGGTGAGGTTTTTATAAATGGGTCTGGTTGTATTAATCTAAGCGATAAAGAGCGGACTCTGATTAGACTTCACAAACTCGGCTTTGTATATCAATTTCATCACCTGTTATCAGAATTTTCAGCTCGGGAAAATGTGATGTTACCTCAACTGATTGCAGGAGTGAAAAAGAATAAAGCTGAATCTCTAGCAGATGAGATTATTAAATCACTCGGCTTGAATGATCGTCTGCACCATCGACCAGGAAAACTAAGTGGCGGTGAAAAACAAAGAATTGCTATCGCTAGGGCATTAGCTAATAAACCGAATATTTTAATTGCTGACGAACCAACTGGTAATCTTGATCCTGAAACGGCATCAAAAGTATTTCAGCAGCTTATGTTAGTTGTTAAAAATAATAATGTAGCGGCCTTAATTGCCACTCATAATATGGAGTTAGCTTCACTTATGGATCGTATCTGTTATTTAGATGATGGATGTGTTTTCTCCACCGATATGTGAGTTTTTCCACAGACTTAATCAATATCGAATCAAATATTACAAAGGTAAGCTGTACTAAGGAGGTCTATGTGATGCTTGCCGAATTTGTTCATTTACGCGTTCATTCTGCTTATTCTTTAGCTGAAGGCGCAATGCGTATTCCTGACATGGTATCAATATGTAAGCAGCAGAAGATGCCTGCTATAGCTATCACCGATACTTCTAATTTGTTTGGGGCTTTAGAATTTTCATTGGAGGCGGCTAAGGAAGGAGTACAGCCAATTATTGGTTGTCAGGTGTCTATTAATAACAAAGGTGTAGAAACTAAATCGGAGTCTTTAATAAATAAACTATCAAAACAGAATATATCAACATCTCCCAGCCAGTTAGTATTGCTGGTCCAAAATGAGATAGGATATCGAAATCTTTTGCATCTTGTTAGTTACTCCTATGCTTCGACAGATCCACTATATAGAGCTCAGTTATCATTAGAAGAATTACATGGACATACTGAAGGTCTTATAGCACTTAGCGGCGGGACTAGAGGTGAGTTGGCAAGGTTAATTAAAAATGGGCAGAACCAAGGTGCTCAAGAATATTGTGATAGATTAAAAAGTTTGTTTCCTAATCGACTTTATATCGAACTACAACGTCATGGTTTGGATGATGAAGTAAATGTTGAGGAAGCACTAGTAAATTTAGCTTATACAAATAACTTACCATTAGTAGCTACGAATGAGGTATTTTTTTCTGAAGCCGATATGTACGAAGCCCATGATGCCCTTTTGTGCATATCAGAAGGTTCATATGTTTCTGAATCAAGAAGACGAAGAGTGACTCCAGAGCATAGATTTAAAACATCAGATGAGATGAAGCTTTTATTTGAGGATATACCCGAAGCTATATCAAATACCAAAGTTATAGCCAAACGATGTGGATTTATGCCTAAGGACACTCCACCTAAGCTACCTCCTTTTAAAACAGGAACCGATGTTGATGAAAATACTGAATTGTTTGAACAGGCGAAGGCAGGGTTAGAAAAACGATTAAATAATCATGTTCTTGAACCTTCTATGGATTTAAAAACACAAAAAATTAAATCAAAGCCTTATATAGATAGGTTAAACTATGAGCTTCAAGTTATTGAAGATATGGGTTATTCTGGTTATTTTTTAATTGTCTCTGATTTTATTAAATGGTCTAAAGTAAACGATATAGCTGTTGGTCCCGGGAGAGGATCCGGAGCTGGCTCTTTAGTAGCCTGGGCTCTTACCATAACTGATTTAGATCCATTACGTTGGGGGCTGTTTTTCGAACGTTTTCTTAATCCTGAGCGTGTTTCTATGCCAGATTTTGATATTGATTTTTGCCAAGCTAGACGTGATGAAGTAATTCATTATGTTCAAGAGAGATACGGTTTTGATCGTGTAGCTCAAATTATCACATTTGGTAAATTACAGGCCAGAGCAGTAGTTAGAGATGTAGGTCGTGTATTGGAGATGCCATATGGATTAGTTGATCGTATTGCGAAGCTTGTGCCAGCAAATCCGGCTAATCCTGTTACCTTGCAACAGGCTATAGAAATAGAACCAGAGTTACAAAAGCTTCGAAGTAATGATGAGAATATAAAGCATTTATTAGACCTGGCTTTAAAACTAGAAGGACTTTATAGAAATTCATCAACTCATGCTGCAGGTATTGTAATTGGTGATCGACCACTGGAAGAATCGATTCCATTATATTTAGATCCACGTTCAGAGACTCTAGCTACACAATTTTCAATGAAATATGTTGAGTTAGCTGGCTTAGTAAAATTTGATTTTTTAGGATTAAAAACCCTAGATGTAATTCAAAAAACGTTATCTTTATTGAATAAAAGAAAAATAAATATTGATATAGAAAACCTTCCCCTTAATGACACAGCAACTTTTGATATGTTGACCAAAGGAGATACGACAGGAGTGTTTCAGTGTGAATCTTCTGGGGTCAGGGATGTGATGCGTAAACTTAAGCCAGATAGGTTTGAAGATATAATTGCTGTTGTAGCACTTTATCGCCCTGGTCCTATGGATAATATTCCAAGTTATATTAATCGTAAGCATGGCATTGAAGAGGTTGACTATCTACATGACGATTTAAAAGATTGCTTGAGCGAAACCTATGGAATTCCAATATACCAAGAACAGGTAATGCAAATGGCTCAAGCTTTAGCTGGTTTTACACTTGGTTCTGCTGATTTGTTAAGAAGAGCTATGGGTAAAAAAATTCAGAAGGAAATGGATGCTCAAAGAGATGTATTTGTATCAGGTGCAAAAGCAAGAAATGTTAATGAAGATACGGCGACACGAATATTTGAAACTATAGCAAAGTTTGCCGGGTATGGTTTCAATAAGGCCCATGCAGCAGCCTACGCAATGATCGCCTACCAAACCGCCTATCTCAAAGCTAACTATCCAGTTGAATTTTTTGCTGCATCTATGACATTAGACATGAGTAACACGGACAAGTTGTCTCTATATCAGCAAGAACTAGAACGTCAAAATATAACTCTATTAGCTCCAGACTTAAATCGATCTGAGGTCGAGTTTTCTGTTGAATACGTTGATAATGAGAAAAATAAAAATATTTATGGAGCAATCAGGTATGCCCTTTCCGCTATTAAAGGGGTAGGTCCGGCGGCAATGGATATGGTTATTCTTGAACGAGAAAAAAATGGATGTTTCGTTAATATATTTGATTTGGCAGGAAGAGTAGATCCGCAGTCATTAAATAGACGACTAATAGAAAACCTAATTGCAGCGGGAGCTCTAGATTCTATCAATAATAATCGTGCGGAATTATTCTCAGGTATAGAACTAATTATTAGTTATGCTCAATCGAAGAGTGCTGATAGACAAAGTGGACAATTCAATTTCTTAAATGATCAGTCTGTAGGTATGACTGATACGCCGCGCTTAGAAGTAGTGGCTGAATGGTCACAAGTAGAACGTTTAGAAAGAGAGCTTAATGCAGTTGGTTTTTATCTTTCGGCGCATCCTTTAGATGAATATGCTAAGGCTTTACAACGTTTAGGTGTCCCTAGTTTTAATAACCTCTATGATACTGTATTGGCAAATGGTGGTACAATGATTTCTTCATTAGCGGGAACTGTTTTAAATATACAGAATAGAACTTCTCAAAGAGGTAATAAATATGCTTTTATTCAATTTTCGGATGGATCTGGGGTATACGAAGTAACTGCTTTTTCTGAAATATTAACAAACCACAGAGATTTACTTCAGGTTGGCTCTAAACCTTTATTGCTTAAGGTCTTAGCAAAAATTGAAGAGGGACAACTTCGTTTAAATCTTCAGTCTTTGATAGATATAGATTCAGCAGCAGAATCTGCTCCAATGTCGATTCAAGTATGGCTTGATAATGCCGAAACATTATCAAGTCTAAAATCAGTTATTGATAATAAAATAAATACAAAAAAAACAAAAGATGGAAGAGCTAAAATAAGTTTGATGATCCCTTCACTTGATAGAGATATAGAAGTTCGCCTAGAGGGAGCATTTTCTTATAGCACGAAAGTATGTGATACAATAAGATCTATACCAGGTGTGATAGAGGTTGTTGAGGCCTGATCAAAATAATGAATTACTTTGTTTTTTTATTTACTGGGTGTTGTAAAAATTACTTCTTTGGAAATAGAATATAAAATATAGTTCTTCAATATTTAATTGGGAGAGAAATATTATGTCTAATCATCTTGAAGAAAAAAATAAGATAGAAATTTCTTCTGATAAACTAAGTCATTATGAAATATTATTAGATAATGATACCACCCGTATAACCTTCCATCGAATTACGCCAGGGCAACAATCTGGGTGGCATGTTCATGATACAAATTATGTTGGATACCATATTGAGTCAGCAAAGCTAAGATATGAACGTTCTGATGGATCTATTGGAGAAATTAAGTCCGAACCAGGTAAATCATTTTTTTACGAAGTAGGGGATGGATTTGAGCATAATGTTACGAATATAGGAGATACGGACATGGTAGCTCTGGAAATTGAGTATAAGAAGGGTTAATTTTATTCTAAGCAAAACTTGCAATTAAATTGATAGAGCGCTATCTACCTATTTCATAAAGTATTTAAATTAATTTAACTATATCACATGTAGAATTTGCGGCTACCTAGAGAAATATGTATTCGCTCCGGTGCCCTAATCGGGCCACGTTCTACAGAGGTTTAACCGGAGAAGGAGAGACCATAATGGCGGTCCCAACATTTACTATGCGTCAATTGTTAGAAGCGGGTGTGCATTTTGGGCACAATACCCGCAGATGGAATCCAAAAATGGAACAGTTCATTTTTGGTAGTAGAAATAAGATTCATATTATAGACCTACAGCAAACTGTGCCAATGCTGTACGCAGCATTAAATACCACACGTGATATTGCTGCTGGTGGCGGGAGAGTACTTTTTGTAGGAACTAAACGGGCTGCTTGTGAAATTGTAGCAGAGTCCGCAAAGAAGTGTGGACAGTACTATGTAAATCACCGATGGCTTGGTGGTATGTTAACTAATTGGAAAACTATATCAAATTCTATCAAAACTCTTAGGGAACTTGAAAGTCGTCTAAATTCCGATGAGAGTAAAGGATTAACTAAGAAAGAACTCCTCAATTTGACTAGGCAACGTGATAAGTTAGACCTAGCACTTGGGGGAATAAAAGAAATGGGTGGACGCCCAGACATGTTGGTAGTCATTGATACAAATAAAGAAGAGATAGCTATAAGCGAGGCCAAAAAATTGGGTATCCCGATTGCTGCGGTAGTGGATTCGAATTCAAACCCTCAATTTATTGATTACCCAATACCGGGTAATGATGACGCCATGCGTGCAATACAACTTTACTGCGATTTATTTTCTGCAGCTGTTCTAGACGGCTTGCAGCAAGAATTAACATCTAGTGGTGTAGATGTTGGTGAAGATATATCTCCTCCTGCTGAAATTGTAGTTGAGGAGTCAGTTGAGACTGTAGCTACTGAGGAGGCTGCAGCTGCTGAGGAGACTGTAGCTACTGAGGAGGCTGTAGCTGCTGAGGAGACGACTGTAGCTACTGAGGAGGCTGTAGCTACTGAGGAGGCTGTAGCTACTGAGGAGGCTGTAGCTACTGAAACTGAGGGTGAAACAGTTTCGACATAGAAAGTTCTAGGTCAACCACCTTTAGGTGTTTTTTTTATAAAAAATTAATGGAGAAAAATTAGATTATGTCTGATATCACTGCCGCATCGGTAAAGGCGCTAAGAGATCTATCAGGGGCTGGGATGATGGACTGTAAAACGGCTTTAGTAGAAACAGAAGGAGATATGGATAGAGCAATTGATCTCCTTAGAACTAAAGGTTTATCAGCAGCCGCTAAAAAATCAGGAAGAGCTGCATCCGAGGGGTTGGTTTGTATTAAAATCGATGGAACTAAGGGAACTGTTGTTGAAATCAACTCTGAAACAGATTTTGTTGCTAGAAATGATATTTTTCAACAATTTGTAAATGAGGTAACTGTGACTGCCCATGCTCTAGGTGGTAACTTTAATTTATTAAATTCTGCAAAGTATAGTACTAGCAGTCAGTCGGTTGAAGAAGAGACTGTAAATATAGTGGCTACTATAGGAGAAAATATAAGCATTAGAAGGTGTGAAAGTCTTGAGGTAACAAAGGGTTTAATATCAGGATATATGCATAACGCTATTGTCGAAAATATGGGTAAAATAGGTGTTCTTGTTGCACTTCAATCTGAAGCTCCGATTGAGAAATTATCATCTATTGGTAAAAACTTGGCTATGCATATTTGTTCTGCTGATCCACAATCTCTAGACATAGATTCGTTAGATGCAGATGTAATTGGACGGGAAAGACAAATACTGACAGAGCAAGCGAAAGAGTCTGGTAAAAATCCCGATATCATTGATAAAATGGTAGAAGGTAGGTTACGTAAATTTTATGAAGAGAGCGTTTTGTTAGAGCAGGTTTATGTATTAGATACGGATGTTAAAGTCCGGGAGGCTATTGAAATCGCTGCTAAAGAGATAGGTTCAGATATTAATGTAACTGGTTATATTCGTTACAAAATTGGTGAAGGAATAGAACAAAAAAATGATAACTTCGCCGAAGAAGTTGAAAAAATGTCTTCTTAATGACTTTAGGTATTTATTCTTACTAGATATTAGAGAACTACGACTTATGAATAACACTATATTTTAGATTATTTGATTAGTTGTAATCCTCGTTCACTTAGTTATAACAGTTAATATTTTTAACTCTTATTAAATAGACCTTATATTATGGAAAAGACATTTAAATACCAACGTGTCCTTTTGAAAATATCAGGTGAAGTGTTAATGGGGAATCAGGAGTTTGGTCTCGATCCCTCTACAGTCAACAGGATAGCTGAAGATGTTCGTGAGGTTTTTCAATCGGGAACTCAAATATGTTTAGTAGTGGGCGGAGGCAATATATTCAGAGGGGTTTCGGGTGCATCAGCTGGTATGGATCGAACTAATGCTGATTTTATGGGGATGCTAGCAACTGTTATTAATTCATTAGCCTTACAAAATGCTCTTGAGAATCTATCTGTTGATACGCGTATTCAATCTGCGATACCAATGGCTTCAGTTTGTGAGCCATATATTCGCAGACGAGCCATTAGACATATGGAGCGTAATAGAGTTGTAATCTTTGCTGCCGGAACTGGTAATCCATATTTTACTACAGATACTGCAGCTGCCTTAAGAGCATCCGAAATGTCGTGTGATTGTTTGCTTAAGGGAACAAAAGTTGATGGTGTTTATTCAGCAGATCCAACAACACATCCTGATGCTAAACGATATGATAAATTAAGCCATTTTGATATTTTACGTAATGATCTCCAAGTTATGGACGCTGCTGCTATTACACTTTGTCGTGAAAATAATATACCTATTATAGTCTTTTCTATACATAACCAAGGTGAAGTTAAACGAGTTATATCAGGTGACGGAAGATTTACATTAGTTGAAGGAGGGTAAAATGGTATCAGTTGATCTAGATAATATTTTACGTCGAATGAATGGTGCTATTGATTCATTAAATAAAGAATTCTCCGGTCTTAGAACGGGAAGAGCTTCTACTGCATTGGTAGAGAATATTAATGTTAATGCTTACGGTTCTAAAATGCCTTTGAACCAAGTGGGCTCAATCAGTGTACCTGAGCCTAGATTATTAACTGTTCAAGTATGGGATGGTTCACTAACTAAAGAGGCAGAAAAATCGATTAGAGAATCAGACTTAGGATTGAATCCACAGACCGAAGGCAATTTGATTAGGATACCTGTTCCTGATCTAAGTGAAGAACGTAGGGTTGATCTAACAAAAGTAGCTGCTAAATTTGGCGAACAAGCACGGGTCGCTGTAAGAAATGTTCGTCGAGACGGAATGGATACTCTTAAAAAGAGCGAAAAAGAAGGCGATATTTCTAAGGATGAACAACACGATCTAGGCGAGGATATTCAAAGACTGACTGATGAACATATTTCAATAATTGATAAATTGCTCGTAGAAAAAGAGCAGGAGATTCTTCAGGTTTAAACTAATGGTAGTGACTGAGCTGTCGCAACAGCATATTCCCAGGCATATTGCTATTATCATGGATGGTAATGGTAGGTGGGCACAGTTACGTGGTAAGCCTCGCACAGATGGCCATAGAAGAGGCATTGAAGCAGTCAAAGATATTGTTGATGCATCAATAGAATTTGGTGTTAAATATTTGACTTTATTTGCTTTTAGCTCTGAAAATTGGAAACGTCCATCTGTTGAGGTTGATGATTTGATGTGGCTTTTACGACGTTTTTTGCAAAGCGAAACAGAAACAATGCATAGAAAAAATGTTCGCATTAGAGTTATTGGGGATCGTTCTAATTTTTCATCAGATATAGTAAAACTTATTGAACATTCGGAAGAAAAAACATTAGGTAATGATGGTTTGTATTTAACTGCAGCTCTTAGCTATGGTGGTCGACAGGAAATAATATCAGCTGTTAAAAATCTATATAAAGATGTAATTGATGGAAAATTACTTTATGAGAACATTGATACTAAAATCTTTACAGATTATTTAGCTACATCAGATATCCCAGACCCTGATTTATTAATTAGAACTAGTGGTGAAAAAAGAATTAGTAATTTTTTACTATGGCAGATTGCATATACAGAATTGGTTTTTAGTGAAGTGCTATGGCCTGATTTTAAACGTGAGAACTTAGCTCTTGCTATAGAAGAGTATAATAGAAGAGAAAGAAGATTTGGTGAGGTAATGGTTTAATTTAAAATCATTAAAAGCACCAAAAATGATTCAATGTCAGAGTTCACTATACGTTTTATTTCTTCATTAATACTTATACCATTCGTAATAGTAATTGTGTGGGCGGGTTCTTATTGGTTTATTGGATTTGTTGCTATAATTACTATAATTGTAGGTTATGAATGGTTTAGTCTCTGTAATATTACAGATCCTTTAGCCATGTTTTTATTTTTATTATTAGGCCCGTTTATTTCAATTGCCTTCATCACAGTAGGATTTTACGCTGCAATAATAGTATTAATACTATTTTTAATTATTTCTACTTTAATATCAGACAAATATATAAGTAATAAAGTATGGACCTTTGTGGGTTTGTTCTATCTCGGTTTACCAACTCTATCAATTATTACTTTACGATCAGATTCACAATTTGGTTTACAAGGTGTTATGTTTCTACTTGTTATGGTATGGCTATCGGATATTGGTGGGTATATCTTTGGGCGTTTACTTGGTGGTCCCAAACTAGCTCCTGTTATAAGTCCTGGTAAAACATGGGCAGGTTCATTTGGAGCGGTATTGCTGCCTGTNGGTTTTGCTTTCATCAGTTTATTAATTTTAAAATATGAACTGCCTATGAATATAATTGTACTTGCCGTTATAATATCAATTAGCTCTCAATTAGGTGATTTATTTGAGTCCTATGTGAAGCGAATATTTAATAAAAAAGATTCTGGAAGTATTATTCCCGGACATGGTGGCTTACTTGACCGAATAGATGGTTTACTAATTGCTTCAACAGTTATGATAGTAATATTTTTCATACAAACAGGTGCTTTACTTTTATGGCCTTAATAGACCCAGTTGAAATAACTAGTTTTTCTAATGGTCCGCGAACAGTTTCGATACTTGGGTCGACTGGTTCAATAGGGCGAAGCACTGTAGATTTATTAAACCGCAATTCCGAGGATTTTAACGTAGTAGCATTAACTGCCAATACAAATGTTGAATTACTAGTTAAACAGGCGCTTCTTTTAAAACCTGATGTAGCTATTATTAGAGATACTAGTAAATATCAGATATTAAAAGATGGATTAGAAGGTTCTGGTATAGAATTAATGACTGGTGATGAATCTGTCATAGAAGCAGCCAATAGGTCCGCTGATATAGTGGTTGCAGCAATAGTAGGTGCCGCAGGACTACGGCCAACACTTTCAGCGATAAGCCAGGGTACCATTGTTGCNATAGCTAATAAAGAATGTTTAGTTTGTGCAGGCGATATAATTATTGAAGAGGCTAATAATTGTAATTCAATGATTTTGCCAATTGATTCAGAACATAATGCTATTTTTCAAGTTCTTGAATCTAATAATACGGACGAGGTTGAACGTATAATACTGACAGCATCTGGTGGACCTTTCTTAAACTGGAGTAGAGCTAGAATGAGTACTATAACGCCAGAGCAAGCTGTTTCGCACCCCAATTGGGACATGGGCCGCAAGGTATCTGTGGATTCAGCTACATTAATGAATAAGGGATTGGAATTAATTGAAGCTGCTTATTTATTTCCAGTCTTACCAGAAAAATTAGAAGTTTTAGTTCATCCTCAATCCATAATTCATTCTATGGTTGAATATGTTGATGGTTCTGTATTAGCTCAGATGGCTTCACCAGATATGCGTACACCAATTGCCTATTCTTTGTCATGGCCAAAACGCATAAAAACGCCGACTAAGAAACTTGATTTTGCAGAAATAGGAAAGTTAACATTTGAAACCCCTGATATTAAAAGGTTTCCCGCACTGTCTTTGGCTCGAGATTCTCTTAATAAAGGTAATGGAAGCACAACGGTACTAAATGCAGCTAATGAGGTGGCAGTGCATAGTTTTCTACAAAGTTCGATTGATTTTCTTAGTATTACTAGAATTATTGAGGAGACCTTAACAAAAGTAGATGGGTATCCTATCAAATCTTTATATGATTGCGAACAATTAGATAACGAATCCAGAAGAGTTGCTCAAGCTTTAGTAAAAAAAGAACTTTAACTCTTTATTAAGATTAAATAGATTGAAAACGTATATTTATATTAGTTAACAATGGAGCCCTTATGGGTGAAATAATAGTAACACTATTTTGGTTTTTGGTTGTATTAACTCCTTTGGTTTTTGTTCATGAATTTGGTCATTATTGGGTGGCTAGGCGTAATGGCGTACGTGTTGAAGTATTCTCAGTAGGATTTGGTCCTGAGATATTTGGATGGACTGATAAGTCTAATACTCGATGGAAATTTAGCTTAATACCGTTTGGTGGCTATGTGAAAATGTTTGGTCAAAGTGATATTGATCCGAACCAAGGTAACCAAACGTTATCAGCTGATGAGATGTTAGAATCATTTGCACATAAAAGACTTGGCCAGAAAGCTGCAATTGTTGCAGCTGGCCCAATAGCAAATATTGTATTTGCTATTTTTATTTTAGCAATATCTTTCGCTACTATTGGACAGTCTTATACTCCGGCAAGAATAACAGATGTAGTAAAGGGTTCAGTTGCTGATGAAGCTGGTTTTAAAGTTAATGATGTATTTTTAGAAGTAGCAGGTAGTAGTGTAAAGCGCTTTGAAGANGTTGCACAACTTGTTCAACTGCACCCTGGTATAACAATTGATATAGTTATTGAACGCAACGGAGGTGTAATTACCGTTCCTATAACACCTGCTGAAGTTATTCAAAAAGACGATCTGGGTGATGAGATTAAAATAGGAAGAATAGGTGTACGAAGTACAGCTAGAGAGATCAAACGACATAATATTTTTGAATCTGTTTGGCAATCAATTCGAGCGACGGGACATTTAACAACTGTAATGATAACTGGTGTAAGTCAAATTGTTTCTGGTGAAAGAAGCGCCAAACAATTGGGTGGCCCAATTCGAATTGCACAAATATCTGGAAGTGCCGCTGATGCAGGATTTGCATCATTAATATTTATTACGGCTCTGCTTTCAGTAAATTTAGGTTTAATTAATTTACTGCCTATACCCTTGTTAGATGGTGGTCATTTAGTGTTTTATGCTTATGAATTTGTTTTTCGTAGGCCCCCTAATCAAAAGATTATGGATATTGGATTGAAAATTGGACTAGCTTTCGTGCTTAGCCTCATGTTATTCGCCACTTATAACGATTTAGCTCGTTTACCGTTTGTACAAAAACTAATATCTTTGGTAATTTAAACATCTCATTTAAGAAAGGCGTTTTAAAATGCGACGAAAATTAAACATGCGCGTCGTCGCAAGAATTTTAGTTGTATTATTAATTGGGAGCCTGCATACAAATATGGCTCCAGCTAATGATGAAAAAAATATCATTAGTGAAATNCGTGTTCTGGGTAACAAAAGAATAGAACGAGCCACAGTAATATCGTATTTAAAGATCAATAAAGGCGATAAATATGATTCTGATAAAATAGATGATTCATTGAAAAGCCTATTTAATACTGGTCTGTTTGCCGACGTTAATTTTANAAGTCAAAATGATATTCTTATTATTAAGGTCGTTGAGAACCCTATTATTAACAGTATATCTTTTGAGGGTAATAAGCGTTTAACAAATGAGATACTTGTTTCTGAAATATCACTTAGGCCAAGAGTTGTATATACGCGTACAAAAGTAAAAAATGATGTTAAACGTTTACTTAATATATATAGANGATCNGGTAGATTTGGTGCAACTGTTGAACCAAAGGCAGTAAAGTTATCCGAAAATAGAGTTGATTTAATATATGAAGTTACTGAAGGTCCGCTTAATGGTATTCGTTCAATAAATTTCATAGGTAATCAAAAGTATTCAGATAGAAAATTACGGGACGTAATACAAACTGATGAGTCTACTGTATGGAATTTTTTATCTTCCGATGATAGCTATGATCCAGATAGGATTTCTTTTGATAAAGAATTGTTACGAAGATTCTATTTATCAGAGGGTTATGCAGACTTTAGAGTAGTATCAGCAATAGCCGAGTTAACAGAGGATCAAGAAGATTTTATTATAACTTTTACTATAGTAGAAGGTTCCAAATATAAATTTGGTGATGTAGATGTAAATTTACGGTTACGTAATATAAATATTGATGAACTTAGATCTTTAATAGTTGGTAAAAAAAATAAGGTGTATGATGCCAATCAAGTAGAAGAAACCATACAAGCTTTAACGGTGCATATTGGAGCACTTGGTTTTGCTTTTGTAGATATTAGACCAAGGGTAAAAAGAAATAGAGAAGAAAAAATTATTAATGTAACATATGACATAAGTGAAGGGTCGCGTGTCTATGTTGAAAGGATAAATATTAGAGGCAATCTTCGTACTTTAGATAAGGTTATTAGAAGAGAATTTACATTATCTGAGGGAGATGCGTTTAATACAGCAAAACTTAGAAAAGCTAGACAAGATNTACAGAACTTGGGTTTCTTTAGTCGCGTTGATATAATAAATGAACCGTCAATAGAACCTGACTACACAACTATCGATGTTGATGTAGAAGAAAAATCAACTGGTGAACTCTCAATTGGTGCCGGATTTTCTTCTACGGCTGGTCCTTTAGGTGATGTTTCAATCCGTGAAAGAAATTTATTAGGAAGAGGACAGGATTTAAAACTTAGCCTTTCACTTGGTACTGAAGAACAAAAAATAGATCTTAGCTTCACTGAGCCTTACTTTCTAAATAGATCTCTTGCAGCAGGATTTGATTTATTTGCACGTACAACTGATAGAACTAATGAAAGTTCATTTCAGGAAGATCAACAAGGATTTGCGCTAAGGACAGGCTACTATCTTGGTCCAAAGTTAAGGCATTCTATCCGTTACACGTTATATAACAATGATATTGCTGGTGTTGATACATCTGCCTCAAAGGTAGTTCAGTCTCAAGCAGGTAGCTTGGTAACTTCTAGCATAAAAAATGAATTATATTTTAATATGTTAAACAGAAATTATAATCCAACAGATGGGTACTTTGGTTCTTATAATGTAGAAATTGCTGGAATTGGTGGGTCGTCAAAATTTTTAAGAAATAAATTAAAAGGCGGATATTATACATCTCTATTTGATACATCTATAGTAGCAAATATATCNGCTGAAGCTGGCCATGTTTTTACATTTAATGATGATACTGTTCCATTAATGAAACGCTTTAATCTTGGAGGAGTATCACTTAGGGGGTTTGATAATGCAGGAGTTGGACCACGTGATCTTGTAACTGGAGATGCTATTGGTGGTCATCAATTTTATTCTGGTACAGCTGAATTGACATTTCCACTTGGACTACCCAAAGAAGTTGACATAAAGGGCAGCGTTTTTACTGATTTTGGCAGTGCGTGGGGTATTGATGATCCTTTTTCAGATTTAGTAGATGATGCAAATCCCAGAGCTTCATTTGGAATTGGATTTGGATGGGCATCACCCATAGGGCCTTTGCGTTTTGACTTTGCAAATGCTTTTATGAAAGAAGACTATGATAAAACACGGACATTTAATTTTAACTTTGGTACACGATTCTAGATGAAACGGTTAATTAGATATGGTTTTTAATAAAATATTAGTGGCTTGCTTTATCTTTATTTTTACAACTCTTTTGATATCCCAAGTTACAGCAAATCCTTATACTATACCTGCTCCAAAGATAGCTATTGTAGATATTCAATCAATATTAAGAGATTCGTTGTCATCTAAAGAAGCCAGAAAAAAAATGGATGCTATTGCACTCCAAGAACAATCACTGATAGCAAGTGAAGAAAATAAATTAAGAAAAGAAGATCAAGAATTACAACAACAAAGATCTATATTAGCTCCTGATGTATATTTACAACGTCAGCAAAAGCTACAAAAAGAGATTAGAAAACTTCAGAAAAGATCTCGTAATTTAAATCAAGTGCTTGATAAAAGTTTTCGAAGAACAATTAATAAGATACAAATAGTTCTTCTAGATGAACTACGTAAACTTACTCAAGAACTTAACATTAATATGATACTGCCTAGATCACAAATAGTAATAGCTGTTGATGATTTTGAAATAACAGATTTAGCTCTGCAGAGATTAAACAAGCGTCTTCCTTCAATTGATTTGAAGTTAGAAAAGAACGTAAACAACAAAAATAAAAGCAAATAAAGGTAAGGCCTAAGATGGCTGATCCAAGATTCTTTACTAATTATGGTCCATATACTATTAAGGACTTAGCAAAGATAGCGAAAGCGGAAATAGGTCTTGATTCTGATCCTGATAAACTAATTTATGACGTTTCCCCATTAGAAACATCAGATTCTAAATCTATTAGTTTTCTAGATAATTCAAAATATAATAATTTATTTAAGAATAGTAAGGCGGGAGCATGCGTAGTTTCTCCAAAAATGTCTCATATCGCACCTGCTGGTATGTCTTTACTGTTGAGCTCTAATCCATACCGCTCCTATGCATTGATAGCTAAAACGTTCTATCCGGAAAACACAAAATTTGTTACAAATATCCATAATAGTGCTTATATAGATAAATCTGTAAAAATTGGTACTGGATGTTCTGTGGGAGCTAATTCAGTAATAAAGAGAGATGTTATTTTGCAAGATAACGTTTTTATTGGTGATGGTTCAGTAATATCTAATTCAGTTACTGTTGGAAAAAGTACTAACGTAGCTAGTAATGTAACTCTAAGTCACTGTGACATTGGATCAAATTGCGTAATTCATCCTGGAGTAAGAATTGGCCAACGCGGTTTTGGTTTTGATATGTCACCAGAAGGTCATTTGGATGTTCCTCAACTAGGAAGAGTTATTATTGGTGATCACGTCGAAATAGGTGCAAATACTTGTGTAGATAGGGGAGCTGGCCCGGATACAATAATTGGTGATGGTTGTAAAATTGATAATCTTGTACAGATTGCTCATAACGTTCAAATAGGTAGAGGATGTGTTATCGTTGCTCAATCGGGTATTGCTGGTAGTAGCCGACTAGATGATTTTGTTGTACTAGCTGGTCAATCAGGAATAATAGGGCATATAAATATTGCTAAAGGAACACAGATTGGTGCGCGTAGTGGTGTTATGCGTGATACAAAGCCTGGGGAAAAAATTGTTGGTAATCCGGCTATTCCAATCCGTGAATTTTTTCGTCAAATAGCTACTTTATCAAAACTTACGAAAGATAATAAAATTAAATAATAACTATTTATTAATTTTCCTAATACTTTTGGAATTACCTGAATGAATATAAAAAAAGATGAATTAGAAGTTAAAAAAACTGCCCGTACAACTCTTGATGTATTAGAAATAATGGAGCTCATTCCTCATCGACCTCCATTTTTGATGATAGATAAAGTTGTTGAAATGGTTCAAAAAGAAAGTGCTGTTGGAATTAAAAATGTATCAATTGATGAGCCTTTTTTTATCGGTCACTTCCCTAAAAGGCCGGTTCTACCGGGCGTTTTAATAATTGAATCCATGGCTCAAACGGCTGGTGTTCTTGTAGTTGAGTCTCTTGGAATTGAGGCTAGAGGGAAATTAGTTTACTTTATGACTATAGAAAGCGCTCGATTTAGGAAACCAGTTTTTCCTGGTGATCAGGTTCGCCTAGAAGTGAGTGCTCTTAGAAGCCGAGGACCTGTATGGAAATTTTCAGGAAAAGCTATTGTTGCAAGTAAAATAGTAGCTGAAGCAGTTTATTCTGCTATGATTATGGATGATTAAATGAGTATCATTCATCCAACAGCTATTGTTCCTTCTCCAGAAAATATAGGAGATGATGTGCAAATTGGTCCATATTGTACAATTGGCCCTAATGTTACAATAGAGAATTGTGTAAAATTACACTCCCATGTTGCTATAGATGGATTCACAAGTATTGGGGAAAAAACAAGTATTTATCCATTCGCTTCAGTTGGTTTTCCGCCACAGGATTTGAAGTATAAAGGTGAGAAATCAAAGTTAATTATTGGTAAAAGAAATGAAATACGTGAGCATGTAACCATCAATCCGGGAACCGAAGGTGGATTAATGGAAACTCGTATTGGTAATGATTGTTTGTTTATGATTGGCTCTCACATAGCTCATGATTGTATAGTTGGAAATCATGTTATATTAGCAAATAATGCAACATTAGGTGGGCATGTTGAGGTAGGTGATTACGCAATAATAGGAGGGTTGTCTGGTGTNCATCAGTTTGTTCGTATTGGGGCGCATGCAATGGTTGGAGGTATGTCAGGTGTAGAGCAAGACCTGATTCCCTATGGATCTGCGATGGGAGAAAGAGCACGTTTAAGAGGGCTAAATTTGGTTGGTNTGCAGAGAAGAAACTTTACCCGAGATGAAATACATATATTGCGAACTGCCTATAGACTAATGTTTGCNCAAGAAGGGACATTATCTGAAAGGATAGAGGACGTTATTCAACTTTACGGAAATAGTAGTGAAGTGATGGAAATTATTAATTTTATTCGTGCAGAAAATTCCCGTGCCGTACTTCAGCCTAAATCTTTAAATGGAAACTAAACTTGCGATTATAGCGGGCGGAGGTCCACTACCTGGCTATTTAATAGAAGCATGCAAGTCATCTGGAAGAGAATACTTTGTATTAGCTTTTAAAGGGCAGGCTGAAATCGAAGTTGTAGATGATTCACCGCATTCGTGGGTTAGATTAGGTGCACTAGAAAGCTCTTTAAAATTACTACGTAAACATAAATGTAGGGAGTTAGTTTTAGCAGGTTCCATAAAACGTCCGACTCTATACCAATTACGTCCTGACTTTAAAGCCGCTAAGTTTCTTAGTAAGGGTATTCTAAATAAAGGTGATGATGGAATTTTAAAAGAAATTATAAAATATTTGGAAAACGAAGGCTTTAAAATAGTTGGGGCGGATGAAGTTGTTAAAGGTCTATGTGCAACTAGTGGCCCTATTGGAAAATTTACAACAACTGATGTTGACGAAGCTGATATAGTTATTGGTGTTAATGTCGTCCGACAAATTGGAAAGCTTGATCTAGGCCAAGCAGCTATTATACGAAATGGTAATGTTCTAGCTATAGAGGCTGCGGACGGTACTCAAGCTATGTTAAATAGATGTATTTCTTTGTCTAGGAGTTCAAAGGGTGGAGTTTTAGTTAAGTTGCCAAAACCTAATCAAGAACAAAGAGTTGATATGCCTACTATTGGTCCTAGTACTGTTAGAGCTGTATCAGATGCAGGTCTTTCAGGTATAGTTATCGCTGCCGANAAGACAATTGTTATTGAAGCAGATAAAGTATCCAGAGCAGCTAATTCTGCTGGTATATTCGTCGTAGGAATTAATCCAGATGATTATATTGTTGGATATAATAATTTGTTAAGATGAATAANTTTTAGATCTCAGATGACAACTTTAGGTCCACAATTAAATATTTTTCTTATTGCTGGTGAGCCGTCTGGTGATTTACTCGGTGCTCACTTAATAGACTCTCTAAATCGTATCTCACCAGATACTATAAGTTACGCAGGAGTCGGTGGCCCATTAATGCAAAGCAGAGGTTTTAAAAGTCTTTTTGACTATCGCGAGCTTGCTGTGATGGGGTTTTTAGAAGTATTACCTCATATTTATAAGTTACTTCAACGAATAAACTTAGTAAAAGAAGAAATTGAAAAAGTGAATCCAGACGTTATCATAACTATTGATTCACCTAGTTTCTGCTTTAGAGTTTTAAAAAGGCTCAGCACTCATAACAAGCCAAGAATACACTACGTTGCTCCTCAAATATGGGCATGGCGAGAAAATAGAGTATACAAATATAAGAAATATATAGACCACGTTTTGGCTTTATTTCCTTTTGAACCTCCCTATTTTAATAATGTGGGTCTTCCATGCACATTTGTAAGCCATCCGATTATAGAAAATACAGCTACTGCAGATGAGGGCAGAGGTTTTCGTACTCGCAACTCTATTGGTTTAGATGACTTAGTTGTTTGTGCTCTTCCTGGAAGTAGGCGTTCAGAGGTAAAAAAACTGATGCCAGTAATTGTGAATACGGTTAATCAATTGTCATTCACTAATAAGAAAATACATGTAATTATACCAACAGTATCTACAGTTACTAATGAAGTACGAAAACTAGCTAATTTTAAAGCAGACATCACTATAATTGAAAATAATAAAGAAAAGTATTCTGCCTTTGCAGCTAGCGANATCGCTATAGCTTCGTCAGGAACTGTTACTTTAGAACTCGCCTGTGCATTGGTGCCTAGTGTGGTAGTCTATAAGGTATCACCACTAACAGCTTTGCTAGCTAGATTTCTTGTAAAAGTTAAATATGTATCAATTGTAAACATACTTGTAGAACGTGAGATTTTTCCTGAGTTCTTACAATCAGACTGTAAAGCATCCAAAATAGTTGTGTCATTAAACAAAATGATTGAAGATAACGTTTATAGAGATAAAATTATTGATGCTGAGAAATCGTTGGTTAAATTAATAAAAATAGATAATGAATTGCCGAGCGATATGGCTTCAAAAATAGTATTGAAGATAATGCAAAATTATAAATATACAACATAGATTTATATAAATTAATTATAAATATATAAGTACTAAGAAAGTTATAGTTATGACAGATGTCCTAGAAGTTTCTCCGGTAAATACTGAAGAATATCGTTTGCTTCATACTATGATTAGAGTAACTGATATTGATAAATCGATTGAATTCTATACAAATCAATTAGGCATGCATGTAATTCGTAAAAAAGAGTACGCGGATGGTAGATTTACTAATGTATTTATAGGATATGGGGATGAAAAGAATAGTACGGTGATAGAGTTAACTTATAATTNGGATCAAGAAGAAAGATATTCTCATGGAAGTGGATTTGGACATATAGCTCTTGGTGTTCCCGATATTTATTCTACTTGCGAGGAACTAAAAAAAAATAAAATAAATATTTTAAGGCTTCCAGGACCAATGAAACATGGAAATACTGTGATAGCTTTTATTGAAGATCCTGATGGTTACAAAATTGAATTAATAGAAATTTAATGGCACGGTTATGGTAGAGGCAAAAATAATTCCCGTTCATAATCTAATAGTAGATCCAAAGAAAGAAAAGCCAGATAGCGGTTCTGTATATCCATCTCCATTTGACGAGCTAGTTAGAGGCCGTCACCGACATCGTTTGTCTCCGGCTATTGGATTAACAAAGTTCGGAGTTAACCTTGTGCAACTTGAACCAGGAGCGAGATCATCTGCGAGACACTGGCATACAGAGCAAGACGAATTTGTCTTTATTGTTGAAGGTACTGCGACACTAGTAACTGATGATGGGAATGTAGAGTTAAATGAAGGTATGTCAGCAGGATTTCCAGCTGGTAATGCTAATGGACATCAGTTGTATAATCAAACTACTAGAACAGTTTGGTATTTAGAGGTTGGGGATCGTCCACAGTCAGAGAAAGTTATATATCCGGATATAGATATGGCGAACACTGTGACTAAAGGAAAACCGCATTTTACCAAAAAAAATGGCGATGAATTTAACTGAATTTTATCGTTTATATTATCCAAAGAAATAAAAACATTATCAATAAGCAAAAAATAGAAGCCATAGTGCGTATAAGACGATTAGGTGGAGACAGATTATAACCTGTTGGATTATTTACTAATGGTCCCCATCTATCAGCTATAGAAAAATCAGATAAAAATCTTTTTTGATTTAATTCAATATCTTTTTGTGTCTCGTCAATTTTTATATTATTCTTCAAATTCAATCTCTTTGATCAATTGGCACAAAGTCACGGTATTCGTGTCCTTTGTAAAGTTGTCTAGGACGACCGATTCTTTGTCCAGGATCTTCTATCATCTCTTTCCATTGTGCTATCCATCCAACTGTTCGTGATAATGTGAACATAACTGTGAACATACTAGTTGGGAATCCTATNGCGCTTAATATTATTCCTGAATAAAAATCGACGTTAGGAAATAATTTGCGTTCCACAAAATACTCATCTTCTAAAGCAATCCGCTCTAATTCCATTGCTAGTTCTAACAAGGGACTGTCAGCAGCTCCTACTTCATCAAGAACTTCGTATGTAGATCCTTTTAAAACAGCAGCACGTGGGTCATAGTTTTTATATACACGGTGTCCAAATCCCATGAGTCTAAATGGATCATCTTTGTCTTTAGCACGTGCTATAAATTCTGGAATACGTTCTTTACTGCCTATTTCTTTTAACATATCCAAGACGGCTTCATTTGCGCCTCCGTGAGCTGGTCCCCATAGTGTAGCTATACCGGCGGCAATACAGGCGAATGGATTTGCACCAGATGATCCTGCAAGTCTTACAGTAGAAGTTGATGCATTTTGTTCATGGTCTGCATGCAGGATGAATATTTTATCCAGCGCACGTGATATTGTAGGACTTGGTCTATATTCTTCTGCAGGTACTCCAAATGTCATGTGTAAAAAATTTTCTGCATAACCCATATCATTACGTGGATAAATAAATGGTTGTCCTATCGAATATTTATAGGCCATGGCTGCCATTGTTGGCATTTTAGCGATCAATCTATGGCAAGCGATTAAACGTTGTGTGGGATTACTAATATCTGTTGAATCGTGGTAGAAGGCGGACATCGCTCCTACCACGCCTATCATTACTGCCATTGGGTGGGCGTCACGTCTAAAGCCACGATATAAAAACTGCAGTTGATCATGAACCATAGTATGGTTTGTTATTGTGTCATTAAAGTCTTGCATTTCATTGGAATTGGGTAATTCACCATGTAAGAGTAAATAGCATACTTCTAGAAACGAGCTCTTTTCAGCAAGGTCTTCAATTGTATACCCTCCGTGTCTAAGTATACCTACCTCTCCATCTATATAAGTCATAGATGAATCACAACTTGCTGTTGATGTATAGCTGGGGTCGTATGTGAACATCCCTGTTTTAGAGTAAAGTTGTCTTACATCTATAACTCTAGGTCCTTGAGTGCCATCGAGGATTGGTAGTTCTATAGTTTCACCAGTGCTATTAATTTTAATAGATACCGTATCATTTGTATTTGTTTCATTCATTTTATTTTCACTTCTCTAGCACGTCTGCCTAAATTATAAGTTTTATTAAATTTTATGAAATGCACTCTAAATGTCACAATGCTTAAGAGCAATATTTTATACTCTGTAATAATACTAATTATCTAACTTATTGATTTCCAAAATCATTAATCCTAGAAAGTGTTTCATCTCTACCTAAGGCATGCATTATATCAAATATTCCCGGTGATACAGATGATCCAGTTAATGCTACCCGTAAAGGTTGTGCAATTTCTCCTAACTTAATCTCATTGGATATGGCGAATTCCTTTGTAGAGGTTTCTAATTCACTAACCTCCCATATATCCAGTTTTTTCAATAATTTTCCAAGCGACTTTACATTTTTTATTGTGCCTTTGTTCACAAATTTTGCAGCCTTATCATTAAAACCAAGAGGTAATTCTTGACAATAAAATAGGGCGCTTTCTGCTAAAATATTAATATTTTTAGCTCTTTGTTTTAGGCTAGGCATTCCTAATAATAGTCTTTTTTTCATGCAGTTATTAAGTGTTTTTGATAATAAACATTCAATACGGGGTATTATTAGGTCAACTAAAAATTCATCAGTATTCTCTTTAATATAATATGCATTAAGATTATTTAGTTTTTCCATATCAAATCTAGAGGGCGCACGTCCCACAGATTCTAAATCAAACCACGATACTGCCTGTTCCATTGATATTATTTCGTCGTCTCCATGTGACCAACCTAATCTTAATAAGTAATTTTGCATTGCTTGTGGTAAAATTCCTAAATCTTGATAGAAATCTATACCTAATGCTCCGTGTCGCTTAGATAGTTTAGCTCCATCGTTTCCATGTATTAGAGGCATATGCGCAAAGTATGGTATGTCCCATCCGCAAGCATCAAATAAATGATACTGACGAAAAGCATTATTTAGGTGATCATCACCTCGGATTACATGAGTTATATCCATATCATGATCATCAACTACAACAGCTAGCATATACGTAGGAGTACCGTCTGGTCGTAAAATAACAAAGTCATCTAAATTATCATTTGTTACAGTCACATCTCCTTGTATTAGATCAGAAATCATTGTTTTTCCTTCAATTGGCATTTTTATTCTAATTGAAGGGGTTATATTTTCTTCTATTTCTGTATCTGGTTCTTTATCTCTCCAACGTCTATCGTATAATCTAGTTCTTCCCGCAGCCCTAGATGAAGACCTCATTTTTACTAGCTCTTCTTGTGTGCAGTAGCACTTATAAGCCTTTCCCTCTGAAAGTAGTTTTTTTACTACTTCTATATGCCTTGGAATATTTCTAGATTGTAATATAGGTTCGTCATTTCCTTTAAGTCCTAGCCACTCTAGTCCTGAATATATTTTTTTAATTGATTCTTGGGTTGATCGTTTGAGGTCGGTGTCTTCTACCCTTAGTTTATAAATTCCACCATTTTTTTGAGCAAATAACCAATTGAATAGTGCAGTACGTACTCCTCCTATATGTAAGAATCCAGTAGGTGAGGGAGCAAAACGAGTTACGACCTTCATTTGATCTGTTTGCCTTTCGATGCAATGTATAAATTATACTAGATTCATTCAATTTAGGTTTTAACTTATAGATAAATAATGAATCTTCAATTATATCCGTAATTTTAACAATTACATGACTATAATTCTACATTTTTATTGAATTTTAAAATGAAAAACCAGGTGAATAGTTAATATGTAATTAGTGGACTATAATTAATAACGTCTAATAAGGCCGGCTAGTTTACCTTGGACTTCTACTTGATCTGGGCCAAATATTCTAGTTTCGTAGTCTTCATTAGCGGGTTCCAATGCTACCGAATTATGGCGTTTACGTAATCGCTTAAGGGTAACTTCGCTACCATCAACTAACGCTACTACTACAGTCCCACTTTCTGCATTATCAGCACGCTCTATGATTACTGTATCGCCATCTAATATACCGGCTTGAATCATTGAATCTCCTTCAACTTCAAGACAATAATACTCTCCTTTGCCTATAAGGTTTGTTGGTACTCCTATAGAATTAGTTGGATTACTTAAAGCTTCTATAGGCGTACCAGCAGCTATTTTACCCAATATTGGAAGCTGAATTGATGGTTTTTCGACCGAAGTGGTATCATTTATTATATTTTTTACACCACCTTGAATAATTCTTGGAGAAAACTTCTGTCCAGGAGATATTGACACATCATCTGGTAAACGCAGTACTTCAAGGGCTCGAGCTCTATGAGGTAGTCTTCGAATAAACTCTCTTTCTTCAAGGCCTGTGATTAAACGGTGAATTCCTGATTTTGATTTTAATCCTAGCGCTTCTTTCATTTCATCGAATGAAGGTGAAACACCATGATTTTCTAGCCATTTATTGATGAAGATAAGTAGTTCATGTTGTTTTTTTGTTAACATATATCTATTACCCCTTACTCAGACATAATTGAATCATCTCTTGAATTAAATAGTAGAACAAATAATAAACATTTAATTTGTTCTACTATTGTTCTTTATGTGGGTCAAGTCTTGCACAGGTTAATTTATAAACAAACTAAGTGCTAATAAGTCCACTACCTAAAGATATATAATTAACTACTTCTCCTAATTTTGCTGGGGGGGCATGAGGAGGGCGGACTATTAGACAATCAGCTTGAGCTAATCGAGAGAACATAGAGCTGTCTTGAGTTGGAAAAGGCGTTGCAACAGGTTTACCGGTATTACTTAATTCTAATGTTGCCCGTAAATAATCTTCGCGATTATCATTTTGATTAAGGTTACGACCTAGGATAGCAGTTTGTACTAATGGTTCTATATTTGTTAATCCTAGTAATTTGAATATTGCCGATTTAAGAAACAATTCACCACAAACCATAGATGATACAGGGTTTCCTGGGAAACCCAGCATTGGCATTGAATTAATATATCCAAAAATTAATGGTTTACCAGGACGCATCGCAATTTGCCAAAAATCGATTTTGAGTCCTTTCTGACCCAGGGCTTTTTGTACTAAATCATGATCTCCAACAGAAGCTCCACCTGTTGTGACGATGATATCTGATCCAGCACGAATTGCGCTGTCTGCCATCATGCTAATTGACTCAATATTGTCTTTTGCTATTCCTAATGTAAGCGGCAATCCTCCACATGCCTTCACCAGGGCTTCTAAAGCATAATTATTAGAACTCACAATACTTGTCTCGTGTAATATATCCCCTGGTAAAGCAATTTCATTTCCCGTTGCTAATATAGCTATACGCGGCTGTATTCTTACTTTTAACCAAGAAATATTCATTGCAGCCGCTAGCCCTATATGGCGAGCATTTAGAATACTGCCTTTTTTAAGAAGAATATCACCCGAATTAAAATCTAGACCGGCTTTCCGTATATACTGTCCTGCTTCTACAGTTTCTTTTATAAGTACATAATTATCTAGCAGTTCTGTATTTTCTTGTATAATTATCGCATCAGCGCCGTTAGGGACGGGTGCACCAGTAAATATTCTTACTGCGGTTCCTTTTCTGACCGTTTCTGAAAAACGAGTTCCAGCAGGTACTGAACCAATGACCTCTAGTTTTAATGGGGCTTCAACTGCATCGCTAGAACATATTGCGTACCCATCCATCGCAGATACTGATAAAGGCGGTTGCGTGCGCCTTGCTATAAGATCTTCTCCAAGTACTCTTCCTAATGAATTATTAAGATTTACCTGCTCAGAGGGCATTATAGATAGTTTATTAGTAATTCGCTGCCTGGCTTCACTTACTGTAATCATAGTTTTCTATCAAAAAGCATTGTAGTCACCTGACTTTCCGCCAGATTTATGAGTTAGACGAATATTAGAAATAGTGGTTTCACGATCTACTGCTTTAACCATATCATAAATAGTCAATGCCGCTATTGTAACAGCAGTTAAAGCTTCCATTTCTACTCCAGTTTTACCCATAACTTTAACTGTTGATTCGATATTAACTGAATTTTGTTCCTCGTCGATTGTAAGGTTTATCTCAATAGAATTAGGATTCAGTGGATGGCACAATGGAATTAAATCTGAAGTCTTCTTTGCCCCCATTATCCCAGCTAAGTGCGCAACAGATAGGACGTCCCCCTTTTTGATATTGCCATCACATATCAGAGATATAGTACTGGCTTGCAAATTCACAGAGCATTTTGCTTTAGCAACTCTCTCTGAAATATCTTTATCGGATACATCAACCATCGTTGCTTTACCATCAGCATCTATATGACTTAATGTTATATTTTGTTTTTCATTCATTATTTTATAGCTCTAATTTATTTGGAGCCAAGTAATGCTTTAACTGCATCAGTAATATCTTCTTTCCGCATTAACGCTTCCCCTATTAGAAAAGATTTTGCTCCTGCCTTAGACATACGAACTAAATCTTCATTTGTGAATAAACCGCTTTCACAAATCAGCACTCGGTCTTTTGGAACTAGAGGGGCCAGTAGTTCAGTAGTAGAAATGTCAACTTCCAACGTTTTAAGATTACGATTGTTTATTCCAATTAGGTCTGAATTAATTAGTAATGCTTGTTCAAGTTCATCTTTATCATGTACTTCTACTAATACATCCATACCCCATTCATGAGCGGCTGAGGCTAACTCATCTGCTTGCTGGCCTTCAAGAGCAGCTATAATTAAAAGGATACAGTCGGCACCGAGATATCTTGATTCAGGTATTTGATATTGATCTATTATGAAATCTTTTCGTAATGCGGGTAAAGATACAGAGTTGCGAGCATTTACTAAATCGTTATCTTCTCCTTGAAAATATGGCTGGTCTGTTAATACAGATATACAGGCTGCNCCTCCAGATTCATAAGATCGAGCAATTTCTATAGGATTAAAATCTGGACGTATTAGCCCTTTGCTAGGGCTTGCTTTCTTTATTTCAGCTATTAACGCAAAATCACCATTTTGGATTTTTAAGTTAATTTTATCTGAAAATCCTCTGACTTTAGTGGCAGATCTGGCTAATTCCTCTATGTCACTAAGTGAATAGATTAATTTTTGATTTGCAATATGCGCGCGCTTTTTTTCACATATGGTACTGAGTATGTTGTTCATTTTATTTGGCTACTTTTTATGTAGATTCTCTGTTTGTTATTTCAATAAGCCTGTTTAATACTTTTTGAGCATTACCATTATCTATTGCCTTTTGAGCAACGATTGCACCACTTTTTAAATCTTCTACTATGCCAGCTACAATTAAAGAAGCGGCTGCATTAAGAACAACTATATCTCTAAAAGATCCAGTTTTCCCTGAAAGCATGTCTTTCATTGCAATAGCGTTAAACTCTGCGTCTCCCCCACGTATATCTTCAAGTGATGATCTCTGAATTGATGCATCTTCTGGGGTAACTTCGAAATTCCTTATTTTCCCTTTTTTCAGTTCCGCAACATACGTAATACCTGTAGTAGACATTTCGTCCATACCATCCGCACCATGAACGACCCAAGCGGATTCAAGGCCTAAATTTCCTAAGACTTTGGCAAGCGGGTCAACCCATTTTCGAGAAAACACACCCACGAGTTGACGATTTACTTTCGACGGATTTGATAATGGACCTAAAATATTAAAGATAGTCCTGGTCGCTAGCTCAACTCTAACTCCACCAACATTTCGCATTGCACTATGATGACGGGGCGCCATTAGGAAACCAAGGTTATTATCCCAAATTGATTCATAAACTAATGAAAAGTCAGCATCTATGTTAACGCCTAGTGCTTTAAGAACATCGGCAGCTCCTGTTTTAGAGCTTAACGCTCTATTGCCATGTTTTGCTATTGGTACTCCGCAAGCAGCTACTACAAAACTAGCTCCCGTTGACACATTTAAAGTTCCTTTTGCATCCCCTCCTGTCCCTACTATATCAATTGCATTATCTGGTGCGGGAATAAACTCTGCTTTTGATCTCATGATCTTAGCAGCCCCTGTTATTTCCTCAACGGTTTCGCCTCTAATTCTTAAAGCCATTAGAAATGCCCCAATCTGAGAAGGTGTAGCATTTCCAGACATAATTATATCAAATGCTTCCTCAGATTGAATCTGACTTAGGCTTCTTCCTTCTGCTACTATGCTGAGTAGTTCTTTTAAATCCAATTTTGTTTTACTCATTAGGTTGCCATTTCTCAGATCCAGGTTTCCTTAATATATTTTTATTTTTCTTCCCTGTTACAAGCTCTATAAAATTTGATAATAAATTTTGTCCTGAAACAGTTGCTATACTTTCAGGATGAAATTGCACCCCATGCAAGGGCAATGTTTTGTGTTTTATTCCCATAACAATACCATCTGAATTTCTTGCTGATATTTCCAATTCGTTTGGAAAGGTTTGCGAATCGATGATTAGTGAGTGGTAACGAGTAGCAATGAAAGCATTAGGTAAGTCACGAAACAATCCTATACCTTTATGCATGATTTTATCCACTTTTCCGTGTACCGGTTCTGTGGCCCTAATTATATTACACCCAAATACTTGACCAATAATTTGATGGCCTAAACAAACTCCAAGAATAGGTAGGTTATTTTCTGCAGCAGCTTGCACTAGGCTAAGACATATACCAGCTTGATCTGGAATACCTGGTCCAGGAGATATAATGATAGCATCGGGAGACATAGCAAGAGCTTCCTTTGTTGTGATGCTGTCATTTCTTCTAACTTCGACGTTAACTCCGAGTTCTTCAAAATAATGAACTAAGTTATAAGTGAAGCTATCATAATTATCAATAAGTAAAAACATATCAGTATCTTATATCTTTTTATTAAATCAATTAATTAACAATTATCATTTATCAAAATTATCATAACGGTCAGCTTCAGCGGCGGCTTTAAGTAAAGCTTTTGCTTTATTATTACTTTCTTGGTACTCAGAATCGGGATCAGAATCAGCTACGACGCCTCCACCAGCTTGAACATACATTTTGCCATCTTGAACTAGTGCGGTTCTCAGCGTTATACATGTATCAATATCACCATTAGCACCAAAATAGCCTATTGCACCTGCATAGAAACTACGGCGCTCCGACTCTAATTCATCAATTATTTCCATGGCACGTATTTTTGGTGCCCCTGACACAGTACCCGCAGGAAAACCTGCAACAAGTGCTTGTATTCCATTGTATGATTTTTTTAGGTGTCCTTGGACGTTGGAAACAATATGCATAACATGACTATAACGTTCAATTTTATAACTTTCTGTTACCTCCACACTTCCTATTTCTGCGACACGGCTTACATCATTACGGCCTAAATCTAGAAGCATTAAATGCTCTGCCTGTTCTTTAGGGTCAGCTAATAATTCTTCAGCTAGGGCGTTATCTTCTTCAGTGGTTTTCCCTCGCATTCTAGTACCCGCTATAGGTCTAACAGTAATTTTATTATCACGTAAGCGGACTAGAATTTCTGGGCTCGATCCAATTAATGAGAATTCATTCATATTTACAATAAAAAGAAACGGGGAGGGGTTTAGCCTTCTTAATGACCTATATAAAGCCATAGGTGAAGCTTTTAATGGCAGGGTAAATCTCTGAGAAGGTACTACCTGAAAAATATCGCCTGCTCGAATATATTCCTTAGCTTTTTTTACCATTAAGTGATAACCTTCTCGAGTAGTGTTTGATACGGCTTGAGGTAATTCTTGAGAAGAAGTTATTGCGGATAAAGTCTTAGCTGAAACTACATTATCTAGATTTTTTATAGCTTTATTTAGTCTGTTTTTTGCTATATTATAAGCTTCCTCTTCATTAACCTTAGGATTTGGCCATACAGGGGTCACTAAGGTGATTTTATCTGCTACATTATCAAATACGGCTGTGATAGTAGGGCGTATAAATATAGAATCAGGAATACCAATTACATCTGGATTGGAATCAGGAATATTTTCCATTAAACGTATCATATCGTATCCCATATAACCAAATAAGCCTACAGCGGAAGGGGGAACATCTTCTGGTAGATCGATTTGAGATCTGGATATTAGAGATGATAAGCTTTCTAAACTTTTTTCATCACAGGTTACGAAATTCGATGGTTTTCCATCAGTTATTTCTGATATCTCAGATTTTTCACCAAAACATCTCCATATTAAATCTGGGTCAAACCCTAAGACGGAATAACGCCCGCGCACTTTCCCACCTTCAACGGATTCTAGTAGAAAACTATACGGTTCATTTTTAGTTAGTTTTAACATCGCCGATACAGGTGTTTCTAGGTCTGACACTAACTCGACCCAGAAGACCTGAGAAATACCAGATTTATATTTTTTAAGAAATAATTGTTTATCAGGAAATTGTGTCATTTTGAGAGTAAAGAATCCTCAATAACGTCTTTATTAACATCAATAGAGTAACGACTTTTAAGTTCAGCTATTAGTTGTTCTGCGAGGTCACGATTCAGACCTTCTGCCAATTGAGTTCTTAATTTATTAATTGCATCCTTGCTAGCATTTTCAAAATTAACTTTATTAATTTTTGTCAGGCGTGCTACTGCGGCTCCCTGGCTTGTTTCTATATGGACTACATCTCCTGTAGAGCTTTTAAACATAGAAGTGACTATAGCTGGTTCTATATCTTCCCCACGTCCCATACGATCAAAAGGCTGAGTAGTTATATATTTTCCCCCAACATCTAAAGAGATGCTTTTTAGGCTTTTCCCAGAACTAACTTTATTGGTTATGTTTTTAGAACTTATAATAGCTAATTTTTTCTGTTCTTGCTTTATCCAAGTATCTATTACGCTCTGACGTATTTGATTTAACGGTTTAATTCGTTGCGGAGTGATTTTATCATTACGAATAACAAAAAATCCACCATTAGAAGTTTCAATAATATTACTCGTTTCTCCTTCGGAGGTAGAATAAGCTGTTTTAACTAAGTCAACTATAGGTTCAAATACAATATTTTTGTTATCTTTTGTTAATCCAACAGCATCGAAAGGATCTAATTTTTCTATTGTTAATTTATTTTCTCTCGCAACCTCTTCAATGGTTAAACCAGCAGCTAGACTATCTTCGACATCATTAAGAATATTAATAATGTTATCCCTTGCTTTCATGATGGATAGTGCTCTTTTTAACGGTTCTTTAACGCTACTCAGTGGTTGTATTTTTGACTTAATAACTGATTCTACCAATATGAGATGCCAGCCCAATGAACTTTCAATTGGGCCATTAACTTCGTTAATCGCAGTAGAAAAAACTTTTTCTGCCAAAACTTCTTCTCCAATTTGATTAATACTCACCGGGCCTGTTATTGTTGGAGGAAAACCAGATGTTTTATTTACTGCATCACTGAATGACAAGCCTTGTTTGAGTAATGACATAGCCTTTATGGCACTCTCTTTGTCTAAAAAAATTCCTTGTTTATATTTGCGTCTTTCTGGCGTCATAAAATCATTTGTATTTGAATTATAGGAATCAATTACTTCTTGCTCATCGATGACTGTATCAGCTGCTAATTTGCTAATTGATAGAGATGCTACTGTTACATTCCTATACTCAGGAGATTGAAAATTATTTTTTGATTTCTCGTAATATTTTGTTATTTGTGTTTCATCGGGAAGTTTTAATCCTTTAAATTTTGAAGGATTGATGTATAGAATTTCAGCAATTCTTTTTTCATTGCGATATTTATAGAGTGACTTGATCATTGGATCTGGAACAGAAATACTTTCTCTTAAAGAGCCTAAAAATTGACTTCTTTTAAGATCTTGTTTCGCTCCTACAAAAAACTGTTCTTCACTCATGCCTATTTTCCCCAAATAACTGGTGAATAATTCGGCATTAAATTCTCCGCCAGGTTTTTTAAAATATTCAATGTCAAGAATTGAGTTTTGAACTGCATTATCCGAAGCTACTACTCCTATATCACGTGCCGCCAAATCGTATAATGACCTGGTTACCATCGTGTTAATAGTTTGAGTTAATAAACTTGAAGCTATTGGATCTTGTAGATTTATTTGACGCCCACTCGCTCTAGATATTTGTTGTAACTGTAAATTAAACTCACGGCTTATTTGTCTTAGTGAATAGTTAATGTCGTCCACTTCAACTACTGCATCAGTATTATTAGAACCACCCCCACGACCACCAAAATCTGTTGAGCCAAAGAAAACAACAAATGTTAAGGCTAATAGCCCCAATATAATTTTCATTATCCAGCCTTTTGAGATGCGGCGGAGTGTTTCAAGCATATTTTTAAATCCTTTAACAAGATGACCACCTTACGGTGGCTATTCAAACATATCTTATATCATAGTGATGGCATTAGGGACGGGCAAGCAATCCTAATAGACTAAGATTTATAAAAAAACTATTGATCAAAGTACAAACGTTAGATAGTGCATAAACATTAAATTTTTAGTAATTTTACTGTATGAATAAGAATTTGGTGAAATCATGATTACAAGGCGTAAATTAATAGCTGGCAATTGGAAGATGAACATTATGTTGTCAGAAGGTTTAAAGCTTGCTAACTCTATAGATGAATACATTAATTCTCAAGAATCCCCGGATTGCGATTTACTAATATGCCCAACAGCATTAATTTTATCGGATTTATCTGAAAAATTAATAAATAGTTCTATAGCTGTTGGTGGACAAAACTGCCATGCAGAAATATCGGGGGCTTATACGGGAGAAATTAGTGCGTCTATGCTAAAGAATTCAGGAGCTAGTTATGTAATCCTTGGTCATTCTGAGCGAAGACATGGATTAAATGAAACTGATAATATGGTCCAGTTAAAAGTCACGGCGGCGCAAAATGCTGGACTTAATGCAATAGTTTGTATTGGCGAAACAGAAAATGAACGGGAAACAAATCAAACTATAGCTGTGTTAACTAAGCAATTAGAAAATTCTCTTCCATCCGATTCTTCTATTCTTAATGGTACTAATACAATTATAGCGTATGAACCGGTTTGGGCTATAGGTTCTGGAAAAACTCCTACTAATGATCAAATTACTGAGGTCCATAACCATATACGTGAGTGTCTAGATAAGATTATCGGAGAACAGGCCAATAGAATTCGTATATTATATGGTGGATCAATGAAGCCAGATAATGCAGCTTCTATATTAGAGTTAGATAATGTAGATGGTGGTCTTATTGGCGGCGCTAGTTTAAATGCTAAGGATTTTTGTGCTATAGTATCGGCTATAGATTAAAAATGAATTGTGTTTATTACTGGAATTAATGTAACGAAGGTATTAAGTATCAACAGTCAAAGTTACTTTGTTAATAGAATTACCCTTTACCGGGATGTAGGGTGAAAATAAAATGCAAACAATTATACTAGTTATTCACTTACTTTTAGCTATAGCATTAGTAGGAGCTGTTCTTCTTCAAAAGTCTGAAGGAGGACTAGGGGGCCTAGGTGGTGGCTCTGGTGCAGGTGGTGGAAGCATGGGAGGGCTTTTAGATGGGCGTGCTACGGCAAATTTTTTAACTCGGGCAACAGGCGTATTAGCAGGGTCTTTTTTTATAACTAGCATTGGTTTAGCAATACTAGCAGGTGGTGATAATAATTCTCCTTCCATAATCAATAAAGTTACTGCGCCAGTTGAAACGGTTCCCTTAGAACCAAAAAAACCGGCAGTACCCACTGGCCAATGAAGACCTTTATCTTATTTATAAGGATTAAAATATTTGTTAATATTTACCATTTTCAAATAATTGTTTAATCGGGCACGACGTAATTATATGAAAACACGGTTTATTTTTATTACTGGCGGCGTTGTTTCTTCTCTAGGAAAGGGCCTCGCTTCTGCTGCGCTTGGAGCTCTATTACAAGCAAGAGGGTATAGCGTAAGAGTAAGAAAATTAGATCCTTATTTGAATATCGACCCAGGTACGATGAGCCCAACTGAACATGGTGAAGTTTTTGTAACCGATGATGGGGCTGAAACTGATCTAGATTTAGGACACTATGAACGATTTACTGGTGTTGCTGCGACAAAGTCAGATAATGTTACTACAGGGCGAATTTACTCAGAGGTTTTAGGTAAAGAACGTCGTGGTGACTATCTAGGTGGAACAGTGCAAGTAATTCCTCATGTCACTGACGCTATAAAAAAGTTTGTCACTGCAGATTTAAACAATGAAGATTTTATAATATGTGAAATTGGCGGCACTGTAGGTGATATAGAAAGCTTGCCATTTCTTGAAGCAATTAGGCAGTTAGGTAATGAACTAGGTAGTAGTGAAGCAATGTTCATTCACTTAACACTCGTTCCATATCTACAAGCTGCTGGCGAACTTAAAACCAAGCCGACTCAGCACTCGGTTAAAGAATTACAAGGTGTTGGTATTCGTCCCGACATGGTTGTTTGTCGTTGCGATAGACCTATACCTAATTCGCATCGAAATAAAATTGGGCTATTTTGTAATATAATGCCCAATGCAGTTATTTCAGCTTTAGATGTAGACACTATTTATCAGGTGCCAATTAATTATCATGAAGATGGCTTAGATACTCAAGTTTTAAATCACTTTAATATAGGCTCGTCAAAAAAACCTAATCTTGAACCTTGGCGGCATATAGTTAGATCCATTAGGGAGCCGGAAGGCGAAGTGAGTATAGCAGTTGTCGGAAAATATACTGATCTTCCTGATGCCTATAAATCATTATCAGAGGCACTTTCTCATGGAGGTATTGCTAATAATGCAAGGGTTAATCTTAATTGGATTTCGTCAGAAATTTTTGAAAATGAAGACACATTAGAGATATTAAGTGATGTGCATGGGATTCTTGTTCCCGGAGGATTTGGACAAAGAGGTTCCACGGGTAAAATGAGAGCTGCTCAATTTGCTAGAGAACGTTTGTTACCATATTTCGGAATTTGTTTTGGAATGCAAATGGCTGTTATAGAGGCAGCTCGCAGCCTTGCAGGGATAACAGATGCAGGTTCAACTGAATTCGGTCCTTGTGCTGAGCCCTTGGTTGGAATGATGACTGAGTGGCATAAAGGAGATTCACTTGTTAGGCGTACTGGCCAAGATAATATAGGTGGCACTATGAGGCTTGGAGCATATCCAGCAGAACTTAAAAACAACAGTTTAATAGCTAATATCTATGGAAATACAAAAATTTTTGAGAGGCATCGGCATAGATACGAGGTAAATATAAATTATAAAAAAGAGTTAGAGGCAGCAGGATTAAGTTTTTCTGGGTTATCTCCCGATGGGTTGTTGCCAGAAACAATAGAGTTGATTGGCCATCCATGGTTTATAGGAGTACAGTTTCATCCTGAATTAAAGTCCAAACCTTTTGATCCACACCCATTATTTAGTTCTTTCATAGCAGCAGCTATAGATCAGTCTAGATTGGTCTAATAATGAAACCTAATCAACAAGTCAGAGTTGGTGATATTGTTATTGCCAATAATCAGCCTTTAAAACTAATAGCTGGACCTTGTCAGTTAGAGTCTCGTTCACATGCGCTAGAAATGAGCACAGCTCTATACGAAATTTCTAAAAACTTAGGAATCGAAATTATCTACAAAACTAGTTTTGATAAAGCCAATAGAACCTCATCTGATAGTCGACGTGGGCTAGGTTTAAAAGATTGTATTCCTATATTTGCAGAAATACGTGAAACTATTGGTCTCCCTGTAATAACTGACGTACATGAGGTGTCACAATGTAAGCCTGTATCCGAGGTAGTGGATATTCTACAAATCCCAGCGTTTTTATGTCGACAAACAGACTTGATTGAAGCAGCAGCTGGAACGGGAAGGCCATTAAATATTAAGAAAGGACAGTTTTTAGCGCCCTGGGAAATGAAAAACGTAGTCGCTAAAGCTTTGAATGTTGGAAATAACCAAATTTTAGTTTGTGAAAGAGGCACGAGCTTTGGGTACAATAATCTTGTAACAGATATGCGATCAATACCAATTATGTCAGCAGAAACGGGATGTCCAGTAGTTTTCGATGCCACTCATTCAGTACAACAACCGGGTCTGCAGGGTAGTACAAGTGGTGGTCAAAGGGAGTTTGCACCAATATTGGCTCGTGCTGCCGTTGCTATTGGCGTTGGTGCAGTTTTCATGGAAACACATGAGGATCCGGATAAAGCGCCGAGTGATGGACCTAATATGATAAACATTAGAGAGCTACCAAATATTCTGAAAACTCTTATTGAGATTGATCAAGTTTGCAAAGCTCAACTTAATAGATAGAAATTATGACGAAATTAATAAGAGTTTATTCGAATGAGCAAAATTAAAAATATTTATGGCCGTGAAATTCTTGATAGCAGGGGAAATCCGACAGTCGAGGTTGATGTTGTATTGGAATCTGGTGGGATTGGTAGAGCAGCCGTTCCGTCCGGAGCCTCCACGGGCGCATATGAGGCAGTTGAGTTACGCGACGACGATATGTCGAGATATGGTGGAAAGGGTGTGATGAAGGCAGTCCATTCTGTTAATAATGAAATAAATAAAACATTATGTGGCTATACATTTACAGATCAAGAGAGCTTAGACCAAAAACTTATTAAATTAGATGGTACTGCTAATAAATCACGCCTTGGTGCCAATGCTATACTTGGAGTTTCATTAGCGGTTGCTAAAGCAATGGCTAATGAGGCTGGTTTGGCTTTGTATAAGTTTATAGGGGGTGAAGATGCAGTAACACTTCCAGTGCCAATGATGAATATTATAAATGGTGGAGCTCACGCTGATAACTCAATAGATATACAGGAATTTATGATAATGCCTGTAGGGGCACTGAATGTTAGGGAATCTATTAGGATTGGATCAGAGATATTTCACGAATTGAGAAATCAATTATCTAGAAGAGGCTATAATACAAATGTTGGAGATGAAGGGGGGTTTGCTCCAAACCTTAAGAGTTCAGAGGAAGCCTTAGACTATATCATAAAAGCAATAGAACAATCTGGGTATAAACCAGGAGAGGACATATTTATAGCACTGGATGTTGCATCATCGGAATTCTATGAGGAAGGATATTATTGCTTAGTTGGAGAAGGCAAAAAGCTTAATTCTGAAGAAATGGCCTTTTTTATTGAGTCTTTATGTAAACAATATCCTATAATTTCTGTTGAAGACGGTATGGATGAGGATGACTGGGTGGGTTGGAAAACACTCACCGATTTAATTGGAAACACAGTTCAATTGGTTGGAGATGATCTTTTTGTTACTAATCCGGATAGATTGAAGCAGGGTATTACTAAAGGAGTAGCTAATTCAGTATTAATTAAAGTTAACCAAATAGGTACTCTTTCCGAAACACTAACGGCAGTAAAGATAGCCCATGACGCAGGTTATACTGCTGTAATGTCTCACCGTTCTGGAGAAACGGAGGATTATACTATTGCTGATTTATCAGTAGCGGCATGTTGTGGGCAGATAAAAACAGGTTCGTTAAGTAGATCTGACCGTTTGGCAAAGTATAACCAATTAATAAGAATCGAAGAGGAGTTGGGTCCATTGGCCCGATACTCTGGTAACACAATCCTGCCTAATTATTTGTAAATATTTACTTTAAAACTTGACGACGCGAATTGCATTATGATTCCATGCGAACATGACTGTATTTGAAGAGATTCGATTGCGAGCACGCCACATATGGTTGACACTGTTTGGAGCATTAGTTCTCGTGTATTTTACGTATCACATTTTTCATGGAAATCATGGAGTTGTTGCTATGCTTGAGCTTCAATCGAAAGTAAAAGCAGCTGAAATTATTCATGATGATATAAACACTCAAGAAAAGTGGTTAGAGCTGCAAGTCAATCTGTTGCGAAAAAATAATTTAGATTCCGATATGTTGGATGAACGCGTTCGTGTTATGTTAAATTATGTACATCCAGATGAGTTGGTTATTATTTCTGGCACTACAGACTAGTTCTATATATGAAAACTTTTCCTATAATTATATCATTTTTAAAACATTAAATATTATCACTAGGTAATTTTGGTGCGTTGTACTTACTCATAACGAATTTATATTTCGAAATATAACGCTAGATTAATCATAATTATCTTAATTCATTTCTTTGACTTTTATTATTATGTTTTTTGCTTTTAGATGCTTACTACAAGACCTGGATTCGTTAACTTTCGTGTAGGAAATGATAATCTTGTTTTCGGGTAATAAGGAAACCATTATGGCTGCGTCTGAAACATCATCTGTTACTAAAAGATCAAATAAGCCTAAAAAATCTATTCAAAAAAGTGAAGATAGTGCTCTTAAGTATAGTTCTGAAGAATTACTAGGTTTTTATAAGGTAATGTTATTGATAAGAAGATTTGAAGAAAAAGCTGGTCAAATGTATGGTATGGGGCTGATTGGTGGATTTTGCCATCTTTACATTGGACAAGAAGCAGTTGTCACAGGTGTTCAAGCAGCTTTAGAAGAGCAAGATACAGTAATAACTACATATAGAGATCATGGACACATGTTAGCATGTGGCATGGAACCACGAGGAGTAATGGCCGAACTAACTGGCAGACGGGATGGTTATTCAAAGGGTAAAGGTGGATCAATGCATATGTTTTCTGCCGAAAAACAATTTTACGGAGGTCATGGAATTGTGGGAGCAAATGTTCCTCTGGGTACTGGCATAGCTTTTGCGCATCAATACAAAGAAGATAATGGTGTTTGCTTAACCTATTTTGGTGATGGAGCCGTTAATCAAGGTCAAGTCTATGAATCTTTTAACATGGCAGCTCTATGGCGCTTACCAGTCATATATATTATAGAAAATAATAGATATGGAATGGGAACCTCTGTTGAAAGGGCTTCTGCAGGAACAGAACTATGGCAACGAGGTCAGGCTTATGGAATCCCTGGCAAGCAAATAGATGGTATGGATGTTAGGGCCGTAAATGTAGCAGCCAGAGATGCTTTATCATTTGTAAGAAACAAAAATGGTCCATTTATATTAGAAATGCAAACTTATAGATATCGTGGTCATTCTATGTCTGATCCAGCATCTTATCGATCCAAGCAGGAAGTTCAAAAAGTGCGTTCGGAAAAGGATCCACTTGATGATATCAAATCAATTTTATTAAAAAACAATGAATTATCCGAAGAATTCATAAAATCTTTAGATAGTGAAATACGTGATTTAGTTAATGAAGCTGCAGAGTTTGCACAAATTAGTCCTGAGCCTGATCCATCAGAACTTTATACAGATGTACTAATTTAATATAAAATTATTTTATATATTAGTAATTAAAGGGTGTTATTTATATGAACGTTTCAGTTAAACATCTGGCAAAAACAGAACATATTACTGTCAGAGAAGCTTTAAGAGATGCGATGGCTGAAGAAATGAGACTCAATACCAATGTATTTTTAATGGGTGAAGAAGTTGCACAGTATCAAGGAGCTTACAAGGTAAGTCAGGGGTTGCTAGAGGAATTTGGTGAAAAACGTATTATAGACACCCCAATTACTGAGCAAGGATTTGCTGGAGTTGGTATAGGGGCAGCGTTGAATGGACTATGTCCTATAATAGAATTTATGACCTTCAACTTTGCAATGCAGGCAGTAGACCAAATTATAAACTCGGCAGCTAAGACACTTTACATGTCGGGCGGACAAATGAATGCTCCGATGGTTTTTCGAGGGCCGAATGGTGCAGCTACAAGAGTAGCTGCACAACACTCTCAGTGTTACGCTAGTTGGTATGCTCATTGTCCCGGATTAAAAGTTATAGCTCCTTATTCAGGTGCGGATGCAAAAGGACTATTAAAGTCTGCTATACGTGATCCAAATCCTATAATATTCCTTGAAAATGAATTAATGTATGGTAAGTCATTTGATGTTCCAACCTCAGCAGATTTTACTGTGCCAATAGGTGAAGCAAATATTATTAGAGAAGGGTCAGATGTAACTATTTGTGCTTTTTCACTAATGGTTGAAAAGTCTTTAGAAGCAGCAGATCAATTATCTAATAATGGCATATCAGCTGAAATTATTGATCTTCGCACTCTTAGGCCATTAGACATAGAGACCATTATTAGGTCTGTTAAAAAAACTAATTGTTTAGTTTCAGTCGAAGAGGGGTGGCCTTTTGCTGGTATAGGTGCGGAGATTTCTGCTTTAATTACTGAGAATGCGTTTGACTGGTTAGATGCACCTGTACTTCGGGTACATGGTGCTGACGTTCCGATGCCTTACGCAGCCAATTTAGAAAAACTAGCGCTTCCTCAAGTTGAGGATATAGTTATAGCAGTTAAGAATGTCACATATAATGACTAACTTATACTGGCTTGGAAAGTACTGATTATGCCTATTAAAATTCTAATGCCAACTCTATCGCCGACAATGACCGAAGGAAATCTAGCACTTTGGGTTAAAAATGAAGGTGATAAGGTTTCTCCTGGTGATGTAATAGCAGAAATTGAGACTGATAAGGCAACAATGGAACTGGAAACAGTTGATGAGGGCGTCCTAGCAAAAATATTAATACCAGAGGGCACTGAAGAGATACCAGTTAATACTCCCATAGCAATTATCTTAGAAGAAGGAGAGGATAAGTCTCAACTTGAAGATATGAATCTTAATTATGAAAAATCAGAAGCTAAAACAGAAATAACTGCTACTGAGGAAATAATTCCTAATCAAGATTTAGTAAGTTCTAAGGAGTCAGCTCAAATATTAGATGATGATATATTAAATTCAGATAATGGGAACCCGAACGCGACTTCCAATGATCAAAGCCGCATAAAGTCTAGTCCATTAGCTCGCCGTATGGCCGAACAACAGCAGATTGACTTATCTTTAATCAATGGTAGCGGTCCAAATGGAAGAATAGTGAGAGCTGACATTGAAGCTTTTTCTTCATTAGATACACCTGTGGGCAAAAATAGTCCGCAAGTATATAAAGATGAACATTCTGACTTTGAAATTGTACCTATTAATAATATTCAAAAAGTTGTTGCTAGAAGGCTTACTGAGGCTAAACAAGAGGTGCCTCATTTTTATCTTACCGTAGATTGTGAAATCGATAATCTACTTGGTGTAAGAGAAGACCTAAACTCACGGGCTAAAAATAACGAATTCAAAATATCAATTAATGATATGATTATTAAAGCGTGTGCAGTAGCACTAATGCAGGTACCTGCTGCGAATGCTTCATGGTCTGATGAAGGCATTAAGATATATAAAAATGCAAATATCTCAGTTGCTGTTGCCATTAATGATGGACTAATTACGCCTATACTTAATAATGCAAATCGTAAGGGTTTACTAACTATATCTAGTGAAATGAATGAACTTGTAAGTCAGGCCCATGCAGGAACTTTAACTCCAGATCAATATCAAGGTGGAACTTTTTCGATTTCTAACCTTGGCATGTATGGTGTTAAAAGCTTTCAGGCAATAATTAATCCCCCTCAAGGATGTATTATGGCTATAGGTAAAGTTGAAAAAAAACCAATAGTAAAAAATGATGAAATATCTATAGCCTCCATTATGTCAGCTACTTTATCAGTTGATCATCGTGTTGTAGATGGAGCGATTGGAGCAAAGTTTATGGAAGCTTTCAAAACTCTCATCGAAGATCCTTTAGGGATGTTGCTTTAAATTAATTAGGTCAGGAAAAGTTTTGAAAAACAAAAAATACGATTTAATTATTTTAGGTGGAGGACCTGGTGGATATGTAGCTGCTATTAGATCTTCACAATTAGGCTTATCAACAGCATTGGTTGAAGCGGAACATCTAGGTGGTGTTTGTTTAAACTGGGGTTGTATTCCTACCAAAGCTCTACTGAGAACTGCTGAAGTATATAATTTAATTAAGGACTCTAATGAATTTGGTATTAAAACTGAAAATGTTTCTTTTGATCTAGAAAAAATTATTAAACGCTCTCGCAACGTTTCTAAAAAATTAAATCAAGGAGTAGAGTATTTATTAAAAAAAAATAATGTTGATATAATTGAAGGTTGGGGAAAACTTGCGGGTAAAGAAAACGGCTATAATAAACTATCTATAGAAAACGATAATTCAATTTCTTTTACCATTGAATCCAAGAATATTATTCTTGCAACTGGTAGCCGGGCTCGTCAATTACCTGGTTTGGAATCTGATGGTAAAATGATTTGGACTTATAGAGAAGCAATGATTCCAGAAGAGCTTCCTAAGTCTTTATTGATAATTGGGGCAGGGGCTATAGGTATTGAATACGCATCTTTTTACCAAACTCTAGGCTCTAGTGTAACAATAGTAGAATCATTAGATCGAATATTACCTCTTGAAGATAAAGAAATATCTGACCTTGCTCATAAGGCATTTGAAAAAAGAGGAATAAATATTTTCACAAAAACCACTGTTAATGCGATGAAANCTACAGAAAATAATGTAAAAGTAGTAACTGATTTAAAAGGTGATAATTCAGAAATTACAGTAGATCGTGTGATCGTTGCCGTTGGTATTACTGGAAATTATGAGAATATTGGTCTAGATCAAACATCAATAGAGATAAATAAAAGTCATATAGTCGTTGATGAATGGTGCGCTACTGGAGAAACGGGCATATGGGCTATAGGAGATCTAGTTGGTCCCCCTTGGCTAGCTCATAAAGCTGAACATGAGGCTATTATATGCGTTAATAGAATAGCTGGTGTGGAAGAAAGTGAACCGCTTCTGGCAGAAAACATACCTAGTTGTATATATTCACAACCACAAATTGCATCTATAGGTTTGACGGAGGAAGCAGCTACTAGTCTTGGTAAACAAATACGTGTGGGCAGATTCCCTTTTCAAGGGAATGGAAAAGCCATTGCTATGGGTGAAACAGAAGGATTGGTTAAAACTATATTTGATAGCCAATCTGGTGAAATTATTGGGGCACATATGATAGGTAGTGATGTAACAGAATTAATTCATGGATATAGTATTGCTAAAACTCTTGAATCTACGGAAGAGGAATTAATGAGAGCAGTATTTCCGCATCCTACACTTAGCGAAATGATACAAGAATCTGTTATGGATGCGTATGATCGTGCAATACACATTTAGCAAGAGATTGACGAAGGTTAAAATGGCATGACCAATAGTGGCGCTCTAAGACATCCAGAAAAAAGAAAAAATATATCTAATCCAATACAGAGAAAGCCAAGTTGGATAAGAGTTAAAGCGCCTAATAGTAATAAATTCCATGAAACTCGTAAAATTATGAGGGAATTAAATCTTTTTACAGTTTGCGAAGAAGCTGCCTGTCCTAATATTGGTGAATGCTGGAGTAAAAAACATGCAACGGTAATGATTATGGGTGATATTTGTACCCGCGCGTGTGCTTTTTGTAATGTGGCAACGGGTAAACCTAAAGCATTGGACCCATTAGAGCCTTTAAATGTTGGGCTTTCTGTATCCAAGCTTGGACTTAATCATGTTGTGATTACGTCAGTTGATAGAGATGATTTAGAAGATGGTGGAGCGAAACATTTTGCTAATGTAATAGCAGCAATTCGTAATTCTTCAGAAGAGACAACGATTGAGATATTAACTCCGGATTTTAAAGATAAGCATAATGCTATAGATCATATAGTTAAAACTCCGCCAGACGTATTTAATCATAATCTAGAAACTGTGCCTCGTTTATACCCCTCAATACGTCCGGGCGCACGCTACTTTGGTAGTTTAAAATTACTTAATGATATAAAAAAAAGAATACCGAGTATATTTACTAAGTCAGGAATAATGGTTGGTTTAGGTGAAACAAAAAGTGAAATTGGTCAGGTGATGGATGATCTACGTTCAGCTGAGGTCGATTTTCTTACCGTTGGTCAATACATGCAGCCAACACCCAAGCACGCTAAAATTGACCGTTTTGTTCCGCCAGAAGAATTTGAAGTTTTTGAAAAAATGGCTCGTGGAAAAGGGTTCCTTATGGTCTCGGCTTCTCCCCTGACAAGATCTAGTTATCACGCGGGTGATGACTACGCTAAATTACGGTTGGCTCGTGAAGCGAAGCTAATTTTAGCTCAATAGTAATATTGTTGACTACTGTGCCACAACATAAAGAAATTCGTTATCTACCATATCGAACTGATCAGATGTTTGATCTAGTTGCTGATATAGAGCGATATCCTGAATTTTTACCTTGGTGTATTTCGGCAAAAAATAAAAAACATGAAACTATAAACTCTGGTGAAATTATATGGGCTGACCTTGTGGTGGGTTTTAAGCTTTTGCAAGAGCGTTTTACGTCAAAGGTAGAGTTAAGCCCTGCGAGTAATTCGGAGCCATCTCGTATCGAAGTTAAGTATGTAGATGGTCCTTTGAAATATTTACATAATAATTGGGTTTTTCTTCCAGAAGAAGATGGTGGTTGTAAGATTGATTTTTTTGTTGAATTTGAATTCAGAAGCAAATTGTTGGAGAGTATGATCGGAGCTTTATTTCATGAAGCAGTGACGCGCATGGTCGAAGCCTTTGAAAGGCGAGCTGACTCGCTTTATGGAAGTAAATAGTTATTCTTTTTCGTTTTTTCGACAAACAGCTTCTATTTTATTTCCATCCGGATCAAATACGAATGCACCATAATAAGTTGGCATATATTCTTGTCTTAATCCAGGAGGCCCGGCATCGAATCCTCCATGTGCTATAGCTTCTTTATAAAAAGAATTTACAGTTTTTCGACTATCAGCAATGAGTGCAAAATGTGCCCCATTATTAGGTTTAACCTCTAGGCTTTTATTTATTGGCTCACTAACCCAAAGCCATTGACGACCAATGCCATTTCCAAAAGCGACAGCAAAACCTTTATCCATTACGATTTTCAAGCCAAGGGTTCCAAGGCAGGCTTTATAAAAACCCAACGATATTTTTATGTCCCGAACTCCAATGGATATGTGGTCAAAGATTGCTGAAAAGTCTTGGCTATTAAAGGCTACTGTATTAATTTTCTTTTTTACCATTGGACCTCAAATTTTAAGATATTTTTATCCCTCGTGAGCCGCGCGGCGTAGCATTGAAAACGCAGTCTGTACTGTGGCGTCTCTAATATCTGCTCGATTTCCAGGAAAAATTTGATGATTAACTGAAGTTTGTCGTCCGCGGCCCGCACAAGCAAGATGAACGAGGCCAACTGGTTTATCGTTACTTCCTCCGCCTGGCCCAGCTACACCTGTTACTGCAATTGATATATCTGCAAGGGAATTCTTTAGAGCACCTTCGGCCATTGCTACGGCAACTTTTTCACTAACAGCTCCGTTCAGGTTAATTAACATTTTTGGCACTCCAAGCATTTCTTGTTTTGCTTCATTAGAATAGGTTACAAAGCCTCGTTCAACAACGTCAGATGAACCAGCTATTTCTGTCAGGCAGCCAGCTATTAATCCGCCTGTGCATGATTCTGCAGTAGCTATTTTAAGTCTTGCTAGACGAAACATTTGTAGAAGTTCAGCAGCGTCAGAAAGTAATTGTGTGTCAAACATAGATATATTACTCCAAGAATATGAATAGACTAGGTAAAGTTTTCTCTATACCTAGCCAGGTTGCTATCATAAGAGTAAATATTCCTGCATAAATACCTGCGCATATATCATCAAGCATTATGCCCATGCCACCTGGTATACGTTCAGCATTTTTGCAAGGCCATGGTTTGAGGATGTCAGCTATACGGAATATTATGAAGGCTATAAAATAATATCTCCAATCCATTGCTACTGGAAGAATAGCTAACCATTGCCCACAAAATTCATCAATAACTATACTGCCTGGATCTTCTTGTTCTACATATAATGCGTACTTATTGCTCGACCAGATGCCAATGAAAAATATAATTACTATTGATATTGATAGTAGCCATGGACCGCCGAAAAGATGAAGTATAACGGCAAAAGGTAGGGCGGCTATAGATGCCCAGGTGCCAGGTGCAAAAGGGACCCTACCTATTCCACCTGCGGTCGCAAGGTATATGGTGAGCTTATTTGGTTTATTTTTATTCATGATTAAAAGATCTTTTATTTAGGCATAGTAGTTGTAACAGTTGCCTGAGCAGAAATTCCTTCATTTCTGCCTGTGAAACCTAGTCCTTCTGTAGTTGTCGCTTTAATACTAACTCTTCCTACATCTAGTCCTAATAATTTAGCTATATTATTAGTTATTTTATAACGGTAATCCGATATTTTTGGTTTTTCGCAAATAATAGTTATATCTACATGTAAGACGGAGCCGCCTGCATTCTGTAATAGCTTATAAGCTTCTATCAAAAAATATTTAGAGTCTAAATTTTTATATTTAGGATCATTATTTGGAAAATGTTCTCCAATATCCCCAGAACCAACGACGCCCAATATTGCATCAGTTAATGCATGTAGAACTACGTCGGCGTCTGAATGTCCAATAAGTCCTTTATCATTGGGTATTGAAATTCCTCCTAAACGTACTTTTTTACCAGGGCCTAATTTATGAACATCATAGCCTGATCCCACTCGAGTTTCTTTTAGCGACGTTTTTTCAGATAGATAATTTAAATCATTTATTGTCGTGATTTTAATGTTCTCCTTATCACCTTGTACAATATCAATTGGCACGCCAGCAGAATCTGCTAATGAAGAATCGTCCGTATATAAATCATCTATTTTATTTCTATGGGCATCCAATATAGTGTTAAAATGAAACCCTTGAGGAGTTTGGACTTGCCATAAGTTTTCTCTTGCAATGTTTTGAGTAATTTTTTGTTTATTAATTCTTATGACTGTATCATTTATTGGTATTACTGGAATAGCTGTTATGTTTTCGTCTAATGAAAAAAGTATTCTATCAATTAATGATTTTGAAACAATGGGGCGCGCTCCGTCATGTATAAGTACGTTTGTTGGCTCAAACTGAGATATTGATTCTAGTCCTAATCGCACTGAAGTTTGTCGATTATCTCCTCCTACTATTGGAGAAGGAAGTTCTAGGTCTTTTAATGCTGAATCGTATAAATTGATGTCTTCAGGATTATAGACTACTTGAACCATATCTATCTTAGTGTGTCTCAGAAAAGATAAAACACTCCATTTTAAGACAGCATAACCAGCAATAACTCTATATTGTTTAGGTGTATTACCTTCTAATCTACGTCCACGTCCTGCGGCTACTATTAGTGCAATATTCTTTATTTGGGAACTAATCATATTTTTTTTAACTTTTTAAACCTGTCTTCTCTAATAGATATATGAATTGTAACAATATAAATACAGAATTTGTATTGTTTGGTTTTTAATTATAAGATAAATAATGCTTATATTTTAATCAATTTAGGTGGTGCCTAAATAATGGGCGTTTTAGACCAATTACAAATAGGAAATATCAAAATACCAAATAGAGTCTTAATGGCTCCACTTTCTGGTATAAGTGATAAACCATTTAGACGCCTAGCAAAACTATATAATGCTGGACTTGTTTTCTCTGAAATGATTGCAAGTAAAGAAATGATACGTAAATCACGACATGCTGAACGTAAATCAATAATATGTGAAGAAAAAGGACCGATTGCTGTGCAATTAGCAGGTGTTGATGCCGAAATAATGGCGGAAGCGGCTCGTATATTAGTTGATCGAGGGGCTAATATTATTGATATTAACTTCGGCTGCCCTGCAAAAAAAATTGTACGCAAAGCTTCGGGTTCAGCCTTAATGCAAAATGTTTCTCTAGCTACTGATATAATGTTTAAGGTAGTTAAATCAGTTCATGTTCCTGTGACGGTGAAAATGCGGACTGGTTGGGATGATGATAATAGAAATGCTCCTAAACTAGCAAAGATTGCTGAAGACTGTGGAATACAGATGGTTACTGTTCATGGGCGAACACGATGTCAAATGTTTAATGGAAGTTCCGACTGGCAATTTATAAAAAAAGTTAAACAAGCTGTTAACATTCCAGTGATTGCAAATGGTGATATAAAAACCTTTTCTGATGCAGTAAATTGTTTAATGATATCAGGCGCTGATGGAATTATGATTGGTAGAGCCGCTCAGGGACAACCTTGGCTTCCTGGGTTAGTTGCTGATTATCTTGAATCGGGAATTATTGGAACTGGACCTAATCAAAATGAACGCCATAAGATTGCCAGAACGCATTTTTTGGATATGCTTAGTTTTTATGGTGTGGAATCCGGTGTACGTAATGCTCGAAAACATATGGGTTGGTATGCAAAAGGTTTACCAGAAGCAAATGCATTCCGTAATTTAATAAATAATACTATGGACCCAGTTAAGGTTGAAGCCGCTATTAATCATTACTTTAGTGCTGATATAGCTGCTTAGTTTATTATATACAGGGCCTGATTAAGTGATGAACGTAAGCGATATAAGTTATATAGATCCAAGTTCTTTACTTAATTCAATGAGTGACTCCGTAATAGCCCTTGGTAAAGATAACAAAATATTATTTGTCAACCATGCTGCGGAACAGCTTTTTGGAGCTGGAGCTTTAATTCTTAATGGAGAATTGCTAAAACATCTAATACCTTCAGATGCCCCTATAATTTCAATGATTGAACAATGTCGAAAGTCAGGTGCCTCTGTATCAGAATCTAATGTATATTTAGAAAGTCCAAGAATAGGTTCGCACGAGGTAAATATTAAAGCTAATGTATTACTGAAAAACTCTAGTATTGTTATCTTAACAATACAGGAAAGATCAATAGTTCATCAGATAGACCGACAAATGACGCAAAGAGGAGCAGTAAGGTCAGTTACTGCTATGGCTGCTATGTTGGCTCATGAGGTTAAAAATCCTCTTTCAGGAATTCGTGGTGCCGCCCAACTACTTGAAGAGGTTGTCGGAGGAGAAAATGTACAACTCACAAAGTTAATTTGCGATGAAACAGACCGTATAGTTAATTTAGTCAACCGAATGGATCCTTTTACTAATAATCTTCCTGTTGAAAGGTCTGCTATAAATATTCATGAAATACTTGATCATGTTCTTACTTTAGCAAAAAATGGATTTGCGAAACATCTGCGCTTAACCGAAGTCTATGATCCATCATTACCTGCTGTTTATGGTAATAGGGATCAACTTATACAGGTTTTTTTAAACCTTATAAAAAATGCCGCTGAAGCTGCTCCCATTTCAGGTGGAGAAATTCAATTGTCAACTAGGTTTCGCCATGGTACTCGATTAGCTTTATCCTCAGGAAAAGGTCATGTAGATTTACCTTTAGAGGTTTCTGTACGTGATAACGGTGAAGGTATACCAGATGATATAAAGCCTTCTTTATTTGACCCTTTTGTAACAACAAAAAAAAATGGCACGGGATTAGGTTTAGCACTTGTAGCTAAGATTATTGATGATCATGGTGGAATGATTGATCTAAAATCTGAGTTTAGACGAACTGAGTTTTTGGTTCTACTGCCAAAACTTCCAAATAAATAGAGGTCTGTTTTATGAGCGCAGCTACTATTCTAATAGCAGACGATGATCAGAGCATTCGTACAGTACTAAGTCACGCCTTAGGCAGATTAGGTCATGAAGTAAGAACTACGGGAACTGCGGCTAATCTATGGCGTTGGATTTCGAACGGAGAGGGTGATTTAGTTATAACTGATGTGGTAATGCCTGATGAAAATGGACTTGATATGATTCCACGTATCAGGAAACTAAGACCTGAGTTACGTATTATAGTAATGAGTGCCCAAAATACGTTGATTACTGCTGTAAGAGCAACTGAGCGAGGAGCATTTGAATATCTTCCTAAGCCATTTGATTTAAAAGAATTAGTTGAAGTTGTACAAAGAGCCTTAACTGAACCAAATGATATAAAACAATCTCCTGCTGAAGAAATTCAATTGGATAATGAAGAAGAGAAACTACCCCTAATCGGAAGATCCCCTGCTATGCAAGGAATTTACCGTGTTTTAGCTCGACTTATGGGAACGGACTTGTCTGTGCTAATTACCGGGGAGTCTGGTACGGGCAAGGAGTTAGTAGCAAAAGCCCTGCACGATTATGGAAAGCGAAGTTATGGGAAATTTGTAGCTATTAATATGGCTGCAATTCCGAAAGAATTAATAGAAAGTGAACTGTTCGGTCATGAAAAAGGGGCTTTTACAGGAGCAATTAATAGATATGCGGGTCGTTTTGAACAAGCCGACGGTGGTACTCTTTTCTTAGATGAAATTGGAGATATGCCTTTGGATGCTCAAACAAGACTATTAAGGGTTTTACAAGAAGGAGAGTATACAAGTGTTGGAGGCCGCTCACCTATTACTGCTAATGCGAGAATAATAGCTGCTACGCATAGAGATTTAAGAAATGCTGTGAGACAAGGTTTATTTCGTGAAGATTTATACTATCGATTAAATGTAGTTCCTTTAAGAATACCCCCATTACGTGAACGCACGGAAGATATTCCTGAATTAGTATCCCATTTCCTTCGTGGCATGCAATCAGATAAATTATTAACGAAGACAATTGAACCACAAGCCATAGAAAGGTTAAAGAACTATAGATGGCCGGGTAATGTTAGGGAACTTGAGAATCTTATTCAACGTTTAGATGTCCTCTATACTCAGCCTAATATAGACCTTATGACAGTTGAGACTGAACTATCAGATCCGTCTATAATTAACGAAAGCATAGATGAAAAAAATAATTATTCTTTGGAAGAGGCATTCGATATATATTTACGTAAATATTTTTCTGATAGTAACGGTGTCTTACCAGAATCAGGATTATATGGAGAAATGTTACGTAAATTTGAAAAACCTCTATTGAAGTTTACCTTGGAAACAACGAATGGCAATCAAATAAAAGCTGCTGAATTATTGGGTGTTAATAGAAATACATTACGAAAAAAACTTCGTGAATTAGACATTGAGGTTGTGAGAAACGTTACATAGGTTATTGGAAATGATTCTAAACTAAACATAAAGTTTTTTAGCTATAGATAGGTTCTGGATAGATTACCGATGGGTGAGAATATCAAAAAAGTCCCTAGTACCGCAAATAAATTTAGTAACTACGATAATAGTACTGGGGTATATAAAAGTGAATCTGACAGACGCGAACCGTGGTTTTTACGCCATCTTGGTAGATTAACTACCAGTGGCACACTTGGACGTCGTTATTCTATAGTATTAATGATAGCTGCTGCATTAGCAGGAGCAGCAACTTTTATTGCTATAACTAATGTTTCACGATTTGGAATAACTCAAGAAACAGTTCTAGTCTTGCTTGTGATAGATTTAGCTCTTGTCTTACTTCTAGGAGCTACTATTACCTGGGTTTTAGTAAGGTTATGGACGAGACAACGCGCCGGGTCTGTGGGGGCCAGGCTTCATCTAAAATTAGTTTCATTATTTGCCTTGGTAGCTGTTTTGCCTGCTATCATAGTGGTTATTTTAGCTGCATTAATTTTTAATACTCAAGTTCAGGCATGGTTCAATGATAGAGTAAGGGCAGCAGTTGAAAATTCAGTTGTAGTTGCTGATGCATATTTAGCAGAACATAAACGAGTTATATCTGCAGATATTGTGGCAATGGGAAAAGATTTAAGCCGGTCTTGGCCTAGGTTAACTTCAAATTTAGCATCGGTAGAACAAACCGTTAATATACAGGCAGCTCTTAGAAATCTGCCAGAAGCAATTTTATTTGATATGAGTGGAAAAGTTATAGCAAGAGCTGGATTAACCGCTTCATTAGAACTTGAGCGACCACCTTCTTCTGATATTGAACAAGCTGAACTAGGGGAAATAGTAATATTAACTAGCCAAGCGGGTGATAGAGTAAGGGCATTGATAAGTCTTGATACTAATCCTGAAACTTTCTTGTATGTTGGTAGATATGTTGATTCTAATGTTATTGGTTATGTTCAAAGAACTAAAAAGGCAGCAAAAGCATATGCCCAATTAGAGCATCGGCGTACCGGCCTGCAACTACAGTTTGCTACAATTTTTGTTATAGTAACTCTACTATTATTACTTATTGCAGTAGGTGTGGGTTTAGGTTTTGCGAATTATATTACTCGACCTATCGTGCGCTTAGTTCGTGGAACAGAATTAGTAAGAACAGGCAATATCGGCGTACAAATAGATGAAGACGAATCTACTGATGAATTTGGTATACTAACCCGAGCATTCAATAGAATGACGTATCAACTAGACGAGCAGAGGAGTGAGTTGATAGAAGCAAACCGTCAACTTGAAGATAGAAGAAGGTTTACAGAAGCAGTTCTGGCTGGAGTATCAGCCGGCGTATTGGGGCTTGATAGAAAAGCAAGAATTAATCTACCAAATCGCTCTGCATCAGCTTTATTAGGTGCAGACGCTAGTAAATTAAATGGAAGATTTTTAGCCGATGTAGTTCCTGAAATGGAGCCATCAATAAAACGTGCAATATCTAATGCTGATCGTCTTATTGAGGATGATGTAACTATTACTAGGGATGATGAAAGCCGTACTCTACATGTTCGTATTGCGGCTGAAAGAGACGATAAAAAACAAGTTATAGGATTCGTAGTTACTTTTGATGATATGACAGAATTACTTTTGGCGCAGCGTAATACAGCCTGGGCAGATGTAGCACGGCGTATTGCCCATGAAATTAAAAACCCTCTCACACCTATTCAGTTGTCAGCTGAAAGATTAAAGCGTAAATACTCTCAAGAAATAATTTCGGATAGAGAAACATTTGAGCAATGTACGGACACCATCGTAAGGCAAGTTACAGATATAGGAAGGATGGTTGATGAGTTTACAGATTTTGCAAGGATGCCGAATCCGGTGTTTGTGGAAACTGACCTTTCGGCTATTTGCTTACATGCAGTGCTACTTCAGGAGAATGCTCATCCAGAAGTAATGATTAAAAGTGATTTTTCTGAACAGACACCTTTGACGGCATGTGATGGTGGGCTAATATCACAAGCAGTTACTAATTTGCTTAGCAATGCTATAGAGGCTATTGAGGGCCGCACTATACCTGAATCTGGGGAAGAATTATCTAGGGGTGAAATACATATATCTCTTAGTTCTAGTAATAAATTTATCAAAATTATTGTAGAAGATAATGGCCGAGGATTGCCTGATACACAACGAGATAGGTTAACGGAACCCTATATAACAACTAGAACTAAAGGTACTGGTCTTGGTTTAGCGATCGTTAAACGTATTATGGAACAGCATGATGGAACTCTAAGCCTGGATGATCGCATGGACATGAGTGAGAATAAACTGCATGTAGAATCTATTGTAGGGGCTAAAGTTAGTCTTACTTTTCCTATTAGGAAAGAGTCCTTTGAAGTCATTGATAATCGAAGTAAATCCGCCTTCAGTGATAAATAATGGTTGATAGGTTTTAAAAAATGGCACACGACATTTTAATTGTTGATGACGAAGATGACATCCGATTACTAATTTCAGGAACTTTAGAAGACGAAGGATATGAAACTCGTCAGGCTAACAACAGTGATACCGCCATATCTCAAATAGGTTCCAGACGCCCTAACCTTATAATCCTTGATATTTGGCTTGAGGGAAGCAAAATTGATGGAATGGAGCTTTTAGATATCTTACAAAATGATTATCCAGAAATACCAATAATTATGATAAGTGGACATGGTTCTATAGAAATGGCTGTTGAGGCCATTAAAAACGGTGCTTATGACTTTATTGAAAAGCCGTTTAAATCAGATAGGCTCCTAGTCATTGCTTCAAGAGCCATAGAAGCTGCTCAACTCAAAAGAGAAAATGAAGAACTTAAACTACGCGCAGGTGCAGAAGGTGAATTGACTGGAAACTCAACGGCAATAAATCAACTTAGACATTCCATAAAAAAAGCCGCTCCGACCGGCAGTCGGGTATTAATATCAGGGCCAGCAGGGTCTGGAAAAGAGGTAGTAGCACGGATGCTTCATAAGCTGTCCACCAGAGCAAAGCAGCCATTCATAGTTATTAATTGTGCAACGATGGCGCCCGAAAGTATGGAGTTAGAGTTATTTGGGTCTGAAATAGAAACCAGGGGAGGAAGCAATTCACCTTCAAGAGTAGGTCTTTTTGAGCAAGCTCACACAGGAACATTATTGCTAGACGAAGTTGGCGACATGCCTATTGAAACACAAGGAAAAATTGTTAGGGCATTGCAGGAACAAACATTTCTAAGAATAGGTGGTAAAGAGAAAATTAAGGTTGATGTACGCGTTGTGGCAACAACAACTCGAGATTTAGTGGATGACATTGCCAACGGTAATTTTCGTGAAGATTTGTATTATAGATTAAATGTAGTACCTTTAGAGGTACCAAATTTAGCTCAGCGTAGAGATGATATTCCCTATTTAGCAGAATATTTTATGCAACAATCAGCTCAGTTATCTGGTTTGGCCCCTAGAAAAATAGGGACAGATGCCATGGCGTCTTTACAGGCATATGCCTGGCCTGGAAATGTAAGGCAATTAAGAAATGTTATTGATTGGTTATTAATAATGACACCAGTTGAGGAGGGCCGGTCTATCCAGGTAGATATGTTACCACCAGAAATTGGTGGAATTTCTCCATCTGTATTACGAAAAGACAGAAATGTAGAATTACTAAGTATGCAATTGCGAGATGCTAGGGAAGAGTTTGAGCGTCAATATTTAAGTGCTCAGGTTACCCGTTTTGGTGGTAATATTTCTCGTACAGCGAGTTTTGTAGGTATGGAGAGGTCTGCCTTACATCGCAAATTAAAAATATTAGGTATACAAAATGGTATGATAACAGCAGATCAATCCAATAATGATGTTGATGAAAATCAAAATATTTCTGAAACTTCATAATGGTTTGCTTAGTATAATATTATATTTTTAAAGAGGATAAATTTAAATTTATGAAGGCAATAATTTGTGGTGCTGGACAAGTTGGTTCTAATATAGCAAAGGAACTAGCAAGTGAGAAAGTAGACGTAACAGTTATTGATCAAAGCGAAGACCTGATTGCTCGTATACGTGATACATTAGATGTTAGGGCAATGGTAGGGCATGCTCCATTGCCAGATATTTTAGAATCCGCTGGTGCCGCTGATGCAGATATGATCATAGCAGTCACTTATGCGGATGAAGTTAATATGATCGCTTGCCAGGTTGCACATTCTCTTTTTAATATTCCAACAAAAATAGCCCGTATACGTGATCAGAGCTACCGCAAGCAAATATGGTCAGATTTATTTAGCCACGACAATATGCCAATTGACGTTATTATATCTCCGGAAATAGAAGTTGCGAGAGCGATTAGTCGCCGATTTACAGTTCCAGGTTCATTTGAAATTATTCCTTTAGCAGATAATAAATTAAGGCTAATCGGTGTTCGTTGTGAGGATGAATGTCCGATTCTGAGCACTCCCCTTCGTCAGTTAACTAGTCTTTTTCCAGACCTACATATTTCAATAGTCGGGGTTATCAGAGAAAATAAATCTATTGTTCCTCATGCGGACGATCATCTTGAGGTTGGAGATGAAGTATATTTTGTTGTTGATGCAACACACGTACCAAGAGCGATGTCTGCTTTTGGACATGATGAACCAGAAGCAAGACGCGTGGTAATAATTGGAGGAGGGAATATAGGTAAAAATCTTGCAGTAGATATTGAAGAAGAGTTTGCAGGGGTGAGTGCTTATATAATAGAAATTGATAAAGAGGTTGCAACTACCGCAGCAAAGATACTTTCTAAAACGACGGTTATAAACGGAGATGCACTTGACCCAGAAATATTAATTGAAGCAAATATAGCAAATTCAGCGACGGTTGTTGCTGTTTCGAATGATGATGAAGTAAACATTCTTTCCTCTTTGCTGGCTAAAAGGTATGGGGCAGAAAGAGCTGTTACTTTAGTCAATAGCACTACATATAGCCCTCTTTTGGCTTCACTTGGAATAGATGTCGTTGTGAGTCCGAGAGCTATTACAGCCTCTACAATATTGCAGTACGTTAGACGGGGTCGAATACGCTCTGTACATTCAATTGGTGAGAATTTTGGTGAGGTTATTGAGGTAGAAGCCTTAGAAACATCAAGCTTAATAGGGCAATCTATATTAGATGCAAAGTTTCCTACAGGAGTAATAGTCGCAGCAATTCTTAGAAATGATGAGGTGCAAAGAGTTAATAAAAACACTATTATACAAGCAGGAGATAGAGTAGTCCTTTTTGCAACAAAAGAAGCAATACGTAAAGTTGAAAAAATGTTTGCAGTTAGATTAGAATTTTTTTAGATATTTAGATCAATATACTATTTACAATTGATTAAAATTATAAAATGTAATTCACTTAATTCTATTTATTAATTATTACGTTTAAATTATTGTTATATAAGTAACTATATAATATTACTTTGTTCAGTTTTTAGGCATTTTGTTAAATAGAGTTAGACTTTATACCCATATTATGTGTAGGCTATATTAGTTATAGAGTATAGTCAGTAGCTTTGTATTACTGTTCTGTATTGGAGAGTAGGTAGTTGTATATAACAGCCGGCAAAAAAAATAATTAATAATAATGAGGTATCAAAAATATGGCTGAAAAATCTCAAAATGTGCAAGATGTATTTTTGAACCATATACGAAAAAGTAAGTCTCCAGTTACGGTTTTTCTTGTTAATGGCGTTAAATTACAAGGAGTAGTTACCTGGTTTGATAATTTTAGTATTTTTCTTCGGAGAGACTCTCATTCACAACTTGTATATAAACATGCAATATCTACGATAATGCCAGTTGCACCTATTCATTTATTTGAACCCGAAACAGATATAACTGATAATACTGATTAGTATATATTTTGACTTCAGACACTTCCAAAAGTTCTCTAAGTGTGAGTAAAAACAATGAAGTTTTTCATACTGTCGTTATACAACCCGTCTTAACGGGAAAAACAGATGAAAACAAATTATCAAAATCTAGTTTAGTAGAAACAGTTGGCTTAGCAAAAGCTATTGGTCTTAAGGTTTTAACAGATAGAATAATAAACATAAGAAATCCTAGTCCAGCAAGTTTATTTGGCAGTGGAACTATAAATGATTTTAAAAGAATTATTTCAAATCTATCACCTGATCTAATAATTATCGGAATGACACTAAGCCCGATTCAGCAAAGAAACTTAGAAAGAGAATGGCAAGTTAAGGTTATTGATAGAACAGCTCTGATAATAGAAATATTTGGTGATCGTGCAAGAACTAGAGAGGGAGTACTTCAGGTTGATTTGGCGGCTCTATCATATCAGCGTAGTAGATTAGTAAGGTCTTGGACTCATTTAGAACGACAAAGGGGTGGGGCAGGGTTCCTTGGTGGGCCTGGCGAAAGTCAATTGGAAATAGACAGGCGACTAATTGATAAAAGAATATCAAAACTTAAACAACAACTAGAGCAAGTGAAGCGAACACGGGGGCTTCACCGCAAAGCAAGAAATAAAATTCCTCTACCGATCGTTTCGTTAGTCGGATATACTAATGCAGGAAAATCAACACTATTTAATATGCTCACTCAGTCAGATGTAATAGCTGAAGATATGTTATTCGCAACACTTGATCCAACTATGAGGGCTCTTAAGTTGCCTTCAGGACAGAAAGTGATTTTGTCAGATACAGTTGGTTTTATTCAGGAGCTTCCAACGCATTTAATTGCGGCCTTTAGATCAACACTTGAGGAGGTAATAGCGGCCGACTTAGTATTGCATATAAGAGATGCTGCGCATCCAGAATCAGACAGGCAAAGGGATAACGTTAACTTAATACTAACTGAGTTATTCAATGGTAAAGAATTAAGTTCTGAAAATGTTCCCCCGATTGTAGAAGTTTATAATAAAATTGATTTACTAGACGATGAGCAACGGGAATATATTCGTAATCAGACTGGCCGTGATCCTGGGTTTATTGCTTTATCAAGCTTGTCTGGCGAGGGATGCCCTGGGCTAATAGAAAAAATTTATCAAATAATTAATGTTAATCATAATGTAATAGATGTAGATATCCCTATAACTGATGGAGCAACATTAGCTTGGCTTTATGAAAATGGTAATATAATTGAACGTCGCGATAAAAGGATGTCATCACACTTAAAAGTCCAATTAAGCCCTAAAAATGAGACGCTATTTATGCGTCGGAAAATTACACATAGTAAGTGAGTATATATACGTTAACGCAGATGATTTTAAAAAAGCTAGATTTTCAAAAAATACCAGAATTACTACTGCAGGTCTCGGAGGAGATTATTCTTCCGCGACATAAAAAACTTGGATCAATTGATATTTCTGAAAAAGGTTATGGAGAACTTGTTACAATTGCTGATACCGAAACAGAGAAATGGTTAAGTAATGAGCTAAAAACTTTATTACCAGACAGTGCTTTTATAGGAGAAGAAGATACGTTTATTAATGAGAAATCATTTAAAGTACTGGAAGAAGACATCCCTGTGTGGATTATTGACCCTATTGATGGAACAAACAACTTTGCTTCAGGTAGTAATATCTTTGCTGTAATTGTTGCCCTCATTTATAAAAAAGAAGTAGTAGCAGGATGGATATATGAGCCAATAAATAGGACGCTAGCTCAGGCTGAACTTGGTTCTGGTGTTTTTATTGGAGCAAAACGCATAAATTTAAATGAGTATAAGCAAACTAATAGTTTTACTGGAATAGCCCCACAAAAACTATTTGATAAAGCCAGTGTTAATAAATCACACATCAAAAAAGTATATAAACCTAATTGTGCTGGACATGAGTATATACAGCTATTGAATGGTCAGAGACATTTTACAGCTTATACAAGGCTAAGGCCTTGGGATCATGCAGCAGGTGTTTTTATGGTAAACCAAGCTGGTGGCTGTAGTACTTTACTTGATGGGAGAGACTATAATGTAACTATATCTATTGGTAACTTACTTAGTACTTATAATAAAAGTTCATGGGATATAATGCGGTCAATTTTAATATAGAAAGTAATGATTTGGATAGGGAAGGGTAGTTGAATTTCGCTTTATAATTAATCATTCTATTTCAGTATATGTATTATATCTAATTAAACGGATTTTTTAAGGTTATTCCAGATTAATTCAAGTTCTTCCAATGTGAGCTCTGACGGCACTTGATTCTTTTCTTCTAATGAATTTTCTAACGCCCTAAAACGTTTTTCAAATTTAATATTAGTTGATCGAAGGGCAGATTCTGGGTCAACTTTCAAATGTCTCAGTAAATTTACGCAAGAAAAGAGTAAATCACCAGATTCATCAAGTAGTCTATCTGGCTGCATACCATTTTTCATTTCATATTTAAGTTCTTCTAGTTCTTCATGAACTTTATTTATTACTGATTCAATTTCGTTCCAATCAAACCCAATATTTGCTGTCCTTTTTTGAATTTTCACTGCTCTCATTAAAGCAGGTAATGCTTTAGGAATATCATCAAGAACACTGGCCTTACGGCCGATTGTAGTGGCCTTATTTTCTCTTTCTTTAGCTTTTAATTTTTCCCATGAAACTTCACTAAAATCAGTGGAATGATTTGTTTTATTAAATACGTGAGGGTGACGACTAATTAATTTGTTAATTATTGCGTTAACTACATCACTAAAGTTAAAGATATTTTCTTCTTTTGCTATTTGCGAGTAAAATACAACTTGTAATAGTAAATCACCTAGTTCATCACGGAGATCATCCATATTATTCTGATCTATAGCTTCAGCTACTTCATATGCTTCTTCGATTGTGTATTGACGAATAGAATCAATTGTTTGTTTCTTATCCCAATCACATCCATTATCAGGATCTCTTAACAATGCCATTATATTTAGAAGTGTATTAATTTGCTCGTCATTCATAATTAAGCCGCAGTTTTTTATTAATAGTTGTGTTATTTATAATAAGGGTGTAAATATAAAAATTGCGTATAATATATATTATGTTAAATATATATTAGTCTTAGGGTATATTAATTATCATACCATCGAAGGCCGGTTCAATATTTTTAGGAAGTTTATTATTTAATGTATCGTAGTCAAAAAAATGACTTAAATGATTAAATACAGCACGTTTTGGTGATATTAATTTAACCCATTCTAAAGTTTGACTAAGATGACTATGACTAGGATGAGGTTCCTCAGATAAACAATCTACAACCCAAGTATCTGTGCCTTTAAGTATATTCAATGCCTGTTTCGATAGATGATTAACATCTGTTGAATAAGAAAACTCATTAAAGCGGAAACCAGTAGATACACCCTTACCATGCTGTTGTGTAAATGGAGTAATGTTAATTGACCCAATTGTGAACTCTTGAGTAATAATCTTAGGCGTAAGACTAGGTCTGAAATACTTGGATGACTTATCATAGTTTTTAAACACGTACGCAAAGCGACTTTGCAACTCATCTAGTGTAGATTGTGTACCATAAGCGGGTAAAGACGTTCCTTTATAATAATTTAGGGCCCGAATATCATCTATCCCATTAACATGATCCGCATGTGCATGGGTATAAAGAATTGCGTCAAATTCCCAAACTTTTGCTTTTAATAGTTGTTGTCTCAAATCAGGTGATGTGTCTACCAGCAAGCGGGTGTTTTTATGTTCTACAATAATTGATGGTCTAGTTCGAAAATTCTTTGAATTATTTGAATCACAGTTACCCCACCCACTTGATCCAATAACTGGTGTACCACCAGAACTACCGCTACCTAGTATTATAACTTTCAAAATTTCACCAAATTGATACTTATCGATTTAAAAATTAGACTCAGCTCTTTTAAATAATTTAAAAAAATTAGTTGTAGTAATCTCTGATAAATGTTCGTAACTTACTTCTTTGATTTCTGCTAATTTTTTTGCTGTATGAATTAAAAATGATGGCTCATTACCTTTTCCTCTATTGGGCACTGGAGCTAGATATGGAGCGTCAGTTTCAATGAGGATTTTATTAATTGGCACCTCTTTAGCTATAAGTCTCAGATCATCTGCATTTTTGAATGTAATAATTCCTGAGAAACTTATGTAAAAACCAATATTTAGTGCCGCGACCGCCAACTCTTTACTACTACTGAAGCAATGCATAACTCCCAGAAATGGCTCCTTCATATACTCCGATTCCAATAAATCTATCATTTCTTCATCAGCATCACGTGAATGAATAATTAATGGTAATCCTGTTTCTCTTGCAGCCTGGATATGGACTAAAAAATTACTTTTTTGGTCCTTTTTAGTGCTAAACTCATAATAATAATCAAGGCCAGTCTCNCCAATTCCAATAACTTTTTTGTATTCACAGTGTTCTATTATTTTATTAGGGCTTCTTTGTCCCTCCTCACTAGCTGCATGAGGGTGAACTCCAACACTGCAGTAAATATTATCAAATCTTTGACTTATTTCTTTTACAGAAGAAAAGTTACTTATATTAGTGCAGATTGACACCATAGTGCCTATGTTATTTAATTTTGCACGTTCAACTATATTATCTATATCATTAGATAAGTCACTGTAATCTAAGTGACAATGGCTATCAACCAACATATTATAATGACCTACTCGTTTTCAATGTAGCGAGGAAAAACTGGTTCCGGTTTTGGTAATTTAATTCCCACACTTAGCATTGAATCTGTCAAGTGAGTGAATTCTCTTTCATTTATTGGAATTACCAACTGATCTAGTATACGTGAGGAACTGTCTGGCATAATGGGCTGTAATATTATTGCAATCCTTCGTATGACCTCAGTAAGAACATAAAGTACAGTATTCATTCTTTCTGGGTTAGTCTTTTTCAATTTCCAGGGTGCCTCGGAATCAACATATTTATTGGCATCACTAATTATTCTCCATATCGCCTCTAAGCCTTTATGAAATGCTTGAGAGTTAAATTCATTTCTAAGAACTTCAAGAACATCTGAAGCAGAAGTGATTATTTGTAAATCCTGACTTTCCAATTGTTGATGGTTTGGTACTTTACCATCACAGTTTTTATTAATCATAGATAGAACGCGTTGGACTAAGTTACCTAGATCATTAGCTAAATCACTATTAATTCTACCTACTAACGTCTCATGACTTATATAACCATCTTGTCCGAAAGGAACTTCTCTTAAGAGATAGTAGCGAACTGGGTCAAGCCCGTAACGTTTAACTAAATCATCTGCCGAAACAACATTACCTAATGATTTTGACATTTTTTCACCACGGTTTAATAGCCAGCCATGGGCAAAAATACGTTTTGGAGGCATTAGACCAGCNGCTAAAAGAAAAGCNGGCCAATAAACAGCATGAAATCTTAAAATATCTTTTCCAACCATATGAAGATCGGCTGGCCAGTATTTATTATATTTATCATCGCTCGTTGATGGATAACCTATAGCAGTTTGGTAATTGTTAAGTGCGTCTAACCATACATACATAATGTGGTCAGGGTCATCTGGTACAGGAATACCCCATTTAAAACTAGTGCGGCTTATAGAAAGGTCATTTAGACCACTAGACACAAAACTAATAACTTCGTTTCGTCTGCTTGCGGGGCCAATAAAGTTTTCATTGGCCTGATAGAAATCTAGTAATGGTTGTTGCCACTTAGATAAATCAAAAAAATAACTTGGTTCCTCTACCCATTCTACTTCAGCACCTGTAGGGGCAATTTTTTTACCTTTTGCATTTGTTATGAGTTCTTTTTCACCGTAAAAGGCTTCGTCCCTAATAGCATACCATCCACTGTAACTACTTAGGTATATATGTCCATTATCTCTTATTTTCCGCCATAAATCTTGAGTTGATACAAAATGACGGTCTTCTGTAGTGCGAATAAAATCATCATTTGAATAATTCATATCTTTTGCCAAAACCCTAAAGTTTTCGCTGACCTCATCAGTAAATGATTGGGGATCAATTCCTGCTGCTTGAGCAGATTTTTGGACTTTCTGTCCATGTTCATCTGTACCAGTCAAAAAATAAACCTCGTCTCCTTCTAGTCGATGGAAACGAGCTAAAACATCACATGCTAATGTGGTGTATGCATGCCCTATATGAGGTTTATCATTCACATAGTAGATAGGTGTTGTGACATAATAAGGATCTTTATTCAAAATTATTTCCGTATAGTTGTAGGTATAAAATAATATTAATTTTCAACAAAACTTTATTCTNTTTCTTTTGATTTATATTTAGCTCTATGTTTATGACCAAACCAGACAATTGCTAGTAAAGGCAACATTATAAAAATATTTATTTCTGAAACGATAGGAGGTAAAAACTCAAGAATAAAATGATCTACACCTCCGATTAATATAGTAACCCACATAGCATAAGTAAGCGGTGTTAAATAGCGAGAAAATATTTCAGCCATTATACAGTTCCTTTCACCATGTATATTCTACTCATTAGTTACGTGTTGCCTTAATTAGCTCAGAAAATACATTTAAGGTTACTTGCTTCTTATCTAAGTAGCTTACCTCACTGGGATGTAATAGATTGTTCATTTTATCCCAGCAATTAAACCATTGTTCATGGCCATATTTAGTTAATGACTTTATAACTTCAATTTCATCGTCAGGTATTTCTTTTCTAACATCATTATGTTTTAGGGAAATATATCTGATAGTTCGAGCTATCCACCAAAGTAATAATGAATTAAATAATCGAAAAGTGTTTTCACCTGAATCACCTGAAAAGCGGTCCAACATTTTATGCAACTTAATTCTATCAATATTAGGTAAACTTGAGAGCAGGTCTTTAATTATTTGGTAAATCTCTACTCCGTTACCCTCGGCTAACTCCACTACTCTCCCTTGTGAACCATTAGACAACCTAATTAGTATATTTTTTTCATAATCTGATAATCCAGACATAGTTTGATTAATTATAGGAGCTAAATTTTCATCAGAGAGTGGCCGTATTGATAGGTTTTGAGATCGTGATTTTATTGTTGCCAGTAGTTTTGAAGGCATGTGACTTATTAGTATAAGAACTGTATTTCTAGGCGGCTCTTCTAAAGTTTTTAGAAGAGCATTTTGGGCATTTAAATTCATTTCATCAGCAGAATCTATTATTACAGTTCTCCATTCGCTAATAGCAGGCGTATGTCGTAAAAAGAGGTTCATAGAGCGAATGTCTTCAACTGAAATTTCCTGGCGCAGTTTATATGGGGATCTAGCATTATTACTTCTTCGTACTAATTGACTATCTGGATGGGTACCTGCCATAACATGCTTTACAATCTGATCATCAGGATTGGTTATTAAACCTCCCTTACCTTCTCCATTGCTGTAACCTGTATGAATTAGCCTTATAAATTGCCAGGCTAAAGTGGCTTTACCAATTCCTCTAGGTCCTGAAAATATCCAAGCATGGGCTAATTTATTTGTTTTCCATGCATTTAATAAGGTTAATTCAGCATCCTTATGGCCAATTAGTTTAGTAGTTTTTCGTGGCGCTTCTATACTTGAAATTATTTCTTCAGACATCTCTGTCATCCAAATTATATTTTAATTCTAATTCAGATATNAATTTATTTTCAATTACATTAAGAATACTACGAGATACATTTTCGATTTTATCATTTGCTTTTATTATCCTACAGCGTTCAGGGTTATCTTTTGCAATAGATAAGAATCCTGATCTAATTTTACGATGAAAATCTAAATCCATTCGTTCATAACGATCTTCTAGTGATTTATTTTTTTTATTTCGTATGCTGGCTCGCTCTAGACTCTCTTCTATTGGCATATCAAAAATAATGGTCAAATCTGGTGTTAAATCACCAATTACATCTAAATAGAGTTTATTAATAAAACTTTTATCAACACCCTGCGCATACCCTTGGTAAGCGAGGGTTGAATCTACGTAACGATCTGAAAGAACCCAGTGTCCTTTCTCGAGTGAAGGTAATATGGTTTTTATAAAATGCTCTCTTCTAGCAGCAAAATTCAGCAATACTTCAGAAATTGGATCCCATTTATTGGTTGCACCAGATATTAATATAGAACGTATCTTATCTGATTCTAAAGAGCCCCCTGGTTCTCTAGTTTTAATAACGTCAATTCCTAAGCCTTTCAGATATTCGGACAAGTTAGATATTTGTGTAGACTTACCTGTCCCCTCACCTCCTTCAAATGTAATAAATTTTCCAAATTTGATATTATTTATCATAAACTTATAAACTTTAATGAAGAGTAAACTANTTTAGTTTTCTGGAGCACCAAATATAATATAACTTATAGCGCTAACTATGCGTCCGATAAAATTTAGTTGGCCTATATCTTCAGCTGCAAATAATGGCTTAGTAATAGGTAAAGTGCCAGTTCCATTAATCACTAGCGAACCTATTTTTTGACCTTTAACAATAGGAGTAGAGATAGGGCCTAAATATTTTACTGATACCTTCATGTTTTTTTTTATTTTCAATAGGTATAGTAATTCTTAAGTCATTTTTTAATACAAGTGATACCTCAGATTTATCGCCTAGCCAAACCTTAGCAGAGTCAACAGTTTCGTTAGCTTTAAAAAGAGTAATATTATCAAATTCACGGAATCCCCATTCGTATAGTCTACGGGATTCTGTTGTTCTTGTTCTTACATTCCCCATGCCGTGAATTACCATTGTAAGTCTGCGGTCATTTCGCATTCCAGACGCAGTTAACCCATAACCCGAGGAATTAATATAACCAGTTTTAAGTCCATCAGCACCGATATCGTAATAAAGTAAAGGGTTCCTATTNCCTTGAGTAATGGGTTTGCCATCAGGACTTTTTCCGTAAGTAAATTTCTTTTCAGAATAATATTTATAATATTCTGGATATTCTTTAATTATATAATTTGCTAATTTAGCAAGATCTCTCGCAGTAGTGATATGGTCCGGGTCTGGCCAACCAGTAGCATTTTTGAAATTACTATTTTGTAAGCCTATTTCTTTACCTCTCTTAGTCATCATTTCTGCNAATGTTTTTTCATCTCCGCCTATGGCTTCAGCTAAAACAATCGAAGCATCATTACCTGATTGTACTATAACTCCACGGAGNAGGTCTTGAACTGTTACNTTTCTNCCTGCACGGACAAACATCTTTGATCCGCCCATACGCCAAGCTTTTTCTGATACCGGTATTTTAGTGCTTAGAGTTAAGCTGCCCTCTTTTAGACGATCAAATACTATTAAAGCCGTCATAATTTTACTCATAGAAGCAGGAAACATTGCCTCGTCGGCGGCTTTCTCATACAGAATCGAGCCTGTGTCATAGTCCATCAAAATTACATGCTTGGCGCTAGTTTGAAACGAAACTGCAGAAGCTTTATTTAAGTNAAAAATGTTTAGGANACATACATAAACAATAAATAAAACAACAGACGTGATTATGGTATATTTTTTTCTTAATGCTATCATAAAATATTTAATCCCAACTAACTATACTATTNACTTTATTCAACAATAATACGTGCATCTTTAATACCTGTATTATTTAGTTTTACTAAAGTTTGATCTGCAGTGGGAACGTTGTCTAGAGGGCCAATTCGCACTCTATAAACGTCTCTTCCCAGAATTTTGTAACGACTTATACTTGTTGGTCCTAATTGATATACACGATCTCTCATTTTTAATGCATTTACTAATTTTGAATACGTACCAGTTTGTATGTAAATCCCAGTATTTGTTATCGGCAATTGGCTAACTTGTTCAGATAATTTTGGGGCTTCTAATTTAGGCCTAACGGATTCTATTTTGGTAAATTGTTTTTCGGTTTGTCCTTTCTCTCCAAAATTTAGTATTACTTTTTCTTCTATAATTTCACGCGGAGAAGATAAAACCTTTGGTTGATTTAATTTATAATGTTTGTTGTTAAGGGTAGCTATTTTAATTCTACGAGATTCATCTGGTAAAATTTTGACCTTGACTTTGGCTGTTCCTTTTTCCTTGAATCCTAGCAACTGTGCTCCACGCCGGGATATGTCTATAATACGATTTTTTGCAAATGGTCCTCTATCATTAACTCGCATCGAAATTGTACGACCATTTTCCAGGTTTGTAACTTGAACAACGCTAGGCAATGGCAACGTGCGATGAGCTGCAGTTATAAGGTTTTGGTCAAAGATTTCACCATTAGCAGTATATTTACCATGAAAATTTGGCCCATACCATGAAGCTATACCAGTTTCAATGTAATTAAGATCTTCAGCTGGGTAATACCATACACCTTGTATTTGATAAGGTTTANCTATTTTGTACTTCATTAATGGTACTGGTTTGGTATCACTTTGTACTTTTTTTGCTGTGTGTACAATCAGTTCAGTTTCTGCACACGAAGTAAGAACTAATAGACTAAATAGAAACATGATAAAGAAATGATTTTTAAACTCTTTATTCATTTACGCCTAACCATTATGAACTTATCAATTTTAGTAATCAAAGATTATTAATATTAGTTAACAGATATCTTATCTGACAGTATACCTACTGCGGTAGCAAAATAGTAAGACCTATTCCAACGTAATAATGCCCGATAATTATCGTATATTAGGTATGACGGACCATTAGTTTTTCCAGGTAATATAATTGAGGCATTTATTTCACGTAAAGGTAATGTGGTTCCATCTGCGCGACTAATCCCAAGTGCTCGCCATTCACTCATTTTTTTTGTTACTTTAATATTAGCAAGTTTAAAGTCAAAGTTATCTGGTAATATAACTTCCCTGCCCCAAGTAATATCAGGCCTCCATCCTACACCCGAAAGATAATTGGCCGCTGAAGCAAATACATCTCCCTTATCGTTCCATATATCTTTTGAGCCATCACCATTAAAATCATAAGCAAATCNGATAAAACTAGATGGCATGAATTGACTTTGACCCATTGCTCCCGCCCAGCTTCCTTTCATTTTGCTTGGTGTTATGTGTCCTTGATCTATAATTTTTAATGCATGAATAAGTTCTTTTCTAAAGTATTTACTGCGTCGACCATCATAAGCGAGTGTAACTAAAGCAGACAAAACAGAGAATCCACCCGTATTTTTTCCGTAGTTTGTCTCGATACCCCATAAGGAAACGATAAACCGAGGTTGAACGCCAAATAGAGTGGAGACCTCCTTTAGCAAAGGTAAATTTTCAATCAGCAGTTTCTTTCCAATTTTTATTCTTTGCTGACTAACAATAAGATTTAAGTATTTTTTAAAACTCATAGTAGATTCTGGTTGTTTACGATCTAGTTCTATTATTCGAGGGATTGGTTTTATGTCTGTTAAGCCAAGATTAATTGTGTTTTTAGTTATCCCTTTTTGTGCTGCTTCTTGCTTAAATTCTACAAGCCATTTAGTGAAAGCTTCAGACGAATCCGCATATACCGGTGAAGGTGATATGATAAAACTCATCATAATAAATATAGATGCGGTAATTATAGTATAAATTTTATTAACCATAGTATTCCATTATAGGCTATAATTTTATTTTAACATTTTATAAGTTGCGCTAATAATATCTCTATATAGAGTTATTTTATGAGTCGTTTTGTTGCTTGTTAAATAAAGACCAATTACGTCGTATATTATTTAAATAGGATAGAGGACTATTAATATGAAACTCGGGTTCTTTACCCAGCCTGTTCATCCTATAACACGAGACTATCGAGAAGTTTTACGCGAGGATCAACAAGCTATAATCTTAGCTGATGAATTGGGTTATTGCGAAGCATTTGTTGGCGAACATATGACTGATTTAGCTGAGCCAATTACAAATTGTCTCATTTTCCTTGCGACTTTGATAGACAAAACAAAGGCAATTAAATTGGGAAGTGGTGTTGTCAATTTGCCCAGTTATCACCCAGTTCAAATTGCTGCTCATATAGCAATGTTAGATCATATGCTGGATGGTAGATTTATATTTGGTATTGGCCCTGGTGGTTTACCATCTGACATTGAAGTATTTGGTAACTTAGATCTTGATAAAAATGAAAAAATGGTTGAGGCAATAGAACAGATATTAGAAATTTGGCTAGGTGATGCCCCATACAATATTGAAGGAAAATATTTTAAAACCTCAACTGAAAGAACATTCTATCCAGAGATTGGTCAAGGAATTATCCCTAAAACTCTTCAAAAACCTCATCCCGATATTGTTTTTACCGCCCTGGCACCATACTCCAAAGGTATAACTGCAGCCGCTGAAAGGGGATGGCGTGGCATATCGTCAAATTACGTTAACCCNCAATGGGTTGCAACACATCTTCCAAAATTTATGGAAGGTCTTTCAAATGCTGGACTCCCAGAGGAACCCAGTAAGTGGAGTATCGCGAAAAGTATTTTTATTTCTGATGATGATCAAATAGCCCAACATTATGCAAAAAGTGAATCTGGTCCATACGGTTTTTATTTTCAAAACATAATGAAAAAAATTAAACGCGGAAGAGGTAGTCAAGGCCTGGCTCTGTTTAAATCATACCCAGATCAACCAGAAGAAGAATTAACTGTTCAACATTCTCTNGATAACGGTGTTATAGCCGGAACAGTCAATAGTGTTGTAGACCAAATACTAGCGTTAAGAGAGCTTGTTGGTCCATTTGGAACTCTTATGTATACCGGCCATGATTGGGCTGATATTCCATTAAGTCGTCGTTCAATGGAATTAATGGCAACAGAAGTTATGCCTAGAGTTAATAAGGCTCTTGATTAGTTAAAGCCAAGGAGAAAATTAATGCCCCTCTATGAAGGACCTATAGTCGACTCTCACCACCACACAATATGGAGTCATACAGTAAATTATCCCTGGATGAACGCTAAAATGAGACCAATGATTTTTGGTGATGACTGGTCAGGGATGAAGCAAGAATACAGTATTGAACAACTTTTATTAGACTATGAAGGGCATGATTTGTCCCAATCAGTTCATGTACAGGCTAATTTTGATATAACCAGAACATCCGATGAGACAAAAGGGTTGCAAGGCTTTGCTAACGCACATGGCTATCCTCATGGGATTGTTGCACATGCTGACTTATGTGACTCCAGCCTTGAAAAGACTTTATTAACACATTTAAATTATCCAAATACTCGTGGTATCAGACAACAAGTTTACTGGCACCCTACTAATAAATACTGGCGATTTGTAGATAGTCCGGATTTTTGTTTGTCAAACTCTTTTCGACGAGGGTTGTCAACCGTTTCATCCTATAATTTAACCTTTGACTGGCAAGGGTTTGCAAATCAATTTGTTGATCTCTCAGAATTAGCTAAATCTCATTCAGGCCTGAAATTCTGTCTAGTACACGCTGGAATGCTCACCGATTTAGACAGTGTTAGTGTAAATGAATGGACTAATGAACTGAAGCAACTAGTTCATCATGAAAATATATATATAAAAGTATCAGGATTAAATACTTTTTCTCGAAAGCTTAATGAACCGTTGATGAAATATGTAACAGATACAGTAATTAATATGTTTGGTTCTGATAGATGCTTTTATGGAAGTAACTTTCCAGTTGAACGGATGTGGACATCGCTTAATGAATATATTTCAGCACAAAAAAGATGTATGTCAACNTTGTCAGATGAGGTTAATAAAAAATTCTTTTATGATAANGCCAAACAGTTTTATCAAATTTAATTTTAAATGTTTTTCTTTATAATGAGTTATTTAAACTAATATAAAAAAATACTGAAAAGCCATGTCTTATAAATAAATATATGGTTAAAATGTCTCATGATTTTTCGTCAAATTTTTGATATTGATTCTTTTACATATACCTATCTTATCGCCAGTAGATACGGTGGAGAGGCATTAATAATTGATCCAGTTCATGATAAAGTTGAGCAATATTTATCCCTTTTAAAAGAGCTAGACCTTAAGTTAGTCAAGGCTATTGATACACACTTCCATGCTGATCATATTACTGGTCTAGCANCGTTGAGAGATCATACTAAATGCATAACAATTATGGGAAAGCAAAGTGATGTAGATGTGGTTGCAGTACGTGTAACTGATGGTGACAGAGTTGATATAGAAGGTGTTAATTTAGATGTAATACATACACCAGGACATACAGAAGATTCGTACAGTTTCTATACAGGCGATAGAGTGTTCACTGGAGACACTCTATTAATCCGTGGTACCGGCAGAACTGATTTTCAAAAAGGTGACCCAAAAGCACAGTATAGTTCGTTATTTGAAAAATTACTAAAATTACCAGAAGAAACTCTCGTTTATCCCGCCCATGATTATAATGGCAATACTGTAAGTACCATAGCTGAAGAAAAGAATTTTAATCCACGATTACAAGTTACTTCTGCAGACGAATATTGTGAAATTATGAATAACCTTAATTTAGCTAACCCCAAAATGATGGATATAGCTTTACCCGCTAACTTGAAGGTAGGTATTAATCAAGGTGTATTAACAGCTAATGGTATGGGTATTGCTTATAATGATATAGAATCATCAATTTACAATAATGAGTTTATATTTGTTGATTTAAGAGATGAAAGGGAACGAGTAAAAAGAAGTGTAATACCGGGTTCTGTTCATGTTCCATACGGAAATTTAGAAAATGACCTTAAGGTCGGTGGGCAAGTTTACCAGTTATCAAAGAATTCAAAAAAGAAAATAATATTTTACTGTGCTTTTGGAGAAAGGTCTTCTATCGCAGTTATGGAAGCTAGGTCTGTTGGGATAAATTCTAGTTTTCACATAACGGGTGGGGTTAATGAATGGAAAAAATTAGGTGGGCCTATAGAATAAATAATTTTTATACGTAAATATATTTAGATTATTGGGTAAATATAAGAAATACTACTTGATCCTTTATAATTTTCAACACATTCCGTTTATGAAATATATTAGACCACTCTTTAATTAATAAGTTGCGAAAGTATACAATGGATAAATAAAGTATGAGAGGCGAAATGCACAGAGTAAAAGGAAAGATTGCACTTATTACAGGTGGAGCCTCTGGCATAGGGAAAGCTGCAGCTATTTTATTAGCTGAAGAGGGTGCTCAAATAATTGTTAGTGATATAAATGTTAAATCTGCTAATGAAACTGCTAATGAAATTGGTAATTCAGCTATCGCATATGAACATGATGTAACCGATGAAGGATCATGGAAAATCCTTTTAAGTAAAATTAAGCATAAATTTGGTCGCATTAATATTTTGGTGAATTGTGCTGGTATAGCCATGATTGGTAATATCGAAGAGACTACTCTAGAAGATTGGAAAAATATACATGCAGTAGATCTAGATAGTATTTTTTTAGGATGTAAAACAGCATTGCCTATTATGGTAGATAATGGTCCTGGTTCAATTATAAACCTATCATCAATTTCCGGAATTATTGCAGGTCATAATCTGGCTGCATATAATTCAGCCAAAGCCGGAGTTAGACATCTGACCAAGTCAATAGCATTACATTGTGCAAAGAAAAAATATGACATTCGATGTAACTCAGTTCATCCCGCCTTCATCAATACAAATATGCTTGATGATATATTACCAAAAGGAAACCGTGAAGAAAGTATCGAGCGATTATCTCGTCAAGTGCCATTGGGTAGAATCGGAGAAGTTAAAGATGTTGCATGGGCAATAGTTTATTTAGCTAGCGAGGAAAGTAAATTTATGACTGGAGCTGAAATAGTCCTTGATGGAGGTCTTAGTGCTGGTTAGCTATAATTAACATCGAAACTTAACATTATATAATAAGGTTTTAATGAATGAGGAATCTATAAATGGCAACTGTGCATAAATTAAATTCTAAACCAGAAAACTTGCATTGGGGTGCTTTTTCAGCAGACATTGATGCTGCGATAGAAATAAAATCAGGAGACCAAGTAATAATTGAGACCTTGTCAGGAGGAAATAACCAAATTCCAGATGGCCAACATGACAAGCTACTTCCAGACCACGCAGGTTTTCTTGCGAATAACCGTAAACCTATTCTTCCGGGTCACATATTAACTGGTCCTGTCTATGTCGATGGGGCTCAACCTGGCGATGTATTGGAAGTAAGAGTAATTAAAGCAGAACTAAGACAAGACTGGGCTTGGAACATGATAGCTCCTCTTAAAGGTTCACTGCCTGAAGATTTCTCAGAAAATAGAATAATTAGAATTGATTTGAATAAAGAAAGGGGAATAGCTACCCCACCGTGGGGTATTGAATTACCAATAAATCCGTTCTTTGGGGTTATGGGAGTCTCCCCTCCAAAAGAATGGGGAGTGATAACCTCTATTGTTCCTCAACCACATGGCGGTAACCTTGATATTAAAGAATTAGGTCCTGGGGCAACATTGTATTTTCCAGTTTTTAATCCTGGTGGAATGTTTTCAACAGGTGATGGTCACGCATTACAAGGGGATGGAGAAAGCTGCCTATCTGCGGCAGAAACTGCATTAATAGGGACATTTGAGTTTCATGTACGTAAAGACCTTAACCTTAAAATGCCTAGAGCTGAGACCGCTACACATTATATAACATTGGGAATAGATGTTGATTTAGATGATGCTGCTAAACAAGCACTGAGAGATATGATTTTATTGATCACAGAAAGAACTAATCTTTCTCGACAGGATGCATACAGTTTAATCAGTCTTGCTGGTGATGTTCGGATATCCCAATTGGTTAATGTAAATAAAGGATGCCACGTTATGCTTCCTAAAGAAGCTTTGCATGGTGAAGATTATCAAAATCATAGTTTATAAAAACAGTGATAGAACTTTTTTCTAATTAGTGACCGGATAATGAAATATATTTTACATAATAACGATAAAATACCAGCGTTAGGTCTTGGTACTTATCCAATGCAAGGAAAACAATGTTATGATGTAGTTAGATTAGCTTTGGAAATTGGCTATCGACACTTTGATACGGCTGAAAGTTATAAAAATGAAGAATCTGTAGGACTTGCGATATACGATTCTGGAATACCGCGTGAGGAAATATTTTTGACCACAAAATGCGGATTTCTTTCAGCTACAGCAGATAATATTGAAAAAGAATTTTCTAAAAGCCTAGATTTACTAAATACTGATTATGTTGACCTACTACTTTACCATTGGCACCAAAAAAATACTTCGATGGACGAATCTCTAGGAGCATTAGAAGACATTAAAAAAAGTGGGAGAACAAGATATATAGGGGTCGGAAATTTTACTATTGACCTGATGCACGAAGCTATTGAAGAGCATCATGCTGATCTACTGACTAATCAGTTCGAGTCTCATCCATTACTTAGACAGAAAAAATTAGAAAATGAAACGCACAAACTTGGATTGATTGTGACGGCTCATTCACCTGTGGCTAGAGGTCGAATCGTAAATAACGATCTTCTGAGATTGATAGGTGATAAGTATGGTAAATCCCCCTCACAAGTAGCTATTCGTTGGCAACTTGATAAAACTGATACCATGCTCATCCCGAAATCTACTCGTAAAGAAGGTTTAATGGATAACATTAATGTATTTGACTTTTCATTAGATGACGAAGACCGTAAATTAATTGAAAGTTTGCCTAATAATTTAAGAGGATCAAGACCTTCCTTTGAACCAAATTGGGATCCTGTAGTATAGGGGTATATTAATTTATGAATAAATTAAAAGATAAGGTAGCAATCGTTACTGGCGCTGGTTCTATTGGTCCAGGCTGGGGCAATGGCAAAGCTGCCGCTGTATTATTTGCTCGTGAAGGAGCTAAAGTTCTATGCACGGATATCAACCTAAAAGCCTCAGAAGATACTGTAAACATTATTAGGAATGAAGGTGGAGAAGCTTTTACGCTATCAGGAGATATTAGTGATACTACTCATGTTAAACAAATAGTTGAGACATGTCTTAATGAATTCGGAAAAATAGATATACTTCATAATAATGTTGGAATAGTAAAGCCAGGTGGTGCAGTAGAACAGAGTGAGGAAGACTGGGATCGTGTGCTAGAAGTTAATCTAAAGAGTATTTTTCTAACATGTAAGTTTGTTATTCCCCATATGAAAGAACAAAAAAGTGGTTCTATTATTAATTTATCTTCTATTTCTGGACTACGCTATTTAGGAATAAACTATGTGTCTTACCCTACTACTAAGGCTGCAATTAATCAGTTTACAAAGGTTACAGCTGCACAATATGGACCATGGAATATTCGAGTAAATTCAATTCTTCCAGGTTTTAACAGGACACCTATGGTAGATCTTGCCGTAGTCGAGATGCTTAAAAAAGGTGAAAACTCTGATATGACAGTAGATAAATACATTAAATGGAGAGAAGAAAAAATTCCTTTAAAGCGGTGGGGTGATGCCTGGGACATAGCTAAGGCAGCATTGTTTCTTGCCTCTGATGATTCTAGCTATATAACTGGTCTTGAATTAGTAGTTGACGGTGGCGCTACTTTAACACTCGAATAATTCAATTAAAAATCTAAGTCATCATTTTCTAAACCAAGAATGTTACTTCCATAGATAGCACCAGAAGCTTGTGTATTGTAAGCAATATGTGATGCTATTGCTTGCATGTCTCTAAAATAACGTGACATTGGATTACTTTTATATAAAGCCGAACCACCTGATGTATTAAAAAGCATGTTTATAGCTTCATAACAATTAGAAATAGCAAAAGCGCAGTCTCGCCTCCAACGAATTTTACTCTTTTGATTGGGTAAATCTCCTTTATTTATCTGATCAATAGCGTCTCTTATATTACTTCTTAATAATAGTTCAGCCATATCCACTCTGGCACTAGAATCAGAAATACAAATCTGTACATTTTGTAGTACCATTGAATTTTGTCCAGAATAGGTTGAAATTCGGTTTTGAGTTTCGTTTATAAAATGGTCTAATGCGCCCTTAGCAGTGCCTAAGCCCACACCTGCCATAACAGATGAAGAAATTGATTGCATAGGAATTCTAAAAAGTGGATTGCTGTTGACTTTAGTGCCTGGTGAATCACCGTTACGTGTTCTTACTTCCGGTAATGTTCTATAACCCGGAACAAACTTATCATCTATAACTACGTTATGGCTACCAGTTCCAGTTAGGCCCATAGCATCCCAAGTATCTAGTATTTGATAATCACTTTTAGGAACTAAAAATAGTCGTTTCTTTTTATTTTGTATTTTTTCATTTTCTACAATTGCAGCCACAATATTCCATTGGCTATCATCGATACCACTACAAAACGGCCAGTTTCCAGAAAGCTTATAACCACCATTAGCTTTTACAGCGTGTCCTGCAGGATAAATTACAGACATACACACTAAGTTATTATGATATGAATTCCACACATCATGTTGTGCCTTTTCATCAAAATATCCAAGCATTGAAGAATGAATTGCTAGGTTTGCGTACACCCATGAAGTTGAAGGACAACCCTTGGCAAGAAGAGTTGCTATATCAAATAACAACAGATGATCTAATTCAAATCCACCATAACGTTTTGGCTGCATAACTTGGAATAGACCATTATCCTGTAAAACTTTCTTAACTTCATTATTTAATCGACGAGATTTTTCAGTCATTTCAGACCTACTCAATAAAAATGGAATTAGAGACTTTGCTCTATGCAAAAAGTCTTCGCCATTTATAGTTTCATTAGAAATTATTTCCGCCGAGTATTTAGACATGAGTTATATATTTGATATTTCTTATGACCATAAAATTTATATTCTTTAATACTGAGTTAGTTCGTCTAATGCTGGTTTAACCTCATCCATAAAAAGTTTTAAATTATTGATTACACTCTCTTTTGGCTGCTGAGCATAATGATAAATTAATATTACATATTCAGCAGGAAGATGCCTCCATTGTTCTAAAAATTGATCTCTAATTTCACTAACAGAACCACCCATAAATAAGCCAGTACTTAACATTGGGTCAACTAAGTCTTCTAGAGGAGTGTCTACTTGAACATTAGCCTTTGATTTTAAAGCAGCTGGAAGAAAGTTTTGATAAAAATGTTTAAAAATCATTCCATCATAACGGGCTATATCCTCTCTTGAATCCTCTAGATTATTAGCAATACGAGGCATACGCACAATTGCCTGGTTTTGGCCAGGAGCAAAATTATAACCAGCATTAGAGGCTTCTTTTGTATAATGAGGTCCAAAATCAGCCACCTGACTACTTTTTGCAAAATATGCTGGTATAAAACCATTTCGGCCAGCATATTCTATAGTTTCTTGGCTAGAATTAGAGGCTATAAATACTGGCGGATGAGGCTTAGTATAAGGCGCTGGCACAACACTTATTCTTCGTAATTCTCCTTCAGAGCCAACCTCCCCATAAGCACCCATCTTATTAGTCCAATCAACCATTTCCCAGCCACGATGGCCATCTGCATAGGGAAACGGAATTTGCCATCTTTCCGAATTATGTTCAATACTATCTTGAGTCCAAGATTTTATTACTATTTCAATTGCTTCTTCAAAGATTTCACGATTTAAAACATCATCATTTCCACCATCAGAAGTGGTGGATCTCGTTCCTATATGTTGTCCCAATAAATTAGTCCAACGCGACTGAAATCCTCTTGAAAACCCAACAAATGTTCGACCTTCCATAAGGTGGTCTAATATAGCTGTTTCTTCTGCAACACGTATTGGATTTGCAGCAGACATAACATATCCCAGCTGTCCAATATTTATATTTTTTGTGCGCGCACCCCAAAAAGCATTTAAAACACCAGGATTAGGGCTAACCTCGTACCCTTCTGAATGAAAATGATGTTCTATAGCTGTAGCCCCCCAGATACCCATTCCATCAGCTGCCTCAATTATATCGCACCAACCTCGAAGAGTTTCTTGATACTTTTCACTATTTCTTCCTATGGGACGTAAATTTATACGTTCCTCTTCACTCTCCGCGGGTATAACCGGATACATTTGAACAATAACTTTGACCATGACAACCTCTATTAGATAAATCCAAACACCTAGCTTATCAGCATTATAAAAAATTACATAATTTTGTTTTTATTTTAAAATATTAAGAATGTAACTAGTTTTCTTCAAATATAAATAAAAACAAAGACTATATATTCTTTTGTCTTATTGAGGCTTGCTCTATAAATTTTATATAAATAGTACTCTTTAGAGTTTTTGATAATAAAGAAGTTAGAATGGAGTTAACACAATATGCCTAAAATTACTGAACGTCGTAGAGATAACCAACAATGGATGCTGGATTGGATTATAAAAACCACAGGTCGAGTACAAAACTTTGCATATGATAATCGTGTTGTACCCAAAGAAGTTAAGTCATATGCACAAATCCATCGATTGGCAGATAAACATGGACGGCACGTGGTATCTATAGCAGAGGCTGCTGAAAAAGCCGGACATCTCGATACAGCTGCTGAGTTATTTTGGGCTGCTAGTGAGCATTACAGAGAGGCACAACATACTATATTTGAGGACGACAACCCTGAAAAAATATATCTACATGGTATGCTGTTGGAATGTTTTGACAAAGTAATGCAGTATGCAAAACACCCCATTGAAAGAGTAGAAATTCCATTTGAAGGTAATTATATCCAAGGTGTATTGCATATGCTTCCTGGTCGTCCCAAAGCACCAACAGTGATTTTTTGTCCTGGTATGGATATGACTAAAGAAGCATTTATAGATGCATTGAATCATCCGTTTGTTAATAGAGGGATGAATTGCTTACACTTAGATGGTCCAGGTCAAGGAACTAGTAATATTCGTAAAATAAGAGTTACTCTTGATAATTATGAAAGAGCCGGTTCTGCGGCCATTGATTATTTATCAGATCGAGAAGAAGTAGATGAGGATCAAATAGTCGTATCTGGTTTTTCTATGGGTTCATATTGGGGTATGCGTCTAGCGGCAATAGATAAAAGAGTTAAAGCAGTAGCTACTGCCGCAGCCTGCTATGGACCCAAAGATGCTATCTTTGAACAGGCATCACCTAGATTCAAGCAAGTATTTATGTATATGGCTGGTATACATGACGAAGATGAATTTGATGAATTTGCTGCTCAGATGATTCTTGATGACCTAGCTAGTGATGTCACTTGTCCAGCACTACAAGTGACAGGTGAATATGACCCTTTAGCTCCTCTTGAAACAGTACTCCCTATATATGAAAAAGTGTCTGGCCCGAAAGAACTTTGGGTGATAGAGAATGATTTTCATAATCCTCGAAACAGGCCTAATTTCGGAGGAATAGATTTCTTTGGATTTCTTGCTGATTGGTTAAATGATGCGCTGGCTGGGAAATATGAAGCAGGACATAAACGTGAAATATTAGTACCAGAACATGGAGAGAAAGGTCCATATGTTGAACAAATTGAGGGAGGATTTAGTTTACCTGAACGTGTAGGAAAAAAAGCAGGACTCAATGATGTCCAGCTTGGACCTGCTGGTGTTAAATCTTGAAAATACAATTAGTTATATGATTTTATTTTGTGTTTAGTTTAAATTCAACAGGTATAATAAATTCTATATGACTTTTATCTACATCATTTGGGAAAGGTGGAAATGGTATTGACCGATTTAGCATAGTTGCCGCTGCTTTATCTAATATCGTATGCCCTGAGGTTTCTGCTATCGATGATTTATTAACGTGCCCACTTGATAGTAAAGTAAACGATAATGTGGTGGTACCTGATTTTCTCTGGCGTATAGCTCGATTTGGGTAAAGATGATTATCGTTCAATATTGCTCTAATGGTAGTATTATAATCATTTTCTGATTTATTTATATCAGTAAAGTTTATTTTGTTATCTTTGTTAGTGGATAGTAATAATTGTTTTAAGTTTTCAGATTTAGTTAGGCTATTCTGCTTAATATTTTGTCGTTTATTTTGCGCCTTAATAGATTGAGTTGGACTAGAAGATGGTGCATCAACTTTTGATAGATCTCGAGCAGATAGATTATATGTGTTTTGTATAGGAATATTTGGTTCATTAGATATTACTAAAGTATTATCTTTTGACCCTAAGATTTCTTTTTCGATATTCACTTCTTCTTTTATTTTAAAAATAAGAGGTATTAATGGCTTCTCCCTAGGTTCTGGGAGTGTATCCACTTCTTTTTTACTCATAGTAAGATTTACAGCATTAGTATAGTTAACGGCTTGTGTCTTATTAATATTAGAATTCTTTTCCAAGGGAGTATCTATATTTTCCTTTTTATTGAACACGTTTCTTTTAGTAACAGACTTTGTAATATCCGATATATCTTTAGCCTGTATAAAAAGTAATTGAACGTTTTTATACTGAGGAATTTTTATATTTTCTTCTTTATTTTCTAATTGCATCATAGAAAAAAATAATAATTGTAAACTAAATGCAATTATGAATCCTAATGATGTTTTCCAGATAGAGAATATCATAAACTTATCTTCTCTTGAAACCATTACAAGATAGTAAATATATATCTATTATTTACTATAATATCTTCTTTAAGGCTATTTTCTAAATTAAAAATTAAATAAAACACACTTGATATATTAATGATTCAAGAATACCAATACGGCTGTAAAGGCTGGAGGGGTGGCAGAGCGGTTGAATGCACAGGTCTTGAAAACCTGCGTGCGTGTAAGCGTACCGTGGGTTCGAATCCCACCCCCTCCGCCACTTACCCCATGTAAGTTATTGTTTATATATTATATGCTTACTGCAGTCCCCTCCCCTGGAGTGTCTCGCCTCGTTTTTTTTGGCTAACAGTTCTTTTAAAATAACCTCTTCAAAGCCAATAAAATATTCTGGGAGCTGCATATGAGGTTGGCACTGGATAATTTTTCTTCCTATGGCTTCTGGCACCAAAATTTATACATTCCAGCGAAAGCTCGGGGGTTTCTTTCCTCGAACTGATGCCAAAGTTCTAAATCATAGATATCCACTTCGTTCCCATGAAGCTCTCTAAAATTTGATGTAGCGACTCTATTTTCAAATCCGCAGAACTTTAGCCCCAGCTCGTCGAGACAGTTTTTAATCTGTGGGAGGGTAAAACGATGCTCTTGCACGTGAAATATTAAGTCTCTTAACATACTGAGACTAAAAAAATCATTCCACCTAGTTAATTGCTGATGATTCTCGTCATGCGATTCTGCTAGTGATTGCCTGAATTTTCTGATATCAGCTTCTGATGTCCCCACTCTCAGTGCTGTGATTTCCTTTCGAACCTCTACAATATCGTGTCGAGCCAATTCACTATACAAACCTATATTCATCAAACCACCGGGTTTTAATAAATCCACGAGAACTCTCCATCCAGCCATCGGCTCATCCATATGATGGAGAACACCCCCACTTTCAATAATGTCGAATTCCTTGCCTATTTGATGGAGATGTAAAATATCTGCTTGCAAATATTCCAGATTGTCTAAACCCAATTCATTAGTTTTTCTCTGAGCATAAGCGAGGCTTGCAAGACTTAAATCCACAGCAGTGACATGACAATTCGAAAACCGGGAAGTAGTTCCTATCGAGTGCTGCCCCGTACCACAACCAGCAACGAGTATAAACGGAGCAGTCACGTTTTTAATATTCTTGGAATGAAGACGGAGCTTTAACTCTTTACAAACTGCAGCGATTGATTTTTCCTTTGTGGAAACGAGGGTTTTCACCCATCGTGGATAAGGATTCTCTTCATACTGCTCCCTAACTTTGAGCGACACATCGTCTGATATTTCTTTCAACACAGGAATTTCTTTCGCTATTATTTTTTCGAGAAGTGGTTCCTCTATCAGCCTCTTCTTCACCTCTTCTAAATTATCAAGAG
>PASR01000008.1 GCA_002713365.1 Rhodospirillaceae bacterium
TCGCTCATACTCATACAAACGAGCCCGTAAAACTCTCATTGCCTTAGCTCTGTTTTTATGTTGAGACTTTTCATCTTGTTGTGTAACTACTAATCCCGTTGGTAAATGGGTAATTCTTACAGCGCTATCAGTTGTATTTACTGACTGGCCTCCCGGTCCAGAAGCTCTATAGGTATCAATTCTTAAATCACTATCAGCGATATCAATATCTAAGTCTTCAGCTTCAGGTAAAACAGCGACGGTTGCAGCCGAGGTATGTATACGCCCACTACTCTCTGTCTCTGGGACACGTTGAACCCTATGCACTCCTGATTCAAACTTGAGTCTCGAAAATACATCTCTTCCTGTAATGCTAGCAATTATCTCTTTATAACCACCTATACCTGTATTACTTGCACTCATAACCTCTATTTTCCAGCCATGTAACTCAACATAGCGCTGGTACATACGAAATAAATTTGCAGCGAAAAGCCCTGCTTCATCTCCTCCTGTACCTGCACGAATTTCGAGAATTGCATTCTTAGAATCTGCTAAGTCCTTAGGCAGCAGCATTATTTGTAATTTTTTTTCTATTTCCGGTTCACGGTCCTTGAGATCCTGTAGCTCTGCTTCTGCCATTAATTTCATCTCTTCATCAAGATCTCCATCATTTAATAAAGAACTAAGATCAATATATTCTTTACGTAAATCTTTTAGAGAGTTTATAGATGAAACTACAGGAGTTAGGTCAGAATATTCTTTCGATAATTTTGCATAGGACTGGGAATCACTAGCATCTACTTCCGATAGCAGGCTTTCTAGTTCTTTGTGTCGATCAACAACTCTATCTAACTTATCTTCCAGACTCATATGTAACCATACTCCTAAAAAACTGGTACTTAATTAGAACGATGTACTTTTTTGGTTAACAATAAAATATGTATGAGATTTCAAATAAAAAACTCATATTTTGAATATTACTAATTAATAAAAACTAGAAGTACTTTTGTAAGTAATTTTTCAACTCTGAAAAACTTACCTCTGTTTGAGATCCATCATCTAAGTTTCTTAATGTAACGCTCTGACGTGATAGTTCTTCATCACCTATAAAAACTGCCGCGGCTGCTCCAATTTTATTAGCTCTACGTAATCCCCTTTTTAAACCACCTCGATAATTCAATTCTATCTTAAACTCTGATTGTCTGAGATCTTTTGCTAGTTTTACAGCGAGTCTTTCTCCAGCTGCACCTATACCAATGACTATAATAGCTCTTCGTTTATCCAACTCAAAATCTGCTAACATAGCCAAACGTTCTACTCCAGCGGCCCAACCTATTCCCGGAGTANAATTGCCTCCCATCATGGTAATTAAATTATCGTAACGTCCTCCAGCTAAAACGGTCCCTTGGGAACCAATACGAGTGGTAGTAAATTCAAACGCAGTATGACAATAATAATCTAAGCCTCTTACTAATCGCGGATTAACCTTATAAGGAATATCTAGATCTTCAAGACCTGCAATCACCGAATTAAAAAAGGATTCAGATTCATAATTTAAATAATCGGTATAAGGTGGAGCGTTACAAATTATNTTCTTATCTTCTTCATTTTTTGAATCGAGAATACGTAACGGATTTAGGTCAAGTCTACTCTGACTTTCCATAGACAAACTGCTACGATAATCCTCCAGATAACTAACCAATACCTCTCGGTAAGAACTGCGGCTTTGAGAATCTCCTAATGTATTAATCTCAAGATTCGTAAAAGGTAATACTCCTAATTCATCTAAATAAGCTCTAGCTAAGTCAATAACTTCTATGTCTCCAACNGGCTCAGCAATACCAATAAGTTCAACGCCAACCTGATGGAATTGTCTAAGTCTGCCTTTCTGTGGCCTTTCATGTCTAAACATTGGTCCAGAATAATACCACTTCAATGGTGTTTGGTTTAGCAATCCANCAGAAAGCATAGCCCGCGCTATACCTGCCGTTCCTTCAGGTCTTAAAGTTAAGCTATCACCGCCTTTGTCCTCAAAGGTATACATCTCCTTTGTTACAATATCTGAAGTATTGCCTAAAGTGCGTTTAAATACATCTGTAAATTCAAAAACCGGTGTTTCAATAGGCTCATAACCATACCTCTCAGATATCTTCTGAGCAGTATTAATAACGTAACGTTGGACAAGTGACTCAGATCCTAATAAATCCTTTGTTCCACGTACTGGCTGCAGTTTTCTCAAAACTAGTTTCCTAAAATATTGTATTTATTGAGCTGCTGTANATAAGCTGGCTTTTTCACTATCACTATCCATCTCAATTTGCGCTGCTTTTTCCTCAATTAGCTTCACCAGATGATCAACTATTGACTTATTATTCAAGCGATGGTGCGGCTGACCGGCAATATAAACTTGATGCGTACCTCTTCCACCTCCGGTAAAACCTATATCTGTCATAACGGCCTCTCCAGGACCATTTACTACACAACCAATTACAGAAACTGTCATAGGAGTAGTAATATGCTCTAGTCGTTCTTCTAGCACTCTTACCGTTTCAATAACATCAAACTGCTGACGAGCGCAGGAAGGACATGATATCAGATTTACTCCTCTATGGCGTAAGCCAAGTGATTTAAGAAGATCAAACCCAACTTTTACCTCTTCAACAGGATCTGCTGATAATGAAACACGTATAGTATCACCTATACCAGCCCATAATAGCATTCCCATGCCAATAGACGATTTAACGGTGCCACTGCGCAAACCCCCTGCTTCAGTAATGCCTATATGCAATGGATAATCACATGCTTCAGCCAAACTTTGGTATGCTGCTACAGCTAGAAAAACATCCGAGGCTTTCACTGAAATTTTAAACTCTCTAAAATCCTCATCTTCCAACAACTTCGCAGAGTTTAAGGCGCTTTCTACTAATGCTTCAGGACAAGGCTCACCATATTTCTCTAAAAGCTCTTTCTCAAGACTTCCAGCGTTTACTCCAATTCGCATAGAACAATTATTATCACGAGCAGCTTTTACTACTTCACGCACTCTTTCACGCGAACCAACATTACCCGGGTTCAATCGCAGACAAGCCACCCCTGCTTCCGCGGCCTCCACGGCCCTTCGATAATGAAAATGAATATCGGCTACTATCGGAACCCTAACCTGACGTAAAATATCTTTCAAAGCTTTTGTACTATCTTCATCAGGACATGAAACCCTAACTATGTCAGCACCGGCTTTCTCTAAAGCATGAATCTGTTCAACTGTTGCTGATACATCCGACGTTATTGTGTTAGTCATTGACTGAACTGCAATTGGAGAATCTCCACCCACAGGTATATCTCCTACGAATATCTTGCGACATTTGCGTCGGTCAATTTCCCTGTATGGGCGAACACTCATAGTATCTTCCTGTAACAAAAAGTATAAACTTATTATGGAACCCTATTTATCATAACATGCGCGCAGCAATCCAAAATATCAAGCCGTTCCAGTCCATCAAAAATTACTTTTCTATGATTTATACTAGTTTACAGCCATTCCCTGCTTCAATAATTCTATATCGAGCTGAACATTATTTAATATGGTCCCATCAGCACCAATTTTAGGCACACTTTTACCATCTATTAAAAATTTTAAGCCTCCAGCATTGCCAGTCAACAATGTTAAGTCTGATTTATTGGGAACATTATAACGATCCCCTGCTCGAAACATCCGACTCATTATTACATTTTTCTTATTATCTATTACTTGGACCCAACTATCAGATTCAGCAACTATTACAATTCGTGAATTTTTCTCTTTTTTGCCATAAGTCCTTCCAATGGCCGATTCTTTTTTGTTTTTTAANAACTCACTGTTATCGGAAGGATTAGGTTTAGATCTCTCATCCTTTATATTTTTATTGATTAATTCTTTAGGTTTTGGAGATATATCTTCTAACGCGACTATTAGAGTTTTGTTAGAGCTAGTTTTTGGCAGATTACGTTCTTTGTTACTATCATTAGTTCTGAGATTTTCTGGTTTAGGTGGTTTATAGGAGATAATATCTTCTTTAGCCTTAACATTATTACGCTTAGCAGCATTATATAAATTTTGTTTACTTTCTGCTCTATCATTAGTGGTTTTATAGCCAGGTGGTAGAGGAATTTCAGTAGTGCTTGGTAAATCATCAGAATCAAGAATGAACCATCCAACGAGCGCAAAAAGAGAGAAAAACACACAAATCAAAACTATCTTTCCCGAGGGAAACCAACCTATATTTGCGGGTAAGGGAAACTCAAGTCCAGGTAAAACATTTAAATTAGCTGTTTCTTCCTTATATTGGTCTATCAGACTTTTAGCATCAACGCCTAGATATTCGGCATAAGAACGAATAAAACCTATTGCGTAAGTAGGGCCAGGTAAATCTTCGTAACAACTATCTTCAATTAACTTAAGGTACTTTATATTAATACGTAAGTAGGCAGAGGCTTCAGACAAGCTGATTTTACTATTTATTCTTGCTTCTTTTAAGAAAGCTCCAGCTGAATGGGTTAGCAATCCTTCTTGAGCGGCCATATTTTACATCGTCTTTAGTTATCTATTACAATCATAGCCATGGTCCATATTCCTTTTAACCACAATATTTTCGACACAATCCAAACATTCATAAAACATATAGTTTATTAGAAATTTTAAAAATAAAACTTGCAAATTTTAATGTTATAAGCCTACTCAGACTTAGTTTTTTACTTAAATATTAATTTAGATATCATGATTATTACCAAATAAGTGAATTATTTAATATTGGGCTAGGATGCATCTAATCCGTAGGCCGTATGGAGTGCACGCAGAGCGAGTTCCGTAAATTCTTCGGCAACTAGAACACTAATCTTAATTTCAGATGTAGAAATTACTAAAATGTTAATATTATGTTCTGCTAAAGTAGCAAACATACGATTAGCTACCCCAGCATGACTGCGCATCCCAACACCTACAACTGACAATTTAACAACATTATCATCAGATACTGATGCTATAAAACCTAAATCATTCTTACATGCTTCAAGTACTTCAAGAGCCTTAGCCAACTCGCTTCTTGGAACAGTAAATGTAAGATCTGTAGCACTGCCATTTTCAGAAATATTCTGGACAATCATATCTACATTTACATTTGCATCTGATAAAGGTCCAAAAATTGCTGCAGCTACACCGGGCCTATCAGGCACTTGTAATAAAGTAATTTTTGCCTCATCACGGCTGTAGGTAACACCGCTCACGATTTCTTGTTCCACTATTTCTTCCTCTGCTACAACCTGTGTTCCCAATAAATCACTGCCTACTCCTTCATTAAAAGATGATAAAACTTGTAAAGGCACTCTATTGTTCATCGCCAACTCAACTGAACGAGTCTGAAGAACCTTAGCACCAAGAGACGCCATTTCAAGCATCTCCTCATATGTTATTTTATCCAGCTTCTTTGCGCGCGTCACTATCCGTGGATCAGAAGTATATACACCATCCACATCAGTATAAATATCACACCTGCTAGCAGATAGAGCGGCGGCTAAAGCAACTGCGGTAGTATCAGACCCACCCCTTCCTAATGTGGTAATTCGCTTCTGTGGACTTAAACCCTGAAAGCCCGCAATAACACAGACTATGTTGCTTAGTAGACTAGCCTTTAGTTCAGAAGTATCAATATCAATTATACGCGCTTTACCATGATTTTCATCTGTCAAAATAGGAATTTGCCATCCTTGCCATGAACGAGCTGGTACTCCAATTTTTTGCAGACAGAGTGATAAAAGACCACTAGTTGCCTGTTCCCCAGTTGCTACCACTGCATCATACTCATTTGTGTCATATGACGATCCGGCTTCGTTAGCTAGTGCAACCAAGTCATTGGTAACTCCAGACATGGCAGATACAACTACCGCCACTTTATTACCGCGCAGAACTTCAGCTTTAACTTTAGCCGCAACAGCTGTCAGACGGTCAATATTAGCAACCGACGTACCACCAAACTTCATGACTATCTGGCTATTGCCCTGACCATTAGTCAATTTAACTACCCCGCAATATATTATAAACTACATTTCTATCCTAGTACCGCGTCAATTCGCTTACTTGTTAATAGAGCATATCATATCCATAGTAAGTAATTGAATTCATGACAAGTGGCATTGGTAGGACTAATCATGGTCAATACTAAAAATAACTCTGATATTAATTCTTCTATAGATCTTATAGAATTAGATAAATTCAAGGCTATGGCTGAGGAATGGTGGGATCCAGAAGGTAAATTTAAACCATTACATAAATTTAACCCTGTACGCCTAGAATATATTCGTAATAATTGTTGTGACTATTTTAATCTCGATAAAACATCTTTAACACCACTTACGGGCCTTTCCGTTCTTGATATAGGATGTGGAGGTGGTCTTTTATGCGAACCTCTTGCACGATTGGGGGCTAATGTAACGGGCATAGATGTTTTGTCTCGTAATATTGAAATAGCCAAAATACACGCAGATTCATCATTTTTATCATTGGATTACCGTCAAATTACTATCGAAGAATTAAGTAAAGAAAACCTTGAATTTGATATTGTGCTGAATATGGAAGTAGTAGAACACGTTATTAATGTCCAATCTTTCTTAATTTCATGTGGAACAGCTGTTAAGAAAGAAGGCTTAATGTTTTTTTCAACTTTAAACCGTACAGCAAAAGCTTTTGCACTGGCAATTATAGGAGGAGAATATATTCTTGGATGGTTACCACGAGGAACTCATGACTGGAAAAAATTCGTACGTCCATCCGAATTCGATAGTGCGCTTATGGTTGCAGGAATTAGTGTTACAGAGTTAACTGGTGTAACCTACAATCCTTTGTCCGACGCATGGTCTCTTAATCAAACTAACCTTGACGTAAATTATATGGGTTTTGGAAAAAAACTCACATAATCATTATTGTTTAATATAAAATGATTTTAACTATTAGGTCTCTTTACCCATGGTAAACGACCTACCGGAACCCCCTCCTCAGCCAATTGCTCGGCCTCGGTATCTGTGGCATTACCATAAATATCTCTTGCTTCAGATTCACCATAATAAATCTTTCGGGCTTCCTCTGGGAATTGATCACCAACATCATCAAAGTTTTTTTCAACATGGTCACGCATTTGCGTAAGCATCTTACGCATCTCCTGAGCTTCCACCAAGTCTTTACGTTTGCTCTCACCTTTAGAAGCAACAGCCGGAGCCATTATGGACTTAGTAACATTCTTATCACCACAATCAGGGCATAAAACTTGTTTATTCTTTATCTGTTCTTCAAACCGGTCTGAATTAGGAAACCATCCGTCAAATTCATGACCTTTAGAACAGGTTAGATTAAAGCTAATCATGTCATATAACTTCAGCCACATATGTTAAGTTTTTAAAAAAACTATCATGTCAATATTTTATAGTATTTAATTTGAGCATTTATAACAAAATAACAAGTGCTGAAATAAAAACAAGATGGATCTTATATAAAAAGCTTTGCCCTCAATAAGCTCGGGTAGTTAGTTTTTACGGATTAACAACTGAATATGAGCTTTGCATTGCCTGCAGCACCAATAGTCACCAATATCATTCTACTGATAGCGGTTATAAATAATTTGTTTAGGATAGTGATTCACTCAGCTAAAAAAGACTTACAAAAAATAATTTTTAATTCCTAATGAGATTATGAAGATAAATCTAATATTGTGTCCAGCTGACCATTTGCCTCTAAGGTATACAAATCATCACAACCACCAATGTATTCGCCCTTAATAAATATCTGAGGAACTGTGCGGCGGCCATTTGTACGTTCTATCATCTCATCTCGCTTACCAGGTTGAGATGTAACGTCCATTTCAGTATAATTTATACCTTTTTCNTTGAGTAAACGTTTGGCTGCAGTACAAAATCCACACATTACGCCAGTATATATTTCAACCTCAGACATTACCTATAAGTCTCCAANATTAATTTTAGCTGAGAGCTAGATATTCTTGAAAAAACATACTTATCCCAAATATATGATTTATAATATATNATATTTATTCATTAGACGAATAAAATTTCGNAACAAGTAAGGCTACGTCAAAATTGAATAACTCAATTATATATTTAAAATATATATTAAACTAGTTTTATACTTAAATAATTCACATTCTATTTTGTAATTCGCTAGTCTAAGTATGAATAATACTATAATTCAATTTGATATAGATAAAATGGTAAAACAAATAGAAATATTCGATCGACAGCTATTACGCCTTCGCCGTGAAAGAGCTTACACCTCTCTATCCGAACACGACTTTCTCTTCAAGGAAATGGCTAAAAGGTTAGTTGATCGTTTAGCTGATATTCGACGAAATTTTTCTATGGCATTAGATGTTGGGTGCCATAACGGTTTTGTGGCTAAAGAAATAAAGCATCTACCAAATGAAAAAATTGATATTTTAGTACAAACAGACTTTTCTAGTAAAATGGCAGCAGATTCAAAAAATAAAACGGGAATAACTTCGATTGTAGCTGATGAAGAATACCTACCTTTTCGTGATTCTACCTTCGACCTTATTATAAGTTGCGCCAGTCTGCATCATGTGAATGATCTTCCAGGGTCTCTTATTCAAATAAAACGTGCCCTTAAACCCGACGGTGTATTTCTAGCCGCACTTTTTGGGAGTTCCACTCTCTCAGAACTGAGACAAGCATGGCTGGTTGCAGAATCTGCTAAAACAGATGGTGTAAGCCCAAGAGTTTCTCCTTTCATCGATTTACGGGAAGCGGCAGGACTTTTGCAACGTGCTGGTTTTGCATTACCTGTTGCCGACAGTGATACACTAACGGTGACCTATCAGAATCCAATAAAGTTAATGACTGATTTACGTGGAATGGGTGAATCTAATATAATGGTTGATAGACAAAGAACACCAACCCGCCGAGACACACTAAAAGCTGTAAGCCAGGCGTATACAAAACTTTTTGGTAATAACCAGGGGATTGTACCAGCAACTTTTCAGATTATCTACTTAACCGGTTGGTCTCCAGGAAAAAATCAACCTAAACCTTTATCACCAGGTAGTGCTACAGAACGGCTAGCTAATGTTTTAGAAGTAGATGAATATTCGACAGGTGAAAAAGTTCAACCATAATAATAAATATTTTTATAAATGGCGAAAGTAACCAACTATGCAATTACCTGTAAATAATATAATTAATCAGGCTTATCATGACACCTGGAATAACCGAAGAGAATTGGTGGCAGTTGCGTTCGTTCCGGTATTAGCGGTGGCAGTTGTAGGAACAATTATTACTACTTTTAACGGTGATCCGCGTATTCTGCTTGAAAACCCAGAAAAACTACAACCAGACCTAGCAGCAAAAATAATATTGGGAGGCATTCTAAATTGGCTTATAGGTATAGCTTTTTATACACTCTTCGCCGTAGCCTGGTTTAGACGCAAATTAGTTATTTCAGAAAACATAACTGTCGGTGCTGCAATGAACTGGAATAAACGGCACTGGATATTTTTCATTAAATTAATTTTACTAATTTTAAATATATTTGGACTTTTTTTCTTAATGTCCGTCTTGTTATCAACGATTTTACCTATTGCTCCAGTTATAATTACTTTATTTATTATGAGCGCATTAATATATGCCCGAGCTGCACTAATTTTTCCAGCAGCCGCCACTGATAAAACTATGTCTGTTGGAGAATCCATAAAACTTACCAAAGGAAATAGTTGGCGTATGTGTTTAGCGATTGTGGTAATACCATTTCTGATTATGTTATTAGGCAGTGTGATTGTGCTTANGTTAGCCACATCATTTAGTGCATTTATTGGGTCTTCAATAACTGCACAATTTTTACTTTCAATAGCTGTTCAGTCAATAAATTATTTCGGCTTCGCTATAGGGATCACTGCCTTATCGTTAGCTTATCGTCAGCTAAATAAGTAGATATTAATCTTAATTAGCCAAAAAGCTTACAATATCAATATTATCCCTATTACAGAGACCTTATAATTTGATGATAACTTTTATCTGTAAAACTAATTAAAGGATATCTCGTAGCATTGCCACCAATGGGGTATCAGCTGGGGGCATTGGATAATTTCTCATATCAGCTATAGTTACCCAAGCTAATTCTTGTCCTTCAATCGGATGAGGTATACCTTCCCAAACTCGGCAAACAAATAGAGGCATAAGTAAATGAAATTCATCATATCTGTGACTAGCAAATGCAATAGGAGCCAAACAACTCTCTTTAGTATCAATACCTAATTCTTCTTTTAATTCTCTAATTAAAGCTTCCTCAGGAGTTTCCCCTAGATTAATTTTTCCCCCAGGAAACTCCCACAGACCAGGCATTGGTTTATCTATCGGCCTTCTACCTAATAATATACGATCAACAGAATCAATTAAAGCAACAGCGCTAACTAGTAAGAGAGGAGGACTTGGTTCACCCAAAGCTTAGCTCCTATAATCAGCATTTATTGTTATATAGCCATGAGTTAAATCACACGTCCAAACTGACGCTCGTCCACTTCCAACACCAACATCAACGCTTATTGTAATATCTCTTTTTTTCATATAATTTGCTAATAACAATTCATCATATTCTTTCACCCGTCGACCATCTTTTGTAATTGTATTTCCTCCAATATCAATCGAAAGCTTATCTCGACTAGCTTTTTCGCCAGCTTTACCTACAGCCATAACTATACGCCCCCAATTAGGGTCTTCACCAGCTACTGCAGTTTTTACTAACGGTGAATTAGCAATGGCAAGGCCTATAACTCTTGCTGCCCTCTTTGACTCAGCTCCAGAAACAATAATATTTATGAATTTCTGAGCTCCTTCACCATCACGCACTATTTGTTGAGCCAGGTCTATACAAACTTCCTCTAAAGCTCTGTAAAAATCAGCAACAATTAAATCACTGGCCCGCTTAACTATCGGTTGTCCAATTACTTGTCCGGTTGCACTGAGTAAAACTGTATCAGATGTTGAAGTATCACCATCAACCGTTATAGAATTAAATGAATTTTTAGTCGCTTTAAATAAAAGTTTTTGTAAAACCTGACTAGGAAGACGTGCATTAGTAAATATGAAGCCAAGCATAGTTGCCATATCAGGCGCTATCATACCTGAACCCTTAGCAAAACCGGAAATAACCACCTCAGCATTTCCAATTCTAGCTAATCGAGATGCAGCTTTTGGAAAAGTATCTGTGGTCATTATTGATTCAGCTGCTGTCTTCCATGCTCTTATACCCAACCCACGCCGAATTGAAGCTAAATTATCAGCTATTGAAAATGGGGGTAAAGGCTCACCAATGACACCTGTAGAGGCTATATATATTTCTTTTGGGCTGCAGCCTATTAGTTGTACTGCTTTATTTACAGTGTTTTTAACAACTATTTCACCATCAGCACCTGTGAACGCATTGGCATTACCTGAGTTAACTATAATAGCTCTAGCTTTTCCATGCGGTAATATATGTTTGCACCAATCTACAGGTGCTGAGGTACAACGTGAACGCGTGAAAACACCAGCAATTTTTGTGTTTCTAGCTAGTTCTGCAAACATCAGGTCTTTAGCGCCACTAGTCTTGAGACCTACTGCTCGACCACTTAAACGCACCCCTGGTACAGATTTAATAGGTGGAAAATTTTTAGGTGATAACGGAGAGACTGTTGAAATAAGAGACTTGCTCATAGTACTGATACCTTAAGTTATATCGGTGGTTGTTTAATTATTCATACAACCAAATGCTTGTCTCACACTTAATAAACGCAGTACNGAGGATAAAAATTTACTTATAGCTTAACTCTGCGTTTATATTGTATCAGAGCTGATTAAATCATTGACCAGCTCGCTGTCTACAAGATATTTGAACTATTAAATATCCAGCAATAATTAATATATTTGGTTCAACCTACTAAGCTTTACTAAACACCTATTTGTAAGAGATAATTATATATTCTAGAAGTTTAGTACTTTTGATAAAAAACTTTACTTGCTAACATATAGAAGACTTAGAACTATAAATAATTTACATAGTGAATAAATAATTTCAACGTTTAACTTAAAACTAGATATATGAATTAGAAATTTATTACCCACATTAACTCTTCGATAAAGGATAATTAGATAATCTAGAGGATTTGGTTATCTTACTGCCGTTGACAGTTATCTACTTGAACCTTAGATAGGGGATATTAATTTCCATCTTTTAGGGGATATAAGGCACGCTGCTAAAAAGTGGCGGTTTTATCAATGTAAAAACACCCAAAGGAATGAATTTACAAGATGGTAGTCAATCTCGTTAAACAGATCATTGGTACGGCTAACGACCGACATCTAAAACGGCTATCAAAGAACGTTGATGCCATAAATGCGCTTGAAGCTAGCCTTGAAGTGCTCTCTGACGAAGAACTAAGATCAAGAACCACTATGTTTCGCCAGAAAATTAAAAATGGTTCTTCAATAGATAGTTTATTAGTAGAAGCTTTTGCTACAGTAAGAGAGGCAGCAAAAAGAACCCTTGGGCAACGCCATTTCGACGCACAGCTACTAGGGGGTATGGTTCTACATAATGGTATGATTGCTGAAATGAAAACTGGAGAGGGAAAAACTCTGGTTGCAACATTAGCTGTATATTTAAATGCTCTAGAAGGATTGGGTGTGCATGTCGTAACCGTTAATGACTATTTAGCNAAACGCGATGCCGATTGGATGGGCCAGGTTTATGGTTTTCTTGGACTAAAAGTGGGCTGTATTACTAACGGGCTATCAGATGAAGAACGCATTGAGGCCTATGCAGCAGACGTGACGTACGCAACCAATAATGAACTTGGATTTGATTATTTGCGTGATAATATGAAATTTGAGCTCCAGGAAATGGTTCAAAGGGAGTTCAACTTTGCAATTGTTGATGAAGTTGACTCTATATTGATTGATGAAGCCCGAACTCCATTAATTATTTCTGGGCCAGTCGAAGATTCATCAGAAACTTACAAAAAAATAGACATCTTAATTCCAAGCCTTATCGAAGCAGACTATGAAATAGATGAAAAAGCTAGAAGCATTAATATGACTGATGATGGAGTAGAGCATGCAGAAAGCATACTAACTTCAGCAGGACTACTCGAAACAGGAACAAGTCTTTATGATATAAGCAGTGTAAGTGTTCTGCATCACATAAATCAGGCTCTACGAGCCCATAAATTATTTAATCGTGATACAGATTACATAGTAAAAAATGATCAAGTTATAATCATTGATGAGTTTACAGGTCGAATGATGGAAGGACGGCGTTACTCTGATGGGTTACACCAAGCACTAGAAGCCAAAGAAAAAGTTACGGTGCAAAATGAAAACCAAACATTAGCTTCGATCACATTCCAAAATTACTTCCGTAACTACCCTAAACTATCTGGCATGACTGGAACCGCCATGACAGAGGCAGGGGAATTCGCTGAAATATATGAACTTGATGTTATAGATATTCCAACCAATCAACCTATGGTTCGGGTAGATAAAAATGATGAGATATATCGAACACTGGATGAAAAATATGACGCTATTGTTGATCACATAGAAGATTGTCATAATCGGCAACAACCTGTTCTAGTTGGAACGGTTTCAATAGAAAAATCTGAGCAAGTAGCAGAAATACTAAAAAAGAAAAAAATTCCGCATCATGTTCTCAATGCTCGTTACCATGACCAAGAAGCCAGTATAATTGCTCAAGCCGGTGAACCAGGTGCTGTTACTATCGCTACAAACATGGCTGGTAGAGGCACTGATATTCAATTAGGNGGAAATATTGAACTTAGAGTTAGTAAAGAGCTNGCCGATATAGATGACGAAGATATATTACTAAAAAAACGTCAAGAAATAGAGTCTGATATTGCCACTAAAAGAGAACTGGTGCTAGCCGCCGGCGGTTTGCAAATTATTGGAACGGAACGCCATGAGAGCAGACGAATTGATAACCAATTAAGAGGTCGGTCAGGCCGTCAAGGAGACCCTGGCGAATCTCACTTTTTCCTTTCCCTAGAAGATGACCTGATGCGTATATTCGGGTCTGAGCGCATGGATTCCATGCTACAAAAACTTGGTCTCGAGGAGGGAGAAGCAATAGTGCATTCATGGATAGATAAGGCTCTGGAAAAAGCCCAACAAAAAGTTGAGTCACGTAACTTTGAGATTCGTAAACAACTACTGCAATACGATGACGTTATGAACGACCAGAGAAAAGTCATTTATGAACAACGAAGAGATTTAATGCAGATAGATGATGTCTCGGACACTATTGAATCGATGCGAGATGAAACATTAGAGAATAAAGTGGCCGTATGCATTCCTGAAAAAGCTTATGCTGAACAATGGAATACAGAATTACTACATGAAGAAATACTGACTATATTTGATATTGATGCTCCTATCGCGGATTGGGCTAAAGAAGAAGGTATTGCTGATGAAGAAATTCTAAATAGGCTCAGAAAATTAACTACAGAAAAAGCTGCTGCTAAAACAGCTCAATTTGGACCAGATCTAATGCGAATGGCAGAAAAGAACCTACTTCTGCAGATACTCGATCAATATTGGAAAGATCACTTGCTACGTCTGGATCACCTACGTCAGGGAATTGGTCTTAGGGCTTTGGGACAAAAAAACCCTCTTAATGAGTATAAGCGTGAAGCATTTGATATGTTCGACGACATGCTAGATAGATTGCGCGAGGGTATTACGACGTTACTAAATCACATAGAAATACAGCCTGACTCACCTAATTCATCTCAGCGCACAGAAATTAATACAGACACCCAACACACTTCAGTAGAGCCATTTTCTGAAAACGGTCATGATGCAAAATTTTCTAACCAAGAACCATTAAAGACTCAACCGAAGCGATACCCGCAAAAAGATCTAATAAACCCTAATAATCAGGAAACATGGGGCAAAGTATCAAGAAATGCGGCTTGCCCATGTGGATCAGGAAAAAAATATAAGCATTGTCACGGCAAATTATAAATTAATTTTAACTGCTTTATTACATAACTAAGAGGATACAGATGGAGTTCGGGGTATTTGATCACCTTGACAAGCGAAATGGTGCTTATATAGAGACAATCTATCAAGAGCGCCTCAAACTCATAGTAGAATATGAAAATTCAGGAATAGCCTACTACCATCTCGCCGAGCACCATGCGACACCCTTAGGGCTGTCCCCATCACCTAGCGTTTTCCTAGGTGCTATTTCACAATTAACAAAACACCTGAAATTTGGACCAATGGTTTATTGCTTACCTCTTTACGACCCACTTCGTTTAATATCAGAAATCTGTATGTTAGATCAATTAAGTAAAGGTCGATTTGAGTTTGGCATTGGGCGTGGGATATCACCATATGAGGTTGCTTATTTTAATATCGATACAGANAATGCCCGTGAAATATATAACGAAGTGTTTGAGATTTTGATTCTAGGATTAAAAAATTCGGAATTAAATTTCCACGGTAAATATTTTTCTTATGATTCGGTACCAATGATATTAAAGCCAAAGCAGCAGCCCCACCCTCCGTTATGGTATGGGATAGGGGCACCTCAAGGAGTAAAATGGCCAGCAGAAAATGGTATTAATATTATAAGCAATGCTTCATGTGAAATTGCTCGTGAATCAACTGACCGCTATAAAGACATTTGGATGACTAATTTTGAAGAAGATAAGACTTTACCTAAGATGGGTGTAGCTCGACACATCTATATTGGTCAAAATGACCTAGAAGCTAATAACATATGTCAACGAGCTTACGCAGCTTGGTATGATAATTTTATGAATCTATGGGCAAAGAATAAGGTTAATCCGGATGTATATCCGCCTGATTACAAAGATGCCGTGAAAAAAGATATAGTTATAGCTGGTAAACCTGAAACAGTTACTAACGAAATAAAACGTCAAATTGATGAAGCAGGGTTAAATTACTTCGTGTGCCGTTTTGCATTTGGAGATTTAAGTTACGAAGAATCATTAAGTTCTCTATCTTTATTTAGAGAATCAGTATTGCCTAATTTTTGATAGTTTTTATAAAATAATTTATACATTCTTTTAAAAAACTAAAAAACATCTAGATAGATGATTTTGATCTNTTAATAGGTTAACTATCCGTGAAAAGAGACTTGAAAAAAGAAAATGTGAGTAGTCAAATCTGTCCAGTTTGTAATGGACAGAGTGAATTTAGCTTTAAAAAAACTGGATATAATATATTTAGATGCGTTAAGTGCGATTTTCTGCACGTATTTCCTTATCCAACAACGGCGGAGATCATTAAATATTATTCTTCAGACTACAGAACTGCACACGCGAACTTTTACCCTAAATTAAAATCACGAAAACGCAGAGCACACCTAAAAGCCCTAAGTTTCCTAAAATTTATCTACCATAAAAAAACTATTGATATTGGCTGTGGAGGAGGCATTATGGCAGACTCGTTCAGACGCCTTGGAGCAACATCTTATGGAATAGATATTAGTCAAAATTCGATTGATTTTGCTCGGAATAATTTTCCCAAATGTACTTTTTTTTGTGAAACATTTGACAAAGCCCTAACTAGAAATATGAAATTTGACTTCATATTTACCACTGAGCTTATGGAGCATCTTACTGGTCCACATGAGTGTATGCGATTCATTAATGCAGTATCAAAACCTGAAACTGTTGTCTATGTCGCAACTCCCGATTCCAATCATAAAAATGTTCCAAAAGACATCTATTCTTGGAGTGATATATGTCCTCCAGAACACTTACAGTGGTTTAATAAATCGAATATGGAGGAACTATTTAATCAGTATGGCTTTTATTTACTAAAGCCGTTTAACAAAAAGAGCCCAGCTCTTTCTCTATTATTTAAAAAATCAAAACATTATTAAAATAATAAATCTTAAAAAATTTAATTTATACCTGACCGCCCCATTTCTAGAAACTTCTGGCGACGAGCCGCGCGCAAAGCATCTCCATCAAAACCTCTTAATTTATCCAAAGCCTCAGCTATAGCATCTCCTACTCGGCTTGTAATTATCTCAGGACTACGGTGAGCTCCCCCTAATGGTTCATTTATTATACCATCAATGACTGAGTGCTTTAATAAATCATATGAGGTTATTTTCAATGATTCTGCAGCATTTCTCGACTTTTCAGCGTCTCTCCATAAAATTGATGCACANCCTTCTGGAGAAATCACAGAATAAATAGCATGTTCAAGCATCAAAATAGTATTAGCAGTGGCCAAAGCAATTGCTCCCCCAGATCCACCTTCNCCAATAACAACAGAAACTATTGGAACTCGTAAACTAAGACATGATCTTATAGATTCAGCTATTGCTTCAGCTTGCCCACGTTCTTCTGCCCCTGCCCCAGGATAGGCACCAGGTGTATCAACTAGTGTTAATACTGGTAATGAAAAATGATTTGCCATTTTCATTAGGCGTTGCGCTTTACGATATCCTTCAGGTCTAGCCATACCGAAATTATGGGTGATACGACTGTTAGTATCATTGCCTTTCTCATGTCCTAATATAGCTACGGACCAACCACGAAAACGGCCTAAACCGCTAATTATAGAGCGGTCCTCAGCATAACTTCTATCACCTGCCAATGGAGTAAAATCAGTTATAAGAGTTTTTATATAGTCAGATGTATGGGGCCTGTTTGGATGGCGTGCCACCTGCACACGCTGCCAAGGAGTAAGTTTATTATAAGTCTGACGCAACATTTTTTCACTTCTTAGTTGTAACTTACCCACTTCATCTGCAATGTTTAATTGTTCTCCATCAGATAAATGACGAAGTTCCTCTATCTTACCTTCCAACTCGGCAATTGATTTTTCAAAATCTAAAAAATGTCGCATATTTAACTATCTATTATTCCGGTGTTTTGTCAGCGAGAGGGTGTTTTTCAGAAACCAGTTTCTGTAACCTTTCATCAAGAACATGAGTATAAATCTGAGTGGTTGATATATCAGAATGACCTAACATTTTTTGTACGCTTCGCAAATCAGCATTATTATTAAGTAGATGAGTAGCGAATGCATGACGCAGAATATGAGGACTTACAAGACTAGTATCAATACCAGCTGATAGTGCTAATTTTTTTAATAATTGAAAAAAACGCTGTCTTGATATNGCTCTGCCCATACTACCCGGGAATAAATAAGGATTATCTTTATAACCACCTAAGAATCTATCCCTTACATTCATGTATGACTTTACCGCAATCCTTGCCGGTTCGTTAAGAGGTACCATGCGTTCTCGTCCGCCCTTACCGCTAACAATAATGACACGTGGGTCGCGGTTTAAGGCCGTAAAGGGAAGCTCAACAAGTTCGCTGGCCCTCATTCCAGTTGCATAACATAATTCTATCATTGCCTTAAGACGAAGACCTCCGGCTCCCTCCAGCCTACTCGCAGCATCTAATAAACGTGAAACCTCTTGTTCACTTAGAACTTTTGGAAGTGTTCTCCCTAATCGTGGACTTTGAAGGACACTTGTTGGATCATCCGAACGTAATCCTTCTGTATGAAGAAACCGGTAAAAAACACGTAGAGTAGAAATTCGCCGCGCAACTGTTCTTGAGGACATCCCTCTATCAGCAAGGTTTTTAAGATAGTATCTAAGCGATTTAGTAGTGACTTTATCGAGTACAGCTTTTTTAGATACTCCAGAAACGAACAAAAATTCAGCGCAGTCAATAAGATCATGTTGGTAAGATTTTACCGTATTTTTGGCCGCACCNCGTTCAGCTATAAGCATCTCTAAAAAAGCATCAAGATACCTACTCATAATTTCTGGGCAATTTTTTGGAGAGAGTTTATTCAAATCTTTAATCTAATATAGTTAATAGCTAGTAGCCAAAGTAAACTCTAATGCAAATAAACGAGCATCATTTGTCAAGCCAACCCGAGTTAAAGCTCTAACGATTGTGTGTAAAACTATTGGATGCAATTCGGATAGCTCCTTTTGTCCAGTAGCTAATAAGACATATAATGCTGTTTCAGCAACTTTTCCTGAAGAGGAAGCCCTAAGTAGTTCTAACCATATATTTAATGGAGGTAATACAAAAGAACTGGTTTGCTCAAGGCCCTCATTCAGTAGAAATTCATCAGGCACTTTTTCTCCCAGTGCATCAAACATTGAAAGAACGTTAATAATAGACTCATCCCGGGCAGGCTTATGACTTTTTTGTAGTGAGATCCATTTTTTTAATACTTTATTATCCCAAGCTATGTAGTTTTTTCTATCCAAATCATCTTTTTTAACTGAAATATTAGTTTCGTTTTTAATTCCTGATTGTCTATAAACCCGTTGTAATGCACTTCTTGATTTATCACTTACTAAGCCATCTCCAGATGCCATTCGCAAGACAGGCCATAAATTTGTTAAAGACAAGGAAACATCTGGTGATATTTTCCTATTACTGGAAATAGTCCAAAACCAATCCATGGCCTGTTTAATTTCTCCAGAAACTAAACTTGCTATAATTGCTTCACTCGCAAACCATGAGAAAACCACTGAAGGTTGCAGCTTATTTAATTGTTGCAGTGTCAATTTAGTTGCCAGTCGCCAGTCCTTACGCTCATTTGGTAAATTCCACATCTCATGTAGTATTTGTGCTTGTCTACTTGAAACCTCTTGACTATTCGTCGCAAGATATATGGCTGCCAACCGCAGCTCAGGAGATGAGTTATCAGGATCTAAGAGTACCTCTACAACATCGTCGTCTGATATATCCAATTCGGAATAAATACTGGCTAGCTTTATGGGAGATAATGATCCCCAATATGCTGCTTCACGAGCAGCTAGTAAGCGCGTCTGTCTATCAGCATCCTGGGTAGCAGCAATAGCTGCTAATAGACTCGGTGATGCCTTTTCTGAAAACCAACGAGGAACCTGCCCTCCAACCACACGAATCAAAGCCATATTTAATGCAGTGGCTTGCCCAGGCACAGCCAGCTTCTCAGTAGTGGGTGTGGCACCAGAAATAATAGAATTTGAGAGTTCAAAAAACATTATATCTTCAGCTAAATTTTGTTCCCGCAAAGACTCTAGACCCTTGAGAGCTTCATCATATTGCATATTCAATAAATAGCAGAAAACATTAACTTTTTGGCCAAATTCTGAGGTAAAACTCGTTTTTACACTTGCAGCTATTTCGCAGGCTCCAGCTAAATTTGAGCTAAGTAAACGTGCTCGTAAAGCTGGTTCAATTAGGTTTTCAGGAACAGTGTTTGCTGATACCACACGTAATAAGCGCTCTGCATCTTCTACAGCTCCTAAAGCAATTAATTTTTTTACCCTAGCTAACACCAGGCTTTTGTTACTATCATCATTAACTGGCGGTGCGGCCGCAACCAAAAGGATTCTTCTTGCTAGGCTTTGTGCAGCCTCACTAGCAATTCTATCTGGTATATTATTAATCAGGCGTTCAGCTACATCTCTAGATGTACCTTGCCACATATTACTCAAAAACTGACCATCAAGTCTTTCAGATATCCCAACAGCATCAGAATCAATTTCACCAAGTTTTTTTATTTCAACAGAATCATCATTTATATCAGACGTTTTATCTTTTTCGCTTAATGTTTCTATATTTCTATCTGATGCTTTATCAACATCCGTATTCTCCANTATCTTATTAGGAATTAACGAAACGGGCTCAAGTGAGTCTGATACTGTTTGTGCATATAGCAAACCATGAGTTAAGGTAAAAATAGCTATTAGAAAAACAATAGCTAACCTTAGAAAAAAGTTACCGGCTAAAACGATCATCTGGCAAAACCTTTTCAATACTCTGTAGTGGTGCCGGAATGTCCCAGTTTGCCAGAAACACAGCCCCCCCAACAACAACTACAAAAATAAATATAATTAATATTTTCAACACCTGTAATCCTAATATAGTCTCTATGATAATTTGTTTGCGTCAACCCGTTTAAATAATCAATATTAAAACGGAGCACGACAAAATTAGTTATATTATGCTACTTTGCAAAAATGGCAATTTCACGGCAACCCTACATATACTTTAGTAAACATGTAATAGTAACGAATGATTAATTCTAAGAAAACAATAAATAAAAAAAATGGCCATAATATTAAGGCTGGTAATAAACATTCTGGTGAAAATAAGATTGTTTTAGTTGGTCTTATGNGAGCAGGAAAAACATCGATTGGACGTCGTCTAGCTACCCGCCTGGGATTACCTTTCTCAGATGCAGATGATGAGATTGAAAAAGCAGCCGGTTCTTCGATTGAAGATATTTTTGAGCGTTTAGGGGAAGAAAGATTCCGGGAAGGCGAAAGACGAGTTATTGCTCGTTTGCTTGACGGACCTCCAATAGTATTAGCTACTGGTGGAGGTGCATTTATGGACCCGGACACTCGAAAAGTTATTGCGGAAAATGGGATTTCTATTTGGTTAAAGTCAAACATTGATACTTTAGTGAAAAGAACATCAAAAAGAAAAAATCGTCCATTATTAAAAAATAAAAACCATAGAGAAGTACTTAAGCATCTAATTGAAGTAAGGTATCCTATATACCAACTGGCTGATATAATTATTGATAGCCTAGACGTTTCTGCTGAGGAAACGTTACATCAAGTAGTGAAATCTTTAGATGCTCATCGCAGTGCGGAGCAAAAATGAATTTGAGAAAAATAGAAACACCCACTGAAAATATCACGGTCGACCTTGGCACCAGAAGTTACGATATACTTATAGCTCCTGGTATTATCGATAACGTGGGTCATTTGGTTGATGAACGCATGAAAACTTCCAAGGTAATTATTGTTAGTGATAGTAATGTAGCTCCTATATATATGGAGCGTTTATCAATTAGCTTAAGTGCAGTTGGGATAAATTATGATAAAATTATTCTTCCAGCTGGAGAGGGCACTAAATCATTCAGTAACTTTGAAAATTTGCTTAATAACCTTCTAGAGCTAGGAATTGAACGAACAACAACTCTAATTGCCTTGGGCGGAGGTGTCATAGGAGACATCACAGGATTTGCCGCCAGTGCACTATTAAGAGGGATAAATTATATACAAGTTCCAACTTCACTTCTAGCACAAGTGGATAGTTCAGTTGGCGGCAAAACTGCAATTAATAGTAAAATAGGAAAAAATTTGATCGGCAGTTTCTATCAACCACGCCTAGTAATAGCTGATACAGAAACTCTCAATACTCTTCCAAGGCGGGAGCTTTTAGCTGGCTATGCAGAGACCGTAAAATACGCCCTAATAGGAGATTCTAGCTTTTTTTCATGGCTTGAAATCAATGGCACTTCGCTAATTGAAGGAAATCATGCGGTTAGAGTAAAAGCCATAGCAAAAAGCTGCAAGATGAAAGCTAGGATAGTAGCTGAAGATGAGCGTGAAAGTGGAAAAAGAGCCCTATTAAATCTAGGCCATACATTTGCCCACGCACTAGAATCTGAAATAGGGTTTAATGACTATTTACTTCATGGTGAAGCCGTAGCTATTGGCATAGCTTTGGCATTTGAACTATCAACAAGACTTAATTTTTGTTCCTCAATTGAGAGTGTGAATGTACGCAATCATTTACAGTCCGTAGGTCTATCTACTTTTCTTCCTAAACATCCGACATCAGAATGGAACAGTAAGAAACTAGTATCACTTATGAAAAAAGATAAAAAATCTACACAAGGACATCCTGCTTTTATTCTCGCTCATTCAATAGGAGATGCCTTTATAGCCGAAGACATAGATTTGAATGAAGTTGAATCATTACTAGATGATATTATAAATCATTAAAAAATTAGTTGTAATAGGAAAATAGTTTTATCAGTTTTTCAAAAGTCATAATGTTTAATAATTATAAAACTTATAAACAATAATATTTTATTTTTAATATGAATTTCATCATACATTATTCAACTTATATGAATTAGATACGCAGAATTTACTTTAGGAACAAAATGATGCCTCTTCCAGCGCCAAGCAAACGAAAACATATTCATACACGTAATATCCTCTGTGAAGGATATCTGCGTAATGATGGTTTGTGGGATATAGAAGGTCACCTTAAAGATACAAAAAGCTACCCATTTAAAAATAATGAGCGCGGAGAAATAAAACCTGGAACACCTATTCATGAAATGTGGATAAGACTAACAATTAATGATCATCTCGAGATTATTGAAGTGGAGGCTAAAACTGACTACAGTCCTTTCGAGATATGCCAAGACATAACACCAAATTTTAAGCGCCTTGTGGGGTTAAAAATAGGTCCTGGGTGGCGCAATCGTGCACTTAAAAAAGTTGGCGGCACTGAAGGTTGCACACATTTAGTAGAACTATTAGCTCCGATTGCCACAACTGCATTCCAAACAATTATTCCTATAAAGGATAATAGAAAATCAGATATAGATAGTAAGGTAAACCCTGATGCAGTTCCTCGCCTTCTAAATACTTGTCATGCATTTCGAAGTGATGGGGATAAAGCTAAAGAATTATGGCCAAATTTTTATAATGGACCAGCAACTAAATTAAGATCATAAAGACCAAAATAGAGATTATAGTAAGAGCGATCAGTCTTCCGGCGCTCTAGCTCTGATAGATAATGCATGCAGGCCGCTAGAATACTCCTCAAGCAACAAACTGTGTATTATTCTTTCTCGCTCAACCTTACTTTTCCCTATAAACACAGAAGACCTAACCTCAACGCGATAGTGAGACTGCCCCGCACCATTGGAACCTGCATGGCCATCATGTAAGCTCGATTCATCTATCACTTTTATTTCTGTTGGGCCTAGAGCCTTATCTAGCTTAGTGCGAATGACATCTGATCGATCCAATATATTCTTCCTAATTAATTTAAATTTTTTCTTAAAATTACAGTGATCGGCTTGCTAGCAACCCTTAATCTAGACATATTAGGCTAATGAATGAGGGATACAACAGTTTCTTTTCGGACAAAAGTAAATTGTCTGATTTGGAAAATGATAGTGACAAAGTAACTCAAAGATGCGATTCACCAGATTGTAAGGAATCTGGACAGTATCGTGCACCTAAATCCCGCGAAAATCTGCAAGATTATTATTGGTTTTGCTTGGAACATATTCGAATCTATAATAAAAGCTGGAATTATTACGCTGGAATGAGTGAAGATGAGGTAGAAGTTGAACGGAGAGCAGATACCTATTGGCATAGACCAACACGCCCCCTTGGTGGCGAAAGTTTTTATAGTTACAAAATAAACGATAGTTTTGGTCTTTTTGAAGAGGAAGAATCTAGGAAACAAAGCAAAAGTAGTAACCTAGTAGCAACTGCAACAGAATTGGAAGCTCTATCAATATTAAATTTATCTCCACCGGTGACTCGCCAGGAAATAAAAAATAAGTATAAAGAACTTGTTAAAATTCATCATCCAGATACAAATAGAGGCGATAAAGATGCTGAGGAGCGGCTAAAACTAATAAACAGAGCTTATGAGACGCTGACTCGAGCAAAAAAAATTGAAGTTTAACGTAAATATACCCCATAACAGCTAAACTGGAAGTTTAAATGGATTCTGCAGAACCAAAAATAGCGAATGAAATATTGGCAAGTGGCGATATGCCGACAAGTGTACACCCAGATAAATCAGTATCTGCTAAAGAAATATTTGGCGTTGAAACGGATATGAAAATCCCAGCATTTTCGGAGCATACTATTCATGTGCCTGAACTAGATGAAAGTTATCGTTTTGATCATGATACAACGCTAGCTATTTTAGCTGGTTTTGCTCACAACCGAAGGGTTCTGATNCAAGGATATCACGGCACAGGTAAATCAACTCATATAGAACAAGTCGCAGCTAGGTTAAACTGGCCTTGCATTCGTATTAACCTTGATAGCCACATTAGCCGCATTGACCTTATAGGTAAGGACGCCATTGTTCTTAAAGATGGTCAGCAAGTAACTGAATTTCGCGAGGGCTTATTACCTTGGACTTTACAGCATCCATGCGCCTTAGTATTTGACGAATATGACGCCGGTAGACCGGACGTGATGTTCGTAATTCAGCGTGTGCTTGAAGCGGATAGCAAACTAACCCTGCTGGACCAAAATAAGGTTATCAGACCACATAAAAGTTTTCGGTTGTTTGCAACTGCAAATACTGTTGGACTAGGGGACACAACTGGTCTTTATCATGGTACACAGCAGATAAATCAGGCTCAAATGGACCGGTGGAATATTGTCACAACCCTTAACTATTTACCTCATGAACAGGAAGTAGATATAGTAACTGCCAAGTGTCCNAAATATAATTCAGAAGAGGGACAAAAATCGGTATCTGCCATGGTAGCTACAGCTGAATTAACCCGTGCTGGATTTATTGCGGGCGATATTTCTACAGTTATGTCACCTCGTACAGTAATTACATGGGCTGATAACGCAGAGATATTCGACTCTATAGATTTAGGCTTTCGAGTTACCTTTCTAAATAAATGTGACGAAGTTGAAAGGNCTACGGTCGCTGAATATTATCAGAGATGCTTTGGTGTGGAGCTTTCAGATAGCATTATTACCCAACCCAACGATTAGCATACGACTAGTAAAATGGTTAAAGGTAGTAATGATGGTCCCATTGAGGAGTTTAGGCGCATCACGGCAGCCTCTATGCGAGCAATTTCGCAAAATGCTGAACTGTCAGTTACCTTTTCCCCTGACCCTCCTATNCTACAAGGAGACGAAGCTCGCCTTCCTTTACCCAGTAGAGATTTACCCTATGAAGAGGTATGCGTTGTAAGAGGTGAATCAGATTCATTAGCCTTGCGTCAACGCCATCATAATCCAAAAATACATAATGAACGTATGCCAGCAACGGCTGAAGCCAAGTCTTTGTATGATGCCTTTGAGCAAGTTCGTGTTGAATCTATAGGCGCACAGCGAATGGCGGGAGTGGCCAATAACTTGGAAGCAGCGTTAGATGATCGCTGCGTTACAAGGGGATATAATAGGGTTACTGAAAGAGATCAGGTTCCAATTTCTGAAGCAGTTGCGCTTCTAGCACGGGAGGTAATCACAGGACGTCAACCGCCCTTTAATGCACGTAAAATGGTAGACTTGTGGCGACCATATATTGAATCTAAAACTGGTGAGATGCTACAGGACCTAGCTAAAAACTTAAATGATCAATTAAAATTTCAAGACGTAGTTAAGAAAATAATAAATGATCTAGGTTTTTCAGACGATGACCTTAGTTCATCCCAAGAAAACGATGATTCTAGCGATGAAAATCAGGATTCTGCAGATGGTGAACAAAATGGAGAAGGTGATTCCGAGGGTGAAGTAGCTGCAACAGACGGAGATGGAGACCTGCAAGAAGGAGATGAACAATACGATGAGTCTGATTCTCCAACAGAAGAAGGTGATGGAGAATTACAGCCGGGTACAGGTGAAGAAGATCCAGACGCTCCAGGTAGTCCTTGGCGCCCCCCAGATAACCTTCATAACCAGACTAATCAGTTTATATACTCCGCCTTTACAAATGAGTTTGATGAAATAGTTGACGCCGATGATCTATGTGATCCAGATGAACTGGGGCGTTTGCGCCAACAGCTTGATCAACAAATTGGGCATTTACAAAGTGTTATTTCACGCTTGGCCAATCGCTTGCAAAGACGGTTGATGGCNAAACAAACTAGATCATGGGACTTTGATTTAGAGGAGGGTTTACTTGATACGGGTCGACTATCCCGGGTAGTTACAAACCCCACTCAGCCACTCAGTTTTAAACAAGAAAAAGATACAAACTTTAGGGATACAGTAGTTACACTTCTGATAGATAATTCAGGATCAATGCGAGGGAGACCCATATCTGTTGCAGCAATGAGTGCTGATATACTAGCTCGTACATTAGAACGGTGCGGGGTAAAAGTTGAAATTCTTGGATTTACGACTAGGGCGTGGAAAGGTGGACAAGCTCGCGAAAAATGGCTTGCTGCAAGTAAACCATCCAGTCCTGGACGTCTTAATGATTTACGCCATATAGTTTATAAGTCTGCTGATGCTCCTTGGAGAAGATCACGAAAAAATCTAGGCTTAATGCTACGCGAGGGCCTATTAAAAGAGAATATAGATGGCGAGGCGCTCGTCTGGGCACATGAGAGATTACTGGCTAGATCGGAACAACGAAGAATTTTAGTAATTATATCTGACGGAGCTCCAGTAGATGACTCAACACTTTCGGTTAATGCCGGAAATTACCTAGAACGCCACTTGAGGCAAGTGATAGAATGGATTGAGTCTTATTCGCCAGTTGAGTTGTTGGCAATAGGAATTGGACATGATGTTACTAGATACTATCGCCGAGCTGTAACTATAGTTGATGCGGAACAGTTAGGTGGTACTGTTATGGATCAGTTAGCGGAGCTATTCGAAGAGAAGGATGAGCTTTCTGTCAGGCCTCAGAGGACTAAGCAACGAATGAGTTAAAGGTGTTTTTAGATCTATTAAGTTGCAAACCATTCTTTTCGAGCAACAAAATAATTATCTTCACTAATTGCAGACCGTATTTTTTCCATCAATCTGTTCATAAATGCCACATTATGTATTGCTAGGTACTGAATTACAGTTATCTCACCAGCCTTTATAAGGTGGTGCAGATAAGACCTAGAAAACGTTAGGCAGGTATAACATTTGCATTCTGGATCTAGTGGACCATCATCATCTTTAAAGCATGAGTTTTTTAAATTTACGTGATCACGTGATTGATTATTTTTTGCAAAAATAGGACGGAGATATGCAGCGCCATGTCGAGCCAGGCGTGTAGGGTTTACACAATCAAAAGTATCTATGCCTTTAGCCACTCCATCCCAAATATCAGCTATACCCCCTATACCAAGTAGGTGTATTGGATGAGGGACTAATTTATTCTTATTCAAGGTTCTCATGGACATACTAATAACATCCTGTAACTCAAAACTATCACTTCCTAAACAGCCGCCAACCGCATAACCAAAATAAGGCTGAGATACTGTAAACTCAGCACTCTCTAGCCGTAAATCTTCATAAACTCCACCTTGCACAATACCGTATAAGGCTTGGGGTCCTGATGAACCCTCGGCACTTTTAAAAAATTCTTTTATACTCCTTTTCGCCCATCGATGAGTTAGCTGCATAGAGTTTGCAGTATAGTCTTTACCAACTTCATACGGTGAACATTCGTCAAGAACCAGAATTATATCTGCACCTATATTCCGTTGTACTCGGATAGAATCCTCAGGTGTAAACTTATGAATATTACCATCTATATATGAGCGAAATGTGGCTCCACTTTCTTCTATATTTAGCAACATTTTTGGTCGTTTATTGTTACGGTTACCTTTAATTTCTGAAGACGCTGTACCTCCACCAAAAGAAAATATTTGAAAGCCACCTGAATCTGTAAACATCGGGCCATCCCAACCCATCATCTTATGTAAACCACCGAGGCGATCTATAGTTTCAGCACCGGGTTGTAGCATTAAGTGATAAGTATTCCCCAATATTATCTGCGTTTTTTCTTTCAGCATCTGAGCTGGTGTTACTCCTCTAATAACACCACGAGTAGCACAAAATATGAAAGCAGGCGTTTCTACGATACCATGCGGTGTCTTTAATTTGCTGACACGAGCTGCATTAGGCCAATTACTATCTGCTGTTGTCCTATGTATTACCTCAAAGTCAAATCCGGGATAGTTAACCATAAAATTAGATCCTCATCCTCTGCACCGGTAATTGAGATAAATAAAACCTAAATAAATAAAATAATTTCAAAAAAAAGCCCGCTTAAGCGGGCTTACTTAATTTATCTAAAATTTCACATAGTAATTTTAGACGTTAAACCTCTATTGAGACTTTATCCAACTGTTTTTTTAAACTTCGTAGCTCAGATGGTACATCTGATGCCGAGGTGGATTTTAAAAAAGCATCTAGGCCACCTTTGTGCTCAATAGTGCGGGCTGCTGCGGTAGTTATTCGCATCCTTACCGTTTTATTAAGAGTTTCACTATAAAGCGACATAGGCTGAAGATTAGGCAAAAAACGCCTACGCGACTTATTATTCGCATGACTGACATTATTGCCCGTCATAACTCCCTTGCCCGTTACACTGCATCTTCGCGCCATGCAATTTCTCCAATTATTTAATGTTCCAGGATAGATAAAGTAAAACAAAGGGGGTATTAGACGACAGAGTTTTTCTGGTCAAGTGTTTATACGAATTGACTAGTTTTATTTATCCTTACTAAATATATCAAGGAGGGTTTTTGCAGCTACTGAAGGTGTTAATGAGCCAAGCTCAACCTGCTTTTCCATCTCCATAATATGCTCTTGAACAACTGAATGCGATCGAAAACTCGTTAATAAACTATCATCTACTTCACGCCACATCCAACTTATTGCTTGTTGTAACCTTTTTTTCTCAAAAGCTCCCTCTTTAGAATGGATTAAACGGTAATCCTCTATAATTTTCCATATTTCACCGATACCTTTTCCTTCCAAAGCAGAACAAGTTACTACTCGAGGATCCCAATATTTTGATAAAGGGCGCAGTAAATTCAAAGCATTTTTATATTCTACTGCTACTCGTTCAGCAGCTGCTAACATTTCCCGATCAGCCTTATTAACAATTACTAAGTCAGCCAGTTCGACAATCCCTCGTTTTAAGCCTTGCAGTTCATCACCACTTCCAGGAAGAAGCAGTAATAAAAACATATCAACCATATCTGCTACTGCAGTTTCTGATTGTCCTACCCCAACTGTCTCAACTAAAATCACGTCGAAATTAGCTGCTTCAAATGCTAACATTACCTCGCGCGTACGTCTGGCAACACCACCTTGACTGCCCGCCGTTGGTGTTGGTCGTATGAAAGCATCCTTTGACTGGGAAAGTTTATCCATTCTGGTTTTGTCACCAAGAATTGACCCACCACTTATTTGTGATGTGGGATCCACGGCTAGAACAGCCACTCTATGTCCCTCACTAACTAAGTGTAATCCAAATGTCTCAATAAATGTTGATTTACCAACACCAGGTACACCTGTAATAGCAAGACGAATCGACTTACCTGTCATTGGTAATATTTCCTCTAACAGATTTTCAGCCTGATTACGGTGATTATCACGTGTTGATTCTATGAGTGTTATTGCTTGAGCTAAAGCTCTTCTATCGCCGTTAAGAACCAACTTAGCTAGATTATTTTCTTTTGAACTCATAATTCTATCCAAAGGTTTTTATGATTCATCTAGAAGGTGCTGAAGTTGGTTTGTATGACACAGGTGACGATAAAACTATAGAGGTCTGGGCAGAGCCAAAACGACGGAATCTAGAAATTACGTCTTCTAGCTCCATTACTGAGGTTACAGCTATTTTAATCAAAAAGCAGTCCTCTCCAGCAATATGGTGACATTCAATAACTGATTCTAATGATCCACAAAGGGCAATTACACGCTGAAAACTTGAGGCCGATACAGAAAGACGTAGGAAAGCAGATAGAGGCCTTCCTAGTTGGCTATGATTAACACTAGTATAATAGCCAATAATAGTACCATCCTCTTCAAGACGCTTAACCCTCTCTGCAACAGCCGGGGTAGACATGCCTATACGTCGAGCCAGAGCATTATACGAGAGTCGTGAATCATTCTGAAGTTCACGTAATAATCTCCAAGTTATCTCATCAACATTAACTTCTGATGGTAAATGATTGTTTTCCATTAATATATAGCCTAATACAATTTATTTTTGTTACGTTATTTTAACTATAATTTACAATTCATTAGTTTATAACTAGATATACCTTATATACATAATGAAGATAAAAGAAAGCTTAAACTTACAGTAAAGGCAAGTTAACTGATTTCTAATATAAATTTGTAAGGTTATTATTTTCGAGAAACGTATTTATTCCATAGCAAAAACTATGGTTAAAAATTTACCAATTTGGTTGACTTGAAATTCAAGTATTTCTTTAGGCTACCATATTACGCTTGCATTAAGTCCAGAATCTCGCTTGCAGCATCTGGTATATTCGTACCTGGCCCAAAAATAGCGGAAACACCTTTTTCCAATAAAAAATCGTAATCTTGGGCAGGAATAACACCACCGCAAACAACAATAATATTGTCAGCTTTTAAACCATGNAGACTTTCTATCAACTGGGGTACAAGNGTTTTATGACCAGCAGCCTGACTAGAAACACCTATAATGTGCACATCATTCTCAACTGCTTGAACCGCTGCCTCCTCAGGAGTAGCGAACAATGGTCCAATATCAACGTCAAATCCTATATCAGCAAATGCCGTTGCAATAATCTTAGCACCACGATCATGACCGTCCTGCCCCATTTTAGCGACCAACATTCTTGGCCTGCGTCCTTCGGAAGCGGAAAATTCTTCAATCTTTTTTAATAAACTTTTAAACACTTTATCTTTCTCAAAAGCTTTACCATAAACACCGGATATAGACTGAACCGTAGCCCGATGTCTCGTAAAGACAAGCTCCATAGCATCAGATATCTCACCAACTGTAGCACGAGCCCTAGCAGCTTCAATACAGACTTCTAATAAATTGCCATCTCCTGTACTCGCGGTTTTAGTAATTAGTTCCAAAGCTCTTTTACAACGCTTCTGATCTCTGTTTTTTCTCACCTTATTAAGTTGTCTTATTTGTGACTTTCGCACTTTAGTATTATCTATATCTAGAAAATCAATAGGTGATTCTTTATCTAAACTATATTTGTTAACACCAACAATTACGTCTTCACCTTGTTCTATACGAGCTTGACGACGGGCAGCTGACTCCTCAATTCTTAGCTTCGGCATCCCTGATTCTACAGCCCTAGTCATTCCACCTAGCTCTTCAACTTCGTCAATAAGCTTTTTTGCTTCTAAAACCAAACTCTGAGTTAAACTTTCTACATAATACGATCCAGCCAATGGATCAGCTACATGGGTAATGCCTGCCTCATGTTGCAATACAAGTTGGGTATTTCGTGCAATCCTTGCAGATATTGGTGTAGGCAAGGCAACTGCCTCATCGAAAGAATTTGTATGAAGAGACTGTGTACCCCCAAGGGTCGCTGCTAAAGCTTCTATAGTGGTCCGAATTATATTGTTATATGGGTCTTGTTCAGTTAGCGAAACACCAGATGTTTGGCAATGTGTTCGTAACATTAATGACCTATTATCTTTCACAGAAAACATATCACTCATTAAGTGAGCCCATAAATATCTTGCTGCTCTTAATTTGGCGATCTCCATGAAAAAATGCATACCTATTCCAAAGAAAAAAGAAAGACGGGGTGCAAATTTATCTACTCCCATGCCAGTTGATACAGCAGCGCGCACGTACTCTATACCGTCAGCCAACGTAAATGCCAGTTCCTGTACGGCCGTCGCTCCTGCTTCCTGCATGTGATAACCGGAAATGGAAACTGAGTTAAAACGAGGCATGTGCTGTGAAGTATAAGAAATAATATCTGCTACTGCCCGCATAGATGGTTCAGGAGGGTAAATATAGGTATTTCTGACCATAAACTCCTTGAGAATATCATTTTGAATTGTCCCAGACAAATCTGCCTGCTTAACTCCTTGCTCTTCAGCAGCCACTATGTATCCGGCCAAAACAGGTAATACTGCGCCATTCATCGTCATAGAAACGCTCATCTCATCAAGAGGAATACCATCGAAAAGAATTTTCATATCNTCAACTGAGTCTATCGCAACCCCTGCTTTACCTACATCTCCTGTTACTCTCGGATGATCACTATCATATCCTCGATGTGTAGCTAGATCGAATGCAACTGACAAACCTTTTTGTCCTGCGGCAAGGTTAGCTCGATAAAAAGCGTTAGACTCTTCTGCAGTTGAGAACCCAGCATATTGTCTTACAGTCCAAGGCCTCCCAGCGTACATGGTTGCCTTAGGCCCCCCCACGAAGGGAGGAAATCCAGGTAGACCTCCTATCCACTCAATCTCCTCCAAATCAGCAGCTGTATAGGCTGGCTTAACTGGAATACCCTCAGGAGTGTGCCATACTAGGTCATCGGGAGACCCTTTTAGTTCTTTAGTTGCCAGCATCCGCCAGTCATCGAGTGTTTTACTCGAAAAATTAGCCATTTTATTCTTTCATTCATAATAATAGTTATCAATAAAAAGTATAATATCTTTATAGTAAACGGTCCATAAAAGGTGTTAGGAACTAAACAAAACCTAAATACAATTTTTAGTTAAAATATATACTATAAATTAATAAGCCTAAGGTATCTCTAACTACGGTGATTAAAAAGATTCATTTTATCCATTTTTAAAAATAATTTTTCTAGCACAGAAATAGCAGCTTATTTTACAAAAGCTTGCTTTACTAACTCTCATGCTAACCCCAACACATATTTAAGGCCGCATATCTCGGTGATTGACCGTTAGCTTTTAAAAATTTATGAAATATATCTAAATTCAGTTCTTTACCAGAACTAATTCCAAGAGCTCTTGCGTGAATACCACTGCACACCAGAAAAGAGTCTATTTTACATCGCTTTGCACCCTCTATATCAGTTTTAATCCCATCGCCAATCATTAGAACCCTCGAACGGGGAGGATTTCCAAGCATCCTCAAGACTTCCTCAAAAACTGGTCTAAATGGTTTGCCATGCCAAACAACCTCTCCTGACAACTGATCTTCGTAATACTCAGCTATTGCCCCGGCACAAATTTCACGACGATTACCGCGAAGAACTTCCCGATCAGGGTTTGCACAAACCATGGGTAATTCCTTTTTTGAGGCAAATTCAAGTTCACGAAAGTAATTATCAATTTTATCAGTTGGCTCCCTTGGCCCAGTACATAAAATAAATTCTGCAGTATCTATATTTTTTACTTCAATCATATGTGGGTTATCTAACATAGAACGATGCCTATCATTACCGATGAATACAACTTTTTTTCCTAAAGATGCATGCCATGAATCGGTTTTCTCAGCTATCGCCCGCCACGTCATCTCTCCTGAAGAATACACATAATTATATAGTTCTCTAGGTATGCCGATATTGTCTATAACATCAGCCACTACTTCAGATCGGAAAGGAGCATTTGATAACAGTGCAACTGATTTACCTAATTCCTGCATTCGCTTCAAACTTTCTAGCGCGCCTACAAAAGGATCTATACCATTATGCAATGTTCCCCATAAATCTATTATGAAAGAGTCATAACTTTTAGCTAAGGGGCCAATATTTTGATTGAATATGGTTCTCATTAAATAACTTTCCAATATTAACCTTTAGAAAAATATTAATAATTATAACAAGGACTTATTTTAAGTCCTACGCTTCGATAGGTAAAATTTGTTCTACTAGAGTTGCCCAGTAGCTGGCACCAATTGATAAAATATCATCATTAAAATCATAAGCTGGATTATGTAGCATACATCCATCGGCGGCATCTCCATTACCAAGCCAAACGTAGCAACCCGGTCGTTCTCTCAGCATATAAGCAAAATCTTCCGAGCCCATACTTGGTTTAGGATGACGATCAATATTTTCCTTGCCGACTATCGATTCAGCAGCCAATGCAGCCAGTTCTGTTTCCTCTGGATGATTTATTGTTGATGGGTAGCAACGTTTATAATCTAATTCTACAGTTGCGCCCAAGGCCTCACATATTCCTTTAGATATACGCAGCATCGATGGTTCAACCTTATCACGAACGGAATCTTTAAAACTTCTTACAGTTCCGCTGATTTGAACAGAGTTTGGAATAATATTATACGCATCCCCGGCATTAATTTTCGTTACGGATAAAACTATCGATTCAAGAGGATCTATATTACGGCTCGCAATAGTTTGAAGGGCTAATATTAATTGACACGATGCCACAATTGGATCAATCGTTTGATGGGGCATTGCTCCATGCCCTCCCAAACCTGTGATAATTATATCAAAAACATCAAATGCAGCCATCATTGGTCCAGCTGCAATTCCAAATTTACCTACAGCCATTCCTGGCCAATTATGCAAACCAAAAACATTCTCTACTGGAAATTTATCGAATAAACCTTCATCTACCATAACCTTTCCGCCACCTTCACCTTCTTCAGCTGGCTGAAATATAAAGTAGACGGTGCCGTCAAAACTCTTTTTTTCTGCTAGATATTTTGCCGCCCCTAAAAGCATAGTTGTATGTCCATCATGACCACAGGCATGCATCATTCCTGAGACTTCCGAACGATGATCAAAATTATTTTTCTCTTCAAGAGGTAATGCATCCATATCAGCCCGCAAAGCTATAGCCCGATTACCATTACCAACCTTCAATCTCCCTATAACTCCAGTTTTTGCCATTCCACGATGTACTTCAATACCAAATTTTTCTAGATAATCTGCTACAAACTTTGAAGTTCTAAATTCTTTAAAAGCAATTTCTGGATGGGCATGAAGTTCCCTTCGCCACTGAACCATTTCCTCATGATCACAAATTATATCTTCTTTTATAGCCATCATTATTTTCCCTATAGGCTCAATTTTTATATGAGAGAAAGAGCACTTAATCTTATGTTTTTTATAATCAATATCAAATATTTATCTAATATGCCGATAATTAAGAGATAGATAGGCACTAATTGCATATAAATTTGTAAAATATTTTTTAACCACTTGGTGTAAAATATCGCTAATAAAACTCTTAAATGCTCTATGCTCACTAATTATTAATCAATTAAAACTCCATAATTATTAATTCGAAGGTTTTGGCACTTGCCCATAGCGGCCGGCAAGCATAGTTTTATAGATAACATTTTTATTAATATCGGAAAGATAGAAAAATGACATCCTCCAATATTACTGGCTTTGCGCCCAATTCAGCAGCAGCTCGCGATATCGCTTATTATCTTCACCCCTACACCAACATTAAGGCCCACGAAGAAAATGGACCACTGATAATCAATCGCGGTAAAGGTATTTATATTTATGATGATCAGGGAAAAGAATATATAGAGGGTATGGCTGGTCTATGGTGCACCTCACTTGGCTACGGTGAAGAACGACTAGCAAAAGCAGCATATGATCAGCTATTGCAGATGTCATATACCCAAGGATTTACCCACCGTTCCAACGAAACAGCTATTAACCTCGCTGAAAAATTAATATCGATAGCACCTGATGGAATGAATAAAGTGTTTTTCACTAACTCTGGTTCAGAAGCTAATGACACCCAGATCAAAATCGTATGGTATTATAATAATACACTTGGCCGTCCTGAGAAAAAAAAGATTATTGGACGAAGAAAAGCATATCACGGAATTACCCTCGCTGCATCTAGTTTAACCGGTGTAGAATATGCTCAAAAAGGCTTTGATGTTCCTCTAGAACGTTTTTTACATGTTTCACCAGCACATTATTGGCGAGAAGGAAAAGAGGGAGAATCAGAAGAAGACTGCGCATCTAGATTAGCTCAAGAACTAGATGAGATGATTATAAATGAGGGTCCAGAGACAGTTGCGGCTTTTATAGCTGAACCTGTTATGGGCGCCGGCGGAGCGATTCCGCCACCAAAGACATACTTTAGCAAAATCNAAAAAGTTCTTAAAAAACATGACGTGCTGTTTATAGCCGATGAGGTTATCACTGGATTTGGTAGAACTGGTAATATGTTTGCAACTGAAACATATGATCTTAAGCCAGACCTTATTTCAGTAGCTAAAGCACTATCTTCTGCCTATTTACCTATTGGGGCCGTAATGATGTCAGAAGAAATATATAACGTACTGCGGGATGGCGGCGATAAGTTTGGCATGTGGAATACAGGCTATACATATTCAGGCCACCCTGCATCAGCTGCTGTTGCACTAGAAACACTTAAAATCTATGAAGAAAGAGATACAGTAGGTCATGTGCGAAGTATTATGCCAACTTTCTTAAGTGGTCTAAAAAGTTTTGTTGACCATCCACTGGTGGGGGAGGTGAGAGGTGTAGGCCTGGTAGGAGCAATAGAACTATCTCCAGATAAGAAAAATAAGGGTACATTTGATCCTTCCGCAAAAGTAGCTCCTTATATGGTGGCTCGGGCTAATCATTACGGTCTAATACTTAGGGCCACACCTTCAGATTCTGTAGCATTTTGTCCCCCTCTCATCATTTCTAAAGAAGAAATAGGTAAAGTGATGGAGCGCGCCAATCAAGCGCTAGATGATACATGGCAATACGTGAAGAAAGAAGGGCTGGTATAGCTATATTAAAATTACAGATAGTATGATAATCCATTATGTTTATGAAAAGTATATACAATGGACANAAAGGTTTTCTGACATCTTTATATGCGTCACTCCGCCACCGTGGGCAAGTTACGTTTAGGTGGGTATAATAATAACACCGTTTGAAACGGTTTTGGCGAGGCGTTTATGCAGTACGAAAAGTTTTTTGCAGAGAATCTAAGTGGTTTACGTGCCGAAGGGCGATATCGTGAATTTGCCGACCTGGAACGAGCGGCAGGCGATTTTCCAAATGCCGTTCGTTATGTCAATGGTGTACGTCAGGACATAACAGTATGGTGTTCAAATGATTATCTTGGATTTGGACAGCATCCTGATGTGTTATCTGCTATGCACGAAGCAATAGATAGGTGTGGTGCTGGTGCTGGGGGAACTAGAAATATATCCGGAACAAATCATTATCACGTTTTACTTGAGCGAGAGTTAGCTGATCTGCATAGAAAAGAGAATTCATTATTATTCACATCTGGCTATGTTGCCAACTGGACTGCTCTAAGCACATTAGCATCTCATTTACCTAACTGTTTAGTAATCTCCGACGCGCTAAATCATAATTCTATGATAGAGGGTATTCGGCATGGGCAATCTGAGAAAGTTATATTCAGACATAATGATTTGTCCCATCTTGAAAGNATTTTATCTAGTACTGATCGTAATCGAGCAAAGATCGTAGCATTCGAATCAGTCTATTCGATGGATGGTGATATTTCTCCTATTAGCGAAATTCTTGATCTATGCGAACGTTACAACGCCCTCTCATATCTTGATGAAGTACATGCGGTGGGCATGTACGGACCTCGAGGCGGCGGAGTAGCCGAACGCGAAGGCGTAATGGATAGAGTAGATATTATTCAAGGAACATTAGGCAAGGCATTCGGAGTTATGGGTGGGTATATAGCAGCCTCTAGTAATTTAATAGATTTTCTAAGGTCAAATGGTAATGGTTTCATTTTTACAACATCACTTCCTCCTGCATTAGCAGCAGGGGCTCATGCCGCAATTAGTATTCTTAAAAATAGAAATGATATTCGTGAACATCATCAAGAACGAGCAGCAACCCTTAAAAGATGGCTTCGAGAGGCCGGAATTAAGGTTATGCCATCGGAGTGTCATATTGTCCCTGTTCTCGTCGGTGACGCAAGATTATGCAAAATAGCTAGTGATGAACTTTTAAATCGCCATAATATTTACGTTCAACCAATAAATTACCCTACAGTCCCAAAAGGAACCGAACGTCTAAGACTTACACCAACACCATTTCACACCGATATAGCAATGAGCCGGTTGATCTCAGCCTTTCAAGATGTATGGGCTCGTCTTGATCTACGCAGAGCTGCTTAAAATTATTATATACGCAGAATAAAAGAGACCGTTTTTCTTCTCATTAAATTCTTTTAAATTAGAGTTTAATTAACTAATTGGAAATTGCATCAAGAGCTGTCATTTCGGGCTTAATACCATGTCGTTTAGCTTCTTCCGCATCAAAGTTTAACTCCACTCGTATACCGTTTGGGCCAGTGATAAAAAGTTGATAAAGGTCACCATCATTAGCCTGTCTTTGTAAGAAGGTAGCCTTATTATTTTGTAATTTTGTGATCATTTCGGGCAAACCAGTGCAACGAAAAGCCACATGATCAATTATTCCAGTACCACTTGTTTCCTCGGAATTTCTTCCTCCTAAATATCGGTCTTGAAAACGCTTTTCTTTTCCTTCATTAGGTAAATGAGCTATATGAAGTACATCTTTTTCGCCAATATATAGCCAAGTAACCTTAACTTTGAAATCTGGTGTATGTCCTCTAGACAATCCGATATTATTGACAAACCAATCTGCTGTGGCATCAACATCATCAACAAGCAAGAGCAAATGCTCAATATGACTCACTGGCATAGTTTATTATCCTTCTAAAAAAAATATTTCTTCTATGGGTAAAGTGAACTTACCTGCCATACACTGCTTTCGTCTAATTTAAATAACTGACGTTCATGTATACGATTATCCCTTTCAGTCCAAAACTCTATTAAGTTAGGTTTCAATTGGTAGCCAGACCAAAAAGTAGGACGTGGGATTTCTTCTCCTAAAAACTTAGATTCATAATCTTTCACGCGCTGATCTAGTAAGTTTCTATTAACCAAAGTTCTTGACTGGTCTGAAGCCCAAGCTCCAATCTTACTTCCACGTGAACGGCTAGCAAAATAAGTATCCGCACGCTCTTCCGAAACCCGTATTACGGGTCCCTCAATACGAACTTGCCGAGATGTTGACCGCCAGTAAAAGCATAATGCAGCCTGAGGGTTTTCAGATAATTCCAGTGCCTTATTACTATTCAAATTAGTATAAAATATAAAACCATCTGCACTAAATTCTTTTAACAAAACCATACGAGCCGAAGGTCGTCCATCTGATGTACTTGTCGCTAAAGTCATAGCTTCAGGGTTTTTAGTTTCCTTAGATTTTGCATCCTTAAACCAATCACCAAATTGAACTATAGGGTCTATCGTTAAATCAGACATTTGCTTACACTGCCAAATCATAATATGTAAAATATTTTTTCAATAACCTTTATTCCAACATTAACGAAACGTTAAACAAGGCATTTATAATTCTATTTTTCAAACTTTATTTATAATTTTTATTAGTCCGAAAATGGATCACGAACTAATATGGTGTCTTTCCTCTCAGGACTAGTCGACAACATAGATACTGGAGCCTCGATCAATTCCTCAATACGGCGGACATATTTTATAGCTTTTGCTGGTAAATCGACCCAACTACGAGCTCCTACAGTACTTTCGGACCAACCTTCCATAACTTCATATACAGGTTCTATTTTATTTTGTTCTAAAATTCCTGAAGGAAAAAAATTAATGATTTTGTTATCTAGACGATAACCAGTACATATTTTAAGCTCCTCAAAGCCATCAAGTACATCAACTTTAGTTAGTGCGATTCCATGAATTCCACCTACTTTAATAGCTTGACGCACCATTACAGCATCAAACCATCCACATCTGCGTTTACGCCCAGTTACAGTCCCAAATTCATGACCACGCAGACCTAATTTTTCTCCAATATCATTTTCTTGCTCACTTGGAAAAGGGCCACTGCCAACGCGAGTCGTATATGCTTTAGTAATTCCTAAAACATAACCGATCGCGTTCGAACCAACGCCTGTGCCGGCAGCAGCCTGTCCTGCCAATGTATTAGAAGATGTAACAAAAGGGTATGTACCATGGTCTACATCAAGCATGGCGCCTTGTGCACCCTCAAACAATATACGTTTTCCACTACGTCGTGCCTCGTCTAACCAAAGCCAAACAGAAGTAGAGAATGGTAGTAAATGATCAGCTATGTCATAGAGCTTAGTAAGTAAGTCCTCTGCATTAGCCTCGGGAGCGCCAAGTCCCCTAAGCAAGGCATTGTGATGGAATAATAATTGCTGAACACGCGCTTCTAATATTTCGGGGCTTGCTAAGTCGCACAGTCGAATAGCGCGTCTACCAACTTTATCTTCATATGCCGGGCCTATTCCCCTACCTGTAGTACCGATTTTACTCTTACCCCTTGCTTCTTCTAGAGCATTATCAAGCTGCTGGTGCAGTGGAAGAATGAGTGAAACATTATCGGCAAGCTTTAAATTGCTTGGCGTGATTAACACCCCCTGGCTAGAAAGAGTTTCTATTTCAGCTAATAATGCCCANGGGTCAACAACTACACCATTGCCGATTACTCCGACCTTACCCGGTCTAACCACACCAGATGGAAGCAAACTAAGTTTATACACTTTTTTATCGATGACTAATGTATGTCCAGCGTTATGACCTCCTTGAAAGCGAACCACAACGTCTGCCCGCTCAGAAAGCCAATCGACTATCTTGCCCTTACCTTCATCACCCCATTGTGATCCTACAACAGCAACATTGGCCATTTATCTCTCCGTTGGCTTAACACCATCTAGGTCGTTTAGTGAAATAGTTTCGTNATTATACCAATAGTGAGTACAATTTAAACGTATAGCTTCTTCCTTAACACTTCTCTCTGGAGTTAATCCATTAACTGTAGTCCAACCCTCAGAACGCATTTTATTGGCAATACTAAAAGAAGTTTTATATGGAATATACAGCTTGGGTTTAATCCTTATCCCCGGTAAAGCTCGCATAATTGAATCTAAGTAAAGAGAAAAACCAGTAGCTGGTTCACCTGCACTAGTTATGTAGCGTCCGCCCCGACCTAATTCACCTCGAACCCCAGCAACAAATATAGTGAAGCTAATACCAGTATGATATTCAAACCCTCTATATTCTACAGGGTCTACAGTGATTGAAACATCAAAACCAGCCGCACGCACACCGGCCACAACCGCCTCAAGACGATCCACCTCAGCTGCAGCCATTTCTGGAAGCTCTATTTCACGCAACTTTGGCAACACATTCTCGACTGAACCCACAGCATTTACTAGTTCATCTAATAAAACTGCCGACTTACCAAATGCGTTAGCATTAACGGCCGTTATATCCCTTACAGAAGCGGCATCCTTGCGATCCAATGCATTTCGTAAAGGCAATATAAGGCTCTCATCAATATTAATATGTTTAAGTAAATGCGCCACTAATGCAGGGGAATTTAAATCAATTGTGGGCGATAAAATACCAGCTGCGGCCAGAGATTCAATAGCTAATACAACAATCTCGACATCGGCAGAAACTTCTGCCGTTCCAATTAATTCTACGCCTGCTTGTGCAAATAAACGCTCAGGACGTAATTGACTGCTTCTAACTCGTAGTACATCACCTGAATAAGATAATCTCAAAGGCCGAGATCTTTGTCTTAAACGTGTTTCTGCTATTCGCGCTACCTGCAGTGTGATATCTGTACGGATTGCCATCATTCTTTGGCTTAAAGGATCCATTAATTGGAACATCTGTCCCGAGAGAGTTCCACCACCGTTTTCGTTTGCCCCTTTCAATGTAGTCTCAAATTCTACCAAGGGTGGTTTAACTCTTTCATAGCCAAACCCCGCGAACACGTTAGTTAACGCACGTGCAGTATTTACTTCCTGTTCCGCTAAAGGCGGAAGAAGGTCATATAATCCTGAAGGAAGCAAAGCTTCATTTTCTTTATCAATTGTCATAGCTTGCTGGATTTAACGGGTTTCCGCTCATACGGCAATAGTAGCGTTTACACTTAATAGTTAGTTATTAAAAAATACGAACAATATTCACTTAACCAGGACTTAACAAACGCCTATTAATAAGCTCTAAATTTTGTTTGTTGGGCTTCAAATCACCAGAATGAATTTGATGTGTCAGATCAACAATAATGTCTGTAACCGGAGTGTTTTTACCGTGTTTTTTGCTTTCAGTGGACACCAACCCATTAATCATATCTATTTCGCTATACCGACCTTTCATATGATCTTGTAAAACAGTATTAATTGCGGTTGGACCAACATCATTAACTATCTTATCAAGTAAAGTCTCTAACAAATTATTAGTATTTTCTACATCACCTGGTTTTAATCCAAAAATAGGTACAACTTTATGGCCGANTAATTGGCCAGCTNCAAGAGCTTCTTCACCCGAGCGCAGAAACAAGTCACGGACCCTAGCTGCATAGTCTTTGCCATTAGAATAAAAAACCTGCTCATTAGTCATTCCTAGAATTGCCTTAATAGCCATTGTCATAGAATTGACAATTAGCTTCATCCATTTGGCCGATATTATGTCTGGAATAACTTCTACATTTCCTGCAAATTTTAGCACTTCCGTAATTTCTACAACTCTATGTTGATGTGCCTCATCAAAAGCACCCAGTCCAAACCACGTTCTATCTTTTGGGGTGCTTCTTTTAACCTGACCAGGTTCAAAAAGTTGAGAANCAAGTTCAACAACACAACCCAGTGTGCGGTCTAAACCAACTATCTCTCCAATCATTTCAGCAGTCATACAATTCTGAACTGCAACTAAAATTCCATTATCATCAAGATAAGGGTTTATAAATTCGGTTAACCAACGAGAATCNTAAGCCTTAGAGGTTAAAAAAACTATGTCAAATTTTTGGTTCAAAGAACAAATATCACTAATATGATAGGCTTTCACACCAACTTTATATTCATCTTCATCCGTTATTATTCGTAATTCATCCTTACGCATAGATTCTATATGATCAGCCCATTGATCAATCATCGAAACATTTAATCCAGCTAAAGTAAGATCAGCCGCGATGCAACTCCCGTTTGCACCCGTGGACAAAACGGCAATTTTCTTTTCAATACTCATAATTAATTCGACTAATTATTTATAGATTCTTACAATTGAATATGTATTTAAGTTTTATNCAGTTTATTTATTAGTAATTTATAAAATGCTAACCTATTTGTCCCCTATGTCTTAATAGCTGATCGGCTATAACTATAGCCATCATCGCTTCACCAACAGGAACAGCTCGGATGCCAACGCACGGATCATGACGACCTTTAGTTGATATCTCAACTTGCTTACCTTGATTGTCAATGGTTTGACGAGCATTTAAAATAGAACTAGTTGGCTTAACCGCAAATCTTACTACTAAGTCTTGTCCTGTAGTTAGCCCCCCCAATACACCACCTGCATTATTAGATTTAAAAGCCACTCGGTTGTTTTCCATAAACATTTCATCAGCATTTTCTTCACCTGTTAGCGAAGCCGACTTAATACCATTACCTATTTCAACACTTTTTACTGCATTAATACTCATCATTGCAGCCGCCAATTGTGCATCTATTTTTCCGTACACCGGCTCACCAAGACCTACAGGAACACCTGAAGCCCTCACCTCTATAATAGCACCTATGCTTGACCCAGATTTACGCACTTCATCGAGATATTGTTCCCAAGATGCAACTACTTCAGTGTCAGGAGACCAAAATGCATTCTTGTCAATTTCTGACACTTTCCAATTCTTTCTATTTATAGGTTTATCACCTATTTGAACTAAGGCACCTTTTATTATAACACCACTAGGAATCAGTGAATTCAACACCTTCCTAGCAATTGCCCCAGCTGCAACTCTCGATGCAGTTTCACGGGCTGACGCTCGGCCACCTCCTCGAAAATCACGAATTCCGTATTTTTTTTCATACGTATAATCCGCGTGCCCAGGACGATACTTTTTAGATATTTCTCCATAGTCACGTGAACGAGCATCAACATTTTTAATCATAAGACTTATAGGGGTTCCAGTAGTTTTACCTTCAAAAACACCAGAAAGTATTTCAACCTCATCGGTCTCTTTTCGTTGGGTAGTAAAACGAGATTGGCCAGGCTTACGTTTATCAAGCCATGTTTGTATTTCAGTTTTATCTAAAGGTATTAATGGAGGCACTCCATCCACTACACAGCCAATAGCAGGCCCGTGGCTTTCACCCCAGGTAGTAAAAGTAAAAAGTTGCCCAAAAGTATTTAGGGCCATCAAAATCTCCTTACGTATTATCAGTCAGCTGTTTTCAGGCTCGAAAGTAACTCGGCAACATCATGCGCAGCATCAACAGCTACCATGCCAACAACATTGTAACCACTATCTACGTGATGAATCTCCCCACTGACACCTGCGCCCAAATCGCTTAGTAAATACAAACCGGCACCACCTACTTGATCAATTGTGACATTACGTTTCATGGGGGAATTAAGTTCATTCCATTTAAGTATATAACGAAAATCACCTATGCCGCTTGCAGCAAGGGTTTTTATTGGACCAGCTGATATTGCATTAACCCGGATTGATTTATCACCAAGATCCACCGCAAGATAACGGACACTTGCTTCTAGCGCTGCTTTTGCAATCCCCATTACATTATAATGAGGCATGACCCTTTCTGCACCGAAGTAAGTTAGAGTTAGTAAGCTACCTCCCTGATTCATAAGAGGTGATGCACGTCGACATACATCAGTAAAAGAATAACACGAGATATCCAGAGAACGCAGAAAGTTATCTCTTGTAGTATCTAAGTATTTACCCTTTAGTTCATCTTTATCTGAATAAGCAATAGCGTGTACAACGAAGTCTAAACCTCCCCAGCGATCACTAATTTCAGAAAACAATTTATCCATACTTTCATTATCTGTTACATCACAAGGAAGTATAATATCACTGCCAACTTGCTCAGCTAAAGGACGCACCCGCTTTTCTAGAGCTTCTCCTTGATATGTAAATGCAAGCGCTGCACCNTGCTCAGCAACCATGCGAGCGATTCCCCAAGCTATAGAGCGATCGTTAGCNACGCCCATTACTAGACCTCGCTTCCCAGCCATTAATTGTTTACCATTAGTCATAAAAACCTGCTCATTAGCGTCTTATTATGATATTCCGGACATCCTACACCAAAGGCGTCAGGCAGCAAGTACAACTAATAATAGTTTATCCATTATCTAGCATGCCAACTGCACTAAAGTTTATCTAGAGTAACAAGATTCCAACCCTAGATATTTTATTAATATCAATATTAAAGAAATACGTCCACGTATAAGAGCTTTAAACTACTTAACTACCTTCCAGCTTCCATCAGGTTGCCTACAAGCTGTACCATATGCTCTTTGATGACGTCCATTTATAATCAGAGTAGTATTATATTCTCTGCAATAATTCCCTGTTTTAGAGTTTTTGCCCTCACGCAATGGTGTTATTGAACCTGAATTACCAGTGTTAGGGTTATTCCAAACTATTTTATTACCAACAGGTGCAGTATGGGCTCTTTTTTCAGCTTGTCTCATCGCCATCTGGTCAACACGATCCAGAGTCTTTCCAATATCGGCACCTATTNCAGCACCAGCCAGAGTACCAAGCGCCGTAGCAACCATCTTTCCAGAACCTTTTCCAACCTGAGAACCTACAACTGCTCCGCCAATACTACCTAGTAAAGCACCCATTGATCGCTTTGGGTTAGGGTCACCTGCACAAGCCGTCAATATACAGATTAGCACTGTGAAAAGAATACTACTTTTATAATTCATTGAAATCTAGAAAGTTGGTATTTATTCTAATATACTCAGTTAATTATAAGGTGTTTTTTAATTATCTAAAGTTGAGCAAGCACCTGCTCTTTAGCTTGGTTTCTTATAGCTTTTTGTAACTTCTCAAACGCTCTAACTTCAATCTGGCGTACGCGTTCTCTACTTATACCATAATCTACTGACAACTCCTCCAGAGTTAGAGGGTTCTCCTTAAGTCTCCGCTCAGTCAATATATGGCGTTCACGATCGTTTAGAGAAGTCATCGCCTGGGAGAGCATTTCACGACGCTTCAAAAGTTCATCTTCTTCGGCCAAAACAACTTCTTGTGAATCAGATTCATCTACAAGCCAATCCATCCATTCACCGTCGCCATCACCGTCAGTACGAACCGGAGCATTAAGCGAGGCATCAGGCCCAGAAAGCCGGCGATTCATAGAAACTACATCAGACTCCGCTACCTTAAGTTCAGTAGCGATCTTAGCAACATTCTCTTGCGATAAATCGCCCTCATCAAGGGCTTTTAATCGGCCCTTCATGCGCCTTAAATTGAAAAAAAGCTTTTTCTGAGCAGCTGTAGTACCCATCTTAACCAAGCTCCAGGAATGTAGAATGTATTCCTGCATAGCTGCCTTAATCCACCACATAGCATATGTCGCAAGACGAAAACCTTTGTCTGGATCAAACTTTTTGACCGCCTGCATCAGGCCTACATTACCTTCTGAAATCATTTCCGCTAAAGGTAATCCATATCCACGATAACCCATAGCAATCTTAGCAACTAACCTAAGATGGCTAGTTACCATTTTATGAGCTGCATCTATATCCTCATGGTCAAGCCATCGCTTAGCCAACATGAACTCTTCTTCATGCGAAAGCATAGGAAATTTTCGTATTTCCTGCAGGTACCTCGATAAATTCCCTTCAGGTGTAATACTAGGGAGATTAGGTGTTACCATTATTTATTAACTCCACGTGCATACTAACAAAAATAATTATAAAATCTAAGATATAACCAGATTACGAAGGTATAATTAATCTGTTTATAAATAGTTCTTATGTATTNATNTATTATATATGGCTTTTATTTTAATCAATTCAAGCTAATCTATTGAATCTAAATTATTAATAAGGTTTGTCATGTCATTTGGTAATATTGTTTCAAAAAATAGTCTTTTTCTAGTTTTTGGATGCTCAAACCCTAGATAATAGGCATGCAATGCTTGTCTTGAAAATAGACTAATTAATCTATGAGCTTCTTCTGAGGCCAATCTGTAACTTCCGCTTTNCCGTTTTTTTGATTTTTTCTTACGTATTCTCCCATAAACTGGATCCCCTATAATGGGGTGGCCAATATGGGTTAAATGAACTCGGATTTGATGAGTGCGCCCAGTAGATAGTCTACAGATTAATAGAGATGCAAAAGGAGAACCAACAGGTCCGACTAACCTTTCCATCTCATAATTAGTGATAGCTAACTTTCCATTACGGTTTACCACTGCCATTTTTTTTCGATTACGCGGACTTCGCCCAATCATTGTCTCAATATTTCCGGAAGAAGATTTAATATTTCCATAAGCAAGAGCGCGGTAAGCACGATCGACCGTTCGTTCAGCAAACTGCATACTCAATGAAGAATGCGCAGAAGCCGATTTTGCTGCTACCATTACACCACTAGTATCCTTATCAAGACGATGAACTATACCTGGACGACGTACCCCACCTATTCCTGTTAATCCATTACCACAATGTTCAATTAGAGCATTAACCAATGTATTATCTGGGTTCCCAGGAGCTGGGTGAACAACCATGCCTGCGGGTTTGTCTATTACAATTATTTCTTCATCCTCATATAAAATATTTANAGGAATTTCTTGTCCCTGCGGTAGAGCTGGTATTAATTCAGGGATTACCAACCTATAATGCTCACCGAGTGCAACTTTGTGTGAAGGTCGAAGAAGAGGTGTATTATTCATTGTTAAATAACCATCAACTATCAAAGATTTGAGTCTTGTTCTGGACATCCCCTTAATTTCATTGCTAAGAAAAGAATCTAAACGGTAACCAACCATGTCATCAGTAGCGAGGATCGTTACAACCTCACCATCGGCATAGATATTTTCAGAACCTTTTTCTTTTTCAATCATCGCCTTACAATAACACCTAATTAAATAATAAGGAGAGTGTATCAGTGAAAGCGTTAAAGGCAATTGTAATAGCGATGGCAGTTTTTATATTTATTGCTCTGATTGCTGTTATATGGGCTATCTTCAATTTTACGAAATCCTCGGAAAAGCCAAAAAGTAGTATTGAATTCTCTCAGCCCCTATCTTTAGGGCTGTCCGCTAAGTGCAATATGAGTGAAATTGACCTTAATGGACAAAAGATGACTATACGCACCAGGGGACATTCGGATAATAGTAACTGCGAAAAAGTATATATAGTTGATTTGTCTACTGGCAAAGTCGTTTTTTTAGTGGAGCGCTAGATGGTTTCTAATTTCGCTAGCGATAATGTAAGTGGTGCTTCACCTGAAATCATTGCTGAGCTGCTTAACGCATCTGAATGCCAAGCGATGCCATATGGAGCAGATGAATGGACCTTACAACTTGAGCAGAAATTCTCTACTTTATTTGAAACTAATGTTTTAGTGTTTCCTGTTGCAACTGGAACCGCAGCTAATGCACTAGCGCTGGGTGCCCTTACACCATCTCACGGTGCTATCTACTGTCATGAATATAGTCATGCACACATAGATGAATGCGGTGCCCCTGAGTTCTATAGCGGCGGAGCTAAGATGATTGGTGTGAATGGACCGGAAGGAAAAATTGAAGTAAATANCCTTTCCTCCCTATTAAAAAACTCAAGACCACATGGTGTTCATAACGTACGGCCAACAACTTTAACACTTTCTCAGGCAACTGAATCTGGTACTATTTACTCCGTTAATGAATTAAAAGGCCTAACTGAATTAGCTCATCATCATAAAATGATGGTTCACATGGACGGAGCACGTTTTGCAAATGCACTNGTCCATCAAGATATAAGTCCAGCCGATGCTACATGGAAGTGTGGAGTTGATGTACTTAGCTTTGGAGCAACTAAAAATGGGGCANTGGCCGCTGAAGCAGTAGTTTTTTTTGCAACTGAAATTGCAAACGAATTTGGTGAATCACGTAAAAGAGGTGGCCATTTAGTATCAAAAATGCGCTTCATAAGTGCACAACTTTGCGCATATATTAATAACGGCTTATGGCTAAAAAATGCTAGCAGTGCAAACAATGCAGCTCAGCGTTTGTCAGATGGACTTAGCAAAATTAGCCATTGCCGTATAGTTAACCCCATCCAGGCCAATGAAGTATTTATAGAACTACCAGAATATATAATAGAAAACCTAGAAAATGATGGTTTCGGATTTTACCGCATGAATCAAAACAATGTAATCCGTCTAGTAACTTCTTTTAACACCGCGGATACGGAAGTAGATGAATTTATTAAAGCAGTTAGAGAATACAACGCAAAGATATAGATAATCTAATAATTTATTATCCAACCACGACACAAGAGAAAACTAAACATCATATTTTGTTATGCTTGAATTGCATTAATAGTTCCGATAAATGATAGGTACCGCCTNTAGTGTCCCCTTCGTCTAGTGGCCTAGGACAACGGCCTCTCACGCCGTAAACACGGGTTCGAGTCCCGTAGGGGACGCCAACTTTCATAATAATCTCGATTTATAGATTGTCATATGAGCGTTGGTATATAATAATTTAGTAAATAAAACTAAATTAAGTATTAACGCTAATTGAGTAGCATTAATAATTTTTTTTGTGGTGGTCAAAATTATGTTATTTAGCATACACCCTATAACGCCTGCATTTGCTGCCGAGATAGGTGATGTTGACCTAAAAAAACCTATAAGTAATAAAGTATTTTTAGAAATTGAAAATGCCTTTAACAAATACTCAGTTCTAGTATTCCCCGGTCAAAATATTAATGAAGAACAGCAATTAAGATTTAGTAAGAAATTTGGCCCGCTTGAAATAACAATTCAAAAATTTCGTAAAGGTGTAAATTTACGATTAGGACCGAAATTTGCAGACGTCTCCAATCTTGATAGCAACAATAATTTACTATCTGAAAAAAGTGAGCGACGACTATTCAATTCAGGTAATCGTCTATGGCATACAGACAGTTCATTTCGACGAATNCCAGCAAAATGTTCTCTATTACATGCCAGCTCTATTCCGCCTATAGGAGGTCAAACTGAGTTTACAGATCTACGAGCGGCATATGATGCATTACCAAAAAAAATGAAACTTGAGCTTGAGGGCCTAGTCGCTGAACATTCAATCCAGGTTTCTCGTGCTAAAATAGGTTACGACCAATTTACTAATGATGAGATTAAAAATCTACCATCAGCTCCACAAGCACTAGTCCGCACCCATCCCGGATCTGGTCGACGCACCCTTTATCTAGCTTCTCATGCAGGTCACGTTTTAGGTATGCAAAACAAAGCGGGAAAGAAATTGTTAAAAAAATTAATTACTCATGCCACCAAACGGCAATTCGTATATAGCCATAGATGGAGGCCAGATGACCTAGTTATTTGGGATAATCGAAGCACTATGCATCGAGGACTCGAATTTGATGATTTACGCTACAAACGTAATATGAGACGAACCACGGTAAGAGACAGTGCTCCCACGTGTGTCCAAGAAAACATAAAATTAGACAATTAAGCTTTAAAAACTATTNCTAATTTAGTTATAAAAAATAGGAAAAGGCCCTTATGCAATATTCTTGGTATCAAACCTGACCAGCATCTAATATATTAAGGGATCTGGACATAAGGTATTATAAAAACTTAAGTCATATATATTATACTGGATCAATAATGGAATCATCTCTCTTAAACCTAGCTGCCATACTGCTTACGCTCGCTGCTATATTTGGCTACATAAACCATAGATGGTTAAAGATGCCTCATACAATTGGCCTAGTGGTTATTGCTCTATTCGTGTCGTTTGGAGTAATCATTATAGACTTAACTGCTCCNTCATTAGGTTTCCAGAACTTTGTTAGCAACACAATTTCCAGCGTAAATTATCCTAAAGTAGTAATGATGGGAATGTTAAGTTTTTTATTATTCTCCGGGGCCTTACACACAAATCTTGAACAGTTGAACCAGAAAAAAATAGCAATAGGCACTATGGCAACAATAGGGGTTCTAACCAGTACCTTGCTAATTGGATACACAACCTATTACGTCTGTATTTTACTTGGATTAAGTATACCATTATCTTACTGTTTTGTGTTTGGCGCATTAATTTCACCAACCGACCCAATAGCGGTTCTGAGCATACTGAAAAATTCAAAAATACCCGAATCACTTAAGGCTAAAATTTCAGGAGAGAGTCTCTTTAACGATGGTGTGGGTATCGTAATATTTACTATTATGGTGGCGGTGGCATTTGGGAATGATAATATTAATACACTATCTATAGGAGGTATTACTAAGTTATTTCTTCTAGAAGCTCTTGGAGGCGTGTTGCTCGGCCTAGCCACAGGAATAGTCGCATATTTAGCAATAAAATCTATTGATGAACATAATTTAGAAGTTCTAATAACTCTAGCACTCGTTACAATAACTTACTCAGTAGCAACAGCAATACATATATCAGGACCGATTGCAGTAGTTGTTTCTGGTCTCTTAATTGGAAATCAGGGCAAAAATTTTGCGATGAGCAAAACTACACGTGATCACCTTTTCAAGTTCTGGTCATTAACAGATGAGGTGCTAAATTCAATTCTCTTCCTTTTGATTGGATTACAAGTAATAACAATAACCTTCAACTCATCCATTAGTCTGGCCATGGTTGCTGCAATTCCAATTGCATTAGTTGCAAGGTTTTTATCTGTAGCTATTCCTATAAAATGTCTTTCAAATTTGAAAGAGTTNACAAAAGGAGCAATACCCATACTCACATGGGGTGGATTACGGGGGGGAATATCAGTAGCACTAGCCNTTTCTCTACCTTCTGTACAAGGAAAAGAATTAATATTAGCAATGACTTATGGAATAGTAATATTTTCTATAATTGTACAAGGCCTAACTATGAGCAGTATTATAAAACGCTTTATCAAATAATTTATATGCCCTTGAATTCTAGGATATTATAATTTCGAAATACTACTTTATTAAGATAAATTTCTTAACCTAATTAGGAAACCTAGAAAAAATGAAGATAACAAAAATTCTTCCAATCATTGCTGACTTACCCTTAGTAAGGCCTATAAAAATGTCTGGTGTGGAAATATCTGTATCAGAAAATGTATTTGTTAAAGTAGAAACAGATAATGGATTAGTAGGATGGGGTGAAGCGTCTTCCTCACCCGCAATGACGGGTGAGACTGTAGAAAGCATGATGGCTGCAATTCGCTTTCTTACGCCTTTCTTTATTGGTCGAGATCCATCCTCATTTAATCAAAATTTAGATGAGATGGACTGGAGGGTATATGGTAATACTAGTGCAAAGACTGTCCTTGAAATGGCTTTCTACGATATCGCAGGTAAAAACCAAAATAAATCAATTGTTGAGTTATTGGGTGGAGCAAAACGAAATTCCATGCCCGTAGTCCAGATGCTTGCAACAGGCGATTTAAATACAGACTTACTTGATGCACAGACCAAAGCTGATGAAGGTTTCGCTGCAATGAAAATCAAGGTTGGCGGTAAACCACTATCGGAAGATATAGAAAGAACTAAGGCTATCAGTGAAAGTTTAAATGGAAAAGTTCAACTATCTGCAGATGCAAATCAGGGTTGGTCACGAGACGAAGGTATTGAGTTTGCAAATAATGCTAGTGAATTTCTTGATTTTCTGGAACAGCCCGTGATGGGGCGTGATGTAGAAGGAATGGCTAAAATTGCTTTGCAATCGTCTTGCCTAATTAGCGCTGATGAAGGGCTTCACAGTTTGGAAGACATTAGACGACATCATAGAGAATTAGCCGCTCATGGTGGAAGCCTAAAAACAATAAAACTAGGCGGCATCACACGCGCTCTTCAAGCAACTGAATTATTTCATGATTTAGGTATGAACGTTAACTTAGCTGGTAAAACAGCAGAAACCAGTATAGCCAGCGCAGCTATATTACACATAGCTGCAGCAGCAAAAAATTTGTTTTGGGGAGTTAGCCCAACAGCCCCGTATCTCGCAGTTGATGTTGTTTATAATCCTATAGTAGTTAAAAGTGGCCACGTTCAAGCACCAGTTGAACCAGGCTTAGGAGTTATGGTTAATGAGGATGCACTGCTGAGTTATGCTAGACCTAGTTAATTATTGCTTTTAGAAAGGGCTTTTAAGATAGAAATATTGATCGAGAAACGGTTGACTAAACCTGAGATTGAACTACCAATTTCGCAATCACCATAAATAGAAAAATTTTTGCATATACTAATCGTTGAACCATATGATAACAAATAAAAAACAATCAAAAACAATACATGCAGCTCCTTTGTCCCTTCATAATGAATGTGTGGATTCCAGTTGGATAGACTATAATGGCCATATGAATCTAGCGTACTACATGTTGGCATTTGACCATGCAACTGATGCTTTTTTTGACTATATTGGAATTGGTGTTGATTATCTCAAATCTAGCAAATGTTCCACATTTACCCTAGAGGCTCATATAACATATGAAAGAGAATTAATGGAAAATGACCCTATGATGTTTGAGACTCAACTTCTGAACTTTGATAAAAAACGACTGCACTATGTCCATATGATGTATCATGCAGATGAAGGCTACTTGGCTTCCACGAATGAGCTGATTAGCCTCCACGTTGACATGTCAGAGCGTCGTTCTAAAAACATGCCTCAATATATAATTGATCAACTTAACCAAATATCNATTAGTCATAAGCTGTTAACTCCTCCAAAGCAAACCGGTCGGGTAATATCTATTGACCGGTAAAATCTTGAATTCCAATGTAACCAATTATGATAATTCGACATGTTCTTATTTAGGACTTGTTAACGAATTAGCCGAAAAGTGGGGCCTATTGAGTTATTTGAAATTTGCAATTGTATTAGGTGTGCCTTACCAAGAGTTGCTCGGATGTACAGTTAATATTAGTGGAAGAGCTAAAACACGAGCTGGAATAGCATACATTAGCGATCGTAAAATAGTTCTTAATTCAGCTTTACTTGAGCCCGGACGTGAGAAGGATAGAGATGACACTTTCTTACATGAATGCGCTCATATCCTTGCAGATTTGCATCACGGGTTCTCTTGCAAGCACGGTAAACTATGGAAGGAAATGATGGAGTTAATAGGTCAAAAGCCTGAGACAAGACACAATCTAACATACTTATCAAGAGAAGCCCATGCTGTTACTAGTTGGAAATGCTGTAGATGCGATCAAAAATATCATTTTGTTCGTCGCCCTCGTCGAAAAATTAGTAATAGCTATTGCCGTAACTGTGGTCCTAAATTAGGTGTATTAAAGTCTGTCCCCATTACTAAGGGTGGTTATGATTAAATGAAAAAAAACTCTAATAAAGCAATGGCAGGAAAACTAATTAATCTACGGTTTGTGGTATGGCAATTTGTTCGTATTATGGTGCAGCTTGAGAACTCTTCAAGAGCGCGAGGACAAAAAAATGCGTCTACTTTGTATAGTTATTGGAGGCCTGCCTGGCAGGAAATAGATAATAGGCTAACTGAAACAGGAAAGTCCGACGCTAATGCCTTTTCAGATTTAATGATGGAACAAGAAGTAGTGTTAGACTGCCGCAATAAAACCGACCTTAATGAATTATTCCGTACTCTCGAAAACGTTATTAATCAACTTAAGGCTGAGATCAAAGCTGCTTCGGGTAATGCTCGGGTAATTACTGATCTAAAATTTGAACGAACGGAACTAGAAACATTGCTAAGAAGATTAAGAAAAANAGGAAAATCAGAAAATAAAAACACTAAAAAGATTTAGAAAACTATTTTAGAAAACACTAATCAGAAACATTCGTTGAACTAAATAACTCATACTGAAAAATATCTAATACTTGATCGAGAGTTCGGCTTTTATCCTTGTTTTCTGGTTTTTCCTGCGCCAAAGACGTATTAGCTAAACGCCTGTATATGTCTGATGCAGCGAGGTGAAAGCCGGCTGGCAAGCCAACCGCCTCAAAGCTGCAGGCAATTTCATCCATTTCCCCTGACCATCTTCCAGCATCGGTGCTCAACCAAGGCAATCTAGCCTCCATTCTACCATAAGCTGCTTCTTGGCTATTAATAAATTCAGTCTTTAATTCCTCATAAACACCCATATTCTTTCCAGCGAGAAGTGCTGCTAGATCCAAAGCCATAGTTCCTTTGGTTAAGGCTGCGTAGCACATCTTTAGAGCTGAAGCCCGACCAATTTCTGATCCTAAGGATAAAAACTGAAGGTTAGGACCGCTTAATGACTGCAAAGTTTTAGACTCAGTCCCACTTGAATACATTCGAGTTATTATATTTTTTCCAGGGGGCGGGCCGATTATACTTCCGTCAATAAATGGCAGTCCTACTTTACTAAATAACTCATCAATTTTTTTTGAGGTGCTTGGAGCTATTGCATTAAAATCTGCGTATAAAGTTTTTGAACCTGATTCATCAATTATATTACATGACAAAGACGCAAATCTAAGTGCTTCATCAGGGGGCATAATTGACAAGAATAAGTCAGAGCCTTTTATCAAATTTTCAAGTGAACCAACATCTTCCAACCCGCCTAGCCTAGCAAGTTTACAACTTCGTTCACTTCTGCCAATAAGAGCTGTAATAACCCTAAACCCTTCCTTGATCAGGGCTCGCCCTACAGAATGGCCCATATCGCCAGTCCCAATGATTGCGATAGTATTTATTTTCACTAAACTTATCCCCTTCATTCTGCGATACAATGTAACATTTATTTTTATTACGGCCTAAAATTTAGTAAGAAATGTTTATAACACGTAATACATTATACATTATGATTATAAATTAAGCTGGAGTATATTGCATGTCTGCTAATAAACTAGTTGAGCCTCATTGGCTTGAAGAGCATCTCGATGATCCTAAAATCAGAATTTTAGAATTTAATTGGAATGCCACAGATGCATATGATTCATGGCATATTCCCGGAGCACAAGGATGGTACTGGAAAGAATGGCTATGGGATGAGTTGGTTCGTGACTTTCCATCCCCAGATACTTTTGCAAAACGTTGTGCAGCCAGTGGCATTACAAATGACTCAACAATTATTTGCTACGGTGAACCCCCTCAATTCGGGACCTACGGCTGGTGGGTTATTACCTATATGGGTCATCCCGATGTTCGCGTACTTAATGGTGGTCGCGTTAGATGGGAAAACGAAAAACGCCCCACAACAAATAAAATACCAGAAATTACACCTACTAATTATCTGCCCAATACTAGAATTAATCATAGTATGCGAGCACGCAGAGATGAAATCCTAGATAAGCTTGATAAGATTGCTAATGAGCATACAATACTACTAGATCATCGTTCACCTGAAGAGTACAAAGGAGAGCGAGTAAACATGTTAGGAGTACCAGACGTTGGGGCTGAACGGGCTGGAAGAATACCAGGTGCGAAGCATCTATACTACGCAGATCTATTAACGAACGATACAAGCTTCAAAACAAGTAAAGAATTACGGCAATTATTTGAAGAACGTGGTGCAACCATTGAAAAAGATATAATTTCTTATTGCAGGCTAAGTCATAGGGCAACATTAGCGTACTTTGCAATGACCGAGATTCTAGGTTATGAGCAGGTAAAAAGCTACGATGGTTCATGGACCGAATGGGGAAGCATCGTAGGGGTACCAATTGAAAAATAAAAATATATAAATAAAAAAACTAGCANCCAAGAGGAATAAAATGACTTTAAANGGACCAGGGGTCGACAAGTATCCTGTTCTATTCTCTCCAAATAATATTGGAAACTTAACGCTGAAGAATCGTGCAATTGTATCACCAATGACCCGNACAAGTGCAACCGAAGAGGGCTTTGTCACAGAACAGATGGCTGACTATTACGCAGAATATGCACGCGGTGGTTGGGGGCTAATAATGACAGAGGGAACTTATATAGATTACAAATATAGTCAGGGCTATACTTTTCAGCCAGGTATAGCGGATGATGCTCAGCAAGAATCTTGGCGCAAGGTAGTTGATGCCGTACATGCCGAGGGTGTACCCATATTTATGCAATTATTTCATTGTGGGGCTATTAACCAAGGTAATAATTGGGTAGAGGGATCTATAGCTCCCTCCGTGGTAAAACCTAAAGGAGAGCAGATACCACGCTATCGTGGAGCAGCCGGCGGGTTTCAGACGCCCAATGAAATTTCTCGAGAGGAAATGGTAGAAGTAGTAAAGTCTTTTGGAGACGCAACCAGAAGAGCTAGTGAAATAGGATTTGATGGCATAGAAGTACACGGTGCAAATGGTTATTTACCTGATCAATTCCTTACTGTTTATACTAATTTACGTAATGATGAATACGGTGGAAATATTGAAAATAGGGTACGTTTTCATTGCGAAATAATGCAAGCAGTTCGAGAAGCCGAACCTGAAAAACCTGTAGGTGTACGGATCTCTCAGACAAAAGTTAACGATTACGAATATGTTTGGCCTGGCGGAAAAGAAGACGCCGAAGTAGTTTTTTCTAAAATAGCTGAAACTGGCATAGATTTTTTTGATTGTAGTGCCCATCTTGGCGTTACACCTATATTTGAAACTAATAATAGTCTATCTGGTTTAGCGAAGAAATACTCAGGCCTACCTGTTATGGCTAATGGGAAATTACAAGAACCTAACCTTGCAGAAGCAGCCCTAAATAGTAATGAAGGTGATTTTATAGCTATAGCTAAGGGAGCTCTAGCCGATCAAAAATGGCCTGAAAAAATAGCTGGTGGGGAAAATCCAGTTCCATTTAACCCTGGCATGATAATGCCCTATGCAACCCTTGATTGTAATGAATCTTTCTGGGCAAATAATCCCGATGGTATCAGTAGAGAAAAAATTATAGGAAGAGATGTAGCCGAGGGTGCATAAAATAATTTTAATTATAAGTTGATGATATTGCAAAGGAGAAGACATTATGGCTGAAGCTTTTATCTGTGACGCTGTTAGGACACCGTTTGGTAGGTTTGGCGGAAGCCTCTCCAGTGTAAGAACTGATGATTTGGCAGCAACACCACTTAAAGCGCTTATAGCTCGTAATACATCTGTAGATTGGGAATCTGTAGACGATGTTATTTATGGTTGTGTAAATCAAGCTGGTGAAGACAATAGAAACGTTGCCAGGATGGCACTTCTTCTCTCAGGTTTACCAACATTAGTTTCAGGAGCTACCGTAAACCGTTTATGTGGATCTGGCCTTGAGGCATTAACGGCGGCAGCGCGNGCCATACGCACAGATGAAGCGGAAATGGTTATTGCCGGTGGCGTTGAAAGTATGTCTAGAGCTCCTTTTGTTATTCCAAAGGCAACTTCAGCTTTTTCTCGTAATTCCCAGATAGAGGATACCACTATAGGATGGCGATTTATAAACCCTAAAATGAAGGATGAATACGGAATAGACTCGATGCCAGAAACTGCCGAAAATGTATCAGTAGAATTCCAAATAAATCGAGCTGATCAAGATGCATTTGCCTACCGTTCCCAGATGCGAGCTAAAAAAGCGCAGGAAAATGGAAGACTTAAAAAAGAAATTATTCCTGTATCAATCCCTCAACGCAAAGGAGACCCGAAAGTAATTGAAGCCGATGAACATCCCCGTCATGATACCTCTATTGAAGTCTTGGGTAAATTACCAACCCCTTTTCGGGATAATGGCACCGTTACGGCTGGCAACGCATCAGGGGTAAATGACGGTGCNTGTGCAATGATAATAGCGTCTGAAAAGGCTATAAATAAATACGGATTAAATCCCTTAGCTCGGATAGTTGGGACAGCTACTGCCGGTGTACCTCCTAGAATTATGGGCTTTGGACCAGCGCCTGCAACTCATAAATTGTTAGGGCGGCTTGGAATAAAAATAAGTGATATTGATGTGATTGAACTTAATGAGGCCTTTGCCGCACAGGCTCTAGCGGTCACCCGTGACCTTGGAATTGCCGATGATGCAGAATATGTTAACCCTAATGGAGGCGCCATTGCGCTGGGCCATCCTCTCGGAGCGAGTGGAGGTCGGCTTGCAATGACTGCAGCTTATGAACTCCAAGAGCGCAAACAAAAATATGCACTTTGCACAATGTGTATTGGTGTAGGACAAGGAATAGCTACTTTGATAGAAAGAGCTGCGTAANTTTATCCTTTAGGTTCACCTGACGGGACAATAAGATCTATTTCATCATGTTCCATTATAGTTTGTAGGTAGTAATCTTTGTCATCCAGAAATAATTGTCTGGTAACTCCCTCAATAATCCTTGGTATTCCGTAACGCATCGTAGTTACCGAACTACCGGTCATGCCTAAGCTAATTAGTGTGCCTATTGTAAAGCAGTGGATATGATGAAGGTACGGAGCTTCACCCGGGTTTTTTTCANTAAATTCAAAATTTCTTCCAAGGTATGGATAGCTTGACGCAGGTAGAGACTCCTCCCCTGGTAAAGGAACAAACCTATCCGCCCACAAAGCAATTTTATCTGACAATAAAGAAGTTTCAGCCCGCAAACTAAAATCATTAATGTGACCGGTAGCTGCTATTATAAAATCGACCAGATGCTTATGACCCTCGTAAGTTTCAATGAGAATCTCATTACCATTAACACCACTTATTGAAACATTTTTCCAGGCAGCATTCTCATGCATTCGAAACCCTTTGAGAGCGAGAGCTCTATCGAATGATTCTTGTGGAGGAGGCTGGTGGGTTTGTAAAATATGTACTGCTATGCGCCAGCGTTCCAAATCACTAAACTCTGCAAAGTGTTTCAAATAGGCAATATCGTCAAATGGCTTGTGTGCGTTTATTTTGGCTATCTCTGGTCTTCTTACGAACACATGTGCCTCTTTCGCACCAGCTTCTAATGCAGTTGCCGCATTGTCAAAAGCACCAGCGTTAGCGCCCAGGACAGCTATTCTCTTCCCCTTAATTATATTAAAATCTATTTCATGATTTGCTTGTGAATATCGGTCCTGGGGCAACGCATCCTTAATTAACTCAGGAATATACCATTCGCCACATCCTTCTAAACCATTTGCCAAAATAACTTCCCTTGCAAAGACTATACCATCCTTACCTTTAACACCCGTTGATTTAAGTGGAACCTTGATCAAACTGCCACTAGAATTTGGTTCATCCGCGCCCAATGGACCCACTTCTGTTTCATTCCATACTGGTATGTTAAGTACACTCCTGTACCAAGTCAGATATTGATGCCAGTCTAACGTAGGGAACCTCTCTAACTCATGCCAAGCTTTAGACCCGTATTTAGCGGTGTACCAAGCGCGAGGAGTAAGAGATGGAATCCCAAGGTCAGGTCCTGTTAAATTAAGCGCTGTTCTTAAATGTTGCATCCTAGCGTAGCTATTCCAGGGACCCTCCTTGCCTTCTGGCTTCGAGTCAATTGCAATAACGTTATCTATGTTTTCTCTTTTAAGGGCAAACGAAAGAGCAAGACCACTCTGACCAGCACCAATTATTATNACATCAAAGACCGGTGCCCCAGAATGGTGATGACGCTTCACGAGCCAAGGCTTCTTGGGGTGATCTAACAATTCTAAATCGACAAGAACCTGTTTGCTAAGTTCATGTAGCTGTGTTGTTTCTTGAAAATCATCAGGCATAAATTGACCAAACTAAATAAGTTATTATCATATATATAACAAATATTATGCATTAATGCTAAAGATAGAAATTATAACTCTAGTTTTCATAGTTAATACAAATTTAGGATTATAAAATGCGCCCGAATCATCTAAAAAATATCTGGAAATCTGGCCAACCTGTACTGAATGGTTGGTGTCAAATCCCACATTCGCTTTCTACTGAAGTAATGTGTCATCAAGGGTGGGATTCTGTTACAGTCGACTTACAACATAGTGGTGTTAGTGAGGCAGAAGCTATTACTATGTTGCAAGCAATCTCCACCACCGATGTAGTACCGATGGTCCGTACACCCTGGAATGAACCAGGTGTTATTATGCGGCTTCTTGATGCCGGGGCTTACGGAATTATTTGTCCAATGATTAATAATAGGGCAGACGCTGAAGAATTCGTTTCTGCCTGTAAATACCCACCGACAGGTATTAGATCAAATGGCCCCTATCGCGCTCTAATGTATGGCGGCAATGATTACCAAGCTCATGCAAATGACGAAATAGTTACATTAGCAATGATAGAAACTCAGGAGGCTATGGCAAACCTCAAAGAGATTGTAGATACACCAGGTCTCGACGGTGTTTATATTGGGCCTTCTGATTTAGCTATGTCTCACGGAAGACCTCCTGAACTGGATCATTTTGAAGGTCCTATAGTACCCTTAATTGCGCGTGTCCGAGAGGAGGCTCATGCAGCAGGAAAAGTTGCTGGACTTCATGGAGCAAGTGCAAAATATGCTATACGCATGATTAATGAGGGGTTTAATCTTGTTACACCCACCTCGGATATACGTTTAGTTGCCACAGGTGCAGCCAAAATGGTTACTGATATAAAGGCAGGCTAAATATATGTAAAAAGAACTCTACAAATTGTTTAAGGAAAACCTCTTATGTCTTTAACAGCAATAATAACCTTCGAAATTTCTAACACATATGAAGAATGGGAACCAGGTTTTTATGCCGCCCAACCCACTGCAAGGAAAGCTGGTATTTACGACTTGGCGCATGGGTATGATCCTGAAAACCCAAATAAATGTATGGTCGTTGTACAGGCGCCATCCGTAGAAGCATTGCAAGAATTCTTTGACAAAAACGTTGAGGCCGTAGCGGCTTCAGGGCATATAATTGAAAGTACTCAAATTTCTTTTTATAACGTCTGAAGTAAAAGAAATTTTAAGTTCCTTCTAATGATGGTTTATCTAACTTTAAACTTTTACGAAAACCAACACTTATTGACATCATTGGGGGTACAACGGCCAGAGTTAAAATAGCTGATAAGGCTAAGCCCCCAACTACTACTGATCCCAATCCCCTATATAACTCAGAACCTGCCCCCGGAAATAAAACTAGAGGTAGCATTCCAACTACTGACGTAAGCGTCGACATGAATATGGGCCGTATTCTATTTTGGGTTGCAAGAGTTATTGCCTTATCAGGTGACAAACCGTCTGACCGAATATGTATTAGTGTTTGATGAACCAATAAAATTGCATTATTTACCACAATTCCAATCAATATAATAAAACCTAGCATCGTCAGCATATCCAGGGGTTGATACACAGACTTATTTAGCAGAGCTAACCCAGCAAGTCCGCCTGCAGCTGCTATCGGCACTGATAGTAATATTATCAGTGGATATATAAAACTCTCGAACAATATTGCCATAACAAGATAAACAATAATTATAGCCAGAAGTAAATCGATAACAATTTCATTCCATGTTTCTGTTAATTTGTCAGCGGTACCACTAAGCCTAAAACGCACTCCTTCAGGTAATCCAGCTACTTCAATAGGTTCAATAACTTTCTCTCTTATCAGATCTATTGCTTGTTGCAGCGGAATAGAGTCCGCAGGGGTAACTCTTAGCGTCATAGTGCGCACTCTTTCAGAACGACGAATTTCTGTCGGGCCATTAGTCACAGAAATATTTGAAAGACTGCTTACTGAGACCACTCTGCCGTCACGAGTTACCACTGGAAGTGAACCTATATCTTGCGTTTTTCCTATATTATCAATTTTTCCCATAAGGGTTAAATCAATACGCTTACCGTTTACAGTTACCCGTGATACGCGCAAGCCATCACTAAAAGCATCAACTGCCTGACCCAAATCAAAAGCTGTCAAACCATTATCAGAAAGTGCTACTCTATTGGGCTCTATACGAACTTCGGGAGCCCCCAATGACAGACTTGGCAATGGCCTCGTGCGGTGACCTTCAGACGGCGGTAAAAGTGGCATTAACTTAAAGAAAGCCTGCCTACCAACATTAAAAATAGTATCTAATTCAGGGCCTGATATATCTATATCAATGGCCCTACCACCTCCTATAGAACGCCCGAATAAAGAAGGCTGAAAAACAAAAGCCATTGTTCCTGGCTCTTGAAAGGCTGCGGACTGCATTACAGGTATTAAATCACGTACTTTGGTTGGATCAACGGAGGTTCCTCCTATAAAAGCACCACCAGTAAATGACACACGCAAAAAACGTTCGAACTTTGGAGGTTCTCCAGGCTCTGATTCCCTGCCGGTTTCAGTTGCCCAGTTTTTCCTTGTTCGATCAGCTATTTTTTCGGTGACCTCATTAATCGTATTAAGGTTATAACCAGCAGGAGGCTGAACAAATCCAAAAACAAAATTACGGTTACCTGTAGGCAAATAATCCAACTTAGGTAAAAACAAAACAGTTGACGCAATTGAAAGGCCTGTAATTAGGCCAACTACGCCAAGTGCAGATAGTTTAGACTTAACAACTTGACGAGTAAAACCAATCCAAAATGATGTGAATCCCCTAGCTAAATAATCAATAACTGGAATTTTAATTTTTCTGGTTTGACTAAACTCGCCTACTAATAATCGGTTAGATAGTGCTGGAATAAGAGTAATAGACACNATTAACGATAGTAAAACCGAAACAGAAATAGCAACAGCAATATCTCGGAAAAGTTGTCCTACCTCAAGGTCCATTAGTAAAATCGGAATAAATACCATTATAGTTGTAAGTGCTGACACTAGAACAGCCGGCCATACTTCAGCTGCACCTCGATAAGCTGCTTGCGACCGTGTCATCCCATTTTGACGTAAGCGATAAATATTTTCTAGAACTACAATTGCTGCATCGACAACCATACCCACAGCAAAAGCGATGCCTGCTAAACTGATTACATTAAGTGACCTACCCAGCATAGCCATTGCAACAAATGAACCAATAACAGATACAGGAATAGCTAAAGAAANTACCAGAGTAGGTCGCCAAGACCTTAGAAAAAGAAGTAATATCCCAGCAGCAAGCAGCNCTCCAATAACTATGTTTTGTTGAACTAATCGTATCGCGGAATTAATATAGACAGTCTCATCGTAAACATTCTGGATTTTTAAACCAACATCTTTCAAAATACCATCTGACAACCCTTTAACAACTTTGTGAACTTGTTCCATAGTCTCGAGGACATTTGCNCCCTGAGATCGTGTTAAATTAAATGCCATGGCTCGATCATCAAAATTATGTGCTANAGATCTTGCCTTTTTATAGGACAGATAAACCTCTGCTATATCACCAACTTTTACNCTGCTAACGCGGCCATCTTCTGAAACTTCCGTGCGAAGTACTATATTACGGATCTGTTCCGGGGCGATTAATTCACCATCAGTCCGCACAACATAACTGCGTTTGCCTTCATTAACATCACCGCCAGAAATTGAGGTGTTTTCAGCTTTCAAGCGTCTCACCATATCTGATATTGTTAAGGAATATTTTGCTAGACGATCAGCATTAATTACAATTCGCATTTCACGTTGCGTTTCTCCATAAACGTTAACTGCAGAAACACCCTCAATACGCTCAATTTTTTCTTGAACAGTATCTTCTAGAAAATCACCATATGTAATTAAATCTCTATTATTTCCATCCTCACGAGTTAGTAGAAACCATGCAATAGCATTATCATCAGTACCCGATGTCTTGAGCCTAGGTTCATTAGCTTCAGACGGATAGCCAGTAACACGGTCAAGCCGATTGGCAACCAATAAAAGTGCTCGGTCCATATTCTGACTAGGAGAAAACTCTAACTTGACCGTAGCCCTGCCGGAACGACTCCGGCTCTCCATGGATCTCACTCCTTCCAAACCTTTTAGTACTTCTTCTTGTCTATTAACTATTTCACGTTCAACTTCAGCTGGGGCTGATCCGGGCCAAGATGTATTTACTATAATTACAGGCTGCCGAACATCAGGCGCCATTTGTATAGGGATACGCTGCAATGCTACATAGCCAAACAATAAAACCATGAAAACAACAGATATTACTGATATTGGGCGCTTAATTGATAGAGAAATCAAATTCATTTTATTTGACCTTACCAGGTCCGTTTTTATTAGAAGTCTTCGTGCCACTACTAATTTTTAGTCTCTGACCAGGCCTCAGGTTTTCATTACCTCGAACTACTACCACGTCACCTGGCTTAAGCCCTGATTTAACAACGAATCTACTACCTACAGAAACTCCTAATTCAACTTTTTGAGGTATACCACTACCATTACGCTCAACAAAAACAGTATTTTCCCCACGACTTTGTACAATAGCATCCTTCGAGACAGTAATTACATTAGTGGGCAAACCAATTGGAATATATAATGTAACACTTTGATTTGTTGCTAGTGATCTTTTTAGATCATCAAAATCAGGTTTAAACCTAACCTGTCGAGTGCGCGTACGAGGGTTTTCATTTGGAACCACAGAAATTACTATAGCGTTATGTTCAGTTTTATCATCCAAAACTAATCGGATAGACGTACCAATCTGTAGGCCTTCCAGTAGACTTCCTGATATATCAGAATCGATCATTATATCCAGATCATTGATCAATCTAACTACGGGACTACCTATATTTAAATAAGCACCAACCTCAGTGTGTTTTGAGCTCACAACTCCTGGGTAAGGGGCGCGTATCTCACCATATTGAAGATCAACATTAGCTTGTTTTAGCTGAATCTTAGCCTGTGCAAGTTGAGCTAACGTTTCAGCTACCTTGCCTCGTTGTTTATTTACTTCCTGTATTGCATCTTCATATCGTGCTTGGGAAAATGCCGCAGATTTTCGGATTGCTTCCAAACGTTTCAATATAAGTGATCGTTTCTCTAAATCTGCACGAACGCTAGTAAGTTTAGCACTTTGTTGATGTACCAATGCTCTATATCTATCACGGGTAAGCGACAGCCGTTCTATATCAAGCAAAGCTATAACAGTTCCGCGTTCAACGCGATCACCTACATCAACGAGCATCTTATTTACTGGTCCCCTGATCCGCGCAGATACAGGTCCATATTGATCAAAAATGATCCGACCTAAAACTGGAACTGTTTGGGATAGGGGTTCACTTATAACAAGATCAACTTCAACATTAGCCGGTCTACCCCCACCACTGCGACTTTTACCTCCCTGAAAGAACTTAAATAGTTCATTACCGTCAAGTTTGGCGTTTTTATCTAGATCGATTTTATCAAAATTTGACTGAACTGGACCACGAGCTTCATCTCGTTCTAAAAAACCATTATTATTAGAATCTAAATTTTTTGCGATTGGTGATAAAGGTCTGTTATTTTTATTTAAACTTTTTGTTACAGTAGTTGCCTCTTTTACGTTTGATTTTCCTCCTCCCTGAAAATATTTGACTAATTCATTACCATCCAACTTTCCATTTTTATCTGAGTCAATAATATCAAAATTTGATTGAACAGGACCTCGGGCCTCGTCACGGTCTATTACACCGTTACTATTAGTGTCTAATATTTTTGCCCTTGCAGATAGCTCTGGTACTTTTTTATTCTGAGCTATTACTGCACTATTTATAGAAAAATTAATCAGAGCGAAAAAAATCGTAAACTGGATTATTCCAGAGGCATTATTGACCCAATTTTTCAATATAATTCTCCACGTTCATATCTGTGCTAAATATGGTTTATTAACAGATATGAAATTGAGGTAAAGATGAAGATTAAGTTTATGTTTTTATACAAAAAGCATATTTTTACAATTTATAAAAAAACATAAGTTTGTCAATAATTTAAATGATTTAAGTAATGCATTATAATTCATTGTCATATTGGTACTAATATAAATAAAATACTTTAATTTAATACAAAAAGGCTAAATAAATGACAACATCCCTGCTAACACATGCCGTTTGTATTGAGCATGACACCTCAGAAAGCCATCCTGAGTCGCCAGAACGTCTTAGACGAATACTAAAGCGATTAGAAACACCAGAATTTAAAAAACTACAATTTCAAGAAGCCCCAAAAGCAAATATTGCCCAAATAACTAAAGTACACCCACAGAACCAAATAGACCGAATATTTTCTAAAATTCCTAAAACTGGATATTCTAAAATGGATAGGGATACTATTGCATCGCCTAAGTCTGGTGAAGCAGCATTACGGGCTGCCGGAGCGGTAATTGCTGCTGTAGACACTGTAATGTCTGGTAAATCTGGAAACGCTTTTTGCGCTACCAGACCTCCAGGNCACCATGCCGAAGCCAATCAGTCTATGGGGTTTTGTATATTCAATAATGTCGCCATCGGCGCCTTCCATGCCAGAGAGAGATATAAATTAGATCGTATAGCAGTCATAGACTTTGATGTGCATCACGGTAATGGAACTCAGAAAACTTTCTGGCACGAGCCCGAAATGCTTTACGCCTCCACCCATCAATCACCTTTATATCCGGGTACCGGCATACCTAGTGAACGTGGAGAAACAAATAATATCATAAACATCCCATTATCTCCAGGTTCTGGTTCTAATGAGTTTCGTAGTGCTATGAGTGATAAAATTTTACCAGAAATATATAATTTTAAACCAAATTTTATTTTTATATCAGCTGGATTTGATGCACATTACCTAGATCCGCTAGCTCAACTTAATTTAAAAACAAATGATTATGTCTGGGCTACAGAGAAACTATGTGATGCGGCGGATAAGTTTTGCGACGGGCGTCTTGTATCTACATTAGAAGGAGGTTACGACTTAAATGCTTTGGAAGAATGTGTAGCAAAGCATGTACAAACTTTAATGAAACGATCAGGTGCTTGACGCACAACTACTTAAGTATAAAATTCGATCTAACTGAAAAAAACAGAACGGCTAATATGACAGAAAAACCCAGTACTCCTCCAGATATTGCCAAACTATCTTTCGAAGAAGCGCTAGAGAAACTAGAAGAAATTGTGCGTCAACTAGAAAGTGGGGAGAGTCCTCTCGAACAAGCCCTAGAGGCCTATGAACTAGGAGCCTCTCTTAAACGTCACTGTGAATCTAAACTAAAGCAAGCACAGACGCGGGTAGACAAAATTTCTCTCGCCTCGGATGGCACACCGCAAATTAGCCCTGTCGATATAGATTGATTAACCAATCTCACCTTTCTGAAGCTCTNGTGACAACTTCAACTTCCATTGAAGAAAAGATAAAATTTTTATTATCACCATCTGATCAATCAGCCCTAAAACTCTGGGAGGCTATGCGGTATGCAACATTATCAGGAGGTAAACGTTTACGGCCGTTTTTAGTAATGCAAACAGCTCAGTTATTTAATGTTTCTAGGGAACAAGCCTTAAGAACGGCAGCAGCCGTGGAAATGATTCACGCTTATTCTCTAGCGCATGACGACTTACCTGCAATGGATGATGATGATTTACGCAGAGGTCTGCCAACAGTTCATAAAAAATTTGATGAAGGAACAGCCATACTGGTTGGAGACGCACTTCAAACATTAGCCTTCGAAGTGCTTGCTGATGAAGAAACTCATCCATCCCCAAATATTCGCTGCGAACTTATATCAAGTTTGGCTAGAGCTAGCGGTGCTAATGGAATGGCGGGAGGACAAATGCTTGACTTAGACGCTGCTAATAATAAATTGGACGAAAGTGCAATCTACCAGCTCCAATTAATGAAAACAGCTGCTCTTTTTTCATTTTCCTGCGAATCCGGAGCAATACTCGGTCAAGCAACCATAGAACAAAGACAGTCATTGAAAGAATTTGGAACTAATTTAGGTATAGCATTTCAAATTACTGACGACCTACTAGATGTTACAGGAGATATTAATGAAGTTGGCAAAGCCGTCCGCAAAGACTACAAACGGGGTAAAGCGACGCTGGTTAGTATTAACGGTATAGAAGAATCTCTCGCAACTGCTGCGAATTTTTGCCACAATGCAATTGCCTTACTAAATTTATATGGTGATAAGGCAGACTTACTATGCGAACTTGTAAGGCATATTATCAAAAGGCGCGTATGAATTTTAACCCAATTATTTTATGAGTAAATCAGAGTTGAACAAATATAATAATACCTCAATATTAGACAGTGTTAACTTACCTGCTGATTTGCGAAGTTTTACCACTGAGCAACTTAAGCAGCTTGCTGAGGAACTGCGTCAAGAAACAATTGATGCAGTATCTATAACCGGAGGCCATCTGGGGGCTGGATTGGGCGTAGTAGAACTGACAATCGCTCTACACTATGTCTTTAATACTCCAAATGACCGTCTTATCTGGGATGTTAGTCATCAAACATATCCGCATAAAATAATAACTGGCCGAAGAAATCGAATCCGAACCTTACGACAAGGAGGAGGATTATCAGGTTTTACACGAAGAATAGAAAGTGATTACGATCCTTTTGGAGCAGCTCATAGCTCTACATCTATTTCAGCTGGACTGGGTATGGCAGTAGCACGAGATCTTGAAAATAAAACCAATAATGTAATCAGCGTAATTGGTGATGGTGCCATGAGTGCTGGTATGGCGTATGAAGCAATGAATAATGCTGGTTCAATGGATAGCCGACTTATCGTTATATTGAATGATAATGACATGTCAATCGCACCAGCTGTTGGAGCATTAAGTGCTTATCTATCAAGGTTAATATCTTCAAAAGGGTATAGATCTCTGCGAAAAGTGGCTAAACAGATGGCTCACCATTTTCCGAAAAGTTTTGAAGAAGCTGCCCGAAGAGCTGAAGAATATGCCAGAGGTTTTGTTACAGGAGGCACCTTGTTTGAAGAAATGGGTTTCTATTACATAGGACCTATTGACGGACATAATATTGAACATTTACTACCAGTTTTAAGGAATGTTCGCGATAGTAAACAATCAGGACCAGTACTTGTGCATGTTGTAACGCAAAAGGGTAAGGGGTTTGAATCGGACCGTGGAGCTGGCGAAAAATACCATAGTGTTGCTAAATTTGATCTAATCACTGGTACTCAGGCAAAACCACAACCTAAAGCTCCAAGTTTTACAAGTGTCTTTGCTAACTCTTTAATAAATGAAGCCAAAAAAGACGAGCGAATAGTTGCTGTAACTGCCGCTATGCCATCAGGGACGGGACTCGATAAATTTAGCCAAGAATTCCCTGAAAGATGTTTTGATGTCGGTATTGCTGAGCAGCATGCGGTAACTTTTTCTGCAGGCTTAGCATCTGAGGGTTATCGACCATTTGTGGCAATATATTCTACTTTCCTTCAGCGGGCCTATGATCAGATTGTACATGATGTAGCTATACAAAGCTTGCCTGTAAGATTCGCTATCGACCGAGCAGGTCTGGTTGGTGCAGATGGAGCAACCCATCATGGTTCGTTTGATATTGCATACTTGAACTGTCTTCCTGGATTTACACTAATGGCTGCTGCAGATGAAGCAGAATTGGTGCATATGGTAGCAACTGCTGCTTCAATTGAAGATGGTCCATCAGCATTTCGATATCCGCGCGGAGAAGGCCAGGGAATTGATATTCCATCAGTTGGTATACCATTAGAAATAGGTAAAGGAAGAGTCATTAGAGAGGGAACCTCAGTAGCCCTTTTATCTTATGGCGGTCGTTTAAGGGAATGTCTTATTGCTGCAGAAGAACTATCTAATCATGGTCTGTCCACTACTGTGGCTGACGCGCGTTTCTCTAAACCCCTAGACGAAGATTTAATTGGTCGCTTATCACGAGAGCATGAGGTACTAATTACAATTGAAGAAGGCTCAATCGGCGGATTTTCTAGTCAAGTCTTAAATTATCTTGCCCAGGGTGGATTACTGGATAATGGATTGAAGATACGCACTATAAATATTCCCGATAAATTTTTTGACCACGACACACCAGAAAGACAGTATGCGCAGGCAGGTCTTACATCATCTAACATAGTTACCACTGCGCTATCAGCCCTAGGTCGCAAAGAAAATATTATACCAGTTAGGGCATAGTTTTTACAAAGCAATTAAAAAAAGTCGTTATATTCAAATCTTAAGGCGAAGATCGTTAGTAATAAGAAGAATAAACTGCGTGCCGATATTTTATTAGTTAATAAAGGATTAACTGATAGCCGTTCGCGAGCTCAATCGCTAATAATGGCAGGCAGAGTATACGTTGGAGATCACAAGGTCGAAAAAGCCGGAGAAATAATTAAGATAAATGCAGAATTAGAAATACGTGGATACGATCACCCCTGGGTCAGCCGAGGCGGTCTAAAGCTTGACCATGCTATCAATAACTTTAAATTAGATATTAGTGGAAACGTATGCCTAGATATAGGAGCATCAACAGGTGGATTTACAGATGTACTCCTAGCTCATGGTGCCAGTAAAATTTATGCCGTTGATGTTGGCCGTGGTCAACTCGCCTGGAAACTACGTAACCATGATAAAATAGTGGTTCTAGAAAAAACCAATGCAAGATATTTAACATCAAAAGAAATTCCTGAACAGATCGATTTAATAGTGTGTGATGCTAGCTTCATCAGCTTAGAAACTATTCTGCCTGCAGCACTAAAGTTGGTAAAAACAGAATCTAAATTGCTAGCCNTGATAAAGCCCCAATTTGAAGTTGGTAAAGGTCAGGTTGGTAAAAAAGGGGTAGTACGTGATCCATTTTTACATAAATTAGTTTGTAATCGTATTAAGAATTGGTTGAATAGCTTAACTAACTGGAAAGTAATAGAAATTATTGAAAGCCCAGTTAAAGGACCAGAAGGAAATATTGAGTTTTTAATACTTGCAAATCATGGTTAGAAAAATGAGAAAGTCAGTTTCCGAATGTGAAGTAGTGATAGAATATCTCGGTGCAAACGGTGATGGCATTGCCGCAACTGAAGATGAGTTATTATATATCCCAATGACACTTCCAGGTGAAAAAGTTAGAGTAAAACCTAGTGACGCCAAAGGAAAAGGACGATCAGCAAAAGCACTTAAAATTCTTGAAAAATCTGTTAACCGAGTAATTCCATCATGTAAACATTTTGGTGATTGTGGGGGGTGCAGTGCTCAGCACCTTAGTAAAGAAACCTACCTTAACTGGAAACAGAGTATTGTTTTAAAAACTATAGAACGCATTGGAGCAAATAGAAAGTGTCTGGAAAAAATATGTTTAATCCCTCCAAGAACTAGACGCAGAGCAGAGTTTTCCGCACTAAGAATTCGTGGCCGTAACGGAAGGGTAGTAATTGGTTTCCACGCTCGTGAAAGTAATAGAATAGTAGATATAGAAGAATGTAAAATACTTCACCCAAGGTTACAAAATATTATTCAACCCCTAAGAAATATTTTAGAAAAAGTTCTTGAACCATCTATGAAATGCGATCTTCTAACGACAGATACATCAATTGGAATAGATTTGTTAATAACCACAAAATCACCCCCTCTCCCTAAACAGTCATTATTGCTTGCGAATTTTGCTGAAGAATTCGATCTCGCTCGAGTTTCATGGTGTTCCAAACTTTCAGGGCTTGAACCAATATCACTAAGAAGACATCCAGTGGTTACCTTTAATGGGGTTGGTGTGGCAGTTCCCCCTGGGGTTTTTCTACAAGCTAGCACACAAGCAGAAAAATTAATTATAGATATAGTAATCGAAAATCTAGCTACATTACCTAAACGCCGTGCGCATGTAGCAGACCTTTTCTCAGGTATAGGAACTCTAACTATACCAATCGCAGCAGCAGGAGCTCGAGTTAAAGCTATAGATAATAATACGGAGGCTATAAATTCTTTATTANCTGCCGCCGGTGCAGCTGGTTTTAGCGGGCGAGTTAAGGNAGAAAATAGAAATTTATTTCAACGCCCTTTAATACCCTCTGAGCTAAAGAAATATCATGCTGTAGTTTTTGATCCCCCCAGGTCAGGAGCAGCAGCGGTAGCCAGAAACCTTTCTATTTCGGAGGTACCGCTTTTAATAGCTGTATCTTGTAATCCTGCAACATTTGCAAGAGATGCATCCATTATTATATCCGGCGGATATACATTGAACAGAGTCACTCCAGTTGACCAATTTGTTTACTCAAAACACATTGAGTTAGTTGCTATGTTTACTAAAAATAAATATTAATTTTTCTTTAATAACGGGTTTTATAATTATTCTACTACCTTATCTGAGCTCGATGAAATATTCTGTGCCCGATTCATTCCAAAATATTCTTCATTAGGCAACATTCCAAGCCCATGGGTCATTCGATTCGTATAATTAAAATAAGCTATAGTATCAATAATGTCATAAACATCTTCATGGCTAAATTCGACATCATAAAGAGACTGCCTATCAGAATCGCCAACATTCCAGGGGGTTGCTGTCATCTTCCATGTAAAATCGAGCATCATACGATGCCGATCAGATAGGTTAAGTTCCCGGTAGTTAGTCATCAGAATATCACCGAAAACAGGATCACCAGATATTTCACGCACCGCCTGACTATGTGACGTTATACAATAAACACAATGATTATGACATGAAACCACAACTGCAATCATCTCTCGCTCAAGTCGGGATAAACCGCTGTCATCACTTAGCATCAGCTGATTATACTTACTTATAAAAGTTCTAAGAGATCCTTGTCTAAGGGCCTTCGCCCGAATAACATTTGGAACTAGTCCGAGTTTTTCTTCACAGACCTGCATATATTTTTTAATATCTTCATCTAAGCTTTCAGTATCAGGAACAGGAAGTTTTGATATTTTCTGCAATTGTGGCAATGTTTCTGATTCTTTACCCATAATAGAATCTCCTTAGATATAATTGAGTTTGCAATTCGTCGTTATATATAGCCATGGCAAACGACTATGAACACAAACATTTATAATACCAAAATACTTTTGTAATTGGTTGCTAAAACGATAAAACCTTAGCCTGTACAACATTAGGAAAACTTTCTACGGACTGTAAAACTTCGGCTGGTAGCTCACCATCTACCTCAACTAAAGCAATAGCATCACCGCCAGGCTGCGTTCGTCCTAGATGAAAACTTCCAATGTTAACCCCCGCTTCTCCCAAGATGGTTCCAAGCCCTCCAATTAGTCCAGGTCTATCTATATTATTAACGTATAACATATGTTCGCTTAGCTCAGCTTCCATTGGCACGCCTTTAACATTAACAAGGCGCGGTTTATTATCAGCAAATAGTGTCCCAGCAACACTTCGTGTTTGATTCTCCGTTGTAATAGTAAGCCGAATTAGTGTTTGATAGTTTGAACGCCGGTCGTGGCGAATATCGGAAACATCGATACCCCGTTGATTGGCGATTACCGGGGCACTTACCATATTTACCCCCTCTAATAATGGTGATAATAATCCCTTCAAAACGGCAGCATTCAATGCCTTTGTATTTAATTCTGCTGCATCACCTTCATATTCAATACTTACTGCTTTAATGCCAGATTCAGTCATCTGCCCTGNAAAACTACCTAATTGTTCTGCCAATTTCATATAAGGCCGTAAACGAGGAGCNTCCTCAGCAGAAACCGANGGCATATTAAGAGCATTAACTACAGACCCCGATAACAAATAATCTGCCATCTGATCTGCAACCTGAATAGCTACATTCACTTGCGCTTCTGTAGTTGATGCTCCGAGATGAGGAGTGCAAATTAAGTTTTCAACACCAAATAAGGAATTCTTTTTAGCTGGTTCTATCTCGAACACATCTAAAGCAGCCCCAGCCACATGACCAGATTTAAGCCCTGCTTCTAGATCACTCTCAACTACCAAACCACCACGTGCACAATTAATAATACGCACACCTGCTTTAGTTTTTGCTAATGAATTTTTATCAATAATACCTCTTGTACTATCTGTTAAAGGCGTATGGAGACTTATGAAATCAGAACGTGCAAGTAAGTTATCTAATTCAACTTTTTCTACACCTATATCACTTGCGTGTTCCTTAGTTAAAAACGGATCGAACGCCATGACCTTCATCTTCAGACCAACAGCTCTATCAGCAACAATAGAACCTATGTTTCCACAACCAATTATACCCAAGGTCTTGCCAGTCACTTCAACACCGACAAAGCGTGATTTTTCCCACTTTCCTTGTTGAGTCGAAGTATTCGCCATAGGAATTTGACGCGCCAATGCCATAATCATAGCAATTGCATGCTCTGCGGTGGTAATAGCATTTCCAAATGGAGTATTCATTACTACTACTCCATTTGCTGTAGCGGATTCTAAATCAACATTATCCACACCAATGCCAGCTCGACCAACCACTTTCAAATTTTTCGCTGCTGATAGAACACTACTTGTAACCTTAGACGCAGAACGGACTGCCAGACCGTCAAATTCTGCAATAGTTTCAATTAATTCATCCTCTAGCATACCTATTTTCACTTCAACTTCTATGCCACGATTAAGAAATATTTCTTCAGCGCGTGGACTCATAGCATCAGATATCAGGACTTTAACCATTTGATTTAACCTTAATAAAGTAGTGTACGAGCTATAATGACTTCCATTGGGTGTTTTCTATATATCAATCAGACTGAGGTCTAATTTTGAGTTTTAACTGTTGTATAGGCCCAGTCTAACCATGGAGTGAGGGCTTCAATGTCATCACTTTCAATAGTTGCTCCTGCCCAAATACGTAGGCCTGGTGGGGCATCTCTATAAGCATTTATATCATAAGCAACATTTTCAGACTCTAATAATGATGCAATAGATTTTGTTATTCCCAAACGGTCTTTCTTATCTAATTTAGTAAACCAAGGATCAATTATTTTAAGACAAACACTGGTTGATGAGCAAGTTTTTGGATCTTCAGCCAAAAAATCTGCCCAATCACTTTCAATAACCCAATCTTTAAGAATACCAAGATTATTCTCACTGCGCATAATCAATGCAGGAAGACCGCCAATACTTTTTGCCCAGTTCAGTGCATCTAATTGATCTTCAACACAAAGCATTGAAGGAGTGTTTATAGTGCTTCCCTTGAATATATCTTCATTTAATTTTTTATTTTTTGTAAGCCGAAATAACTTCGGCATCGGCCAATCTGGTTCATAAGACTCCAATCGATCGACAGCCCGTGGACTCAGAACTATCATTCCATGCTGTCCTTCGCCACCTAAAACCTTTTGCCAGGACCAGGTAATTACATCTAGCTTTTTCCACGGAAGGTCCATAGCAAATACTGCAGATGTTGCATCACAAATAGTTAAGCCTTGTCTGTCATCAGCNATCCATTCATCGCTTGGAACTTTNACTCCAGAGGTTGTTCCATTCCATGTAAAAACACAGTCCCTATTAGAATTAGTTAAGTTTAAATCAACAATTTGTCCGTACGGCGCTTCAATTACATTTACATCAGTCAACTTAAGCTGATTTTTAATATCAGAAACCCAGCCGCCACCAAAACTTTCCCATGCCAATACATCNACACCACGCGCACCCAATAACGACCATAATGCCATTTCTACAGCACCAGTATCAGATGCTGGAACAATGCCAATTCGATAGTCATTAGGTATACCTAGGATTTCTCGGCTCTTATCAATTACACTGAGTAATTTGGATTTTGGATTTTTAGCACGATGAGAGCGCCCGAGTGACGCTTGGGATAATACAGAAACCCTCCAGCCAGGGCGTTTTGCGCAAGGCCCTGAGGAAAAATATGGATTAGCCGGACGTTTGTCTGGTTTATTAAATATACTTAACATTATAAGCGCCCCTTTCAGAACGCCGCCCTTCGTTGGGGAAGGATGGCCCAAAAATGAAAGTAAATTAAATCAAGTGTTCGTCAATAGGCGCTTTGTCGCACTAAATATTGAATTCTTAAATAAAGCTAAAAAAACTTATATTAAGGCTCATTAAGTTACCTATAGTACACTTAACTTATATTAAAGATAATTTTAAAAGGTTTATAATAAATAATGTATGTGGTTAACATTATATTTAATATATTACCTAGGCTAAATTGAACGTTTTTTTATTAAAATAATAGCCGTAAAGGTAGCCACAACTTCATTATTATTTCTCATAGTGTAAGAAAACCAGACTAAACCTCTATCTGGTTTACTCTTAGATTCTCTAGAATTTGTAATTTCAATAGTAGTCTCTAAAATATCTCCAGGCCTAACAGGGGCAAGCCATCTTATATCACACAATCCAGGACCACCCATCCCAGTGCCTTCTTGCAATCCGGTACGCAGCCATTGACCTGCTCCGATTGCGATAGTTTGAAAACCACTCGCAATTAAGCCTCCATAGAGTGAATNTTTTGCTAAGTTTTTATCAATATGAAATGGTTGGGGATCATATTTATTAGCAAATGTAGTTATATCTTTTTCACTAATAAACACTGGTTCAGTGTTAAATATTCTACCAATATAGAAATCCTCAAGATACAAACCAGTCATATTTACACCTTAGCCCTGGAGNACAAAAGCAAGAAGGTTGTAGTTGTAAATTTAACGACAGGTTTATTAGCTACATTCATTGTAAACTCTAAACGTAATATTCCTCGGTCCGGCTTTGACTTCGAAGGCCTCACCTCTAGAACTTTAATTTCTGTGTTAAGTTCATCATCAGGGCGAACTGGTTCTAGCCATTCAACCTTATCTATCCCAGGCCCACCCAGAGAGCTGTCACGAATGTAGCCTAGGCGGATAAACTGCCCAAACGCAACAGCTATAGTTTGTAACCCACTGGCTATTAAACCTTCATAAGGAGAGAATTTAGCAGCCTCTGGGTCGGTATGAAATTTCTGAGGATCATATGATTTTGCAAACTCTATTATTTCATCAGAGCTTAAAGATACAGGTGATGTCTCAATAACTTCTCCAACAACAAAATCCATTAAATATCGTGTAGTCAAAACTAACTTACCTCATCGCAAACCAAATNAAATACTATAACCTTAACTATAAAATATAGTACTTCTAACAGAAGATTAGTCATTTATATTATTATTCTTGTATGAATCAAAAGCTAATATAATATTATATAGATTTTATTTACGCTGGATGAGCAAAACACCAAATAAAGTAATAATAGTTGCAATTAGTAAAGTTAGTGTAAATGGTTCAGCTAGTAATAAGGGAGCTAAGCTAATACCAATCACTGGTTGCAAAAGTTGTAAAGAACCAATTCTTGCAATGCCACCATCAGCTACGGCTCTATTCCATAGAATATAAGCTCCTATAGTTATACCCCAAGCCAAGGTAATAATTGCTGCCCAGCCTCGTAAATCAATCTGTAATAATGAAGATAGATTAGTATTCAATAGTAAAACTGGACATAAGATTATTGCAGCAATACACACACTCCATAAACTCACGGATATTGCCCCAACTTTATGCGTAAGTTTTGCACCTGCGATGTAGCCAATTACCCCAGAAAACATGCCAGCAAAAACTAACGTGTCACCTTGCCAAGAGACCCCTTTCACACCTAATCCAACTGCTTCCCATATCAATAGCAAGACACCTGCTAGTCCTATGGCTATACCTCCCCACCAATAAATATTAGGCCATTTCTTATTTAAAANAGCATCAAAAGCTCCTGCNATTACAGCTGCTGAAGCTGTTGCTGCTGCTGCATGCCCGGCCGTAGTCATTTGTATTCCCCAACTAAAAAAAACAGGAAAAATAGCGAGACCACAAATACCCGACAAAATCAGCAGCCATTTATAATAACCGCACCAGGGTAGAGTAATTTTCCAACAAATAATTATAAGTAAAGCTGCAGGTAACGCGACTAATGCTCGTAGAGCACCCACAGTGATTCCATCGGTAAAACCAACAGCTAACTTTGTAATAACGGGCGTAAGGCCATAAAGTAAAATCGCAGTAAGAGCAAAAGAATAGACTTTTATGGTCTTATTTATATAAATATTATTAATTTTCATTAAATTATTTATCGGTGTTGAACCAAAGCTATACCAGATAATATAACGGCTACTGAAGCAATAAGAGCTAAAGTAATTTGTTCGTCTAAAACTATTGTTGCCAAAAAAATTCCAACAATCGGTAAGGCAAACTGCCAAACCGCCATTCGACCAATTCCACCTCGACTAAGCGCATAGTACCAAGTAATAGTGGCTATAACTGATGCACCCGCTGCAAGATAAAATACAACGGCCCAGTTCATAATATTAAGTTTTAATAAGCTAGCACTTGTCTCGGTTAGTAGGAGAACTGGTAACAAAAGAATACTTGCAAAGAAAACACTCCATAAAGTTATAGACGTTGCTCCGTATTGTTTTGATAATCTGCTTCCAAAATAAAATGCTATTGAACCAAAGAATGCACCAAGTAAACACAAAATATCACCCTGCCATGTAGCATCAGTATTACTAAGGCCAAGTGATTCAGAAATTAAAATCAATGCTCCTACGAATGCTACTAACGTTCCAATCCACCAACGTAATCGTGGCCATTTCCTAAGAGCAATAGCTTCAGTTAAACCTGTGAATATAGACGTAGAAGAACTTGCAACAACCGCATGACCTGCCGTTGTTAACTCTACCCCGAGTGTAAATATTATTGGTGCAAGGGCCATACCAGAAAATGTAATAATACTAAAATATATTCTGCTACCTGGATGCCAGGGTAAACGCAACCCCATAAAAATAATTACTAATAAAGCACAAGGACCGGCGACAATTACTCTCAGTATACCTAGTGTCGACCCATCTATTGTGCCTGTTCCTAATTTGGTGGCCATCGAAGAGCCGCCCCATAGAAGTACAGTTGTCAATGCTCCAGCGGTTGCTAAAGATAATATGCCAGGAACTCTTTCTTGTTCTTGCCCAACCTTTTTAAATGTATTGGTCATATATATTTAGTTATTGATTTTTGTAAGATCTACAGTAACCGTATGATTAATAGGTCCATGTCCAGAACCAAAACCTGGAGCTGTAGTAATTGCAGCCGATAAATAAGATCTAGCCCGAGAGACAGCCCGATATAAATCCATTCCTTGAGCTAGACCTGTAGCAATACCTGAAGCCAAAGTGCAACCAGTACCATGGGTATGTTGAGTAAGAATACGCTTACTCTCAAACCGAAAAACACCATTTTTAGTTACCAATAAATCTGTAATATTCGAGCCACTTATATGGCCGCCCTTAACTAATACAGCCCTAGCGCCCTTCTTTAACAAGGTTTCTCCTGCAACTTGCTGGCTATCAACATCAACAACTTTAATTCCTGAAAGAACCGAAGCTTCTGGGGCATTAGGCGTTAACAGAGTAGCAAGAGGGAGTATTTTTGTTATCATTGCTGAGTGAGCACTTTCATCAAGAAGGCTTGCACCACCTTTCGCTACCATTACAGGNTCAGCCACTAACGGGATATTTTTAGCGCTGTCCTTAATTACAGCTGAGACAGCGTCAATAACATCTGCATTATGAAGCATTCCTATCTTTAAACAATCGGCTCCAATATCCTCCAAAACAACTTTCATCTGTTCTTTTATAAAATCTGTAGCTACAGGATATATAGAATGAACACCTAGGGAGTTCTGTGCAGTTAATGCTGAGATGGCTGTAGCAGCAAATCCCCCAAGAGCACTTACAGATTTAATGTCTGCCTGAACCCCCGCCCCTCCGCCAGAATCTGATCCAGCTATAATTAAAACTCTACCTCTCATTGATTAGCTACTTTTCTTTAGATAGTTATATATTTATTTATTTTCACAAGCTAACTCGATAGCGTCTACAACATTATCTACAGTATTTTTAATAATAGATTTGTTAGGTCCCTCTGCCATAACGCGCACTAAAGGTTCAGTNCCAGAAAACCTCACAACTAAACGTCCTTCTTTACCCAAACGTGATTCACCATCGGCTATAGCACGTTTAACCAAGTCATTATCTAATGTTATTTCATTGGTAACACGGACATTGCGTAATGTTTGCGGAAAAGGTTCAAATGCTCTACCAATTTCACTTAACCCTGCGTCACTATCAACAAGTGCAGCTAACACCTGAAGTGCAGCAATTAATCCGTCACCAGTAGTTGTATATTCACTAAGTATTATGTGACCAGACTGCTCCCCTCCAACATTATAACCATGCTTTCGCATGTGCTCTAACACATAACGATCTCCTACTTGTGTTCGGACTAAATCTAACCCAATATTTTCAAGAAACCTTTCAAAGCCCAAATTTGACATTACAGTCGCCACCACGCCACCGCCAGTTAGTTTATTGCTGTCATGCCAAGTACTGGCGACCAGAGCCATTACTTGATCACCATCTAGAATAGAACCAGTTTCATCACATACGATTAAACGATCAGCATCACCATCCAAAGCAAAACCTAGATCAGCACCATTTTCTCTAACCATACTTTGCATTGCTTCCGGAGAAATAGCCCCACAATTTAAGTTTATATTCACACCGTTTGGTTCAACGGCCATAGGTATTACTTTTGCTCCTAATTCATGCAAAACTTGAGGTGCCACTTTGTATGCCGCCCCATGAGCACAATCCACAACAATTTTCAGACCATCAAGACTTAGCCCTCGCGGAAAAGTATGTTTAACAAATTCGATATAGCGACCCGGGGCATCCTCCAAACGTCTCGCACGACCAAGATATTGAACGCCAGTTAGTCTTTCACTTAAGCCGTTCTGCATAATTCCTTCAATTTCTTCTTCAACCTTATCCGATAACTTGTAACCATCAGGTCCAAACAGCTTTATTCCATTATCTTCATACAGGTTATGTGAGGCAGAAATCATAACGCCAACATCGGCTCTCAAAGATCTTGTTAACATCGCAACAGCGGGGGTTGGCATTGGGCCTACAAGGACGACATCCATTCCCATAGATATTAATCCAGACTGAATGGCTGGCTCAAGCATATAATTACTCAACCTCGTATCTTTGCCAATAATGGCGAGATGACGGTGATCTCCTCGGGTAAAGTGGCAGCCTGCTGCCATAGCGACCCGCATGGCAGTCTCTGCAGTCATAGGTTCAACGTTTGCTTTACCACGAATACCATCGGTACCAAAAAGTTTACGATTCATATTCCCACCCAACTGTTTTCTTGATGCTCTCTATAGTTTATTATTGCTTCACCTTAGGGGCATTAATTTTTTCCATACAGAAACTGCTTGAACTGTTTCTTTTACATCATGCACTCGTACCAGNTTTACCCCCTGATCTATTGCTTTTAACATTGAAGCTAATGAACCCCCTATTCTTTCCTTAGGTGATACCTCGCCAACTACAGATTGTATAAAACTCTTTCGAGAGAGGCCTATACCTAAGGAACAACCCAACCCATGAAAAATACTAAGATTAGAAATTAATTCTATGTTTTGTAGTGAAGTTTTACCAAACCCAATACCTGGATCTACACATATCCTATCATGATTGATCCCAATCTGTTTGCATGCGGTAATTCTGCTAGAAAGGTAATCAAAAATATCAACCAGGACACCGTTATCGTATTTTGGAGCAGTTTGCATAGTTTCTGGGACACCTTGCATATGCATTAGAATTATACCCACCTTACTATTTGCTACGACCCCAAGAGATTTAGGGTCGTAGGTAAAAGCAGATACGTCATTTACCAGACTTACACCGGCAGCTATAGCTTTAGTCATTACTATAGATTTCCTAGTATCTATAGAAACCGGTATTCCCGCATGCACAAGTTTATCAACGACGGGTAACACTCGTTTAATCTCTTCCTCATCTGAAACAGGGGTAGCTCCAGGCCTTGTAGATTCACCGCCCACATCAATTATATCTGCTCCGGAACTATATAATTCAAAAGCGTGGGAGATTGCACTATCTAAATTATATGAAAAATCAGAATCGGAAAAACTATCAGGCGTTACATTAACTACCCCCATCACTATAGGATTATCTGTAAATGTGTTAAGTTTTGGGCCCAAACATAACTTCTTAGCCTGAGAAATATTATCTAAAAAATCAAAAACTAAGGATAAATTTATATCGGATAAATTACTGTTTTTATTTTTTAAGTCTTTAATCGCATAAATATGTTTTCCAAATAAACCACTTTCTTCACGAAAAATTAGTTCAACATATAAAAAAGCCGTTGGACCTCCAGCTAATAGTACGGCCAATCCGTTCTCAGACATGCTCTGCGCAATGGTACCATTAATAAAACCAATTGGCCGTATATACTTAATTTCTCTAAGCAAAGACATTAGATAAATTCATAGAGTTGGGCATGATAAAAACTGACTTTTTTGCCAAGCCAAGTAGAATTATCTGAGATCTCAACCCTGGGGTTGTGGTTCGGGTTCAAAACCACTAGCGGGTCGATCCTTTTTACCTACAGCACCACTGGTTGGCACAGACGAACGAGCATGTTCACCCAACCCATCATCTTCAGAGTCCGGCCGTTCTACCTTACCACCAGCAAGTAAATGTCGAACCTCTTCACCGGATAGAGTTTCATACTCTAACAACGCCTTACCAACAATATGAAGTTGATCTATATTGTCCTCAAGTACCTGACGGGCTTCAGCTTCACCACCTTCAACTAACTTTCTTATTTCCTCGTCAATCACTTTAGCCGTAGCTTCTGAAACATTTTTATGTTGCGAAACAGAATGGCCTAAAAATACTTCTTCCTGATTATCTTCATAGCGTAAGGGTCCCAGTTTATCACTAAATCCATATTCAGTTATCATACTTCTAGCTAAATTAGTTGCTTCTTTAATATCATTAGAAGCACCAGTGGTTACCTTATCTTTCCCAAAAATAAGTTCTTCAGCTATGCGCCCACCAAACATCATAGATATCCTGGCTTTCAATTCATACATTGAATAAGAATAACGGTCACGTTCTGGTAAAGACATAGTAACCCCCAAGGCTCTGCCCCTTGGAATAATTGTCACTTTATGCAACGGATCACAACCATCAACATGTAAACCAACTAGCGCATGACCTGCCTCATGATACGCAGTGTTTCGTTTCTCATCTTCACTCATAACCATTGAACGGCGTTCAGCACCCATCATAACCTTATCTTTGGCTTCTTCGAACTCTGTCATCGTCACCATTCTACGACCTTTGCGAGCAGCTAATAAAGCCGCCTCATTTACCAAATTAGCCAAATCAGCTCCAGANAAACCAGGAGTACCTCTAGCTATAACTCTTGCCTCAACATCTGGTGCTAGTGGTACCTTGCGCATATGAACTTTAAGGATTTTCTCACGACCAACAATATCTGGGTTAGGAACAACAACTTGACGATCAAACCTACCAGGACGAAGAAGCGCAGGGTCAAGAACATCTGGACGGTTAGTCGCGGCAATCAATATTACTCCCTCAGTACTTTCAAACCCATCCATCTCAACAAGAAGTTGGTTAAGAGTTTGTTCACGTTCATCATTACCTCCACCCAGACCAGCCCCACGATGNCGGCCTACAGCATCAAGTTCATCAACAAATATAATACAAGGTGCGTTTTTCTTGCCCTGTTCAAACATATCACGAACTCGACTAGCGCCAACGCCAACAAACATTTCTACAAAATCAGAGCCTGAGATAGTAAAGAACGGGACATTAGCTTCACCAGCTATAGCACGAGCTAAGAGGGTTTTACCTGTGCCTGGTGGCCCCACTAGAAGAACGCCTTTAGGTATTTTTCCACCAAGTTTTTGGAATTTTTGTGGATCCCTTAGAAACTCAACGACTTCTTCTACTTCCTGTTTTGCTTCTTCAACACCTGCAACATCTTCAAATGTTATGCGGCCAGAATGTTCTGTTAAGAGTTTTGCTCGTGATTTTCCAAAACCCATAGCACCACGACCACCACCACCCTGCATTTGTCGCATAAATATTATCCACACACCAACAATCACTATAAACGGCAGCCAAGTTAATAGATGACCGAGTATAGGGTTCATTGATTCTTTAGGAGCAGCACTAATACGGACCCCTTGATCATTTAATCTTTGTACTAATTGGGGGTCGTCAGGCGCATACGTTGAAAAAGGTGTTTGGTTTTTGAGTGTCCCAGTAATATCGTTACCCTGAATAGTAACTTCAGAAACTTGGCCACCTTCTACTTGTGTAATAAAATCAGAAAAAGCTAATTGCTGTTCATTTCCATTCTGACCCGAGCCTTGAAATAAATTAAACAGTCCTACCACTAGTAATGCTATGATAACCCACAGGACTATGTTTTTACCAATTTTATTCAAAATCCCACTCCACTAATCCTGACAAAATTCCGAGAAGTCTTAAGCTAATCATACGAAGGTCTCCGCGCAATACACAAATAACTTAACTTTACTATACTTAAATAGGTATCGAATGTTAGATAAACAATAAATTTATTAACGTGATAGCAAGTAAATATTAAAATTTACGCAAACCAAACCTTGCTGATCCCACAGATACTCGAGGCATCCATTTTATTTCCAACCCAGAAGATAAATCAAGAAAGTCAGGATTATAGTAGCCAATATGGGGAACAGCTATTAAATCCTCATCTCCCCAAATAGCAGGTAGTACAGTCTTTGCGTGATAAGGCATANCATTATTTTTTATTTTTTTATCCAATTTTATCAATTTATTCCACCCTAAAGACGTGAGTGAAGCTATTTTTGTTTCAATACATAGATTTTTTTTCAATAATACCGAAAATCTATCATCCCAAAGAATCCTAACCCCTTCGGACAATTGCATAGAAGGACCAACTGCAGATTCCTCTCTAAATACATAGATCAGGTCTTTTTTGGTTAATAACCTACATCCACCTAATGTATATCCCTTAAAATTATTATTACTTAATATAATATTAAGCAGACGCCGTGTTTTCATACGGCGGGGCGGGTATTCCCTTCCAGCAACAGCCATAATTGTTCTAGACAATAATCTTTCAACAATTTGAATTTCTTCACTTCTAAGTACATTACGATATAGAGTAATAAACCCCTCTGGATGAAACCTTAGGGCTCTCGCAGACAAACAGGATGTAGCATTCTCATCATTTAAACGTTTTTTTGCATGTAGACCGGCAATTTTTATGGCCTCTCTATGTGTTAACAAGCCTCCCTTTAGCCGCAATCGGGCACGTGCCATTTTAACATTTTCATTACTAGGNTCTTTTATCCAGCTTTGCCCAATATTAGTAAGTGTGTTGATCAAACGGATCTGCGGAACATCTAGCAATGGACGTAATAAACGTATTTCAGGAAGTTCTCTTACTGACGCCATAGCAGCAAGTCCGTGAGGTCCACTTTTACTCTCGTGTCGAATCATTACTGTTTCTGCTTGGTCTTCCTTATGATGGCCCACTAAAAGATGCAAAATCGCATTTTGACTGCAGTAATCCATCATTAATTGGTAGCGTGCTCTACGAGCCGCAGCTTGCAAACCACTAGAAGGGTAGGGACCTCTCCATTTAAGGGTAATGTGGGGTATACTATAATTATATAGCCAATTTTTTACCTGCAATGCTTCAATTGCGGATTCAGCTCTTAAGCCATGGTCAACAGTAACTGCCACCATTGAACCACCGCACCTCTTAGTCCATTCAAATGCTAATAGAGCCAGACCCATGCTGTCCCCGCCGCCTGATACAGCGACAGCAAGCTTAGGGTTAGATTCGAATGGCTCGAAACTGGCCATCCGTTCTATAAATTCATCTATGCTATATGGGTTTTCAGATCCCGACATTAAATTATTCAGCTATCTATATTAGAAATACTGTAATAAACATATTTGGGAGCAGTATTACTCACAATTCAAACGAATAATCTCTTTTTTATAACGTTGCTTTATTGCGGATTTAGCGTTTGGGTATTCTTTATCTAATTTGTTAAAAGTAATACATGCATCCTCAATACGTTCTAATGCTGCAAGTGACATTCCTAATTTAAGCAAATTATCGGGCGCTTTATTACTTTTAGGATATCGCTTAAAACCTTCCGCGAAAACATTNGCTGCTGCCCCATAATTTTTTCGTACATAGTAGGTCTCCCCAAGCCAGTATTGAGCATTACCTGATAACTCATTGCCTGGATAAGCTTCTACAAATGCCTTTAGTGCTCTCTCAGCTCCNTCAAAATCCCTTCTCTTTAAAAAATTAAATGCATATTTATATCTGTCTTGTAAGGAACCTACCGGCAAAACCGANTTTACAACTTTACTAACAACTTTTTGTTCAGTTTTATTATCAACACTAACCTGTTGTTTAACTTTTGCAGCTTCGATTTGGCTTTCAGTTAGTGTTCCTAAAGTTCCCGTTTTATCTATTTTATTAAGACTCTTAACTTCTTTAATAACTGTATCACCATCGGTTGGAGGGGTACTACTAATTATATTTTGCTGCTCCATCTCTCCACTTATCTCAGGTTTTGGCTGAATATATGAGGTCTCTAAGGTTCGCAAACGGAAATCAACATCAGCAACGAGTCTATCTAAGCGATCCTTTATCTGGGTCATTCTAAAGCCAATTTCTTCAACCTTTCCAGTTATGCCACGGATCTGTTCCTCTAACTCGCTAGATTTAAGTTGTAGTTGCGATACCGCCGGTGGCGGCGCCTTAGATACTGCCAAAGAGGGCTTATCCATACTGTTTTTAGGGGGTGGCGAATTCCTATAAACTGAGCGCTCAAGTGTCTGCAATTGAGTTTCAAGGCGCTTGAGTGTGTCNTGAATATTATTAGTTTGAGCAAAAACAGCAGATGAGGATCCAGTTAGTGTTACTAAATTAACGCTAATGAATATTGCCAATGCTAAAAAACAGGGGCTTCTTTTGCTAATGTTGCTTAAATAAGGTGCTTTCATGGCACCATCCCTAAGTAGTTCAATTTAGATTACGAATACACTCAACTGAAGGATACGCATAAATTACAGCCTATCTCTTTAATCCGTAATTCNGGCAGAAATATGACGTACGAGGATATATCCGTATGATCTATTAAATGAGAATATCTATTATACCAATAAATTTCCGAGTTTTTTTCAAAATTATTGTACCACGACGCAAAACATCTACATGCCTAATATTAACTATTTAGTATCGAGAACAGCTACAGCACGCCTATTTTGCTCATAAGCATTTTTATTTGAACCAGGTATGGCCGGACGTTCCTTACCAAAACTAATAGTTTTCACTCTATTAGGGTTTATACCAAGAGATATAAGGTATTCACGCGCAGCATTTGCCCTTCGCTCGCCCAACGCTAAATTATATTCGCGAGTTCCACGTTCATCTGCATGGCCTTCAATAATTAATTTGTTTTGTGGGTAAGTAATAAGCCATGCGCCCCACCTTTCAATTTGATTGCGTGCAGATGAGGTTAATGTCGATTTATCAAAACCGAAAAATACGCGATCCCCGATAGTAATTTCTAGATCGAGTTGAGAACCAGGCTTTGCCCCTGTTGGAGACGATTCTGCTGTTGATGTCGGGGCTATAGTCTTAGCCGTCACCGGCGCACTAGGGCTCGAGCTAGAGGCAGAAGAAGACGTTACCGCAGTTTTACCTCCGCTTCCTGAGTTTGCGCCATCNTCAGATGGAGTAGCACAAGCTNCTAATATAAAAGCAGCCGCAACAACCAATGGTAAATTCACTTTCATTATAAACTCCCTAAAGCTACTGCCAAATAAGTTAGCTAAGACCAGTCTCTATTGTTGAACATAACAAAAAAACGTTTCACAAAAATGATTTAGCCCAAACATAATTACACAGAAACTATCTTATTCATTAATACCAGCACATGCCACATATTACTACTATACTGAACGATCTGATTCGAAACAAGAAAATCATCCCCTGAATTTACGAAAAATATATGGATTTATCTCATATTATGCTCATTTTAACTTTGTATTTACCGGCGTGAGCCCGAAGGAGACCAAGCTGGATCAGAAGCTTCCACAGGTGTAATAATTTCTCGTTCATTATGACCAGTCAAATCAATCGAATATAGTCGTGAGTTATTGCATTTACATTTAGGATTATACTTCTTTTGTTTAAAGAACATTAAAACTCTTCCATTTGGCGCCCACGTTGGGCCTTCCACTAAAAAACCTTTTGTTAATAACCTTTCTCCACTTCCATCAACTTTCATAACACCAATATGAAAAGACCCACTTTGCATTTTAGTAAAAGCAATTAGATCTCCCCTAGGTGACCACACCGGTGTACCATAACCAGCGCCTGATTTGAAACTAATACGTCGTTGTCCACTTCCATCAGAATTCATAACATAAAGCTGTTGTTTTCCNCCCCTATCAGATTCAAAAACAACCTGACGACCGTCGGGTGAAAAGCTAGGAGAAGTGTCTATAGATGGATGCCTAGTTAATCTTCGTAATTTACGGGTCCGCAAATCCATAACAACAATGTCAGTGTTACCGCCTCGAGCTAAACTCATAATAACTTTCTTACCGTCCGGCGAGAACCTCGGAGCAAAGGTCATGCCCGGAAAATCTCCAAGCACCTCCTGATTGCCGGTATCAATGTTAAAGAGGTAAACCCGAGGTTGTTCATTAAAATACGCAAGATAGGTTATTTCGGGAGCAATTGGGGAAAATCTAGGAGTTAATACCAAAGTTTTATCNTCCGATAAATATTTATGATTCGCACCATCTTGGTCCATTATTGAAAGGCGTTTAATTCGATTAGTTGGGGGACCATATTCAGATATATAAACAATTCTTGTATCAAAATATCCACTTTCTCCTGTAATTCTCTCATAAATACGGTCGGCAGCTGTATGGGCCACTTGCCGCCATCCAGATGATGCACGGGGATGTTTTAATCTCAATCCCAACATCGGTTGTTCGGCAAATACATCCCAAAGTCGAAATTCTACAGTTAATTCACCGGCAAGAGATATTTTTGCTTCTCCGACAACTAAAGCCTGAGCATTAAGAGGTTTCCAGTTTACAAAGTTAGGACGTACAGCCAAATTTGTTGGCCATGAAAGAAAAGCTTGTTTATTTATTGGAGCAAATAGACCCGAACGTTGTAAATCAGCCGTTATAACTTTTGCTATATTAGCTGCCATGTCTTTGACCTTCTCATCTCTTGCGATGAAGTCCGGTATTGCTATTGGCAAAGGAGCAATTGTTCCTTGATTTACATCCACGCTTAATTGCGCATGAATATTTCCCGGTAAGAAAACTACTAGAGACAAACTCAAAAAAAACACTCTTCGAAAAAATGATTTACCCAAATATGATAACATATCTAACCCAGCATCTTTCTTGGATCGAAATTAAAGTTAATATCTTTCCACTCTTCATATAAATCATGAGGCAATTCAAAAGGCTGACAAGCTAAATTAAGAACCGCGCGTCTTGCAGCATCGGCAGCTGCCTGCACTGTTTTACTGCTTCTCATTGCCTCTCCATTTAAAACTTTTGCATTAGTTACATAACCGCGCTTATCAACGCGAATATTTATTATGATCGCTAGACCCTCAGCTTCTTTAGCTCCTACAGGAGGACTCCAGCAGGGTTGGATTTGCTGCCTAATCATTTGCTTTAAACGTTCTATTTCAGTAATTGAAGCTCTTTTCTTATTTTGCAATTGCGATACTTGTTTTTTAATAGTCATTTTACTCTTTTCGACTTCCAATGTTTGCTCAGGTTTCTTTAATTCTGAAACATCTTTTAATACTGACGCAAAGTCTCTCTTAGGTTTTTGTGTTTTCTTTACTTGCTTTATTTTTTTTGCTTTTTGGGTTTTCTTTTCTGGCTTTAGCTTATCCGGCCGTTTAGGTGCTGGTTTTAATCGAGGTTTAGCAGTGGTTGAAATCGNAGGTTTTGGGTTTAATTTTTTTAATGGCTTCTTNGTAAAGGGTTTTGGCTTATTTATGGGCGGTGGCGGTGGTAATGATTTTTGGGTCTGCTGAACTGGCTTTTCCTTGACTAAATTTTTAGTTGGTATCGGTTTGAACGGTTTTGCCTCAGTTTTGAGCTCTGGTTTTATAACCTTTAAAGGTGGAGGTGTAACTTTTCTATCTAATACTAAAAGATCTACAGGTATAATATCTACTGACACAGGTGGCTTAGTAAAAAGTTGAGGCAGACCAAATTGGGCAAATAAAACAACTACTAGGTGAGCGCTGATAGATGTAAAAACACCATTACGCATCTTACCAAAACCCATCATAGCAATAACATCCGGATAGACCTACCTAACCCTTTCTTTGGGGATGGGTGCCTCAGCTATTAGAGCAACCTTATAAAACCCTGCTCTAGAAATCATTCCCATCACCTCTATAACCCGGCCATAATTAATATTTTGATCACCCCGCACAAATATCCTTAGATCTTTATTGGCTTGCGTTAAAGCTTGAAGCCTGGCCACAAGTGCATTTTCTGGTACTTCAGCTTCTTGAATATATATATTACCCATCGAGTTTACAGTAATAACCAATGGGTCTTGGTTTTCATTCAATGGTTTAAGAGTTGCCTTAGGAAGGTCAACAGGTACTCCAATATTTAGTAATGGCGCAGCAACCATAAATATAATTACAAGAACCAGCATTACATCTACAAAAGGAGCAACATTAATATCAGTTACCGGCCCTCGATAGGGCCTACGAAGATTAGATCTGACGTGTCGACGGGCCATAATCTATTTAGATTCCTCAAGCTGTCTTGATAGTATTCCAGTAAACTCAGCTGCAAAACCATCAAGGCGTTGAGCATAGCGATTCATATCTGTACTAAATTTGTTATAGGCCGCGACGGCTGGTATCGCCACTATTAATCCCATTGCCGTGGTAAACAAGGCCTCGGCTAAACCTGGCGCAATAACAGCAAGGCTAGTATCTTTTGCCACAGCAATTGCTTGAAAACTATTCATAATTCCCCATACGGTGCCAAACAAACCAATAAAAGGTGCAGTCGCTCCAGCAGAAGCGAGAAAAACCATATACCGTTCTAATCGCTCCATTTCTCGGCCCAGTGTAACATCCATAGCTCGCTCAATACGGTCTTGGAGACCGGCTCTTAATTCCGATGTTGTGGATAGTCCCCGTTCCGTTGAACGGCGCCATTCTGTCATAGCGGAGGCAAAAACAGCCGACATTGGATCACGCGGACTAGCACCAAAGCTTTCGTATAGTTCGTCTAGTGAACCACCTGACCAAAAGCTTTCTTCAAATATTTTTGCTTCTTTTTCTAAACGTCGCACTCTTAGCCATTTGTCAATAATAATCGTCCATGACCAAAATGAGGCAACAAACAGTACTACCATAACTAACTTTATTATAACATCCGACCTCAGAAATAGCGCCCAAACCGAAAAATCTGTCACTATGGCGCCACCTGAAACAGCGACCGCATCAATAATATTAGGATCCATAATTTTAAAACGCCCTTAAATAGGTAAAAATATTTTGTTTATGTCCTTATTATGCCTGCTGCAGAGCATTAACTGCATTACTTATGTCTGCTGGCATTCGCACCGGACGCTGATTTTTATTTATACATGCTAAATATATNTCTAAATTTACAAGTAGAGTTTCATCTGACTCACCAATATTTCTTATGATTTTTTGAATTGCAGTAAAACTAGCTCCNCGCACTTCTTTGATACGAGTACATACAGTAACTTCATCGTCCAAATATGCGGGTTGTAGATATTCGGTTAAGCATCTGCGAACAACAAAAGCTAAACCTTTCTCGGACATTAATTGTCTATTTTCTATTCCTAAAAAGCGAATCATCTCTGTACGAGCTCTTTCTGCATACTTAAGATAGTTGGAATAATATACAATCCCCGCAGCATCTGTATCTTCATAATAAATCCTTATAGGTAAAAAGTGCTCACTATTTTCAAGCCATCCAGTCAGCCGATGTTCAGATTCATTCTTCAACATCTTTTCCTAATGTATGATTATGAGAACCATTTGTGGCAACCTTATGGCCATCCAGTAATTCACCTTGATTAAGGTTTTTATGCTTTAAACCCAAATGTCCATAGGCACCCGCAGTTAAAACACGCCCTCTAGGCGTTCGCTGCAAAAAACCTTGTTGAATCAGGAATGGTTCTACAACAGTTTCTATAGTATCACGTTCCTCTGAAAGTGCCGTGGCAATGGTTTCAACACCAACCGGTCCTCCAGCATAATTTTCAATTATGTAATACAAATAACGACGATCCATAGAATCTAATCCACGGCTATCTACTTCAAGGCGCGTTAAAGCTACATCCGCAACTTTTTCATTCACTGGCAAATTACTCTCAACAACTGCAAAATCTCTAACTCGGCGCAGTAAACGCCCAGCCACCCGGGGCGTTCCCCTAGCTCGATTAGCTATCTCCGCCGCTCCTTCATTTGTAATTGACACTTCCAGAAGGTCAGCATTACGTCTTACTATTTTTATTAGCTCATCAGAGGAATAATATTCTAACCTCATATTAATGCCGAATCGTTCACGCAAAGGCGTTGTCAGCAACCCAAGTCTCGTCGTAGCTCCAACAACTGTAAAGGGCTGCAGTTCAATTCTCACCGAACGGGCTGCCGGTCCTTCCCCAATCATAAGATCCAGTTCTCCATCCTCCATAGCTGGATAAAGAATTTCTTCAACAGCTGGGTTTAGTCTATGAATTTCATCTATGAAAAGAACATCGCAGGGCTGAAGGTTCGTTAAAAGTGCTGCCAAGTCACCGGCTTTTGTAATAACTGGTCCAGAAGTTGTTTTAAAACCCACCCCGAGCTCCTGAGACACTATACGGGCCAAAGTAGTTTTTCCTAAACCTGGCGGGCCATGAAATAAAACATGGTCAATAGGTTCACCGCGTTGTTTTGCAGCTGCAACAAAAACTGATAAGTTTTTGCATAGATTGTTTTGGCCTACAAATTCTGTCAACATTTGAGGACGAAGATTAACTTCTAGGCTCTCGTCCTGGTCATCACTGGGATCTACTAGTCGTTTCTGATCATCAGGACTTTGTCCACTCATTGGCCAAGCTCTTTCAAAGCTGCGGGAATGATTAACTCTATAGAAGCGTCATCATCCATCCCAACTGCAGCACGTGATACAGCTGCAAAGGCCTCTGCTCTGCCATAGCCTAAATTAACAAGGGCTGATATCGCGTCATTATTAGTATCCAACAAACTTTCTCGAGAACCACTCAATACTGAATTTTCTTTTTTAACTGATATGTCATTAATGTTTGATGAAACTGATAATATACGATCCTTTAACTCAGTAAGCAGACGAGCCGCCAATCTTGGTCCTACGCCCTCTGCCCGCGTCAACTCTAACTTATCTTGAGCGATTATAGCATCAATAAGCTGGTCTGGAGATAAAGAACCAAGTATTGCTATTGCAACCTTGGCCCCGACACCTTGAACCGTAGTCAATAAGCGAAAGCATTCTCGCTCTCGAACCTCTAAAAACCCATATAATGAGATCTGCCCTTCACGGACATGTGTTTCAATATGAATTGCAGCAGTGCTTCCAACTTCAGGAAGTGAATTAATTGTATTTGCGGGACAGTTCACATAATATCCAACTCCACTAACGTCAATCACTAACCAGTCAACTCCTATCTCATCTATAACTCCTTTTAATCGAGCAATCATAGTGTAACCGCCATTCGCTTNGAACTCGAAACATGATGAGCATGACAAATTGCAACTGCCAATGCATCCGCTGCATCTGATGATCTTAAATCAGCACCTGGTAATAAAAGTGAAACCATATGACCAATTTGATTTTTATCTGCATGACCGTAACCTACAACACTTTTCTTAACGGTGTTAGCAGGATATTCAGCAACTTCTAAACCGGCACGTGCTGGAACTAACATTACTATGCCCCGCGCCTGCCCTAACTTCAGAGTAGCTTGTCCATCTCTGTTTACAAACGTCTCCTCGACAGCAGCGCCATCCAATGTATAAGATTCAATAATTAGAGACAAATTTTCAAAAAGATTTAGAAGTCGGTCTGCTAATGATCCAGTGCCCGACTGCACCACACCATTAGCAACATGGCGCAACTTATTAGAATCAGCCTCTATCACTCCCCAACCCGTATTCCTTAACCCCGGGTCCAGTCCTAACAAAAGCATTTTTGCCTCCATGAATGTACAAATATATTACAGCACAACTTATTCAGATAATTGTGCCATTACCTCATCACTAATATCAAAATTTGCAGATACATTTTGTACATCATNTCCATCTTCTAAAGTATCAATTAGCTTAAGCAGAGTTTGAGCAGCATCGACATCTATATCTACAGTTGTCTGTGGTTGCCAAAGTAATCCAGCAGAATCGGGGGGGCCAAAAATTGCCTCAAGTGCTTCAACTGCTTGACCAAAATCTTCTGGGTCACAGCTTATTTCGTGAGAGCTATCAAAGCTATTAACATCTTGTGCACCAGCTTCTAATGCCTGTTCAAACATAGTTTCAGAATCTGCGACATCAGCTTTGAATATTATCTGCCCAACACGATCGAACATAAAAACAACGCTATTAGTTTCCCCAAGATTACCGCCAAATTTGGAAAAGGCTGATCTTACCTCTGATGCTGTTCGGTTTCGGTTATCTGTTAGCGCATCTACTATAATTGCAACCCCATGAGGGCCATACCCTTCATAACGAATTTCCTCATACACTGCTCCATCTTCACCCCCAGATGCCTTATTGATGGCTCGTTCAATGCGGTCCTTCGGCATGTTTGCACTGCGAGCAGCCACAACTGCCGAGCGCAAACGTGGATTCTGTGATGGATCAGGCATACCCATTCTAGCTGCCACTTCTATTTCACGTGCCAGTTTAGCAAATAACTTTGCCCGCTTTTTATCTTGAGCGCCCTTACGGTGCATTATATTCTTAAACTGTGAATGGCCTGCCATGGCCTCAATACTCTCTTATTTGTGTATGTTTTTTATATTTATATACTATACATGATTCGTTTAACGGTCTTCATACCTATCTGGCCAAGTTGAAAATAGCCTATTTCCGATTCTTAATGGAGCTACATAACTAGCTAACCCAGTTTTGTCATCTGTTTCAATGAATACCCCGCACAAGTCAGCAGGCCCTGAGGCCGGGCTAAGTCTTTCACCAGGAATTTTTCTTCTAAACCTTTCTATTGCTGGTGCTTTACGCATTCCGATAACAGAATCATAATCTCCGCACATACCAGCATCAGTCTGATATGCCGTTCCTCCGTCTAATATTTGCAAATCAGCAGTAGGTACATGAGTATGAGTTCCAACTACAAGGCTCGCTCGTCCATCAAATGCATGGCCAATAGCCATTTTCTCTGATGATGCCTCCCCATGAACATCTATAATTATTGCATCNACGGAACCACCTAATGTNTTTTCGGAAAGTAATCGCTCAAGTGCTACAAAAGGATCATCTAGAGGGTCCATGAAGAGTCTGCACATTACATTAATAACTAATACTCGACGCCCATTTATTGTATCATATACATTAGCCCCCCTACCTGGCGTCCCAATAGGAAAATTTACAGGTCTTAATAGCTTATTATCTGCGTCGATCTGCCCAATAATATCACGCTGGTCCCAAACATGATTACCAGTCGTAATAACATCAGCGCCCGCAGCATATAAATCGGAACAAATCGCTTCTGTTATACCAAAACCGTTGGCTGAATTTTCTCCATTAACTATAATAAAATCGAGTTCTAACCGTTCTCTTAAATCAGGTAAAAGCTGAATAACAACATCGCGTCCAGCTCTTCCAACAATGTCTCCACAAAATAATATTTTCATTTTTTACTTGCCCGCATTTAAACTTCTTTAACCTCTTCTGAAACCTTAATTGCGCCGATTTCAGTTAGAATCCAATCCAGGGGTTCATCTTCACTNGAAACACTCACTTGTTTACTTAACTGTCCAGAAAAAGCCACTCCAATTATTAGGGGTTTGCCTTCTAATTTATTTTTTGCACGCAAACTTCTAATAGTATTATCGTAGTAACCTCCGCCGTATCCGAGACGATTTCCTTCCAAATCAAAAGCAAGCATTGGAACAAGCAATACATCTGGTATTGCTAGAGATGCTGATGGTAATGGTTCAGGAACACCTAATGAATTTAAATGCATATTATCGTCAGGTTCCCAACCACGAAATAACAACGTAGCTCCCTTGTTTTGTATAATAGGCAGACAAATATTAACGCCTCCATCAAACATCGCTTTCAGCAAAGGAACGCAATTAATTTCGCTACCTATTGGCATATAGCCGCCAACCGCAATACTTGTTAAGGCTGCTGCCCTTATAAAAGAATTATTTAAAAAAACGTCTACTAGTTTATCAGCTGATGCAGCACCTGACTTTAGGCTCAACTCTTTTCTATGAATTGAGGCAACTTTTCTTTCTATATATTTTTTATTACTATTTTTAATGGAAACCCTGCATAATTATTAAGCTAATAATGTGGGTAGCACCGATTTAGCCGTCTGCCAGACGAGTCCACCGAGACCTGCTTAAAGCAGGTGGGCGCCGCATGATCGAGACCTCGGCCCCGACAGAGACAGCTCCCTATTCGATGAGTAAGGTCCCCGAGACTTGAGTGCAAGACGTACTATCCAGAAACTACCCTATTATAAAATAAATGAGCGAGCGCTACGCCGCAAGTAGTAGAGCTTTATATTCTAATCTGCATTAAGGGTATTGGCCAGAGTTTCAATCTTTTGAGCTAATAAATTTATTTTACTAATGTAGGTTTTTTCAGAGAATTTTTGACTTTGATCCAATTCTTGTTTCGCATCCGACAGCTCATCAGCTATAAGCAAACCAGCCATAACCATCAGGCTTGTATCCCCTATCTGACCGACCTCTTCAATCAAGCCATGCATTTTTCCATCAAAGTATTTTGCAAGCTCAGTAAGGTGTTCTTCTTGTCCATCCTCACAAGATACACGATACTGTCGCCCATTTATTGTTATTTCGACCTGTGACACTTATTTTTAACTCTATATCTATATATCTATTCAAATTTTTTGATTACTATATTACTTGCCAATTATATTTTGTACTTTATCAATAGCTACATCAAGACGTTGTACTAGAGTATTATTCATATCTTTAAGGTTAGTAATTTCGTTTTTTGCAATTTTAACTTGTTTTTCAAGCCTCAATCTTTCGAACTCTTCTTCGACTGAAGCATCAGAGCTTTTAATACGTAATCGCAAAACCTCTTCCAAGTGGGACAAAGCATTATCCAATCTTTGATTTGCATCATCTATAGCATTCATTATTGCCCTCAATTCTTACAATATCATTTTATTACAAAAATGACGATACAATACTAACATGCGATATGGAGATCTAAACCCCTAATTAATTATAAATTTTTTAATCAAAGTACTCGCTTATAAGGAACCATAAACATCAACCAAATGACTTAGTTAGTGATTATATATAAAAATAAGCCCTAAATATGTACATCGGGGATAAACTTTAGACGAATCCGTTGACGGCGATTAACCAGCTTGGCATGTTCTGATCGCCCAAAGTTTGTTTTTTTGTATTTTAATGAAATTATATCTTCGCCACAGAAAGCCTTGTTATAATAATGGATAATGCTTCATCGCCAGAAGCCGACAAAGTCGGTCACAATCAGATGGCAAATGCTATCAGAGCTCTATCAATGGATGCTGTTCAGTTAGCCAATTCAGGTCATCCAGGCGCACCTATGGGAATGGCAGACATAGCTACCGTTCTCTTTACTAAACACCTAGTATTTGATGCTAATGAGCCACAATGGCCTAACCGAGACAGGTTTATTCTTTCAAATGGTCACGCGTCCATTTTGCTATACTCACTGCTTTATTTAACCNGGTATAGCGACATGACTATTGAAGAAATTAAACGATTCCGACAACTTGGAAGCCGCACTGCTGGGCACCCAGAATATGGGCATGCATCAGGAATAGAAACCACCACAGGGCCTCTTGGTCAGGGTTTAGCAAATGCCGTAGGAATAGCGCTAGCTGAACGAATGAAAAATGCGCGCTTCGGCAATGGAATTGTTGACCATTTTACATATGTTTTTGTAGGCGACGGATGTCTTATGGAAGGCATCAGTCATGAAGCGATTTCTATGGCTGGTCACCTAAAGCTCGAAAAACTTATCGTATTGTTTGACGATAATAGCATATCGATTGATGGTGAAACCAATTTAACGGTATCCGACAATCAATTAGAGAGATTTTTAGCAAGTGGTTGGGATGTTAATAAAATTGACGGTCATGATCCAAAGGCCATAGATCAGGCAATCATAGCTGCTAAGCAGAGTAATCGTCCATCACTTATAGCTTGTAAAACAATTATAGGTTTCGGGGCTCCTAATAAGCAGGGTACTTCCGCTACTCATGGAGCTCCTCTAGGCCCAGATGAAATTACAGAGGCAAGAAAAAAATTAAACTGGCCTTATGAACCATTCATAATACCGGATGAAACTCTGCACGCTTGGAGAGATGTAGGAAAAAAGGGAGCCAAAACCCATGAACTATGGAAGGAGACCCTTGAAAGAGCCGATAAAAATAAACGTGATGGTTTTGAAAACTTACACTCAAACATACTTCCAAAAGATATATCTAATAAAATAAATGCTCATAAGCTAAGACTGAAGCAAGAATTACCTACTTGGGCTACACGTAAATCCAGCGAAGAAACTCTAAAAGTTCTAACTGAAAATATAACATCAATGATTGGTGGATCAGCAGATTTAACAGGGTCTAATAATACAAAAACTACTGCTACGGTTCCTATATCTGCCTTAGATTACAGTGGTCGATATATTTATTACGGCGTCCGCGAACATGCTATGGCAGCTGTAATGAATGGCTTAGCTTTGCATGGAGGTTTTATTCCATATGGGGGTACTTTTCTAACTTTTACAGATTACTGTCGACCTTCCATTCGCCTCGCTGCACTTATGAAACTAAAAGTTATTTATGTAATGACACATGATTCAATTGGTTTAGGAGAAGACGGTCCGACTCATCAAGCGGTAGAACATATTGCTTCTTTGCGCGCTATGCCTAATGTAAATGTTTTCCGCCCAGCAGATGCTATTGAAACTGCCGAATGTTGGCTACTAGCGATTCAAAGCAATGAAACACCCTCTGTTTTAGCGCTTACACGTCAAGGACTGCAAACTATACGCACGGAGCACACTGAAGATAATTTATGCGCCCGCGGAGCATATGTAATCGCGGAAGCTCAAAATGGCAATAAAAACCGGAAGGCAACAATTCTGGCGACCGGTTCAGAAGTACAAATTGCTCTAAAAGCACGCGACCTATTGCAGGCCGACGGAATTGCAACAGCTGTGGTATCTATGCCATGTTGGGAAATATTCGAACAACAAAATAAATCATACAAAAATGAAGTACTAGGAGAATCCGGTGTCCGAATAGCTGTTGAAGCGGCAGCATGCTTTGGATGGGCAAGATATGTATTAGACGAATCAAAGGTTATTGGTATGAGAGATTTTGGGGCATCGGCACCAATTTCAGATTTGTATGAACATTTTGGTATTTCGCCAAAAGCAGTAGCTGATGCTGTAAGATCAGAGCTATAAAAAGTAATTTGTAATAATCACTATCTAGATAAGTAACAAAACAGAGGATAATAATTATGGCAATTCGTGTTGCAATCAATGGGTTTGGCCGAATAGGTCGTTTAGTATTGCGAGCGGCATATGAGCAAGGAAGAAAAGACATAAACTTCGTTGCTATTAACGATCTGGGATCAGTTGAAGCTAACGCACATTTACTCAGGCATGATTCAATTCATGGGGCATTTCCGGGAAATGTACGTAGCGGCAAGGGCTGGATTGATCTTGGGAACAGATCCAAAATCGGAAAGCGAATTAAAGTAACAGCTGAAAGAGATCCCGCAAATTTACCCTGGGATGATTTAAAAATTGATGTGGTACTAGAATGCACTGGAATTTTTACTTCTAAAGATGCTGCAGGCAAACACCTTGATGCCGGAGCTAAAAAGGTTTTGATATCAGCTCCAGCCAGCGGTGCTGATATAACTGTTGTTCAAGGCGTTAATAACAATAAGTTAAGAAAATCGCACAAGATAGTTTCTAACGCATCTTGTACTACTAATTGCCTAGCACCGGTTGCGGCCGTTTTAGATAAGGAAATTGGTATAAAGCACGGCTTTATGACTACCGTTCATAGCTATACCGGCGATCAACCAGTTCTAGATACACTACATTCTGACCTTCATAGGTCTCGAGGAGCCGCCACCTCTATGATCCCAACTTCTACTGGCGCAGCCAGGGCTGTCGGCCTTGTATTGCCTCAACTTGCCGGAAAAATAGATGGAACGGCANTACGTGTTCCAACTCCAAATGTATCTATGGTAGATCTAGTTTTTGAATCAAAAACAAACACTTCAGCAGATACAGTGAATAATGCTATAATTAAAGCGGCAATTGGAAAACAACTAAAGGGTATTCTTACCACAAACAGCGAACCTCTTGTTTCCTCAGACTTTAACCATAATCCTGCAAGTTCTGTGTTTGATTTAACACAAACCCAAGTAACTGATAAGAGACTGGTTCGTGTTCTTAGCTGGTATGATAATGAATGGGGCTTTTCATCTCGCATGAGTGATACTGCATTGCAAATGGCCAAATTAAAATAGGTCAAATAAAGATTATTCAATTAGAAGCTAAATTTATCTTTTAAATTAAAGCCCATCACTGGGTAAAACTTGGTTATAATGCGTGACTAATAAATTAAATCCACAAATTGTTGTTTATGCTCTAGAGGATGCTAATGNTGCATTAGAGGCAGCTATAAGATTGAATATTTCAGTTACGCTTGTTAGTCCAAACAATGCAGTAGCTTATGCTGGACCAGCTTGGTTTCGTGAACTTATTTCTCAAGCTCATAACTCCTTTCCTGAAGCATCATTTAATAGCATTCTAGATTGTTCTGCAGAAGCTGGTCATGCCTTATCGGCAATACGAGAAGGCGTTAAGGCCATATGCTACTCGGGATCCGAGACATTAAATAATAAAATTACAGAAATAGCTTCCCAAGCTGGGTGTAAAATTATTAAAATTGACTATGAGAAGGCCCTTGACCTTAGTAAGCATAAGGATAAAGCATCTATTTGCCATCAATGGTTAAACAAAAAACGACAGGAAAACTTTATCTAACAATTGCAAAAATCGAGCATGTCGTTTAAGTCAAGATACCGACTTACGCCTGGCCCGCTCTCGGAAAAAAAAATCTGTTCTAAATGCGAGATTAATAACATGAAAATAACACAGCGGGTCCGAAAAATACTTTCAAATTATGAGAGTGATAATCCTGGTAGTAAAACAAATTTAGCTCGTATCCTAATGACCGGCAAGCTAGCTGGAACCGGAAAAATGGTAATTCTGCCTGTAGATCAAGGTTGGGAACATGGACCGGCAAGAAGCTTTGCTCCCAACCCGCCAGCCTACGACCCACATTACTTTTTCAAATTAGCTATTGATGCAGGATTAAACGCATATGCTGCCCCTCTTGGCCAACTAGAAGCCGGAGCCGATACTTTTGCTGGCTCAGTACCCATGATTTTAAAGCTAAACAACGCTAATTCACATGCGACAATCAAAGATCAAGCCATTACTGCGTCTGTAGAAGACGCGTTAAGACTTGGTTGCACTGCAGTCGGATTTACTATGTATCCTGGGTCAAATGAACAATTTGAAATGATTGAGGAAATAAGAGAAATAGCTTTAGAGGCAAAATCGTGCGGATTAGCCGTCGTAATTTGGTCCTATCCCAGAGGAGGGAACATCTCGAAGAAAGGTGAAACAGCAATAGATGTAACTGCTTATGCTGCGCACATGGCGGCACAACTTGGGGCTCATATAATCAAGGTAAAACCGCCAACTAGCTTCATTGAACAACCTGAAGCTAAGGAAATTTATATAAAACATAAAATAGATGTTTCCAGTTTAAGCGCACGTATTTCGCACGTTTTACAGTCTGCTTTCAACGGCCGTCGGCTCGTAGTATTTTCAGGAGGCGCCGCAAAAGAAACTAAAGATATTTATGATGAAATCCGTCAACTAAACGATGGTGGTGCATCGGGATCAATTATAGGGCGAAATAGTTTCCAGCGTTCTAAAGAAGAATCTCTTAAGCTTCTAAGTGATGTAATAGCTATATATCAGGGAAAATTTTAAACCGTCGACTATCATCTACCAGTTATGAGAAATAGAACTTGACTAAATTAGATAGTAATTCAGAGGTTGCCTGTCAGCTTTATCTAATAACACCGCCTAGAATAGATGAAGAGGAGCTCCCTCAGTTCTTAGAAAAGCTAGAAAACGCACTTAAATTAGGTGGTGTTTCCTGCCTGCAATTACGCATTAAAAACCCTGATAACACACCTGCCCCTGATATGGTTATCGGACAAATAGCCAAAATGTTGGTGCCATTAGTACAATCATACGATGTCCCAGTTATAATGAATGATAGACCAGACCTTGCAGCTAAATATGGATGCGATGGGGTGCACATAGGACAAGAAGACACAAAGTATAAAGAGGCCCGAGCTTTAGTTGGTGATAAAGCTATTGTTGGCGTTACTTGTCATAATTCTCGTCACCTAGCCATCACAGCCTCAGAAGCCGGAGCTGACTATGTAGCTTTTGGTTCATTTTATCAGACAAAAACTAAATCACCAAAATTTTATACTAATCCAAGTATTTTACAGTGGTGGAATGAAATGACTCATATCCCCTGTGTTGCAATCGGAGGAATTACTGTTAAAAACTGTTTACCACTAATTGAAGCGGGAGCAGACTTCCTTGCAGTTTCAGCTAGTATATGGGACCATAAGGAAAGTCCTAGCATGGCAATATCAGAATTTAATTCGGCTATCTTAAATGACGGGTCATCGGGCTAATTACAATCATTGCATTTGCCCCTACCAACTGTTAGACAGCCGCGCCCCATAAATAAATAAATAGGCTAAGGAAATGAAAATAGACGGTAATGAAATCCGTCCTGGAAACGTCATAGAACATCAAAGTAGACTTTGGCGGGCAGTAAAAATACAGCATGTGAAACCAGGTAAAGGTGGAGCATATCTGCAGGTTGANCTTCGGGACGTGAGAGATGGTACAAAACTCAATGAACGGTTCCGGTCAGCCGAAACTGTTGAACGAGTTAGACTTGAGCAAAATGAATACCAATTTTTATACAGTGACTCAGAACAATATACGTTTATGGATCAAGAAACATATGAACAGGTTACTTTAGACAGCAGTATATTAGGGCCTGAACAAAGCCAATTTCTGCAGGATGGCATGATAGTTACAATAGAATCATACGAAGAATCTCACATTGGAATCTCTTTGCCAGATAGAGTTACACTTGAGGTCACGGAAGCTGATGCAGTTGTTAAAGGACAAACAGCTTCCTCTTCATATAAACCAGCAATGCTCGAAAATGGTGTAAAACTATTAGTACCACCGCATATAGAGGCAGGAACACGCATAGTAGTGTCAACTGAAGATGCAACTTACGTTGAACGAGCAAAGGACTAAAAAATAGTGAACATACAATGGACTAAATACCTTTTAATAAAAAGTATTATAATAAATTTGAAAAAGCTAATAGGTATCTAATCTATGATGCGTTCACCGATTATTAACGTCATGGATCGTGCTGCAAGACGAGCAGGCAGAGCTCTAGCTCGAGACTTTAACGAAGTACAACAACTACAGGTCTCTAAAAAAGGTTCAGGAAACTTTGTGAAAGCAGCTATTCGTAAAGCCGAAGGAACATTGAAATACGAACTGAGTAAGGCCAGACCTACATACGGTTATTATAATAGTGCTGATTTACAAGAAAATATTGATAATAATAGCCACCAATGGGTAGTAAGAGCCCTTGATGGAACATCAAACTATATGCACGGCCAACCACATTTCTCAATATCAATAGCTCATATAGAGGATAAAAACCTAATTGAAAGCTGTGTCTATGATCCATTAAGTGAAGAGTTTTTTTGGGCTATTAGAAATACCGGGGCGTTTCTAAATGATACACGTCTGAGGGTATCCAACCGTCAAAACCTTAATGAATGTATAATTGCAACAGAAATGCCCTTCATGACTAATGAAAATCACCCTCATTACCTAACCGCTCTAGGAGCCGTAATAGCAAACACTGGTGGTGTACGAACTGCGGGCGCACCAGAACTCGACCTGGCTTATCTGGCAGCAGGTAGATATGACGGATATTGGAGTTTTGATGTTTCAGCAAAAGATATTATGGCAGGCACTTTACTTGTACGAGAATCTGGTGGCTTTCTGGCTGATCAAGAAAATAAAGTTTTAAATGAGAGTTCTGATACTATCATTGCATCAAACGGAGCTATAAAAGATAGCCTAATAGAATGTATTTGTTCCGGTGAATNTTNTAGCTCCTAATAAGAAAACTTGTANATGCATTAATAATAAAACTATCAGTAAATCATAGCTAAAATTGTTGGTTACATGTAACCTCAATTCAAAAATATGTTTTAAAAAACGGATTAACTTTATATAATAACCCTCCTTTTAACCGCGTTGATATTTTACTATTCAACCGGTAGCTCATTAAAGAACTTTGCCCTAAAAATGTCATAGTAGAAGTACAAAATAACTAAACTCACAATCTTATGTCTTTATATAGTGTAATAAACTACATTTTAGACGGAAAAATAACGGCTATCTGATAATGACCAGACCAAAGCGCTACCTAACCCGTATGGTAATATTTCTGATGATAGCAGCAATAGCTATTGGTGCTCTATATGACCAGTTGTACGAAGCATTCATGGCCAATCCCGCAATAAACGGCATTATAGTGTTTGTTCTCGTATTTGGTGTTTTTCTAGTGTTTCGACAAGTTTGGATGTTAAATGTTGAAGTTAACTGGATAGAAGCATACAGGAGTGAAAGAACTGTATTATCTGGGTCCGTGAGTTTATCACTGCTAGCTCCGATGGCCACCATGTTCGGTGAAAGCAATGGAAGGCCCAGCCTAACAACTATCTCCATGCGATCAATCCTGGATGGAATCAGCGCTCGGCTTGATGAAGCACGAGACCTATCTAGATATCTTATTGGATTGTTAATATTTCTAGGCCTACTTGGAACTTTTTGGGGTTTATTGCTTACCGTACGGTCAGTCGCAGATGTTATATCCGGACTTCAAGTTAGCGGCGGCGACGTTACACAAGTATTTGATTCCCTAAAAACTGGACTAAGTGCTCCCCTAGGTGGTATGGGAACAGCTTTTAGTTCATCGCTTTTTGGACTAGCTGGTTCTTTAATACTAGGTTTTCTAGATCTTCAGGCAGGTTCTGCACATAACCGTTTCTATAACGAACTGGAAGACTGGCTAAGTGGTCTTACGAGAGTATCAAGCGGCATAAGGGCTGTAGATGGTGACCAGAGTGTACCAGCTTACATTCAAGCATTACTAGAAAAAACAGCTGATTCGCTTGATAATTTGCAACGCACAATTGCTAGGGGAGAAGCCACCAGAGGTAAAACTGATGTTGCAATAACTGCATTAGCTGACGGTCTAACTACTCTGACAGACCAAATGCGCACCGAACAAGAGTTAATGCTAAAACTAGCTGAATCCCACAGCGAAATGCTAATCACATTGCCTAAACTTGCGGAAGGGAAAATCGGAGGTATCGACGATGCAACAAAAAGCCATGTTCGTAATTTAGATAACTATCTATCAAGATTAGTAGAAGATTCTGCTAGTGGAAGATCAGAAATGATCCAGGAGCTACGCGCAGAAATTCGTCTACTTGCGCGCACCATAGCTGCCAGTTCTGAAGAGAATGACGGCAGGCATTGATATGTTGGAATGAACTATGCCTAGTTCTCGTTCTCGCAGCTACAACTCAGCAAGCTATTGGCCTGGATTTGTCGATGCGTTAGCCGCATTATTAGTAGTAGTTGTATTCTTGATTATGGTATTTGCACTTGCCCAAGCTTTTTTATCAGATGCCATATCTGGAAGAGACACTGTACTAGAAAAATTAACTGCCGAGCTTGAAGAACTAGGCCAAATGCTTAGTCTGGAAAGAAATACAAATGCAAAGCTACAACTCTCTGTAGCTCAGCTAACATCTGAGTTAGGCTCATCAATATCCGAACGAGATTTACTAAAAATAAGACTATCAAGCATTGAAAAAGAACTAGCCACAGAAAAATCTAAATATAACGAACAGATATTAGATCTAAATAAAATCATTAAAAGCGATAAGGAATCAATCGAATTACAGTTAAGAGATCTTGAAAGATTAAATCGTGATATTCTGGCACTTAAAGAAGTACGTAAAAACTTAGAAAATAAAGTTTCCGTTCTGATAGGTACGTTAGAGAGCACAGAGGGAGAATTAGGAAAAGTTCGAGACCTTTCAAAAGAGCTTAAGGCAAAGATTGCAGATGAATCAGAGCGCACCTTACTCGTACAAGAGAAATTAAACAAACGAGATATCCGACTGAAAGAATTACTCCAGAGTACAAAAACAGCTGAGGAGTCATTATTAGAAGAGAAGAAATTATCTAAAAACTATCAAAATAAANTAAGTTTAATCGGAGAACAACTCAAACAGCTAAGAATTCAACTTGCAGCCTTAAATCAGGCATTAGAAGCCACGGAATCAAAAAATAAAGAACAAAAAACTCAAATTGTAAACCTTGGAAAACGACTTAACGCTGCCTTAGCCACCCGTGTCCAAGAGCTAGCACGTTATAGATCAGAATTTTTTGGCCGACTGCGCCAAACTCTCGGAAATCGATCTGATATTCGTATAGAAGGTGATAGGTTTGTATTCCAATCAGAAGTACTTTTTGAATCAGGGGCAGCCGATCTTAATCGGGTTGGTAGTCAGCAACTTAGTTTATTGGGAACAACTTTAAGAAAAATTTCAAAAGAAATACCCAAAGACCTTGACTGGGTATTGAGAGTTGATGGGCACACAGATGAGCGCCCAATAAGCACTGCTCAATTTCCATCNAACTGGGAATTATCTTCGGCAAGATCAACNTCGGTCGTAAAATTTTTGATAAATCAAGGTATATCGCCTAACCGTCTAGTCGCTGCAGGTTTTGGTCAGTACCAACCGATAGATATCGGTAGCGACGAAATAGCATACCGCCGCAACAGAAGGATAGAATTTAAGTTAACACAACGATAATAGTTATTACTTATCAAGATAAATTCCATTAGCCGTAAATTGCAGTTCAGCCAATCGCGCATAAAGGCCACCTTGGCCGATGAGTTCGTCATGGGTACCTGTGGCAATTAATCGGCCTTGATCCATTACAATTATTCGGTCTGCAGCTATAACAGTGGCTAATCTATGGGCAATTACAATGGATGTGCGGTTTTTCATAAGACTGTTCAATGCAGTATTTACTAATTGTTCGCTTTCAGAATCCAAAGCACTTGTAGCTTCATCTAATAGTAGCAACTTAGGGTTTCTGAGTACTGCTCTTGCAATTGCTATACGCTGTCGTTGACCTCCAGATAATCGAACACCTTTCTCCCCAAGAAAGGTTGAAAAACCTTCAGAAAAACGGTCAATAAATTCAGATGCAGCCGCAGCATCTGCCGCCGCCCTTACCTCTTCATCCGTAGCTTCTGGCCGTCCATAACGAATATTTTCCCAGGCATCGGCACTAAAAATAACCGGCTCTTGAGGTACAAAGCCTATCAGCCCTCGAAGCTGACTAGGATCTAAATCACGTAAGTTAATATCATCAAAAGAAAGTAAACCCTTCTGGGGATCATAGTACCTTAATAACAGCTGGAAAATTGTAGTCTTACCAGCCCCAGATGGGCCCACCAAAGCTATTCGCTCTCCCGGTGCTAATTCAAGATTGAAGCTATCAAGGGCTAAATGATCTGGGCGAGAAGGATAACTAAATGAAACTTCATCCAAAATTATTTTACCTTGCGGCAAAGCAGATAACGCCACCGGTTTGGCAGGTACAGTAACTTCGCTGGTCATTTCTAGTAATTCAAATAAGCGCTCGGTAGCGCCTGCAGCCCTTTGTAAATCACCAATAACTTCGGAAATAGCTCCAATAGAACCAGCAACAATAATGGCATAAAAAACAAATGCTGATAATTTACCAGCGCTCAGCCTACCATTTATAACATCATGTCCACCGAACCATAAAATAATACCTACTGCCCCGAATACCAACATAATAACAACTGCAGTTAGTAAGGCTCTTGCACGTATTCTTAATATTGCAACATTAAAGGCCTCTTCAACCCTTGTAGAAAACCGAAACCTGTCTATTGGCTCATGTACAAATGCCTGAACTGTTTTAATGTTCGTTATACTTTCATCAACATAAGCGCCAACATCAGCAACTCTATCCTGACTATTCCGACTTAGTCGCCTAACTTTTCGTCCAAAAATAATTATAGGCACTAAAACAATAGGAACTATCAATAAAGCGAGCCCACTTAGTTTTGGACTAGTAATTACCAGCATTATAGCCCCTCCTAAAAATAGAAGAATATTACGTAAAGCCATTGAAGCGGAAGAACCAACTATGCTTTGTAACAAGGTAGTGTCAGTTGTTAGTCGAGACATTATCTCAGCTACCCTAGTCGTTTCGTAAAAAGAAGGACTAAGTGAAATAACATGATCAAAAACTGCTTTTCGAATATCAGCTACGACACGCTCGCCTATCCATGACACTATAAAAAACCTAGCGTATGTTGCTCCCGCTAAAAATATAACAAAAACAAACAAAACCATTAGTGCATCATTAAGTAACCTAGCGTTACCAGCAGCAAATCCATCATCTACTAAGCGGCGTATACCCTCACCAACTGCAAGTACCGTAACTGCAGCTATGGTAAGAGCTAATATAGCTGCAAACACATGCAAACGATATGGACGTAGAAATCTCCCCAGGCGCCTTAAAAGCCTTATATCCCTTCGCGGTGGTGCTCCTAACTCAGTTTTTTCCATGAACGGAATTCCCGGCTCGTTAAATAATATATTACTTACTAAGGTCTGCTTTAACAGTGCAGATCTACTACAACAAGTCACATAAAGACCAAATATTATTCTATTAGTAATGCTTGCAGACTTTGTCTAGCTTAGTTATAAGGTAGTTTCGGCAAAGAAGGCATACTATGAAAAAAGAAATACACCCAGATTACCATAATATAACTGTCCAAATGACGGACGGAACAACATATGTAACTCGTTCAACATGGGGATCTGAAGGCGATACACTACGCCTTGATATTGATCCAAAAACCCATCCTGCATGGACAGGGCAACACCGGTTGGTCGATTCCGCTGGGCAAGTTGCTAAATTTAACAAAAGGTTCTCAAACCTTGGCTTAAAATAAGCGACTTAAAAACTACCAATTTGATGTAGTTAGATCTGAAAAATATTTTAAATATACTTATAATACGCCTGAAAATTGGCTTATATTTTTAACATTTTCATTAAAATTCATATTATTTACCAGGTCATATCTTGAAAATTTGTTGTCACCCCCCAACTCTGTGAGAGTTGTTGGAATGCCTAATTGGGTTCTAACGACAAAAATGATGGAGGACTTCGACCATGGTGGTGAATGTTCTACCAAGAACTCTGTTGCTTCAATAAGGAGAACAAGTGACATGCGAAATTATGACCTATCACCTTTATTCCGATCAAGCATTGGTTTTGATCACATGAATAGATTAATCAATACTGCCTCAAAAACAGATATAGAGACATATCCACCCTATAATATAGAAAAAGTAGACGAGGACGATTACCGTATAACTATGGCAGTTGCAGGTTTTAGTAATGAAGACCTGGATTTAATACAAAAGGAAAATGCGCTATTCATAAAAGGTCAAGCCAATATTAAGAATACTAAAACTGAGTATCTACATCGTGGCATAGCAGCGAGATCTTTTGAAAGACGCTTTTCAATAGCAGATCATGTAAATGTTATAGGNGCTAACCTACAAAATGGTATTCTCACTATTGAACTTAAGCGTGATATACCTGAAGCTTTAAAACCAAGAAAAATAAAAATCTTCAGTGGTGATTCTGGTTCTAGTCCCATTGAACAAAAAGCTGCTTAATAATATCTAAATAAATATAGAAATGGTTTTAACTTTTACCCAGTAAAACCATTTCTATTATATCTAAAAACCTTTATTAGGTTGTAGAGAAATAGATATACGCAGGAAAATAATGCAAACCAGCACAGATAGAATATTGACTACACACGTTGGCAGCATGCCTCGTCCAGAAGAGCTAACTGAAATATTATATAAAATAGAATTTAATGAACCATACGAAAATAATAGCTTTATAGCTTTACTTGAAAGTTCAGTCAGTAGCATTGTTTCGGCGCAAATTGAGTGGGGTTTAGACATTATAAATGATGGTGAGATGGGTAAGACAGGTTACTCTACCTATATCCAACAGCGCCTCGACGGTTTTTCAGGTGAAAGTGCATCCATTCGATTTGATGATATGTCTAATTTTCCAGAATATCGGAGGAATCAAGCTAAAGCAGCTGGGACTAGAAGGCTTAACCGGCCTTGCTGTACTGGAGAGATAAAAATACGCGATAGAGAACCACTATTACGAGACATCTATAATTTAAAAACGGCAACTTCCAATGTTACAACTAGTGATGTTTTTATGAATGCAGCATCACCAGGTGTCATAGCAGTCTTTCAAGAAAATAAATTTTATTCCTCTAATACAGAATATTTACAAAAATTAGCCGATACAATGAAAGAAGAATACGAAGCTATAGTTGAATCTGGCTTTATTTTACAAATCGACTGCCCTGACTTGGCCATGGGTAGACACACAGTTTTTAGAGACCTCAGCGATCACGATTTTATTCTGCAAGCTGCAAAGCAGATTGAAATATTAAATAACGCATTACAAAACATTCCAGCAGAAAGAGTTAGAATGCATATTTGTTGGGGTAATTATGAAGGTCCTCATCATAGAGACATTCCACTTGGGGCAATTATAGACGAGCTCCTGAAAGCAAAACCTATGGGCTTACTAATTGAAGCCGCCAACCCGCGTCATGCTCACGAGTGGAACGTATTTATAGAACGTAAGTTACCAGAAGATAAAGTTTTGATACCAGGAGTAATAGATAGTGTTACAAACTACATTGAACACCCAGAACTTGTTGCTCAAAGAATTTGTCAATTCGCTGATATTGTCGGGCGTGAGCGTATAATTGCCGGNTCAGATTGTGGTTTTGCTACATTTGCTGGAATGGGTGCAGTAGATTCTAAAATTGCGGTAGAAAAATTTAAATCACTAATACAAGGCGCAGAACTAGCCTCCAAAAAGCTTTGGAAAAATTAATTACTTATTAATAAATTTTTAAGAACAGCTCTCGCGTCATCAGGTATAGGGACAGGTATCATTTTCNCATGTTGCACATATACATGTACAAAATAGCCCGTAGCAGCGGGAGAGTCGTACCCTTCTCTAAATATACCAATTTCATATGTTACGGATGTATTACCAAGACGTCTTACGCGAATCCCAACATCTAAAATATCTGGAAATGAAACCTCACTATGGAACTGACATCCAGTTTCAACCACTACTCCCACAGACTGCGAGAGCCTGAAGTCTAAGCCTGCATTCTTCATTAAATAGCCGTTAACTGCTGTATCAAAATAAGAGTAATATACGACATTATTAACGTGACCATAAACATCATTATCCATCCATCTGGTCGGGACTTTAATAAATTCTCGATAGTTTTTCCGGCGCTCTTCACTACTGTTTTTGCTCATCAAGCAACCTGTTTCAAAAAATCTGCTATAATATCAATTGCCTCATTAATTCTCTCTACTATGATCATATGACCGGTAGATTCAATACTTTGTATTTCCACATTTACTAGGTTTTTTATCAAATTTTCAGCCATAGCAGGTGGTGTCATTCGATCTTTGGATCCAATTATTATTAAAGAAGGACAAATTATCTTTTTAGCAGCTTCAATAGCTTGAGTGTATTCGTTACAAGCAACTAAATCACAACCTAAAACTCCGGTTGATCCAGAAGCAAGTAAAGCCTTTGAACCGCCCTGCATCCATAACCCTGGAACCTGGTGACCGCCCAAATGCGACCATTTACTAAAACCCCAATCAGTGATCATATCATAGGATGATGGGTCATTTTTCAACGATGCCTCTAGTAAATCTTTATGAACTGCTACACGTTCTGCTGCGCCTGCTAATATCAATGATTTAGTTTTATCCGGATGCATTGCGGCAGCCTCAAGGGCTATCAATGAACCCATAGAGTGTCCAGCCAAATTAATCTGACTAGGTCTTAAGCATTCAATTACCTTCCATAACCATGAAGCCATGTCAGTTATACTACTTAGTGGTTCGCCGTCTGAGCGACCATGACCTGGTAAATCTAAAGCAAGAACTGAATAACCATGATGGGCAAAATAACGAGTTTGCATGCCCCAAAAAGTATGATCATTGCCTGCTCCATGTATTAGGATAAGGGCAGGTATAGATGGATCAAAGTTTCGTCCGCCTGTATGAGCAAATACTCTGGATCCATTTACGTCAATATTCATTACAGAACGTATCCTATTTCTGGGACAATCGCAGAGCCTGGCGTAAATCAGAAACCAGATCAGNAGTATCTTCTAGACCAACTGAAACTCTTATCATTTCTTCACCTACGCCAGCTACCTTTAATTCTTCTTTATCCATCTGTTGGTGTGTTGTACTCGCTGGATGAATTACAAGGGACTTTGCATCACCAACATTTGCTAAATGTGAGAAGACCTCAAGTGACTCAATAAAGATAGCTCCACTTTTACGTGCTCCGCCTGGCCCAGCTTTAATACCAAATGTAACAATTGAACCGCTTCCTTTGGGTAGCAATTTTTTGGCTAAATCTTTATCTGGATGCCCTTCTAAATCAGGATATCTGACCCACGACACTTCNTTTGCATCCATTAAAAACTCAGCTATAGCAAGTGCATTCTCAACATGGCTTTTCATCCTGATTGATAATGTTTCTAGGCCTTGAATAAGATAGAAAGCATTCTGAGGAGATAGACAAGCTCCAAAATCCCGCATGCCTTCAGCACGGGCACGCATAATAAATGCGGAAGGCCCGAATTCCTCAACAAAATCAAGCCCATGATATCCTGCATAGGGTTCAGTCATAGTTGGAAACTTCCCTGACCTTTCCCAATCAAAATTACCGCTATCGATCAAAACACCTCCAATTGCAACACCATGACCACCAATCCATTTAGTCGCCGAATGCATAATAATATCTGCGCCATGTTCGAATGGTTTCATTAAATAAGGTGTGGTAAATGTAGAATCTACCATTAAAGGTATCCCTGATTCGTGAGCTATACTAGCTACTACAGGTATATCAAGTATCTCAAGACCTGGATTGCCAATTGTTTCAGCAAATAATAATCGTGTTTCTGGTAAAATTGAATTACGAAATTCTTCTGGGTTTCTTGGGTCAACCAATGTTGTTTTAATTCCAAACCTAGGGAGTGTATGTAAAAATAAATTGTGACTTCCGCCATATATATTTCGAGAAGCTACAATATGACCTCCTGTATCCATAAGCGTAAGGACAGCAAGCATTAGTGATGCCTGTCCACTAGCTNTACCAATAGCACCAACCCCACCTTCCAATGCGGCCATACGTTCTTCAAATACTGCAACTGTGGGATTTGATATTCGTGAGTAGATATGCCCTGCACGCTCTAAGTTAAATAAGCTTGCTGCATGGTCAACATCTGGGAAAACATACGATGTAGTTTGGTAAATAGGAGCTGCCCTCGCACCGTTAATAGGGTCTGGATGTTGGCCAGCATGTAAGCTAAGAGTATCGAATTTTAAGAATTTTGCTTCAACCATCATGCCTATCCCAAAAATAACAGGTTCTGCAGTAAACTAGCATAGTTGTTTAATTACAGTTCAATAGAAATTAAAATAACATATATTTCGCTAGTTAAAAAATTTTACCCACTCACTAAATAAAATTATTAATTAGTCACACAAAAAAGTAAAACGGNTCCGCCTTCTACGAACCCGTTTCATTGAAAACCGAAAATATCCTACGTTTTATGAATCGTTTCCACCGCTGCCCCCTAAACGAACGTCTGCCATCCAATCTGGTATCCTACTTGGAACAACTGGTTCTTCTTGAGGCATAAGGTCGGCACTAATAGGAGCAGTTGCGTTTTCAGCCGGTTTGCGTCCTGCCTTGCGGGCTTTTTCTATTGCTTCATCTAAATCTATTTGTCTACACAACCCAATTGTTACTGGATCTCGGGGTTGTATTTGTGATGAATTCCAATGCGTTCTATCGCGTATTGCATTAATCGTAGGCTTGGTAGTACCTATCAACTTAGAAATCTGAGGATCGTTTAGCTCTGGATAATATCTTAATAGATAAGATATTCCATCCGGCTTGTCCTGACGCTTTGATAAAGGAACATAACGTGGACCTTTTGTTCGTTTAACAGGAGCTGGGTTTTCACTCTTTTTTATCCCCAAACGCGCGTTAGGGTCAGTAACGCATCTCTCTATCTCATCAGTTTCAAGTTGTCCATTTGCCACGGGGTCAAGGCCAAGCATACCTACGCCAACCTCTCCATCAGCAATACCTTGCACCTCAAGTTTGTGCATACCACAAAAATCAGCAATTTGATCAAAAGTTAAAGCAGTATTTTCAACCAACCATACTGCGGTTCCTTTTGGCATCAATGGATCTGCCATCGAACCTCCTTGATAAGTCGTTGTCAGCTAACAAAAAATCTCCATTTGCCAACACACCTTAAATTTTATGGGTTAATATCTAAGTATATATAGCTATAAAAATTATAAATGCAAAGTAACACTATTAAAAAGTCATAATGATTTTACCAATATGCTCGCTAGTTTCCATAAGTTGATGCGCTTTAGGGGCCTCACTGTAGGAAAAAGTCTCATATATAATCGGCTTTATTTTGTTTTCTTCAAATAATGGCCAAACCTTAGCAAATAATTCGGAAGCAATATTTGCCTTTATCTCCTTAGAACGAGGACGCAATGTTGAGCCAGTTACTAACAATCTGCGCGACATAACCCTAGCGAGGTCAATTTCTGCCTTGGCTCCTTCCATAAGACTTACTTGTAAAAGTCGTCCATCAGGCCTCAATAATCGAATATTTCGTGATAAATAAGAACCTCCAACTATATCTAGTATTACATTAACCCCCTTTCCATTCGTAATAGCCTTTATCTCATCATAAAAGTCTTTTTCTCTATAGTTTATTGAAGCTTTTGCCCCTATCTCTTCGCAANAATGTGCTTTTTTTGTATTACCAACAGTTACATATGAAATTGCTCCAAATTCACGTGCAAGTTGAATAGCAGTAGTTCCAATTCCACTGGAACCTCCATGAATAAGTATTGATTCACCATCCAATAATTTAGCCCGGTTAAACATATTACTCCACACTGTAAAAAATGTTTCGGGTATACCAGCAGAAGTAATCATGTCAAAACCCTTAGGTATAGGCAAAGACTGGGTAGCAGGAGCGTTTACATATTCAGCATATCCACCGCCAGATACTAGAGAGCAAACTGAGTCTCCCTTAGTAAATAAAGTGACCTCCTCACCAATATCAACTACTTCTCCAGCGACCTCTAGCCCCGGTAAATCGGATGCATCTGGGGGGGGAGGATATAAACCCATCCTTTGCACCACATCTGGTCGATTAACTCCGGCAGCGGCAACTTTAATTAATATTTCATCGGCCTGAAGAGTTGGAACACTGCGTTTAACAGGCCGCAATACATCTGGACCACCATACGCAGATATTTCAATTGCATTCATTGTTTTTGGAATACTCATCTTACATAATCCTAACCATTAAACCTGCTTAACTTAAACATACTCTAAGGCCTTGCAGATCCAATTTATGTGGTTCACACTTTTAGTACAACGGAAATATGGGTATTAATTTGAGGAGTAGAAAATGGGTTACGAAGATGATATGGAACCTCAGCATAATTTACAGAAAAAAAAATTTGAACCTTATAAACTTGATAGCTTGTCTATTGAAGAAATGAGGGAGTATATCCTATTTTTAAAAAATGAAATTTCCAATACAGAAATACAAATTAATAAGAGAGTTATATTAAAGGGCGATGCACAATCGTTATTTAAACAATAGGCAACTAATTCCTCCTATAGTTTATAAATATTAACGACAATAATGAGAGAAAATTATGAATAATCCTTATGAAACAAATTTAGGAAAAAACGCTGCAAATTTTACCTCATTATCGCCACTTAGCTTTATAAAGCGAACAGCAGCTGCCTATCCCTTGAGAACAGCTGTTATTCATGGCCAAATTAAACGCAACTGGGGTCAGACTTATACCAGGATGAAACAGCTAGCGTCAGCATTATCCGAACGAGGAATTGGTATTGGCGATTGCGTCGCAATTATCGCACCCAATATTCCCGAAATGATCGAAGCTCATTTCGGTATACCGATGACAGGCGGGGTTATCAATGCACTAAATACGCGCCTCGATGCAGCAACAATAGCTTTTATATTAGAACATGGTGAAGCAAAAATATTAATTACTGATACAGAGTTTTCACCTACTATAAAAGAAGCACTTAAACTTATGAAGAATAAACCATATGTAATAGATATTGAAGACCCAGAAGGACCAGGTGGAGAACGTCTAGGAAATATCGACTATGAAACTTTTATTAGCAATGGCAACCCTGAATTTCATTGGTCACTTCCGGAAGATGAATGGCAGGCAATAGCACTAAATTATACATCGGGCACCACCGGTAATCCCAAGGGAGTAGTTTATCATCATCGTGGGGCATATTTAAATGCTATGGGTAATGTCTTTACCTGGGGTGCTAATAGCCATCCAAATTATTTATGGACTCTTCCTATGTTTCATTGTAACGGCTGGTGTTTCACATGGGGTACAACCCTAGCAGCTGGAACTAATGTCTGCTTGAGAAATGTCTCAGCCAAAAACATTTATGATGCCCTCGCCAAACACAATGTAACCCACTTATGTGGTGCGCCGATTGTAGCACAAATGATGGTTAACGCAGAAGAAGAAGACCGACAAAACTTCAGCCAAGAAGTAGANTTTATGGTCGCCGCCGCTCCACCACCCGCTGCTACTTTAGCACGAATGGCAGAACAAGGAATTAAAGTTACACATGTATACGGCCTAACCGAGATTTATGGTCCTGCTATTATATGTGCCTGGCAAGAAGATTGGGAAAAGCTGCCACTAGACGAACAAGCACGATTACAATCTCGTCAAGGAGTGCCATATGAAGTTCTTGAGGATGTAATGATAGGTGATCCAGACACTCTAAAACAGGTGCCAAAAGATGGTGCCACCATAGGTGAAGTATTTACTCGCGGTAATGTTACTATGAAAGGATATTTAAAAAACGAAAAGGCAACGAAAGATGCCTTTTCAGGAGGTTGGTTTCATACTGGTGATTTAGGAGTATGGCACTCTGATAATTACATTGAACTCAAAGATAGGTCGAAAGATATAATTATATCGGGAGGCGAAAATATCTCATCAATTGAAGTTGAAGATGCACTCTATAAACATGAATCGGTGTCACTTGTTGCTGTAGTAGCTAAACCTGATGAAAAATGGGGAGAAACTCCTTGTGCTTTTATTGAACTAACTGCCGGAGCTAATGTGAATGAAGCCGAACTAATAGATCACTGCCGTAAAAACCTAGCAAATTACAAGATACCCCACCAAATTATATTTGGTAGCCTGCCAAAAACCTCAACAGGTAAAATACAGAAGTTCATCCTGCGTGAGCAGGCCAAAAACCTACTTACTTAAGATAATACTTTCTAGTTAAAGATACAGTTCACTATTCATCATTAAATCATTATGTGTTTTAGGAACTATCCATAGTGGCTATAGCATCTTTAACTTTCAGTTTTTCACGTTTTATTCTTGTCATAATAATATGGTCTGGATTTGGACGTTGTATTTCTTTTCCTAATTTATGTTCAAGGTCTGCATGAATTTTTTTGAGTTCGTCAAAATTAGATTTCATTACTATCCTGTTAATTTATATTTATGAAAGCTATTTAGAATCTTAATTTAGATTTAAATGATTCGTATAGAAGTATATTTTGTAACGAAATTTTGTTTTATTTTGTCTTATATTTAATATAATAATTATTTGGTAACAGCAGGAACCCGCTTTTAATAATTAAAAAAGTAACTTCAAATGGCGCGCGTTCGGTAAAACACTTGATCAATGGGATTAGAAGTGACGGCCGAAAAAACAGCTGATAGAGAACAACTACTACAGCGCCTAAAAACGCTTAAAAGCGAGCACTTTGACCTTGACGATACTATTACCCGGATTACCAAAGAGCCAACTATCGACCAGCTAAATTTACAGCGATTAAAAAAGCGTAAGCTATTGTTGAAAGATAGTATTTCATATCTAGAAAACATACTATTTCCTAATATAATTGCTTAAAAAGCAAAACAATTTATTAGAACAACAGCACCACATACATCTTTACTTCTTATTTTATACCCATCTAACTTTCTATTATCTTATGCCATTAGTTTATTAGGTCTATATTTTTTGATATAAATAAGATTAATAAAGTTATATAAACACCGCTTGCACAGATTTTTAACATATCTATAATTGCAAGCTTCCGACCAAATGTAATGGCTACGTGGAGATGTAAAAAATGGCAAGCCCTATAATAGGCATTATAATGGGTAGCCAGTCAGACTGGCATACTATGTGTCACTCTTCGGAGACACTTGATTTACTGGGGATTAATCACGAGGTAAAAATTGTATCTGCTCATAGAACTCCTGACCGTCTTGCTGATTACGCTAAAAACGCCCGTTCTCGAAAACTGAAGGTTATTATTGCTGGTGCTGGCGGAGCAGCTCATTTGCCTGGAATGACAGCTTCCATGACATCATTACCAGTACTTGGTGTACCTATAGAAAGTAAAACATTACTAGGAATGGATAGTCTATTATCAATAGTACAAATGCCTGCAGGTGTGCCGGTTGGTACATTATCGATAGGAAAAGCTGGCGCTATAAATGCAGCGCTCTTAGCCGCTTCAATTATTGCAATTGATAGTACTAGTGTTTCAAAAGCCTTAGATGATTGGCGCATGAAACAAACAGAAAGTGTCGTAGAATCTCCACTAGAAAATATATAGGATGTTAGGAAAAACAAAAAATACAGCTCTCCCTCAAGGAACAACAATAGGTATTTTAGGTGGGGGTCAACTAGGTCGAATGACCGCTTTAGCAGCTGCTCGATTGGGCTATAAATATCATATTTTCTGTCAGTCATTAGATGAACCGGCCGCACAAATAGCAAATAATAAAACAATCGCTCCTTTTGAAGATACTAATGCACTGAAAGATTTTTCTAAAAAAGTAGATATGGTAACTCTCGAATTTGAAAATATTCCTCTATCCAGCTACAAATATTTAGAATCAATACTAGAGGTTAGACCGAACAGTCATACATTATCTATTTCTCAAGACAGGGTAAAAGAAAAGAATTTTATTTCGGANTTAGATATACCAGTAGCGCCTTATAGGTCAGTAAAAACTGAATCAGATCTAAATAGTATGTTAGCTGAATTAGGTACGCCATCAATCCTAAAGACAGCGCGCATGGGTTACGATGGCAAAGGTCAAGTTCGTATCGAAAAAAAATCAGAAACAAAGAAAGCCTGGAATTTATCTGGTGCGTGTGAAGCTACAGGAGGGGCTATACTAGAAGGATTTATTGACTTTGAAAAAGAGATTTCTGTTATTGTAGGAAGAAGCTCTAATGGTGATATAGTTAGCTATATCCCTGTTCAAAATATTCATAAAAATCATGTTCTTGATAAAACTATAGTACCAGCGCTAATTACGCCCGAGCAGGTGAATTATGCAACACAAATATCACGTCGTCTTATTGAAAGCCTAAATTTAATTGGGCTACTAGCGGTGGAGATGTTTATTACTAAAGATGGCAGATTATTAGTAAATGAAATAGCCCCTCGTCCTCATAACTCTGGTCATTGGACATTGGATGCCTGCACCATTAGCCAGTTTGATTTATTAATAAGAGCCCTTTGTGGCTTACCTTTAGGATCTATAAAACGTAACGCAAACGCCACAATGAAAAACTTAATTGGTGATGATATAAATGATTGGCAAAAGTATCTACTAGATCCAACAGCCCATCTACACATATATGGGAAATCTGATATAAAAGCAGGACGCAAAATGGGTCATGTCACATGGCTTTCTTCAATAAATTGAACTTAATCAGTTTTCACCCAGCATTACAAAACGTTTCAAATGATAGTCAGTATCACCAAATAAGGTGCCTAACATTGTTAATCGCTTGAAGTAGTGGCTAACTGAGAGTTCGTCTGTCATCCCCATTCCGCCATGAAGTTGAATAGCTTGCTGGCCAATTAATTTACCTGACCGACCCACCTGAACCTTAGCGGCTGAAGCTGCACGTGCTCTATTTTTTGTGTCATCAACATTAGAGATGGTTTCTGCTGACCGATAAACTAATGCTCGAGACAATTCTAGCGAATTAAACATATCAACAGCACGATGCTGCAGTACTTGGAAGCTACCAATTTTAGTTCCAAACTGTTCACGTGTTTTAAGGTAATCAACAGTAGCTCTTACTAATTCAGACATAAGACCAACTGATTCAGCACAAATAGCTATACATGCCTCATCAATTACTTTTTCAATTATAGGGTATGCTAAACCAGCTTCACCTATTATATTTTCATGAGGGATTAAAACATTATCTAATATAATTTCAGCTCCACTTAGACCATCTACCATCTGATAGCTGCGTCGCTTAATACCCTCAGCGTTAGCATCAACTATAAACAATGAAATACCTTGTTCATCGCGACTTTCGCCTGATATTCGAGCCGAAACAATTAGTTTATCTGCTGTTGATCCATGTATAACTATACTCTTACTACCATTAATAATATATCCCTCACCCGTATTACTGGCCGTTGTCTCAATGTCTGCTAGATTGTAACGAGAATGACGTTCGGTAAATGCAAAAGCTAAAAGTAATTTTCCGTTTATAAGGTCAGGTATTATTGATTTTTTCTGACTTTCAGAACCATTATAATTTATTAAGCTCCCTCCCAATACAGATGTAGATAGAAAAGGTTCAACAATCAAACCACGACCAATTTCTTCAAAAAGAACTGATAAATCAACTAAATTGCCACCCCAACCTCCATACTCCTCCGGCATAGAAAGTCCAATCCAACCCAATTCAGCAAACTTATTCCATATAACCCTGCTAAACCCCTCCTCCGAACTCGACACTAACCGGCGAACATCAAAGGAGTAATCTCTTTCAATAAATTTTTCTGCACTATCTTTAAGTAATGCTTGTGTTTCATTGAGCAAAATATCCATAGATAAATCTTTCTGGGATTATTTGTAATTAAATCAAAAACCAAGAACAGCTTTTGCAATAATATTTTTTTGTATCTCGCTACTGCCACCGTAAATTGTAGTTTTTCGNGTGTTAAAATAACGCGGCGCGATCGAAGCCGCGTANTCAGGGCCAATTGGCTCTTCGTTCCAACCCATTTCTAATGCCTCTGGAACATACGGATGAGCGTAATTGCCAACTGCTTCAAAGAGTAATTCCGTTATTTCCTGTTGAATTTCTGTGCCCCGAAGCTTAATCAACGAAGCTTCGGGTCCTGGAGGCTGCCCTGCCGATTCTGCAGCTAGAGCCTGCAGTAATACTGATTCGAGAGCTAATATTTCTATCTCAATTTCAGCAATTTTATTTTGAAATACGGGGTCATCCAATAATGGCTTTCCATCAACTAATTCCTCACGAGCAATCTGACGAACCCTAGTAACTTGATTCCTTGACTGCCCAATATCAGCAGTACCGGTTCTCTCGTGCCCCAAAAGATACTTAGCGTAATCCCATCCGTGGTTTTCCTTTCCCACCAAATTTTTAAGTGGTACTCTGACATTATCGAAAAAAACCTGATTAATCTCGACACCACCGTCCATAGTCTTGATAGGTCTTACATCTATACCAGGTGAATTCATATCAATTAGCAGAAAAGATATACCTGACTGTTTTTTTCCCTCCGTGGAGGTTCTAACTAAACAAAATATCATATCAGCAAACTGTGCAAAGCTTGTCCATGTTTTAGAACCGTTAACTATATATTCATCACCATCCCTAATTGCTCTAGTTTTCAGTGAAGCTAGATCTGAGCCAGATCCCGGTTCAGAGTAACCCTGACACCACCAGTCTTCACTAGTAAGAATTCTTGGCAGGTAAAATTTTTTCTGCTCCTCACTCCCAAAAGCAATAATAACTGGCCCAACCATAGTTACACCAAAAGGCATAATTCTAGGGGCATTAGCCCTAGCCATTTCTTCATTAAAAATATGACGTTCCATTGGCGACCAACCTGTTCCACCAAATTCCATAGGCCATCCAGGGGCTAACCAGCCGGCTTGCCCAACAATTTTTTGCCAGGTGACATAGTCATCTTTAACCAGCCCAAGACCCATACTAACTTTATGTTGAATATCCTTAGGTAGGTTATTATTCATGAACTCTCGCATTTTTTCTTTAAATGCTTGATCTTCTGGGCCTAATTGTAACTCCATAGTTTACACCTCAAAACAATCAATAAATATTATTAGTAATCCCTAATTACTAGCAAAAGGCATTACGACTTAATTTCAATACCTATTATATTCCATAAATAGTTCTCTTAGCCGGTTCATAAATTTATGTGGCTTGGGCACAGTATTGGAAATTTTAGAAAACTTCTTCTGTACCTTTGGAATACTTAACGCATTTTCTATTCGACGATCAAGGAACGACCATGTTTCATTAAAACCCTTAGAATCATCCTCAAGCCAGAAAAGCAGTGTGCTAATATAAACACCAACTAAAAGCCCACGTTTAGTATAAAAGTTAAAATCTGTGGATTTATCTCCAGAAATTCTCCACATTTCATCAACTGTAGAATAAAGACATCTTAAGCTAAGCCTTAAGTTTTGGGGTTGCCCTAGATAACCCATAGCTCGCTTCTTTGCTTCACGATGAGGGCTTAAAGTCTCTAACCTCCAGCGCACACATTTTGTTATTCGTTCACGAACTTTCATAGATTGAATCTTTTGTTCTGATAACGCACCAACCATATCCTGATCAGTTAGAATGCTCCAGTATTCAATTATATCAACGACCCCCCCCGGGAAGGCTCTTAACCTAACATCATCATCAAAACCAGCATCATCTGCCCCTTGAATAATAGCTTTCTCGGTCCAACCATAAGAAGGCACATTTTTAAGCACTGCCGCCAACAATAATTTCCGCTCGGTCTCCAAATAATGATTATAGGACCTACTCATCGCTCACCTCCTCACGATGCTGCTCGGAACCTTCATTTTCGTTATTTTTTCCCATTTCCTCAATAAAACCAAATTGGGACATATCTTCTATGCGCATCGGATATAAAACGCCATCTAGATGATCACACTCATGTTGCAAAACCCTAGCGTGAAAACCCTCGGCTTCGCATTCTACTGTTTCTCCAATTATATTTTGATAAGTGAGTCCAATCCTGTTAAAACGACTTACTGGGCCTGCCATTCCAGGCACGGATAAACAGGCCTCAAATGCAACATTAGTGTCATCGCCTAATGGTTCAATCACGGGGTTTATAATAGCTGTTGTTGGTACCCCTCCATTCTCTCCAGTATCTTCACGCTCTGCAATCACCTTGTAAACGACAATTCTCCATGGCATATGTACCTGAGGAGCTGCCAAACCGGTTCCCTTAGCATCTTCCATAGTCTCAATCATTGCAGAAATAAGTCGAGACACTTCTGGCGCAGTTGGATCTATAACCGGTTGAGATATTTGGTTTAATATTGGGTGACCCATACGGGCAATTTTTAAAATAGGCATGTGTATAATATGCGATCTGAATTACCCAAGGTAAAGAGAAGACTCACTACAAATGGCTAATTAACCATATGTTTAACTAATTTTTTCAATTTTCCATAATAAAAGGTGGTTAAAATCATGGCTTCAAGAACATATATCGATGGAGATTGGATGGAAGGAAATGTTCCAATAATCGGAGCTGACTCGCATGCTATTTGGCTAGGTTCAATAACATTCGATGGAGCACGTACTTTCGAAGGAGTAACACCAGACCTTGATTCTCATTGTCATAGACTAGTTAAATCAACAAAAGTTATGAATATGGAACCTTCGCTAAGTGCAGGGGAAATTGAAGAAATAGCTCTGGAAGGCATCAAAAAATTCTCTCCAGATANCGCTCTGTACATTAGGCCAATGTTTTGGGCAGATTCAGCCTTAGATGTAGTAATTCCAGATCCCGAAAGCACAAAATTCGCTCTGACAATATTCGAAGCCACTATGCCAGATAATACAGGTTTTTCTTGCTCTTTAAGTCCATATAGGCGTCCAGGACCGGAAACAGCTCCTACTAATGCTAAGGCCTCTTGCCACTACCCAAATAGTTCTCGAGCTTTAATTGAGGCCCGGAAACGAGGTTTTCAAAATCCCGTTTTATGTGATTCATCCGGCCATATAGCTGAATTTGCAACATCAAATATTTGGATTGTGAAAGATGGAATAGCTATAACTCCTATACCTAATGGGTCATTTCTTAACGGCATCACTCGTCAAAGGTTAATTGCACTGATGCGTACCGATGGCATAACAGTCATCGAAAGGACAATAAAGCCTGAAGAACTGGAAACAGCTGATGAAATTTTTAGCACTGGTAATTATGGAAAAGTACAACCCGTGAATCGTTACGAGAATAGAAAGATTCAGCCTGGAAATATATATAAACGCACTCGTGAGCTATATTGGGCATTCGCTCATAGTTAGACTATGTAAATATGTAATCTATGTTGGTCTTTGAGTNTTTTTCTCCAAAGCATCCTTTATAAGTACAACAGTTTCCCGTACACCATAAAGAGCCACAAAAGAACCAAATCTCGGTCCCTGTGTATCACCAAATAATACTTCATAAAGGGCTTTAAACCAGTCTCGTAGTGAATCAAATTCATGTTCTTTCCCTGCAGCATATACCTCGGTTTGTATTGTTTCTGCATCAGGGTTTTGATCTAACAATTCCAGTCGAGCGATCAAATCTATCATAGCTNCCCGTTCCTTATCATCTGGCTCTCGATAAGATTTCTTGGGTTTAACAAAATCTCTATAAAAAGATAGAGCGTGCATTACCAAACGATCAAGAAACGGATCGCTTAATGGTGTTGCTCCAGCGGCGTATCGCCCTATAAAACCCCAAAGAACTGCGGGGTCGTCGGTATTACAAGCGCTAGCGAGATTGAGCAGAACTGCAAATGAAATATCAATTTCAATATCTGGAACCTCACCACCATGAATATGCCAAACACCGTTCCTTAAGCGTTCCTCTGGTTCTTGTGTATTATATTTGACAATATTATTAAGATATTCATCAACTGATTTTGGAATTACATCAAAGTATAAGCGCTTAGCTGTTTTAGGCTTATTATACATATATTGAGATAAACTTTCAGGTGGACCATAACTTAGCCATTGATCAATGGTTAGACCGTTACCACGAGATTTTGAAATTTTTTCCGCGTTCTCATCAAGAAACAACTCATAGGTCAAACCTGCGGGCGGTCTAGCGCCTAAAATTCTACTTATTTTACCCGACAATCGAACCGAATCTATTAGATCTTTCCCCGACATTTCATAATCAACTTCTAAGGCACTCCATCGCATAGCCCAGTCGGCTTTCCATTGAAGCTTGCAGTGACCTCCAGTTACCGGAACCTCAGTTAATGAGTTAGTGTCTGGATCTCTATAAACAATATTTCCTAATGAGGAGTTAATTTCATGTATCGGTACTTGCAGTACTACTCCGGTATTAGGACAAATCGGCAAAAAAGGGCTATAAGTCGCCTGCCTTTCTTTACCTAAAGTCGGCAAAATTACCTCCATTACTTGATCATAGTGATATAAAACCTGCAATAAGCTTTCATCAAAAAGACCTTTTTGGTAGCATTCAGTCGAACTATAAAAATCATAGTCAAACTGAAATTTATCAAGAAAAGCTTTTAATCGTGCATTATTATGAGAACCAAAACTATCATGAGTTCCAAAGGGGTCCGGTACAGATGTTAGCGGCTTTCCCAAGTGTGGCTTTAACATTTCTTCGTTAGGGACGTTTTCAGGAACCTTGCGTAATCCATCTAGGTCATCAGAAAATGCAATAAGCCGAGTGGGAATATCCGATAGGACTGAAAAGGCATTACGAACCATTGTAGTGCGAGCAACCTCACCAAAGGTACCTATATGTGGTAATCCAGATGGCCCATAGCCCGTTTCAAATAACACATATCCCTTCTTAGGCGTATTATCGATACTAGCGCCACCAATGCGCTTAATAATCGCACGCGCCTCCTCAAATGGCCATGCGCGNGTTTGCTCACCTAATTCACGTATCAAACTCATTTACCCTATTCCGAAAAATCATTAAAGTCCGCAGGAAACCTATNCGGGTGTTAAAACTAGGTCAAGAAAATAGAGCTTAATAAGCTAATGAATAAAAGTTTAGCGATTAAGCTTAAATATCCGTAAAATGAATCTCATGAGCATTAAAAACCAAAATGACCTACAAGCCCTCATTTCTAGGCAATTTATATTTCCCTCTGTGCATACCTCTAGTGCCTCAGCAATATGGTCTGAACCTAATGAAAAGCCTGAAAATTTATCCCTTAGTGATTTAAGGGAACGCATGGAATCAACCCCAGCTCTTCTATGCCATGCTCCATCAATAGCCCNAAAAATAAAAAAGGATCACGTAGTCGGCTATGATATTTTAGAATTATTCGCATTTGTTTATCCAACTACATTTACATTGCCAACCCTACATGGAGTTGCGACTGCCCTTGAACTCAAGACTAATTATATAAATTCTCCTTTATGTTTATTAAATGTAATAGCTAAAAAACTAATATCTGAGATTATCTTAGATATAGATAAAGTTGATGACGCACACGCTATAGCAAAGAATATGTCAACTGCGGGATGGCTATGGGGACCAATTATATTAGAGGTGTTAGAAACTACATATGTAATAAATAAGTCTAATGGTCTAGCTATATGGAAACAGCTACCAAATTGGTCTGAATCACCTGCTACTTCTCCTGCAGGTGAAGTAGCTGTTGAGCCTAATGATGCACGACAGAGATTAAATAAAATTCTTGGAGAACATGCGGAACCTCGTCCAACACAAGCAGATTATGCCTCAGCAGCTAGTTCAATGTTCTTACCCTATGAATTGCCTAATACACCGAACCTTGTATTGGCTGAAGCAGGAACAGGAACTGGTAAAACACTTGGCTATATTGCACCAGCNAGTTTATGGACGGAACAAAACAATGCTACTGTATGGATAAGTACATACACTAGAAATTTACANAAGCAGATTGATCAAGAGCTTGACCATCTATTTCCCGATCCAAATATAAAAAAGAAAAAAGTAGTCATCCGAAAAGGACGTGAGAACTATTTATGTCTTCTTAATATGGAAGAAGCAGTTGGAAGGTTTACAACATTAAATAAAAGAGATTCAGTTGCACTTGGGCTTTTAGCAAGATGGGCAGCCGAAACTCGCGACGGCGATTTTGGCGGTGACTTTCCTTCTTGGTTGGTCGACCTCGTTGGATCAACTAATACAACTTCTTTGTCGGATAGAAGGGGTGAATGTATTTTTTCATCCTGCTCTCATTACTCTAAATGTTATATTGAACACAGTACTCGAAAGGCACAGCGCGCCAGTTTAGTCATTGCAAACCATTCTTTAGTAATGATACAGGCATCACTAAGTGATGATAAAAATCAACTACCAACACATTATATATTTGATGAAGGCCATCATTTATTTGAGGCTGCTGATATAGCGTTTGGCAATAATCTCTCAGGTAGAGAAGCCGCTAACCTACGCCGATGGATTCTGGGTGCAGAATCATCACGAATGATAAATAATGTTAGGTCCCGTGGCTTACGACAACGAATCAGTGATCTAATTTATGATGATGATATAATCGCCAAAAATTCTCTCGAAGAAATTTTGGCTATAGCGCAAATTTTACCTGCGCCTGGGTGGATAGAACGAATAAAAAGTATTAAACCAAAAGGACCCATAGAAAAATTTTTNAAAGCCTTAAGAGAACAAGTTTACACTCATAATACTAGCCAAAGTAATTTTTATAGTATCGAAAGCTATATTCATCCAATAGCAGAAAACGTTGACAAAACCGGTAAAGAACTAATAGTAGCCCTAGAAAAATTANCCTGTTCTATCCTAAAACTTCAAAACCAACTTGAATTACGATTAGATGAAGATGCTTATAAACTGGAAATTGAAACACGAATCCGCATTGAAACTATTTATCGTGGTTTAAAACAAAGGGGTGAAATAATTATATCTGGTTGGATAGATATGCTTAAAAGTATTTACTCTGAAACTCCGGATAATTATGTAGACTGGTTTGCAGTAGAACGCATAGAAGGCGAAGATTTTGATACTGGTATGTTTCGGCGTTGGGTTGACCCTACATTACCATTCGCTGAAAAAATGTCTGCTCATGCTCATGGTATATTAGTTACCTCGGCAACATTAACGGGAAGAAGTGGCAATAATGAAGAAGACTGGCATTTTGCCGAACAACGAACAGGAGCTATACATTTTCCTAAACCTGCTATACGCAGTCGTGTCGCCTCCCCATTCGATTATACCAAACAAACAAAAGTCATAATAATTAATGATATAAATCGAAATGATCCAGCACAAGTAGCTGCATCACTAAGAGAGTTGTTCATCTCTGCAAATGGTGGAAGCCTTGGNCTCTTTACATCTATTGCACGTCTTCGTGAAGTCTATAAAAGAATATCCTTACCTCTAGAAAAAGCCGGACTCCCGCTATACGCTCAACATGTAGATGCACTAAATGTTGCTAGCTTAGTCGATATATTCAGAGCTGAATCAGACGCATGTCTTCTAGGAACCGACGCTGTACGTGATGGGATTGATGTCCCAGGCACATCACTGCGTCTACTGGCTTTCGATCGTGTTCCTTGGCCTCGGCCAACAATACTACATAAAACGCGTAGGTCTAAATTTGGAGGAAGTATTTACGATGATACTCAAGCTAGGCTCCGCTTATCACAAGCATATGGACGGCTCATAAGAGGACAAAACGACAGAGGTATATTTGTTATTTTAGATTCTGCCCTACCATCAAGACTCTTGGGAGCATTTCCAGAAGGAGTTAACATAGAGAGAACCGGACTAGTTGATGCTATTGAAAATGTTTCAAATTTCTTATCTAATTAGCTTAAATAATAAATTTATACTTTCTATATTTAAAAGATATTATTAATAGCTGCCCCTATCACAATATATAGAGTTTTTTAAATTAAATGCGGAAGGAAGATCCATGGATAAATTAAAGGGTCTTAAAGTTGGGTTAATTGGTCTTGGTCACATGGGAAAACCCATGGCTCGTAATCTGCATCTGGCAGGGGCAAATGTTACTGTTAGCAACCGAAGTAAAGGTCNAATTTCAGAACTTGTTGCGGAAGGTTTAAAGGGGGTAAATACACCTCGTGAAGTAGCAACTGTATCTGACTTAATAATATTAATGGTGACGGATACAAATGCAGTAAATGATGTGCTTCATGGAAATAATGGATTAATTTCTGATNATTTGAATGAAAAATTTGTCATAGATATGGGCACTACCAAGGTTTATGAAACACGGATATGGGCTAAAGAGATAGAAGAAAAAGGAGGGCACTTTATCGACGCTCCTGTTTCTGGGGGGCAAGTGGGTGCTGAGACTGGTACTTTATCAATAATGGCTGGATGTAGCCAATCGGATCTAGAAAAAGTTAATCCGATCTTTGAAGTTCTCGGAAAAAATATCACTCATATTGGTGAAGTCGGGGCAGGACAAGTAGCAAAAACAGCCAATCAATCAATAGTTGCAATAACCTTGGCTGCAGTAGCCGAGGGTCTAACTTTAGCCAAATGTGCTGGTGTAGATCCCGGTATGGTTAGAAAAGCTTTACAAGGTGGTTTTGCTGAATCTCGCGTCCTTGATTTACATGGAGGACGAATGGTTGATAGGGCTTTTACACCTGGAGGTCCGGCNAGAGTCCAACTAAAAGATATTAATCAGGCCCTTGAACTTGCTAAACAAGTAAATTTGCGCACTCCCACATTATCAAATGCGCAGTCGTTATGGCAAATAATGATTGATAAAGGTTGGGGTGACNTAGACCAGGCAGGGATAATCCGCGTAATAGAGGAACAGTAACAAATTATTTACATCCTACCGCTAGACGACATCCGTGGAGTTAAACCTATTAATATCTGTAAAGTAGCTTTGAACATTTGTACGTTTTCACCTAATAAGGTGAAAAAGTGAGAATCAAGAACCAGCATTTCTGGTTCAAGTTCCGATATAATCCTTCGACCACTATCAGTTAAATATAAAGAGTTTGATCTAGAATCATGTCCTGGTGCTCTACGAACTAAATGGTCTTGTTCAAGTACTCTGAGAACTTGTGAAGCCATTGTTTGATCAACACCACAATACGTAGCCAAATTTCTCTGAGTTATAGTTTGTCTATGAATGACATTACGTTCTTCCAATTTGAGTAAACCCAACAGCAGAATATATTGGTTTTGGGTCACGCCTGCGCTTTTTAACTTATTTTTAACTTCTCTTTGCCAGGCATTAGAAGTTCTCCAGAGCAGTATACCTATATTATCTTCTGGACCCGTACGAACTAAATTCGAACTATTTTCACTATCAGAATCTGTCATTATTAGCTTTTTTGTTGACTATAGTATGTATATATATAATCTGTATACATACTATAGTCAACAAAAAAGAGCCGCACAGTAAAAAACTAATGCGGCTCCTAATTTTTTTAGAGTAATTGGGTAAGATATTACATACCCATACCACCCATACCACCCATACCACCCATATCTGGCATAGGCATTGCAGGTGCTCCTCCAGCAGGTTCTGGTTTTTCAGCAACCATAGCCTCTGTGGTAATCAGTAACCCGGATACACTTGCAGCATCCTGCAAGGCTGCCCTAACAACCTTAGTTGGGTCAATTATTCCAGCCTTAACCATNTCGGTATAAACGCCTGCTTGAGCATCATAGCCATACGTTGGGCTTTTCTGCTCTAATAGCTTACCTGCTATCACAGCACCATCTGCACCTGAATTTTCGACAATTTGTCTCACTGGTGACTGGATAGCTTTACGGACAATATTAATTCCGACTTGCTGGTCGTCATTTTCGCCCGTTAACTTGTCAAGTGCCTTTGTAGCATAAAGCAGGGCTACGCCGCCGCCAGGTACAATACCCTCTTCAACAGCAGCTCTTGTTGCATGCATGGCGTCTTCGACCCTATCTTTCTTCTCTTTTACTTCGATCTCTGTTGCACCGCCAACACGTATAATAGCTATACCACCTGCTAGCTTAGCTAAGCGTTCCTGAAGCTTCTCTTTATCGTAGTCTGATGAAGTTTCTTCTATCTGTGCTCTAATTTGATTACAGCGCCCGACGATATCAGCTTTTTTGCCCGCTCCATCAACTATTGTGGTTTCTTCCTTAGTAATATGCACTCTCTTGGATGTGCCAAGCATATCCAAAGTTACATTTTCTAATTTAATTCCGAGATCTTCCGAAATAACTTGACCATTTGTTAATATAGCAATGTCTTCAAGCATAGCTTTTCTACGATCACCAAATCCAGGAGCTTTAACAGCTGCTATTTTCAGTCCGCCACGTAGCTTATTAACCACCAAGGTAGCTAGTGCTTCTCCTTCAATATCTTCTGCTATAATAAGCAAAGGACGACTTGATTGAACAACTGCTTCTAGCACTGGCAGCATTGACTGCAAACTTGAAAGCTTCTTTTCATGGAGCAGTATATACGGATTCTCCATTTCACAGATCATTTTATCAGCATTAGTAATAAAGTAAGGACTCAGATAACCGCGATCAAACTGCATACCTTCAACTACATCAAGTTCTGTAGCCAGGCTTTTTGCTTCTTCAACTGTAATCACGCCTTCATTGCCAACCTTTTGCATTGCGTCAGCAATAATTGCTCCTACTTCACGATCTCCATTAGCGGAAATTGTTCCAACCTGAGATATTTCTTCGTTGGTTTTAATTTTTTTAGCGCTTTTTTCAATAGCAGCAACTACCCCTGCTACCGCGCTATCAACACCGCGTTTAAGATCCATAGGGTTCATTCCAGCAGCAACTGCTCGTGATCCCTCATTAACTATAGCCTGTGCTAACACAGTAGCTGTTGTAGTGCCATCGCCGGCCATATCATTAGTCTTGGAAGCTACTTCCTTGACCATNTGGGCACCCATATTCTCGAACTTATCATCAAGCTCAATTTCTTTTGCAACCGTAACACCATCTTTGGTAATTCTTGGTGCGCCAAATGCTTTATCTAGGATAACATTGCGCCCTTTTGGACCTAAAGTTACCTTAACAGCATCGGCAAGAGTATCGACACCATGCAGCAGCTTATCGCGTGCTGAAGTGCCAAACCTGACTTCTTTTGCAGACATTTTTTTAAATTCCCTACGTTATATTTGCGTTAAGCTTTTTTCTTGGCGTTTTTTTTGCCTTCAACAATACCCATGATATCGGACTCCTTCATAATAAGGAGTTCCTCTCCATCTATCGTTACTTCAGTGCCTGACCATTTGCCAAACAGCACTATATCACCGGCTTTTACATCCATCGGCGTAATACTGCCGTCTTCTGCACGTGCACCAGACCCAACGGAAACTACTTGACCTTCCGATGGTTTTTCTTGAGCCGTGTCAGGGATAATAATACCACCGGCTGTTTTTTCGTCTGATCCTACTCGGCGGACCACAACCCGATCGTGTAACGGGCGAAAACTCATGCCTTAATCCTCCATATATTCATATATTTTTTTAAGATTCCGCGATTATCGCGGCAACTATTAGCACTCCATTCGAAGGAGTGCCAAACAGATAGTGACGGTATGGCCCTCTGTCAACCACCGATAGACCTCAGTAAAGGATTTTATATCTATACACTAGTTGATTTTAGCACATTTAACTNTATAACTAATTGTTTTTAAATAATTAATTTTATTAGAAAATAATTATAAGTTAGTATTAAAAAAATATATTTATTACGATTAATTGAGGTTGATCTATTAAAATTTCTATTATTTCTTGTTATTTCTTTCTTAAGATTATCATTAAACTTGTCAGGTAGATAAAAAAATCGTAGCAATACAAAATATCATATTATTGATTCCCTTTAGGAATAATAGAAAATAATTATATTGAAGCACATTCATTATAGTCCAGCTCAAAACCTGGAGGATTTATGACTATAAAAGTAGCTATTATTGGTTCAGGGCCAAGCGGTTTTTACACGGCTGATTCGTTAATCAAAAGTGGAGAAGACGTAGAGATAGACATTATTGACCGATTACCTACTCCATTTGGCCTAATTCGTGGTGGAGTAGCGCCAGACCATCAGACAACTAAAAAAGTTGCGAAAGCTTACGAAAAAACAGCACTTAATGAATCAGTAAANTATTTTGGTAACGTCGAAGTAGGTAAAGATATCTCGATCGATGAATTGCGTAAATCATATGACGCTGTAGTTCTAGCAGTTGGGGCTCCAACTGATCGAAAATTAGGAATTCCGGGCGACGACAAAAAAGGGGTATATGGATCTGCTGATTTCGTTGGATGGTATAATGGCCACCCTGACTTTACCAATTTAAATCCTGATCTAGGTGTCAAAGCTGTAGCCGTAATAGGGGTTGGAAACGTTGCAATTGATACTGCTAGAGTATTAGTAAAAACACCTAATGAAATGGCAACAACTGATATAGCTGATCATGCCACCCAGGCAATAAATGCTTCGCCAATATCTGACGTCTTCTTATTCGGCAGAAGAGGGCCTGTTGAAGCAAAATTTACTAATGTTGAGCTACGCGAGATGGGAAAATTAGAAGACTGTATGCCCATAGTTCATGCAGATCAAATTCCAGAAGAAGTTGAGGGTTCTTGGTCAGAACGAGATCAACGATTAAAAGAACGCAATTTGTCAACTATGCGTGATTTTTTGCAGGTAGATCCAAAAGGTAAGTCAAAAAATGTACATTTTGAGTTCTTTGCAAATCCTGTAGAAATACTTGGGGAAGATAGAGTAGAAGGCCTTAGAGTCGAGAAAACCATGGTCAAAGATGGAAGAGCTCTGGGTACAGGTGAGTTTTTCACTGTAGAATGTGGGTTAATAGTTGCAGCCATAGGATATTATTCAATTCCAATCGAGGGCGTACCATTTGATAACGACAATGGTATTGTTAAACATATAGATGGACGAATCGATGAAGGGGTATATGCAGTGGGTTGGATTAAGCGTGGACCTACTGGAGTTATAGGAACAAACAAACCAGATGGTGATATTGCTGCAAAACAAATTATTGCTGATACCAAGGAAAGTAAAAAGCCAGGACGTATTTCCCTTATATCTATGCTAAAAGAGAGAAAAATAAGAGTGGTAAACTATGAAGATTGGCAAAAAATTGATGAAGCCGAAATTACTGCTGCTAGCGATCAAGCACCAAGAAAAAAGTTTGTAACTGTTAAAGATATGATATCTGCACTTGATTAAATGAAAAAAAAGGCGTTTAAGAAAAAAAAAATTAACTTTTTATTAAAAAAACATCATTTAGCACTTGAAAGAAACGCACCAGAGGAAGATGTTAAGCTAGAAGCAATGTGCTCGCTAATAACCCCGGAAATCATTTATAACCAATAAGAAATCGTCCAAGGAAAAAGTATATGTCACAAGTAGCCGCCCTGGAGCGGTCGGAAGAAAAGCGTGATGAAGTAGAATCAGCAGTAGTTCGCTTTGCTGGAGATTCTGGTGACGGAATGCAACTCACCGGAACGCAGTTTACATTGACTGCAGCACTTGCAGGAAATGACCTAGCTACATTCCCAGATTTTCCAGCTGAAATAAGAGCTCCTGCAGGAACAACTTTTGGCGTCTCAGCGTTTCAAATTAATTTTGGAGCGAGACGAATTATGACGTCGGGTGATGACTTAGATGTACTTGTAGTAATGAACCCAGCGGCATTAATAACAAATTTATCAGATGTTAAGCCGGGTGGTATAGTAATAGCAGATGTTGGGGCTTTCACTGCTCGGAATCTGACAAAGGCGGGTTATGAAAATAGCCCCCTGGAAAATGGTAATAGCTTAGATAAGTACCGTGTGATTAAAATTGATATGTCGCGGTTGACTGTTGAATCTGTAAAAGAGTTTGGTTTATCCAATAAAGAAGCCCTTAGATCAAAAAACATGTGGGCATTAGGTTTGGTATACTGGATGTATGGGCGCCCTAGGGCAGCATCTGTTGACTGGCTTAACGCTAAATTTTCAAAACAACCTGAAATTGCTGCTGCTAATATAGCAGCCTTGAATGCCGGTCATGCATTCGGTGAAACAGCCGAAATGCCAGCAGAGATAGGTGGTTATAGCATTCCGCCAGCTAAGATTGACCCAGGCATATATCGTACTGTTACTGGAACCGAATCCATAGCACTTGGTCTTTTAGCCGGAACACAGTTAGCCAAAGTTGGTTTGACTTTTTGCTCATATCCGATAACACCGGCATCTGCTTTATTGCATCAATTAGCTGCTATGAAGGAATTTGGAGTAATTACCTTCCAAGCTGAAGACGAGATAGCTGCTGCCGGCGCTGCTATAGGCGCCTCCTATGCAGGATCTCTGGGCATTACATCCAGTTCCGGTCCTGGAATAGCTCTTAAAATGGAGGCAATAGGGCTAGCAATAGCAACAGAACTTCCGCTTGTTATCGTAAACTCACAGCGCGCCGGTCCATCTACTGGTCTGCCAACGAAAACTGAACAATCAGATCTCTATCAAGCTGTATATGGTCGTAATGCGGATGCTCCAATGCCCGTTATTTCAGTTAGTTCATCGACAGATGGGTTTGAAGTAGCCATAGAAGCAGTACGTCTAGCAACTAAATTTATGACCCCAGTAATGCTACTCACAGATGGATACCTGGCCAATGCATCTGAACCATGGCTAATCCCCAACATAGGTGATTATGATCCATTCGAAGTTAATTTCCGCACAGACCCCAAGGATTTTCAACCGTTCTCTAGAGATGAAGGTACCTTATCGAGACCTTGGGTAAAACCAGGAACGCCAGAATTAGCTCATAGAATAGGAGGTATCGAACGCGCTGATGGATCTGGACACATATCTTACGCGCCAGAAAACCACCAAAAGATGACCAACTTGCGGGCAGCAAAAATAGATGGAATAGCTGATGACATACCTGAGCAAGAGATTGAGCAAGGTAAAGCAGGAGATGACTTGGTAGTTATAGGATGGGGTTCAACTTATGGTCCGATCAGTAGAGCAGTCAGNAATTTGCGTATAGAAGGGTTTGACGTGGCTCATATTCATTTACGCTATATCTGGCCTCTACCAAGGAATCTGGGTGAGCTGCTTAAAAGCTTTNACAAAATTATGGTGCCGGAAATGAATAATGGTCAATTAGTTACACTTCTTCGTGCGCAATACCTCGTTCCTGCAGAAGGATTTAATAAAGTAAATGGTAAACCCTTCCTTATTAATGAGTTAGAAGAGGCCATTCGTGGCCGTATGGAGCAATAAAATGAATGTACAAACACCTCCTGAAAAGCTAACTGCCAGAGATTATGCAACCGACCAGGAGGTAAGGTGGTGCCCAGGTTGCGGTGATTATGCTATTCTTAAGGCCGTGCAGAGAACCCTCGCCGACCTTCAAGCAAACCCTGAAAAAACAGTGTTTGTTTCAGGTATAGGTTGTGCAGCTAGGTTTCCATATTATATGGAAACCTATGGTTTTCACACTATTCATGGTAGATCACCGACAATAGCTACAGGTGTTAAACTAGCTAACCCCGAGTTAGATGTTTGGGTCGTCGGCGGAGACGGTGATATGCTTTCTATTGGTGGCAACCACACTATGCATGCGTTACGGCGCAACGTGAACTTAAATATTTTGCTATTCAATAATGCAATATATGGCCTTACTAAAGGACAATATTCTCCAACATCCCAGCCTGGCACACGTTCCCCCTCAACACCTTATGGTTCCGTAGATAGTCCAGTTTCTGCAGCTCAGTTCGCTCTCGGAGTAGGCGGAAGATTTATTGCTAGATCGGCAGACATCCTGCAGAAACATCTTCCTGTCGTTCTCAAACGTGCTTATGAAAATCAAGGCGCCTCATTCGTGGAAATATTACAAAACTGCATTGTCTATAATGACGCTGTTTTTAGTCATTTCACCGAAAAATCTGTTGCCGCAGATAATCAAATACATGTTGAACACGGACAACCACTCATATTTGGTTCTGAATCAGATAAAGGACTAATAATGAAAAAAGATTCTATTGAGCTAGAAATAGTTACANTAGGAGAGGNTGNTNTTAAAGAAGAAGACATTCTGATACATGATGAAAAAAATCGAATGCTAGCTACATTGCTTGCCAGCATGCAGCCCCCTGATTTTCCAATTGCTCTTGGAGTTCTATATTGTGATCCTACACCAACTTACGATGGTGCGGTGCATGACCAAATTAAAACTATAAAAGAATCTAATGGTAAGGGTGATTTTGACAAACTCTTACACAGAGGACACACCTGGGAAGTGTAACTGACAAAACTAACAGCTTATATTATTGTACTTCGTCGTCTTCGGCTTTAGCTAAGTCCTCAGCAGATTTTTTTAAACGTAACTTACTACGTTTCCACTTTTTCTCCGCATAAAGAACNAGAAAAACAGCTATTACTATGCCCAGCAGGATGAATGGACCATGATGCCCTGGTGANTCTCCTCCAAGAATAGCATGGGCTGAGGCAGAGCTAATTAACACTTAAGACTCTANATAAATAAAAAGCTAACATTGAATTCAATCTATCAATTATTGATATTATCATAATAAAAGAAATTGTTTCATAATCTACTTTCATTAAATATAAACACCTGAAAACAAATTAAAACAACTAGATAATTAATTTAAGTAGTATTTATTTTCATAAAACATATATCTATATAGGACGTGTCAAAAAGCCGCACAGCTTTTATTATTAGAACGGCTACGAACTGCTAAGTAGATACTATTAATTGATAATTATCATCTCGCTACAATTTAAGCGAGGAGGAAGTAAATAGTGGCTCAGAGCTCCAGTGCGACGCAAAATTTTGTCGGGCGAATAAGCGACATAGCTTTAAACTATTTGGCCTTGCTCAAACCTCGAGTAATGTCTCTGGTAGTCTTTACAGGGTTTGCTGGTTTAATAGTAGCGCCGGGTGAATTACGTCCATCGCTAGCAGCATTGGCTGTTATCTGTATTGCCATAAGCGCCGGTGCAGCAGGTGCTATAAATATGTGGTACGAAAGAGACATTGATGCCTTGATGGAACGGACCAAGAATAGACCTATTCCCGCAGGTAAAATTTCACCTAATAAAGCACTTATATTCGGTATTTTATTAAATATATTACCCGTTATTGTTATGGGATATCTCTTAAACTGGGTTGCTGCTGCTTTGCTAGCATTTGCTGCAGGGTTTTATATTTTTATCTATACAATTTGGCTCAAAAGACGAACACCGCATAACATTGTTATTGGTGGGGCTGCAGGAGCAATTCCACCTATGATTGGTTGGGCAGCTGTTACAGGATCAATAACCTGGGATTCTATCGTTCTATTTCTCATTATTTTTATGTGGACACCACCACATTTTTGGGCTCTGGCACTATATCGCGAAGGTGATTATGCCAAAGCAGGGGTACCCATGTTACCAGTAGTCTCCGGAGCCTCTGAGACAAGGCGTCAAATTTTAATTTATACTGTGCTTTTGCTACCACTTACTTTCGTTCCTTTAATACTAGGAACCGCTGGGCTAATTTATGGCATAACTGCAGGCATTTTAGGCGCTTACTTTTTTTGGCTAACTATAAAAATTATAATAAGTCAGAACGATAAGTCTGCTCGCCGTCTATTTGGGTTTTCTATAATTTACCTGTTTGCTCTGTTTGCAGCATTAATAATCGAACAAGTAAAAATATAAAATTTTCAATTTAAAAGTGGAATGCTCCTTAGAAGTCCTTGAGTAAACAGAAATTTGAAAACAATACGCAATCTATAAACGTAATAGATTTACTTGTGAGATATATTCTACTCTCTAGCCGAAATTGTGTGACCGCTCTACTTTATTCAGCTGAAGGTAGACCAAGGCTGTTAGGTACAAGCGCGTGTAACGCTACAACTTCGGATATGCTCTCTTCCGATCTTCGCAAGCTTTCATCGAGGTGTATTCGATAATCAATAAAATTTCTAGCCAAGATTTATTGATTACTCACGTTCTTAATAAAACTATTTCAGAGGTATCCCTCCAAGAAAATATAGTAAACGCGTAAGATGAGTATAATCTGCTTCTAGAGCCATAAGAGCCATTAAAACCATCAATGCAAGAGGTGGCAACAAAATAGCATAAACTATAGCTAATCTTTCCCAAACCATATGCATAAAAATTGCGACTATTAATCCCGCTTTCAATAGCATAAAGATTAGTATCAGAGACCAACGCAAATAGCCCTGAAACTCTAATATATCTACAGCGTATGAAAATGCGCTAAGTACAAATAACAAACCCNATATTTTAAAATAAATACCNAGAGGGTGTTGTTGGCCTTCTGTTGTTGATGACATGAAAAAACCCTTACCAGAGATAGAAGAATGCAAAAATGAAAACCCAAACAAGATCCACGAAATGCCAGTAAAGGCCAGTTGTTTCAACTATATCGTAGGACCCTTTGTGGCTAGTAAAGAAACCTCGTCGCTCCGTATTAGCCTCATAATCTCCCCGCCATACTTTTCTAGCAACAATTAAAAGAAAAATAACACCAATTGAAACATGTAACCCGTGAAAACCCGTAATCATAAAGAAACATGCGCCAAATTGTTCTGCACCAAAGGGGTTACCCCAAGGTCTTACCCCTTCATGAATAAGCTTCGTCCACTCAAACGCCTGCATACCAACGAAGGATGCGCCTAGTATAGCTGTTATAATGAGCAATAAGGTTGTTTTCTTTCGGTCTAGCCTATAGCCATAGTTAACCGCCAATACCATGGTGCCGCTACTTGTTATGAGAATAAACGTCATTATGGCAATTAGTATTAAAGGTATATCAGCGCCAAACATATGAAGCGCGAAGAGTTCGCTTGAAGGCGGCCAAGGAACCGCCGTAGACATACGGACTGTCATATAAGAAATTAAGAACGTACTAAATATAAACGTATCACTTAGGAGGAAGATCCACATCATGGCTTTACCCCAAGGAACGCCCTTGAAGGCTCTTTGATCAGACGCCCAGTCTGCTATCACGCCCTGCATACCATCCGGTCGATCAATTGACGCTGCTGAATGCTCTACATTTGTTTCGGCCATATGCCCATATCCTTCTTTACGTAATCACAAACCAAACGAATAAAAATACCCAAAGAGCTAATAAAAAATGCCAATAAAAGGCGCATAACTCAACGCTATAATATATTTTTTGATCTTCAAAACCGCGCCATATTCTTAAAACAGTACGCCCCCAGACATAGAGTCCACCAATAAGATGAATAGCATGTAACGCACTCAACATATATAAAAAAGCCAGCGCCGGGTTAGTAGGAGCAAAATAACCAAGTGCATCAAGCTGTCTAACAACTAATAACTGACCAGCCAAAAAAGCTAGTGCAAGCGCTCCTCCCACTAATAAGCCAACTTCTACATTTGCCATTTTATCACGGCGGGNATTAATAACAGCCCAATGCATAGCTAAGCTGCTACCAAGTAAAACCATTAAATTTATCCACATAAGTAATGGTTCGGGAACCGGCTTCCAATCAGCCAATGCCATCCTGTCAGCGTAAGCCACTACTGAGAGAGAAAACACCACACCTACCACTCCGACAAATACGCGTAGTGCCAATTTCTCCTTAGGTAGCCCTATAGATCCTCCAGTATGAGCATTATCAATCTCAACCTGGGATTCTAGCCAAGGTTTGGTCCGTATGTCACTAAAAAACTCCACTAGGCATTACTTTCAGAAGATGCAAGCTTTACATCGTCGGGATGAATGTTTTGCGGAACATAGTCATCTTTAGTTCCAGGAACACTAAATGAATAGGCCCAGCGATAAACAACCGGCAATTCTTTAGAAAAGTTTCCATGACCGGGAGGTACTGTTTCCGTCTGCCATTCTAATGAGGTCGCTTTCCAAGGATTCCGNTCAGCTGGTTTTCCTTTAAAGACGCTTACAATTATATTGTAAATAAAGACAANCTGGGCAAACCCAACTATTAGAGCCGCTACAGTAATAAAAGCATTAAGGTCTGCAGCAGAATCTGGGATGAAGCTGGTATCATCCACTGACCAATAACGTCGAGGNACACCAACGAAGCCAAGATAGTGCATTGGGAAATAAATTAGATACGCCCCTACAAATGTAACCCAAAAGTGAAATCTACCCATTGCATCATTAAGCATTCTGCCTGACATAAGAGGAAACCAGTGATAAATTGCTCCAAATACTACTAATATCGGTGCGACACCCATAACCATATGGAAATGGGCTACCACGAACATGGTATCGGAGAGTGGCACATCAACAACCACATTCCCTAAAAATAAACCCGTAATTCCTCCATTTACAAAAGTAATAATAAAAGCAATTGCAAATAACATAGGGATAGTAAGATGAATATCTCCGCGCCATAATGTTAAAGTCCAGTTATACACTTTAAGAGCCGTTGGAACGGCAATGATTAAGGTGGTTGTTGCGAAGAAAAATCCAAAATAGGGATTCATTCCACTTACATACATATGGTGTGCCCAAACAACAAAACTAAGTGCTCCAATTCCAACAATTGCCCAGACCATCATACGATAACCAAAAATATGTCTCCGGGCATGAATGCTAAGTAAATCTGATACGATACCAAATGCTGGCAGGGCCACAATATAAACTTCAGGGTGGCCAAAAAACCAAAATAAGTGTTGAAAGAGAATTGGGCTGCCCCCTCCGTAAGAAAGCTGCTCGCCAAACTCAACAATAGCCGGCATAAAAAAGCTGGTTCCGAGAACACTATCCAAAGTCATCATAATAGCGCTGACAAATAATGCTGGAAAAGCCAATAATGCTAGAACAGTAGCCGTAAAAATCCCCCAAATCGTTAATGGCATGCGCATTAATGTCATACCNCGCGTTCGAGCCTGAAGAATTGTTACTACATAGTTAAGCCCACCCATTGTAAAACCAACAATAAATAGAGACAAAGAAACTAGCATTAAGATTATACCCCAACCCGTTCCACCAGGGGTTCCTGATAGGATTGCCTGCGGAGGGTAAAGGGTCCAACCAGCTCCAGTTGGTCCGCCAGTNACGAAAAAGCTAGCACACAGAACCAGNACAGCTACTAGATAAATCCAATAACTAAGCATATTCACATATGGGAAAACCATGTCCCTGGCNCCTACCATCAATGGTATTAGATAATTGCCAAATCCACCTAAGAACAGTGCAGTTAATAGATAAATAACCATAATCATACCGTGCATGGTNACATACTGCAGATACGCTTCAGGACTGATGAATGAAAATGTTTCCGGAAAACCAAGTTGCAGGCGCATCAGCCACGATAACACTAAACCCACCAGTCCGATTGCAACGGCGGTACCGCCATACTGAACTGCGATTACTTTTGCATCTTGGCTAAATACATATTTTGTCCACCAGCTATGCGCATGGTAAAGATCGGCTTCAGGGACTTCGGCCGGACCTACATTTTCAATCTTCTCCGGAGTTATATCAACCATCAACTAAACCTCATTATTCTTTCTTTTAATACCTTGAATTAACGCGCTATTGTATTTTTGTCTGTTTCTAGCGCATTAGCATTCATCGCCACTTTTGGAATTAAGTCATCCTTATTTTTTATGCCCGCTCGCATCTGAGCAAAAGTCTCTTGTTCTGACATCCAAGCGTCATAGTCATCTTTTCCTGCTACTGTTACTAGCCCCCTCATAGCATAGTGGCTGTTACCACATAGCTCAGCACACAGAATATCAAACTCCCCTTCCCTTGTTGGCGTCATCCAGTAGTAAGTAACTACACCAGGAACCATATCCATTTTAGCCCTGAATTGCGGAACGTAGAAGTTATGGAGCACGTCCAAGGACCGAAATAATAGATTGACTGGTTGGCCAAGTGGGAGATGCATATCATAACCATCTGTCACTAGTATATCGTCTTGGGCATTCGGATCGTCAAGGTGTAAACCAAATGGGTTATCATCATTTATAAGCCTCGCGTCCGACAACCCAAGCTTTCCATCAGCGCCCGGATAACGAACGCCCCATTCCCATTGTTTACCCATAACCTCTATTTCCACAGCGTCCTCAGGCACCGNAACATAATCATTCCATACATACAGTCCCGGAGCCAAAAGGCCAGCGACTCCCACGGCTGTAATAACTGTAAGCCATACCTCTAGCTTTTTACTCTCAGGATTATAGTCAGCTTTATGGTTCGTATTTGCTGANTTCTCTCTGTTCTTAGCTTTGGAGTGAAANATGTAAATACAACCCGCCNTAAACATCAAAATGATGATATAAGCAATGCCTGTAATCCAAAACGTTATATCGATGGTCATATCCATCAACCCCCAGTTAGAGGCAATTTCTGTCGACCACCACGGTGTATATAGNTGAAACACTAACGAGCCGATGGCTACAAGAGCCACTATGATTGCTACCCACATTCAATCGTTTTCCTTAACTATGAGGACTTACGGATCTTAGATCCCAGCCTTTTATGTATATTTTAAAGACCAAATTATCCTAGTTTTTTTCATACCAAAAACAGCACCCACCATATTTGTAATGAATACAGTTAGTTCATTTAAATATGATATACTACATGGTTTCTGTCTGGGCCACTATTTGATCGATATTTTTGTGCGACCTTGGGACGCAGAGCTAACAGCTCCTAGTAAAAAATAACTGCGACCGATAGGCGCGGCAGCTTGAAAACTACGTAATCCCTAACCAAATTGTCTCGTGAACACGGAGGTAGCTCAATATTGAACCAAACCGCATATCAATCTCATCAAAGCCAGAAAACAATTAATAATAATCACGATATGGCTTTATGGTTATTTATTATGTCAGCAATGGTGCTTGTAATGGTATCCATCGGAGGTATTACAAGACTTACAGGTTCTGGACTATCTATGGTTGAATGGAGACCATTGATGGGTTTTTTTCCTCCATTCTCTGAAAATGAGTGGTTACGGGTATTCAACTTATATAAGGCAAGCCCAGAGTATCAAGAAGTTAATTCTGGTATTTCATTATCTGGCTTCAAGTCAATATTTTGGTGGGAATTTATCCATCGTTTCTGGGGCAGACTTATTGGTGCAGCCTTTCTGCTACCATTTCTATGGTTTCTATTTAAAAGAAGAATTAANCCATCACTTGCACCACGATTAATTCTTTTATTTATTCTTGGTGGAGCTCAGGGGTTTTTAGGGTGGTATATGGTTCAAAGCGGTTTAGTAAATGAACCAGAAGTAAGCCAATACAGATTGGCCGCACACTTATCTTTAGCTTTAGCATTATACATAGCCTTATTTTGGACAGCCCTTCAGCTGCGTTTTCCTAATTCTGAAGAAAGACAAGGGCAAAAGACAAAGGGGGTAATTAATCTAGCAAGACTAACTTTCTTTATGGTCGCGATTACTATTCTGTCTGGTGCTTTTGTTGCGGGAACGGATGCAGGCTTTGCATACAACACATTTCCTCTAATGAATGGTCAATTAATACCATCTGGCTACCTACCTCACCCTTGGATTACCAGCACATTTGAAGATATCGCAACCATACAATTTAATCACCGTGCGTTAGCTATTCTGTCATTATTCATAGCCTTAATAACTTGGTGGCAAAGTAGATGGGTTGTTTTAGTGGAGCGGGCAAGGAAAGTAGCAAATGGCCTGCTAATAATAATTTTTCTACAGGTAATTCTTGGAATAACCACATTGTTATTAGCTGTTCCAACTCCCTTAGCAGCGACCCATCAAGTCGGAGCAGTTCTTCTTCTTACAATGACTACCTGGTTTATATTTGAATTAAATAAACTCAAATAAACTCAATCAAGACAATAGAGCTCCGCGTAATAAACCCACCCTCTCATCAATATCTTTTGTCATATATGGCAAAACAGGGACTTGCCCCCAAACTGGTTTTGGCCATGCCGGATCAACTGTAAATCTAGCAATCACGTGTATATGTAGCTGTGGCACTTGGTTACCAAGTAATCCAATATTAATTTTATCGGGTGAGAAAATATTTTCCACAGCTTCGCTGCATTTTACTAATTCAGAAGTGGTAAGATACAGGTCTTCGGGTTTTAAATCATGTAGCTCCCTTAATCCCGGCCTTTGAGGCACTAATATTAACCATGGGTAATTAGAATCATTCATGAGTAATACTTTGCAACAATCCAGTTGAGCCACTCCAATAGTATCGGATTCAAGAATCGGATGCAGATCAAAGACATCACTGGGATAAGTTTTACTAATCACAAAACATCTCAATCATGAGCAATATTTATTTTGTTTCGAAAACGCCTATCATAAACCAACCAACATAATGCACACACCTGCATTGCTACTGCGATACCAAATGCTGTTCGNTATCCGGAAGCAGCATATCCTCCACCTAGATCTAAGGACCAAAGATTAATAATTTCCCCTATTCCCCATTGTATTGCAAAAGCTGATAAAAAAATTAGCAAATTCATTCCTGTGCTAGCTCGACCGGTTAGATGGTCCTGAAATGATTGAGATAAAACAGCAAAGCTTAGGACACCGACGGACCCCAACATGCCAAATACAAACCACAGCAGACTTGGTGCTGCAATCCATTCTCCAATNACTAGTAACTGCACTAAAATGAAAAAAGCCATTCCAACCCCGACCACAACAATTGGAGGAATATTTCTTTTAGCAAGTCTGACTGCAATTATACCAATAAAAATATTGCCACAAACAAAACCAATAGCGCCAAAAAGTAATGTAAAACTAATAGAAACAGCTTCGAGTTTTGCAACATCTCTTAACCAGGGTCCCGCCCATAATGTCTGGATTGCCAGAAACGTTCCTTGAGATAAAGCAGTTATTGGAGCAAGCTGCCAAAAAACTTTTTTTCCNTATATCTTTTTTAAATCACTAATTTGATCGGATAGACTACCTACCCCCCTCTCACGTTCACGTTCTGGTACAAAAAACCAAATGATTAACGCAACCACCAGAGTAGATATAGCTAACACTACGAACCCATAGCGCCATCCCATATTCATTACTAGATATTGCGTAGGTGCCGTAGCAGTTATAGCCCCCAATCCTCCACTAGCCATTATAAAACCGTTTGCCATCGGTAATTTTTCGCGAGGAAACCATTCACCCATTGCTTTAAAAGAAGCCATCAAACATGCGGCAACGCCTAGACCTATCAACGCACGNCCTAACGCTAAGTCCCATAATCCATTTCCAAAACTAAAGACCAGAGCTCCTATTGCGGCAACTATCAATAAACTAGCAACAGTTCGGCGCGGTCCATGACTATCTAGAAAAAAACCTAATGGGAGTTGAGCTGCTGCGAATGATATAAAATAAGCACTCGTTAATAGACCCAAGCCCCCAGCAGTCAGAGCGACTTCTTCAACTAAATTAGGCCCTATAACCGCATTAACAGTACGATATAAATAGGATAAAAAATAACCCAGAGCAAAAGGCAAAAAGACTCTACATACCAACCAATAAAATTTTAGTTCTTTCTGACTAGTATTTTTATTTAAATTTTTCATAAAGATAAAACCCTAAGTTAGGGTTATTGGCCTGTAAATACAGGCTTCTTTCCGTTAAGAAAAGCTTGATATCCCTCTTTATAGTCATCACTGTCAGCATAATCATATTGTGCCTCTAACTCATCAGACGTGTATGAGCTTCGCTGGACTAGTCGACGAATAGCCCTGCGATGCCAACGGGCAGCAAGCGGAGCGCCTGCTGCGATCCGTTTCGCTGAAGTCATAACTTCTTCTAATAATTTATCCTGATCTGCAATACGCGTTATTAATTTATTACATTTAGCTTCTTCTGCTGAATGAATCCGACCCTCTAGAAGAATTTCAAATGCTGTCGGTTTACCAACTGCATCAACCAAAAGTTCAAGTAAACCATAAGAAAGAAAAAGGCCAACATTTTTAGCCGGAATACCAAATCTTCCTGAAGGACTGGAAATACGCAGGTCACAAGCCAAAGCTAATTCTAAACCTCCTCCCAAACAAAAACCGTTTATCATAGCTATCACCGGAAGCCGGCACTCATAAGCTGCAGAAAATGCTTTTCCTGTAGCCTCTTCATACACTTTAACTTTCTCTCGGCTAGAGCGCTCTTCTTCAAATCCACTGATATCTGCACCAGCACAGAAAGCAGCATCTCCAGCTCCTCTGATTACTAAGCAGCGCAGCTCCTCTTCGTGGGAAACCTTATCAATTGTGTTGGCCAGCAATATCCAATCAATCTGTCGTAAAGCGTTGCGTTTTTCTGGCCGATTTAAGGTAATAAATGCTATATTATTATGTCGTTCTACTAAAATAGTATTATTCATAAATTATGCGCCTATATGTTTTAGTATTAACAAATGCTATATTTATATTAAATATGCTCCATCACCATATGTTATGGCGCATGCTTTAGAGGTTAATTATTGGCTGACAATAAATTAGTTGGCCGGCCTGCAAAGTTCTTAAGTGTGTCTTCTAATATTTTTTGCTCAACATCACGAGTGATGAAAACTATACGCGTACGTTTATCTATGTTGTCCCACGATTCTAGTTCAACTGGAGGATGAAACACATGCTGAACTCCGTGTATTACAACTGGACCACTTAATTCATCTACATTAATTATACCTTTTACTCTTAGCAAATCTGGTCCTTTTAGTAACATAATTAAATCAAACCATTGTTCTACTGCATCTAGTCTTATTGGCTCATCAAAAGTCACGCAAAATGCCCTGATTTTATCGTCGTGACGATTAACATCGTGGCCGTGGGAATGTCCTTGTATTTCATTATATGCTTCTTCTTTAAGCCATTTAATAACGTCAGGTTTTGCTTCTTCTGGGTTATATAAACCTATTCCAAATAATTCTTTCGGTTCCACGACTCCGTTCACCACCTTCAACTTGCGTGCGGCAGGGTTTATTTGTTTAAGTCTTTCATAAAGAGATTTAAGGGAAGTTGAATCTATTAGATCAGTTTTAGTTATCAATAATCTATCCGCGACCGCGACCTGCTTTATAGATTCAAATTGGGCATCTAATGTGGACATGCCATTTACAGCATCAACACTTGTTACTACTCCATCCAAACGAAAATATCTTATTGTTAGATCATCTCCCATCAAAGTATGAAGAATTGGAGCTGGATCAGCAAGTCCTGTTGTTTCAATCAACACTCTATCAAAAGGAGGAACATCACCACGCATGCGAACCATCATTAAATCCCGCAAAGTGTTAACTAAATCACCGCGAACAGTGCAGCATAAACATCCATTATTCAACAAAACCATATCTTCTTTGCCACCAACCACCAACTCATGGTCCAGTCCTATTTCACCAAACTCATTTACTATTACGGCACTATTACTCATACCAGCTTGCTGCAATAGATAATTTAGTACTGTGGTTTTTCCACTACCTAAGAATCCAGTTAGTAATGTAACTGGAATAGCCTCAATCTCATGGCTTTTATTGTTATTTGTCACTAAATTATCTCCTTTAAATAATGAGCGACTTGACATCTTGTGATTCAGAACCAGTATAGCACGCCACAACTAGCACCACAGATATGTATACTAAACACATCTGAAAGGACTAATCGATATGACAAAAGAAATATCTAAGCTTTTCTCCCCCAGAATATCTATAGAACAGGTGGAAGAGGGTAACGAGCTTGCACCTAAGTTCAATGAAGATGGGCTTATACCTGTAGTAACTACGGATGCCATAAGCGGAGAAGTGTTGATGCATGGCTATATGAATACTGAAGCACTAGAAAAAACAATTCTTACAGGTGAAGCATACTATTGGAGTCGTAGTAGGCAATCCCTTTGGCATAAAGGCGCCACAAGTGGTCTTATTCAGAAAATAATTGAGATACGTATCGATGACGATCAGGATGCGGTCTGGCTTAGAGCGGAAGTAAACGGCGGAGCAAGTTGCCATGTAGGCTATCGCTCATGCTTTTTTCGTTCAGTGCCTATTGGAGACAATTCAAATAACGCTAAAAAACTAAACTATGAAGAGACAGAAAAAGTTTTTGACCCTAAAGAAGTTTATGGGGATGCACCTAACCCAACTAAACTTTAGCGGCCTTTACAGGAATAATAGAGGGGAACGAATAAAACCCTATTCTTATAATGTATCTTGGAATTTAACAGGTTTACCAATAGGCTCTGCAGCTATTTCTCCATCTCGCATTACTACATTACCACGAATAATTGTGCCCATAGGCCAACCAATTATATCCATTCCTTCAAAAGGTGACCATCCACACTTTGAAACCAACCAGTCAGCTTTAATTTGACGCTTAGCTTTCATATCTACCATGGTAAAATCACCGTCAAAGCCAAGGGCTATTCTACCCTTACCTGCTATCCCAAATATTCGTGCCGGTCCAGAGCATACTAAATCCACTAAACGTGCTAAAGTCATTCGTTGAGAATTTACGTGATTTAGGAGCAGGGGTAGCTGCGTTTGAACACCCGGCATACCAGAAGGCGAAGAAGGATAGCTCATTGATTTTTCTTCAGCAGTATGCGGAGCGTGATCAGAACCAACGACATCAAATACACCACCATTAACTCCAGACCATAGAGCAGTATTGTGATATTGATCTCTAATAGGAGGATTCATTTGCGCATATGTACCCAGACGATCATAGCAATCAGGAGAAAACAAAGTAAGATGCTGAGGTGTTATCTCACAAGTGGCAATATCTTTTGCATCGGCAAGCATTTTAACCTCTTCAGCAGTGGTAACATGCAAAACATGAATCCTGCGCCCAGTCTCTCTAGCCAATTTAATCAGTCGACGAGTGGCATTAATTGCTGTTTCTTCGTCTCTCCATAAAGGATGGGAAGAAGGGTCACCATCAACTCTATATTCTTTACGGTCTATTAAACGTTTTTCATCCTCTGAATGAACGGCTACTCTTCTTGACCCATTAGATAAAACTCTGCGAATATTTTCATCATCTGGAACTAATAAATCTCCCGTAGAGCTACCCATAAACATTTTTACCCCACAGCACCCAGGCAATCTTTCTAAGTCTGCTAGTGTATCTGCATTTTCTGCAGATGCCCCAACAAAAAAAGCATGTTCAGTCCAAGCACGCCCCCTGGCACGGGATAGCTTATCCTCTAAAGCAAGTTTATTAGTCGTTGATGGATTTGTATTTGGCATCTCAAAAACAGCGGTTACTCCGCCTAAGACAGCAGCACGAGTGCCGCTCTCAAGGTTTTCTTTTTGCTCATTTCCCGGTTCACGAAAATGAACCTGTGTATCTACAACGCCTGGTAAGACCACCAGGCCCGTGGCATCGAAAACCTCATCAGCAACATTAGAATTAATACTACCAATTTCAGAAATAATACCATTTTTAACAGCAACGTCTGTCTCACTTGGACCGCTAGTAGTCCATACAGTTCCGCCTTTTATAACTAAGTCATATATTTTATTCATAGTCCCATCCAAGTGATCTTTGTCAAAAAGTTATAATTAAACTCACAATTTATAAACATCTAAATATTTATTCAGAAATTTACAAATTATATTAAGTGTTTTTTGAGGATGGTCCTTATGGGGAGAATGACCACAAGAACTGAAAATTTTAGTTTTAACCACCCCCCCTAGCTGCCTCCTAATTGCATCAACCTGTGCCGTGGTACCAAATTCATCAATATCGCCCTGAATCACAAGGGTTGGACATCCTATCTGGCGTAAATAATTTTCTATATTCCAAGATCTAAATTTAGGATCGAGCCATATGTCATTCCAACCATAAAAACAAGAATCAGGGTCGCGATGGTATTTTAATAGTTTAGCACGCAAGTTCTTTTGGATGTAATCTTCCCTTACCCTTTCAATACCAGCTATACTTCTATTTTCCACAAAAACATGCGGAGCCTCTATAACCATTGCTTTTACTGGCCATTGATTAGCACCCGCATGAATTAGTGCGATAGAAGCGCCATCACTATGGCCGATCAGTATAGGTTTTTTAATGTTTAGTTCTTTCCTCAAAGTTGGTAAGACTTCAAGAGCTTCAAAATGCATATAATCTATTTTACGTGGCCTAGACAGTTTTTCAGAATTACCATACCCATATCGCGAATAAACTAAGGACGGTAATCCACACATATCTGATTTTTTTTCTGGGAAATCCCGCCATAACTCAGCCGAACCTAGTCCATCGTGTAAAAAAATTAGCTCAGTATCATTGATATTTCGAGATCTAGTCCAATAGTATTCTAGTTGATGGCCTGCAATATCAATATTTTTATAAGTTTTTGAGTAATTCATTTTGATACGTCCATCTAAAGTCCTAGACCAATTATCCATAATTATTTTAAGCACACTGTATTATGATGTTCGAGTGATCTAAACTCCTTAGTTAAGCGTAACCAGAATAAGAAGTATTATGATAGATTTTTTAACCAGTCCTGACCACTATAAGCATTGGAAAATTAGTTTTAATGGTCGAGTTGCAAGCTTAGCATTAAATATTAAGGAAGATGCAGTTATATCAGAGGGATACGAATTGAAACTAAATTCGTATGACTTAGGTGTTGATATTGAACTTAATGATGCAATCCAACGTCTTAGGTTTGAACATCCTGAAGTAGGGGCAGTAATAATTACCTCTGGCCAAGAACGTATCTTTAGCGCAGGCGCTAATATAAAAATGCTCGGACAATCCTCACACGCCGATAAAGTAAATTTTTGTAAATTTACAAATGAAACGCGAAACTCTATTGAGGATGCCAGTGATTATTCGGGCCAAAGGTATTTATGCATGATAAATGGAAATGCTGCCGGTGGCGGCTATGAATTAGCATTGGCTACAAGTCATATAATCCTAGTTGATGACGGAGCTACATCTGTTTCATTACCCGAGGTACCTATGCTAGCAGTATTACCCGGAACTGGAGGTTTAACTAGAGTTGTTGAAAAACGGCGTGTGCGCAGAGATAGAGCAGATTTTTTCTGTACTACTGGAGAGGGATTAAGAGGAAAAAGGGCTTTAGAGTGGGGGCTTGTAGATGAGCTGGCGTCGCGTTCAAATCTTGAGAATGCTGCATTTAAAAAAGCAGAATCTCTCGCGAAATTAAGCGACCGTCCTTCAGACAGTGAAGGCATTTTGTTTAAAGATTTAGAACGCAAAATTAGTCGAAATTCAATTAGATATAAACATGTAACAGTAGATTATGATCGCGAGCTTAGGTCAGCGACAATAATGATAATTGCGCCAATAGAGGTTCCTCCAAAAAATATTGAAATAATCCATGCTCAAGGTTGTGACTTTTGGCCAGTAGCTATGGCGCGTGAATTAGAAGACGCAATTCTTCATTTAAGGTTTAATGAGCCCGAGTTAGGTACATGGATACTAAAAACTTCAGGTGCGAGCCAAAATATAGCAGCGGCCGATCAAGCAATGTATGATAATTCTGATCATTGGCTTATACGTGAAATAACCCTTTACCTAAAACGTACTTTTAAGCGACTTGATGTTTCTTCTCGTAGCATAATTGCTCTTATAACACCTGGCTCCTGCTTCACTGGAACCTTAATGGAATTAGCGCTAAGTGCTGATATTTCATACATGCTTGATGGCACAATATTGGACTCAGATATTGAACCAGCAACAGTTCGTCTAACCAATATGAATTTTGGCCCGTTAATTATGTGCAACGGACTGTCACGTATAGAGAGTAGATTCCTCTGTGATAATAAAGACATATCTAAAATTAGGGATAAGATTGGTGAAGATTTAACAGCAACTGAAGCAGAGAATTTGGGAATAGTAACATTTATTCCTGATGATATAGACTGGGAAGATGAAGTTAGAGTAGCTATTGAAGCGCGCGCTAGTTTTTCTCCGGATGCTCTAACTGCTATGGAAGCCAATCTGCGTTTTGGTGGTCCAGAAACCATGGAAAGTAAAATATTTTCCCGTTTATCTGCTTGGCAGAACTGGGTCTTTTTGCGAAAAAACGCGGGAAATTCGTTACAACTATATGGTAGCGGAAAGAAACCCAAATTCGAACGAGAGCGAATTTAGAATATGAAAATAAATTATAATGATTTAATACCAAATAATGTTGGCCTTTCTGATGATCGACGACTTTTGCGTGCTCTCGAAAGATGGCAACCAGCTTACCTAAATTGGTGGAACGAACTTGGACCTATTGATACAGAAACATTCCAGGTTTATTTGCGGACAGCTATCAGCGTAGAATCAAATGGATGGGCTAATTATGGTCATGTGCATATGCCTGATTACCGCTGGGGAATTTTTCTAAGCCCCCCAGAACCAAATCGTAAAATAGGCTTCGGATACCATAAAGGAGAAGAGGCATGGTCTGAAGTACCTGGTGAATACAGAACGGAATTACGCCGACTAATTGTAACACAAGGAGACACTGAACCAGCTTCAGTGGAGCAGCAACGTCATCTGGGGAAAACTTGTCCATCTCTGTACGATCTTAGAAACTTGTTTCAGGTAAACGTCGAAGAAGGGCGACATCTATGGGCAATGGTATACCTTTTACATGCGCATTTTGGACGAGATGGACGTGAAGAAGCGGATGAAATGCTCGATCGCCATGCCGGCGACCCAGATAAACCCCGCATACTTGAGGCATTTAACGAGACCACCGATGATTGGCTATCGTTTTTTATGTTCACTTATTTTCAGGATAGAGATGGCAAGTTTCAACTAGCAGCCCTATCAGAGTCAGGCTTTGATCCCTTATCCAGGACTTGTCGATTCATGTTGACTGAAGAAGCTCACCATATGTTCGTTGGCGAAACTGGTATAATGCGTATCATTCAAAGAACTTGTGAACTCATGCAAAAGCACGACAGTGATGACGTACGCCCATTTGGTGGAATTGATCTACTGACTATTCAAAAATGGATAAATTTTCATTATTCCATTTGCTTAGACTTGTTTGGATCTGAGAAGTCTACAAATGCTGCGAACTATTACTCTATGGGTCTAAAAGGGCGATACCAAGAAGCTAAAATTAATGATGACCATATTTTAACTAATTCCCAAACTTTGGTCCCTAAAGTTGAAGATAATAAAATTTCTACTGAAGAATCAGCACTACTTACCGCAATAAATTATAAACTGAGAGAAGATTATGCCAAAGATAGTCAACGCGGAATAAGCCGTTTTAATAAAATCATTAGAAATTACGCTATAAATACAGAACTTAAACTTCCCGACGCAGCTTTTAATAGAAACATTGGGGTGTTTAAAGATATAAACTGTTCGCCCGATGGTACTATTTTATCTCAGAGTGAGTGGCAAGAACATCGTCATGAATGGCTACCCTCCGAAGATGATTACGCATTCGTAAGGTCGCTGATGGTGCCAGTTATAGAACCAGGAAAAATGGCTAGCTGGATAGCTCCCCCCAAACGCGGTATACATGGCTTAGACATAGACTATGAATACGTAATGTTTCATTAATAATACCAATGGAAGATAATACACTTTTAATTGACAGCTCTGTAGCCCCAACAGAGTTAACTTTCTCTCCAATCTTTAACGTATCTGTACCCTTTATTGATATTCATATAGAGGAAGGACGAGCAGATAAGGTCGCCATCCGCAATCTAGAAAGCGATATTACATATGGAGAATTATTTGAAAATGTAAATCGAGCGGGAAATGCCCTCAAAAACCTTAATATAGAAAAGGGCGACCGCGTTCTAATCGTAATTAAGGATAGCCCAGAATTTTTCTACGTCTTCTGGGGAGCAATAAAAGCTGGCTTCATTCCAGTACCTATCAGCACACTGCTCCGAACAAAAGATTATACTTTCATTATTGAGGATTCTGACTGTTCAGTAGCAATATACTCTCCCGAGTATGCTGATGAATTCGAAAATGCATTTATAGCCACAAAAACTAGTCCAGAATTTCATATTTGCACGGAAGGTGAAAAAGGTAGCTTAGTCTCTTTCATGGCTTCATCAAGTGGTGATTTAGTGGCTCATCCATCAACAGCTGAAGATGATTGCTTTTGGCTATACACTTCAGGCTCAACTGGAACGCCCAAGGGAGCTGTTCACGCGCATAAAGATATGGTCATTACTAGCCAATACTACGGGGTAGAAACACTCGGTATAACCGATAAAGATGTGCACTATTCAGCTGCAAAATTATTTTTTGCATATGGATTAGGAAACGCTATGTCATTTCCACTATGGACAGGAGGTCAAGCAATTTTACACAGCGGTCGTCCAACACCAGAGATAGTTCATGAAACAATAGAAACTTTTAAGCCCTCTATTTTTTATGGCGTTCCGACCCTTTACGGCGCTCAATTACAGTCCTTGAATAAAGATATAAAAATATTTCCATCTTTAAGACTGTGCGTTTCTGCTGGAGAACCCCTGCCTGAAATAATTTTTAAAAGATGGAAAGAAAGGACAGGACTAACAATCTTGGATGGTATTGGCACCACAGAAACCCTCCATATTTTCATTAGCAATCACCTCGATGAAGTAAAACCCGGCACTAGTGGCAAATTAGTGCCCGGATACCAAGCAAAAATTGTAGATAAATCTAATAATTCACTGGCGGTTAATGAAATTGGTGAACTAATGATTAAAGGAGAATCTATTATATCACGCTATTGGAATCTGCCTGATCGTTCTTCAGAGTCCTTAATTGACGGATGGATGCGTACTGGTGATTCATATTCTATTGATGAAGATGGTTTCTTTGTCTGTTATGGGCGAAGTGATGATATGTTAAAAGTTGGTGGAATCTGGGTATCACCAGTCGAGATTGAAGCCCAATTAATATCGCATGAAAAAGTTCTTGAGGCAGCAATTGTTGGAAAACACGATAAAGATCGCTTGATCAAGCCAGAAGCATACATTGTTCTGAAAGACCCAAATAGTTACTCTAAATTATTAGCCGAAGAACTACGTGAGTATTGCAAAAATAATCTAGCCCCTTATAAATATCCGCGTTGGTTTAACTTTGTTGAAGAGCTTCCTAAAACCTCTACAGGAAAAATACAAAGATTTAAACTGAGAGATTAGATACTGCAAAGAACATAAATTTATTCGTAATGGATTAGACACCCAAATAGTTTTGTTTTAATTGTTCATTAGCACGCAGTTCCATAGAGGTTCCTTGCCAAACAACTCTACCCTTCTCAATAATGTAATGGCGATCAGCTATTTGTGATAAAATATCTACATTCTTATCTATTACCAAAAGTGCTAATGATTCTTTTTTTAGCCTCTGCAAACATTTCCAAATTTCTTGCCTAACCATTGGGGCTAGTCCCTCTGTTGCTTCATCAAGAATTAAAAGTTTAGGATTAGTCATTAGCGCTCGCCCTATAGCTAACATTTGCTGTTCACCGCCTGATAACTGATTTCCCATACTACCTAAACGATCTTTCAGAACCGGAAATAAATCAATAACGCGCTCCATTGACCACCCATCACCTTTATTGTTTGCAGGTACAGCGGTAGCAACCAAATTTTCTCGTACTGTTAAGTTAGGAAATATTTGTCTACCTTCAGGTACTAATCCAATTCCATATTTTGCAACCCTAAATGATGGTAAATTACTTATAATTTTTTCTTCAAATTTAATATTACCCGCCACTATGGATAAGATACCCATAATTGTCCTTACGGTAGTTGTCTTACCCATTCCATTTCGACCTAAAAGAGTTACAAATTCTCCAGCGGAAATTTCTAAAGTCATTCCATACAGCACTTGGCTATCACCGTAAGCTGCTTCTACTGATTGTATGGACAGCATTATGTGATCTCTTCGTGATGACCCAAATACGCCGCTCGAACTTCCTCATTAGCTCGTATGTCTGAAGGGACACCAGACGCAATATCTCTGCCATACACTAGTACTGTAATTTGATCTGCTAACGCAAAAACAGCATCCATATCATGTTCAATAAGGAGCATAGTAAAGTCGGACTTTAGTTCATTAAGTAAGGATATCATAGTTTGACTTTCCTCAGCTCCCATGCCGGCCATTGGTTCATCCAAAAGTAACATTTTAGGTTGCGTCGCAAGGGCCATTGCAATTTCTAACTGTCGTTTTTCACCGTGGGCTAGATTACCAGCAATTACCTCTGCGCGAGCACCTAAACCAATTCTATCTAGAATTTCAAGTGCGGGTATACGTAGCCGGTCATCATTATTAGTCGGTCGCCAAAATCGAAAATTATGAGCACTCCGAGCTAGAATAGAAAAAACAACGTTATCTAGAGTCGAAAAATCAGGGAAAATACTTGTAATTTGAAATGAACGAGCTAATCCAAGGTTTGCGCGTTTTGATGGCCGAAGACGAGTAATAATTTTGTCATCAAACATTATTTCTCCGGAATCAGGTAAAAGTTGTCCAGACAAAATATTAATAAGTGTGGTCTTACCCGCACCATTTGGGCCGATAATAGCATGGATTTGACCTGTCATTACCTCTAAAGATAAATTATCACTAGCAATTATTCCTCCAAATGCCTTACAAATATTTTGTGTTTTTAATAAAGGTTTAATCATTACTTTTCCCGAAAAGGCCCGATAGCCCTCCTCGACCATATAACACCAGTATTATTAATAGAGGGCCAAAAATTAGATGCCAGTGTATTGTAAAACTTGATAGAATCTCAGATAGAACAAGATAAGCTGTCGCTCCCATTACTGGTCCAAATACAGTGCCTAATCCGCCCATTATCACCATAAACATTAGCTCACCGGAGCGCGGCCAATCCATCATGTCCGGACTCACAAATTTCTCAAAATTAGCCTGTAAAACACCTGCCAAACCGCATATAACCCCGGAAATTACAAACGCTGTCAGACGATAAGAATATGTTCTGATACCTACTGTGTTTAAGCGCACCTCATTGGATCGAGACCCCTTTAAAACCATTCCAAAGCGAGAATTTACTAAACGCCGAGTAAAATAAATTACAAGTAGGAGTAAAAAGAAAATTACGTAATAAAACGTAATATTATCATCAATTTTAAAATTGACATTTCCTAACTTAAAATGGCTACGGTGCCATACATTTAGTCCGTCATTACTACCATATTTATCCGCGCTTACGCCTAAGAAATAAATCATCTGGGCAAAAGCTAATGTAATCATAATAAAATATACGCCCTTCGTACGGAGTGATAGAGCGCCAAACAGTAAAGCGACAGCTCCACTAATTGCTAAAGCCACAGGCCACTGAATAAAACCATTATTTATCTCATGGAAACTAAATATAGCTATCGTATAGCCACCTATGCCAATATAGGCAGCATGCCCAAAGCTCACCATGCCACCGTAGCCAAGTATCAAATTAAGGCCAACCGCTGCAATTGACCAGATCATTATACGCGCAAAAACATCTACATAAAATGCCTCACCTAAAATTGGTGCTAAGAAAGGCATAAGAGCAAAAAGTAATAGTAGAATTACAGTACTAGAAGGAGTAGCTTTTTCCATTAGTCTCAGCATTATTTTATCATCCTCCTCGAGGAGGAAAGAGGCCTTGTGGACGAAAAACTAATACAGCCGCCATTAACAAATAGATAAGCATGGAAGATAGAGCTGGCCCAGCTGCTTCGGCAGCATTAGACGGAAGTAGAGCTAATAACAGGACATCTAGAAAAGCCCTTCCCATTGTGTCAATTACGCCGGCCAGGATAGAAGCAATAAATGCACCACGTATAGATCATATTCCTCCAATCACGATCACTACAAATGCTAAAATTAATATCTCCTCCCCCATACCTATTTGAGCTTGATTAATAGGAGCAATAAGCATCCCTGCCAATCCAGCAAGCATAGCTCCTAGCCCAAAAACTGCAGTAAAAAGTAGTCGAATGTTAACACCCAAGGCGCTTGCCATAACCCGATTAGACGCGCCTGCCCTTATCAGCATCCCTAATCGTGTCTTTGCAACCAACCAATACAACCCTATTGCAACTAACACACCAATTAGAATTATGAACAATCTATATGTAGGATAAACAATTCCTAGAGGTAGGTTAATACTCCCATCAAGCAATATGGGTAAAGGTATCGCTAAGCCCGCAGGACCCCAAATTATTCTTACAAGCTCGTTCAGAAAAAGTATTAGCCCAAAGGTAGCTAATACTTGGTCCATATGGTCTCGAGCATAAATAGTCCTTAGAGCAATAAACTCCAACACCATGCCAAACAGCAAGGTTAATGGCAAAGCAAAAATTATTCCTAAAATAAACGAGTCTAACCACAAAGTAAGTGTGGCAGCTGTAAAGGCACCGACCATATAAATCGATCCATGCGCTAGATTTACAAGGTCCATTATACCAAAAACTAAAGTCAATCCTGCTGCAAATAAAAAAAGCAGCATTCCAAGCTGAAATCCATTTAAAAGTTGTTCAACAAAAATATTTATATCCATGGTCTCTTCCAAGGAATTTTATACAGAGACGGGGGCCTATAGCCCCCGCCTTAGAACAAAATCTTTATCTAAAATTATAGATTACAGTCTTTAGCATAAACGTCTTGATGATCTTTTAATGCTACACCGGTAATCTTTGTAGTCCATTTACCATTACTATCAACAACTACTTCCCGGCTATAGAAGTTCTGAATTGGGAAATGGTTATTACCAAATCGAACCTTCCCTCTTACTGATGCAAAATCTGCTTTCTCAAGAGCTGCACGCATAGCGTCTACATCGCCTACCTTTCCGCCAGTCGCTTCTACGGCTGACTTAATAAGAAAGATAGAATCATATGCTTGTGCGGCATAAAATGACGGATAACTACCATGCTTCTTTTTAAAATCAGCAACAAAACGCTTGTTTTGAGGATTATCCATATCAGGAGACCAAAATTGAGTCATTGTTGTTCCTAAAACCCCTGTCATTTTAGCCTGCTGTAGTCTCGGTAGGCTAAGAGAATCTAGAGTATAAACTGAATAGAGAGGAGTGCTAGACAGTCCGGCTTGTGCATACTGCTTTAAAAAGGCTGCCCCATGTTTTCCAGGATAAAAAGTAAACACTGCATCTGGTTTAGCAGCTTTAACTTTTGTAAACTCAGCGGACCAGTCTATCTGTGTAGGCCACGTTGTCATATCCTTCCCAACCACTTTGCCTTTGAAAGTTCGTTCAACTCCTGCAACCATATCCTTTCCTGCAGCATAGTTAGGAGCTAGTACATAAAGTGACTTTATTGCTCTCTGATTAAGTACTTCTCCTAATGCCATCGGAGTTTGATCATTCTGCCAAGAAATATTAAAGAAATTCTTATGACAGTTTTTTCCTGCTAAAGGTGAGGGACCGGCATTAGCGCTAATTAAAATTTTATTTGCATTAAGCACTACTGGGGCGGAAGCTAACAGGACGTGAGACCATATGTAACCTGCAACTATATCAACATCACCAGATTTAATAAGTTTTTCTGTTTTCTGTTTACCCTTTTGAGGATTAAATTCATCGTCTTCATATATTATATTAACATCTAGAGCTCCCATCTTGCCGCCAATGTGCTCAACAGCAAGGTCAACAGCCTTCTTTTGGTCCACACCAATAATGGCAGCGCCAGTTGTTAAAGTAGTTACAAATCCAATGTTTATGGATTTAGCGTATGCTACTGATGAAGCCATCGCTAGAATCGCCGTGGCACTTAGAATTTTTTTAATCATTTTTTACTCCCATTCATTGTTTTGCTATGGGAACACAAGAAGCGGTGATTGAAAAGTACCAATTATATCCCCCTTTCGGCTTATATAGTTTATAACAAATATTCTTTATGCATAAATAAACATTTTTTGGAAGTTACTAAAACATGATAGAAAATAACATACAATCGCGCCGTAGCTTTATCTTTACACCAGGTAATCGCCCCGAATACTTTAAAAAAGCACTTACGTCTGGTGCAGATATAATTTGCATTGAGCTCGAGGATGGTGTTGCACCTCATGATAAAGAGGAAGCCAGAAAAAAAATGCTAGAGATATTTTCTGATCCCCAAGCAGATGACGGCATTGAAAGAATAGTTAGGGTAAATAGTGGACGAACTGTTGAAGGAATAGCAGATATGCAAGCTATCTTAACCAGCGATAGTTTTGTGCCATCTATAATGTTGCCAAAGGTAAAGGGGCCCGAAGAAGTTCGTGGTATAGCTGAAACATTAGAGGAATATAATTTAGATACACGTCTACAAGCAATCATTGAAACCAATGAAGGTCTTGAAGCTGCATATGAAATCGCCCAATCAACATCTCGTCTTGATGCACTTTTGTTTGGAGCAGTTGATCTTGCAGCAGAGTTGCGATGTACAAATAACTGGGAATCATTACTTTATGCTCGATCAAGAACTGTACATGCAGCAGCGGCTGCCAGAATCGACGCAATAGATGTTCCATGGCTCGATCTGAATGACGAAACTGGAATGCGTGAAGAGGCAGAGTCTAGCGCCAATCTCGGCTTTACTGGAAAAGGAGTAATACATCCAAAGCAAATACCCATTATAAATGACGTTTATTCTCCAAGTGATGAAGAAATAAGATATGCTCAAAAAGTTATCAATGCATTTGCTGAAGCAAACACTGGAGTAGTTGTCGTTGATGGAAAGTTAATAGAACGTCCCGTTCTAAGGACGATGCAAAGAATTTTAGTGCGCGGAGAACGGGCATTAAGAGACTGAGTATAATATGTTATTTACATAATGGCGGGGTTCCTATGCGCTCGCGGGCGGAACCCAGGACCTTCTCGAAAGTTAACGCTATAGCCAATAACTTTTCGTCTTTGCCATGCTGAGAAATAATATGCAAACCAACTGGCATATTAATAGCATCTAGTGCAACCGGCATAGAAACTGCACATAAATCAAGCATATTAACTGTACTAGTATTTCGTGACGCCGCCATATTTTTGCGATGATATTCCTTGGATTCAGCTACTTCTGAAAGTGTAGGAGGCGAAATCGCAATAGTTGGGCCAACTATTGCATCAAAACCAAACATACTGTCCTGCATTTTTGATGCAAGTTGGAGTCGATAATTGCAACGAGCAATATACTCATTCGCTTCGACACTTTCCATTACGTTAAAGCGACCCGCTACATTAGGATCGAGGTCCTCCTTAAACTCTAGCATTTCGTTATTTATAAAACTAGCAAACTCGGGCGCCGACAAACCTCCTTTTTTAAATAATGCGTTTGACTCTTCAATTTCTGTATAATCTACAGCTGATATTCGAGCACCACTTTTTTCTAACTCACTAAGTGCCGACATTACCCCTTCTGCAACTCCTGGATCACAATCATTAAAGTACCAATCACAAACGCCAATCTTAAAATCTGATATATCTGCCGTTTCAAGCCGCCTATAAAAATCATTAGGCGATTGACTTACAAATGGATCAATCACACTAAATGCTGATATTGAATCAGCAATATTACGAGTTAATGGTCCTGCAGTATCTAAAGTATGACTTAAGGGCACAATTCCAGAAGTTGACCAACGGCCCTTACTAGTTTTAAGCCCAACTGTACCTGTAAAGCTGGCCGGCATGCGAACAGATCCAGCTGTATCAGACCCTAATGCTAGTAAAGCTGAGCCCTCCCATAAACTAACACCAGCTCCTGCGCTAGAGCCACCAGGAACTCTATGATGATTATTGTCCCATGGATTACGAGGAGTACCCCAGTGAACATTAGTACCCAGCGCACCAAAAGCAAATTGCACAGTATGTGTTTTTCCAGATACTACTGCGAGTTGATGACGCAATGCCCTAACCACTGGTCCTTCACTTTGCCATTTTTTTGTTAGTTCCCGTGGACAGCCTGCAAAAGTTGGATAGCCTGAAACGCCATAGAGATCTTTTATTGAAACAGGAATTCCCTGAAATACACCTAAATCTATTCCTGTAGCAAATACACTATCTACAGCCCTAGCCTCAGTAAGGAATCGGTGAGAGTCCCAAGTTTTGTATGCGTCCAAAACCTCACCACGGTCTTGACGATTAGCAATAGACCACTCAGCTATTTCTGTAGCTGATAAATCACCACTGCGAATTGCTCCTGCAATATTTTTAATTGTATTTGTTTCAATGTTTTTAATTTTCAATGTCCTTATCCTCTTCATGTAAACCAATCAGTATATTGCAAGATAAAAATAGTAAAAATAATATTATGCTAACCAAACTGGATAAACTCTCCTATATATGAACCACTGTAGATAAATTCTTAAATAAATTTTTTACGTAAGGAAAAATTATGTCCATAAACACCCAAAACATGCAGCGCTTTACCCGCGTTAAAATTGAAGAATTTATACAACGCTGTTTTGTGTCATCAGGCCTTCCTAGCAATGATGCGGCTACAGTCGCACACTTTATGGCAGAATCAGACATAATGGGCAAAGATTCGCATGGAATATTTAGACTCCCTGGTTATATAAGCAGATTAAAAGCAGGCGGTTTTAATAAAAACCCTAACATTAAAATAACACAGGAAAGAACAGCAACTGCACTAGTCGATGGTGATAATGGAATGGGACATCTAGTTGTTAACTACTGTGCCGAACTAGCAATTAAAAAAGCAAAAAAAACCGGAGTATCATGGGTAGGGGTGAATCATTCCAATCATGCAGGTGCAGCAGGGGCATATGCTATGCTGCCATTAGAACACAATATGATAGGTATTTATGTAGCAGTTGGCAGTGCTAACCACCTTCCACCTTGGGGAGGCACTGAACCACTGCTATCGACTAATCCGATTGCTGTAGCAATACCAGGGATGAAAGAAAAACCGATCCTACTTGATATGGCCACAACGGTAACCTCTTACGGAAAAGTTAAAGTACATGCTCAGCGTGGAATACCTATGCCAGAAGGGTGGATGATCGATAATGAGGGAAAATCAATGACTGATGCTTCCTTATCAGATAATGGTTTTTTATTACCTATTGGTGGTGCAAAGGGTTACGGACTAGCCTTAATATTTGGTATTTTAGCTGGGACCCTTAATGGGGCTGCATTTGGTAAAGATGTTATAGATATGAATGCAGACAAAAGTTCTTCCACCAATACTGGACAATTCATTATTGCTCTGGATATCTCCGCATTCATGGATGTTATTGAATTTAAGAAAAAAATTGATCAGGTAGTTAGCACTATGCATAATTCTGCAACGATGAAGGGTGTGGATAAAGTGCGCTTACCGGGTGATGGCAGTCATGCCGCAATTACCGATAGAGTGCTAAATGGAATACCTTTACCTCTTCCATTACTTGAAGGATTAAATAAAATTGCCGATGAACTGAATGTTCAAGCCTTAGACTAAACCACTCTTGAGCTTCCGCCATGAACTATCATTCAGCATCCGCAAAAAAAATATCGCCTATATTAGAGGCTACCTTTTGGATGGTTGGAGCGCTGCTTTCTTTCACCCTTATGGCCGTATCCATAAGAGAATTACACGGAGAAATACATGCTTTCGAGGTTCAATTTTTTCGAAGTGTAGGGGCTCTAATGGTCCTAACTCCTATTATCATATATAAAGGCTGGGCCTGTTTAAAAACTCAAAAGCCAAAATTACATTTATTTCGAAACCTAGTACATCTGCTAGCTCAACTCGGCTGGATCTCTGGCTTGATGTTACTGCCTTTAGCGGAAGTTTTTGCTATTGAATTTACCACCCCAATCTGGGCGGCACTTATCGCAGTACTATTCCTTGGTGAAAAATTCAATCTAGGTCGTCTTGCTTCAATATTATTAGGTTTCATAGGCATTATTATAATTGTAAGGCCAGGCGTAACATCCATTAACCCAGGAACAATATTTGTTTTAGCTGCCGCCATTGGTTTTGCGTTAACTTTGACCTCCACCAAACAACTAACGAAAACTGAATTACCACTTACAATACTTATTTATATGGCCCTAATTCAACTCCCAATAGGTGCTGCTATGTCTTCCATGGTTTGGGTTACCCCTGACCAAAATCAATTATTCTGGTTGTTTGCCGTAGGGATAGTGAGCTTAAGCGCACATTATTGTTCTGCACGTGCGCTTTCTTTAGCCGATGCAACAGTTGTGGTTCCAATGGATTTTATGCGTCTCCCACTAATTATATTAGTTGGGTATTTGCTATATAATGAGTCAGCCAAATTTGTTGTAATATTAGGGGCCACAATCATATTCGCTGGAAACTATTTCAGCATTCGCTATGAACAAAAGCTTAGTAAATTGCGAAGTAATATATAAGCCCAGAAAAACTATTCCTGCCCAGCTGTAAAAGTCATACCCCTTTCCTCAAACTGTTCAAGTACTCCATCTCCATAGGTTTCTAATTTCTGTGCTACAGATTCTGGGAAATCTATGTCGCCCATATCGTGAATGCCACCTGTTATAACCACCTGCAGGATTCCTTCAGTATCACCTACATTTCGAAAAGCTCTACACACTCCTGGTGGAACAGAAATAGTATCAAATAAATCAAGTACGACACTCTCACTACCGTCATCATTCCACGTAATTTCAAATTGACCTTTCAGAACTGTAAAAGTTTCATGCGTTTGTTGATGTGCGTGTAAGGAAGGGCCATTGCCAGGAGGACATACAGCCATTGTCATAGTCATGCCACCAGCACCCTGAATAGGTGCCCCCTTATTTACAGGAGTATCAGCATCCCCCCCCAGACCAATTACTGAAAGAAGTTGGCGCGCATAAATTACATCCTTAGCTTCCTGTGACATTTCCAAGCTTTCAGCAAATGCAAGTGGCTTAAGCTCACTAAACCGAGACACACGTTGGTCCATATCATTTTTAGAAATTGAAATAGTTTTCATTATGTTTTCTCCTATAAACCAGCATTAGTATAAAACAATTAATTACCTTAAGCGATGATATTAATAATAATACAATACAAATGTTTTCCAGAAGCATATGAATGAAATAGAGACTTCTTTTATTAATTAGGAAATATATATTTTGATGTTTTTGTATATCCTCGTATATTTTTTAATAATAGTTGTTATATTTAAGTAAAAAATGGATAAAATCTATTTAAAACATTCAATAAATTAATTACACCTCTGGGTTTTTAGTTAAATAAAAAACGACGAACTTCTCGGCACTACTGGACAATGAGGCTAAGTAATTGCCATAACTTGTCAACAAAACTGGATTTAAACAAAATCCTTCCAATATCAAGAGTATTTTTGAGGACTCGATAGCATGTATAATTTAACGAGTAATGACATAACAGTAACGGTAGCACCAATCTTTCTAGAAGATCAATCTGATCCAGATGATGATCACTTTGTTTGGGCTTACCAGGTACGAATTGAAAATAATGGAACGGATAGAGTACAACTACAAACCCGTTATTGGCATATAACAGATGCTAATGGATTGGTGCAGGAAGTCAGAGGCTCTGGAGTAGTAGGAGAACAGCCTGTTCTAGAACCAGGGGAGATATTTGAATATACTAGTGGTACCCCGCTGACTACACCTTCAGGAATTATGGTTGGTTCATATCAGATGCAAACTGATCATGGCGACCTATTCGACGTAAAAATACCTGCGTTTTCATTAGATAGCCCTCACCAAATTATTAACTTAAACTGAATAGATATATGAAAGATCAATGCCTGACACTTCTAACAAAAATAGCAACATAGCTGTTCACCCGACAGTTGGTAAAAAGACCAATAATAGCCCTACAAGAGAAGAGGCTGAAAAAGCAGTGAGGACACTTTTGGAGTGGGCTGGAGACAACCCAAATAGAGAGGGGTTACGTGATACACCCAAACGGGTTGTTCAGGCCTATAAAGAATTTTTTGCGGGGTATGGACAAGACCCTGTTGATTACTTACAGCGCACATTTGAAGAAGTAGAAGGCTATGACGAGCTGGTATTACTGCGTGATATTAGGCTAGAATCATTCTGTGAGCACCACCTAGCACCGATCATAGGAAAAATTCATATTGGTTATCTTCCTAATCATCGCGTGGTAGGCATTAGTAAACTAGCCAGGGTTTCTGAAGCCTATTCCAAAAGACTACAGATACAAGAAAAGCTAACTGCGGAAATTGCTAAATGCATCGAAGACGTTCTACAACCAAAAGGAGTAGCAGTGGTAATTGAAGCAGAGCATCAATGCATGACAACCAGAGGAGTGCATAAACCAGGTGTTTCTATGGTAACCAGTAGGATGCTTGGTGCATTTCGTGAAAACCCTGATACACGACGTGAGTTTCTTTCTCTAATTAGCCAACCAAGCCTAAAGTAGAATAGCAAAAGTTCGTTCTGATTATAAATTAAAAAAATTATACCACTGGACTCTTGCTTCAAAAATATTGATCATTATTTGGCTTAAAGATAACTCTTGTAATGCCATAATAGACAACAAAGTGATATAGATAGCAAAGCTGTGCTCAATATACGCCCTATATTATTCATCTTAGGCTTGCTGCTAACAACATTAGCACTCGCCATGTCCATCCCTGCCTTGATAGATGCATTGACTGGGCATTCGGACTGGCAAGTATTTCTAGCATCTGCTGGATTAACGATGTTTATCGGTATATCGCTAATACTTACTATGCGCGGCAGCAATATGGCCATTGGTATACGAGATGCATTTATACTCACCATAGGTAGTTGGCTAGGAGTTACACTTTTTGCTTCATTACCATTCGCTTTCGCCGAGTTAAACCTTAGCTTTGCAGATGCTTTTTTTGAAGCGATGTCAGGAATTACTACTACAGGTGCAACTGTTATAGTAAACGTGGACCATGCACCCCCTGGGATATTACTTTGGCGAGCTCTTCTTCAGTGGCTCGGTGGTATAGGCATTATTGTTACAGCTGTAGCCGTTTTACCCATGCTTAAGGTTGGAGGCATGCAGCTTTTCAGAATGGAAAGCTCTGACACCACAGAAAAAGTTTTGCCAAGAACAGCCCAGATCTCAACTGCAATTGGAGCTATCTATTTTATACTTACCGCGTTATGTGCACTCGCATATTGGTTAGCTGGAATGCCAGGATTTGATGCAGTTGCTCATTCTATGACAACTATTGCTACGGGTGGTTTTTCTACATCAAATGACAGTATTGGAGTGTTTAGCAAACCAAGTATTGAGTGGATAGCTGTGATTTTTATGATTATTGGCTCACTGCCGTTTGTCTTATATTTACAGGCTGTACGCGGCAGACCTATGTCGTTATTTCGTGACTCACAAGTTCGCTGGTTTTTATGTCTGGCACTATTATTAATTATAATAATAGTGTTAATTGTATTTACAACACAAAATCTAAGTACATCCCATTCACTCAGAATATCAGCCTTTAATACCGTATCAATATTAACGGGGACTGGCTACAGTACTGCTTCATTTGATAGTTGGGGACCTCTGGCATTAACAATATTTTTTATAATTATGTTCATAGGGGGATGTGCGGGATCCACCACCTGTGGAATTAAAATTTTTCGTATAAAAGTTTTATATGAAACTGCAGCAGCTCAAATTCGTCGCTTAGTTCAGCCGCATGGCATCTTTATTCCTTACTATAATCGCAGTCCAATAACAGATGAAGTTGCCATGTCCGTTATGAGTTTCTTTTTTTTCTATGTTCTTGTATTTATTATACTTGCTCTCGGCCTAAGTGCTCTTGGTCTTGACTTTTTAACTGCCCTGTCTGGTGCCGCTACAGCCATTTCTAATGTAGGACCAGGACTTGGGCCTGTTATAGGACCAGATGGTAACTTCGCCACTCTTCCAGATTCAGCTAAATGGCTTTTATCCGCTGGAATGTTATTAGGCCGTCTTGAGTTATTTACTATTTTAGTGCTTTTTGCGCCTGCTTTTTGGAAGGCCTAATAGTTATGCTTAATGAACATCTATCAGCAGAAGAAATTCTTTCCGACCTAATAGGATTCAATACGGTATCAGCACACTCAAACCTTGCTCTAATTAAATATATTGAGGACTATCTTAGCAACTTTGGATTAAACCCTGTGCGCATTAGTAACGTTGATGGAACGAAAGCAAATTTATACGCCACCATAGGTCCAAGCGATAAACCAGGAATAATTTTATCTGGCCATACCGACGTTGTTCCTGTTGCTAACCAGCCATGGAAAACCAATCCATTTGAGCTAATACGAAAACCTGTGAACGATAAAATACGGCTTTATGGGAGAGGAACAGCTGATATGAAGGGGTTCATATCGGTAGTATTATCTAAAGTACCTAATTTTATTAAGGCCAACCTAAAAACACCAATTCATATTGCATTTTCTTATGACGAAGAAGTTGGCTGCCTTGGCGTTGGCAGCATGATAGAAGATATGTGCGAAAACTTATTTAAACCGCAACTAGTTATTATCGGCGAACCAACAAGCATGAAAATTGTCAATGCCCATAAAGGCATACAGGGTTTTAAAACTGAGGTAATAGGAGTAGCTGCTCATTCTAGTGCACCGCATTTGGGTGTAAATGCAATCAAATACGCAGCAGAGATTATAAACTTCTTATCAAGACTTGCAAAAGATAAAGAGAGTAACAATGAGAATAGTAATAGGTTTGATCCTTCCTGGACCACATTTAATATTGGTCAAATACAGGGAGGAGAAGCTTTAAATATTATTCCAGAATACTGTTCCTTTAATTGGGAATTTAGACCTGTTCCAGAAGAAGATATAGATTTAATTAAATCAAAATTTGATAGCTTCATTGAAGAGTTTATTCAACCTCAACTTCAAAAAGAAAGCCCTAAAGCTAGGGTCATTACCAAACCGCTGGCCTCTGTCCTACCGCTTCAAGAAGATCAAAACTCATTAGCTGAAAGGTTAGCCAGACATTTAACCGGCCACAACTCAACAACAACGGCATCTTACGTAGCAGAGGCTAGTCAGTTCCAGTCTAAAGGAATATCCGCTGTATTGTGTGGTCCTGGTAATATAGAGCAAGCTCACAAAGCTAATGAGTGGATATCATCAGATGAATTAAAAAAGTGTGATGCTTTTCTAGAGCGACTGATAACCTGGGCTAAAACGGGTAATCCAGTACCATAGGCTATTGATAAAATAATAAATTTTATTATTTCTGTTTACACAGTTTGTTATAGGTCATACCTAGAGAATATATTGTCCTAAAAACTTAGGAATTGAGCTTTCTAGTTCTTTATTCAGATCGCTGATTAATGTTTCACTCATAGTAAACCATATCTTATCACGTTCATTTAAGGTTATATTCTCTGACACAGACCTAAAGCGCAAAGCTTCAGCATTTGTCATTGCAAGCCTACGATCATTAGAATCAAAAACCTCGATTCGTACTAATATTTTAGCCTCAAAAAGTTCTGACTGTTCTATTTTAATAGCACCCTTAATTCCATCCTCACGCTTGAGCGACTTGGTTGAAACCGTACCATCAACAATAGTAAATACTGCATAACGGCCTGAAAAACCAGAAGGTTCTAGCCTATCTTTAGCCCACTGATATGCTGCTACAGCGGGAGAAACCGGCATCATATGTTCAACAGTTTTTGCTTCATAGTTTGATCTAAATTTATTAACTATCTCTATTTTAGAAACATCTAATATAAACTTACCCAAATGTGCATATGTTAGTTGAGGGAATTGTGCTTCTGTAGAAACATCAGCGCATGACGCAAACGATAATGTTACCAATAATAACAAAACTCTTCTCATTAATTTGCCCACGAATTCACTCCATAATTGAGTTACAATATATAGAAAAATCATCCATCAACTTAAATACAAAAAATAGTTTTATGTAATAATAATTCCTCTACTCTAGCGCCTAATTCATCTAACATCTCTCAAATGTCTCTGGATCAAATAAATAAACCGAATTACAAAATTCACAGGTCACTTCAACAGCACCTTCAACTAAAAAATCTAGAAGTTCTTCTTTAGGTAGCTGTTTAAGAACCAATGTAATGCGTTCTTCAGAACATCTACAGCCCCGTGATAATGCACGTACAGGAAGCACTCTTAGTCCTTCTTCATGAAACAATCTATAAAGATAGTGTCTTGGATCTAGAGTTGGATCAAGCATCTCTTTATCCGTTCCAGTGGCCAATAACATCATGTTTCTACGCCATGGATCATCTTCCTCGTCCGACGGAATTGACTCTAATTTATCATCAGCGACTCGTTGCAGCATAATACAAGCTGCCCTCCATGAACCAGTAAAGCTATCGCGGCCTGCTGAAACCATAACTGCAGCATCCATCTGTTGAGATTGTCTAAAGTAATGCTGCGCAAACTCCGATAATGTATCTCCGACCAATTCAACTAAGCCTTGATAACGTTCAGTATTCTCACCTTGATCAACAGTAAGTGCTAAATAACCGTTTCCTAACAAATCTTTTGCATTTGGTTTATCAAGCATCTGCAACTTATCTTTATCATACTTAGCATAACTTCGTAGACGAAATGTGTTTCCTTCGTCTGGTGTGGAAATATCAACAACAACCAGAGATATCGGGCCATCGCCCTGCATTTGTAAAGTAAAAACGCCATTAAATTTTAAAGCTCCGGCAAGTGTTGCCCCCATTGCCAAAGACTCACCAATAATAACTGATACAACCTCAGGATAGTTATGTCTTATTATAACATCTTCAACTAGAGGACCTAATCTAGATAATCGACCGCTAATAGCTGGCCCTTTTCTACGGCCGGCCAGGAGGTTAAAAGGTTGTATTACATCATCAAATTCAACTGGATCAACGGCAAAAGCAGATTCTCCATAATCGTGCATTAAACAGAAACCCCCAGACACCACATAAGAATACTTTTTTGCGCGGGAAGACGATTACCAGCCTCAGCCCATACCACTGATTGTTTACCATCAATAACTTCAGTGGTAACCTCATCCCCCCTATGAGCAGGTAAACAATGCATAAAGATAGCATCTTTTTTAGCATAAGACATAAGTTTGCTATCGATCCGATAAGGTTCAAGTAAGCTGCGGCGTTCAGAATCTTTTTTATCGCCCATTGATACCCAGGTATCGGTTACAACACAATCGGCCTTTTCAACAGCTAATCGGGGGTCTTCACATACTGTCACTCGGCCCCCGTTTGACTGAGCCCATTTAATTAAACCACTCGCGTTTTGAAGTGTTTTAGGGCTTGCCAAACGCAGTTCGAATTGAAACTTAACAGCAGCATGAATCCAAGAGGCTGCTACATTATTACCGTCACCGCTCCAAGCCACCACCTGTTCACCCACAGGACCCTTACATTCCTCAATAGTTAACAGATCAGCTATAATTTGGCATGGATGCGACTCATTAGTTAACCCATTTATAACCGGCACTGTTGCAGCCTCAGACATCTCCATAAGACTTGCTTTAGCAGAAGTGCGAAGCATTATTGCGTCAACATATTGTGATAAAACTCTTGCGGTATCAGCGACAGTCTCACCCCTACCCAACTGCGTACCATTTTGGTCAAGGATTACGGCATGCCCACCCAATTGTTTAATAGCAAGTTCAAAAGATACTCTAGTCCTGGTACTAGGTTTTTCAAAAACCATTGCAAGGGAACGACCATGTAGATAATTAAGCTGTGAATCAAGTAATTTAATACTTTTGGCTGTATTAAGAATTTTACGTAATGTTTCCCTATCAAGTAAGTCTATATCAAGAAAATGGTGAATATCTGTCATGATCTGAATATTAATTTTCTGATGAGTTGGGTGATTTTATGGAAATACAAGCGTTTTCCAACGCATTTAGTATTATATCAATTTCCGGTTATTTAATTATAAGAGGTGGTAATAAACGCAATACATTTTCACCAGCAACAACGGTTAATAAACCAGATTCACGAGCATAATCACAAAATACAGTATTTATATATGGTTCAGATAATACAATGCCTAACATCAGGCCGCTACCACGAACCTCTTTAATAACCTCAGGATGGCGCCCTGCTAGATCATCCAAACGGCTTTTCAACAAAGAGCTAATTCGGTTAACCTCATTTAAAAACCCTTCTTCTAATAATATATCAAGTGTAGCATTAGCTGCAGCCATAGCGAGTGGGTTTCCCCCGAAGGTACTGCCGTGTGTTCCCGGGGACATAGCATCTGAGACATGCGATTTAGCTAAAACGGCTCCACAAGGAAAACCACTTGCAATACCTTTCGCACACGCCATAATATCAGGCGTAACCCCAGCCCATTCATGGGCAAATAGCTTGCCTGTTCGTCCAAAACCGGTTTGCACTTCATCAAACACCAATAATACATCTTTTTTATCAGCGACTGATCGCAAGGTTTGTAAGTAGTTTATATCAAGTGGTCGTATGCCTCCCTCTCCTTGAAGTGGTTCAACAATTATTGCTGCCGTTTCCTCAGTAATGGCTGCGAGCATGACATCTAAATCATTGGGCGGGACAATATCAAAGCCCTGAACTGGAGGCCCGAATCCTTCAAGGTGCTTAGGATTGTTTGCAGCGCCTAAGGTAGCCAATGTGCGGCCATGAAAGGAGCCTTCTAGAGTAACTGCCCTGTAACGTTCAACTTTTCCATTAACGGCCTGATATTTGCGGGCAACCTTTATGGCCCCCTCCATGGCTTCTGCTCCCGAATTACAAAAAAATATTGAATCAGCAAAGCAAGCGTTAACTAGTCGCTCGGCATAATTACTCTGTTCAGGTATCTCATACAAATTTGATACATGCCAAAGACGTTGAACTTGAGCTTCTAAAGCTGCCACCAACTTTGGATGGCTATGTCCCATGGAAACAACAGCTATGCCCCCTGCACCATCTAGATAACGCTTTCCTTCTGTGGAATACAGATAGGAACCCTCTCCTCGTTCAAAGGCAATGGGTAAACGTCCATATGTCTGCATAATACTATTCATAAGCAGAATTCCAATTATTTGTTTCTATTGGGCTTATGCCAATCATTCCAAAAAAAGAGATAAATATCGAGAAAGCCAGCCCCGAAGTCAACGCTGGCTTTAATTAACTAACTAACTGATTAGATTAAAAGTATTATTATTTTCTAAAATCTATATCTATAACCTATTCTAAACAGCCTATAACAGATAGCTAATAATCCAAAAATACATATCAGAGTAACAATAACACCGATCAAAGGTTCACCGTCGCTAAATCCAGTAATCCCATATCTTATGCCATCGACGATGTAAAATATAGGATTAGCCCAAGTAAAATATTGAATAATTTGAGGAAGTTGATCAATAGTAAAAAAAACACCAGAACAAAATATAAATGGCAAGAAAATAAAAACCTGTATGCTAATAAGATAATCCCACTTTCTAGCAAAAAGGCCTACTATCTGACTAAATAGGCCTAATATAAGTGATCCAGAAATAACAAAATAGGCTAAAGTTAAAGGTAGAGCTGGCAATTGGCCGCCAAATGGAATAAGTGCCAACCATACAACGCATCCTACAGTTATTCCCGCAGTCACAGAGGCACTGGCATACGCCACTACTAGCTCAAAAGGTGAGAGTGGAACAATTGCCAGATCATCAAAAATTCCTTCTGACTTATCGTAAACCATTGAAAAAGCAGATGATTCAAATGCTCTTTCTAATACAGCTACAGCTATTAAACCAGGAATTAAAAAATTTAAAAATGGTAAACCTAGTACAATCTTTACAGGATTATCAATGATAAGAGAAAAAACCGTCACAAACAATATTGCACGAATAGCAGGTGCTACTAATGTAATTCCCCATATCTTAAATCCACGACGAACTTCACGCATATAGAAAGTTAATAAACCCAAAAAATTTATAGATCCGTAATTACGGATTTGGGGACACTTCTCCCATATTGAACTGCTTATTTTGTCTTCCTCAAGCATTAACTTTTTAACTTATAACCAATTGCAAAGATTTTACAGGCTACAGTAAAGAGTATTGAGTTGATTATAACTATAATCAGTATACCCATCCATAAATCGCCATCCATACGATTTATAAATCCATATCTAAAACCGTCAATTACATAAAAAAATGGGTTAAACCAGACCAAGTTCTCCCAGGCCTTCGGCAATAAATCAATTGAGTAAAATGTACCTGAAAGAAATGATAATGGTACTACGATAAAATTTGTCATAGCAGCAATATGATCAAATTTTTTTGCCCATATACCCCCGATGAGCCCTAACAGAGATAGCATCATAGATGCACCCAAAGCATAAAATAATATTATAGAGAAATGTTGGATATGAATACTAACAAATATAGAGATTGTCATAGTTGATAAAAAACCAACCAAAAGTCCGCGTGTTACTCCTCCTGCAACATAGGCTGCAGTAAGCTCTATAGAGCTCAGAGGTGACATTAGTGTGTCAACAATATTACCTTGAACTTTGGACACCAATATTGATGATGAGGTGTTGGCAAAAGAGCTCTGTAGAATAGACATCATTATAAGCCCAGGGGCTAAAAAAACAGAAAAAGATAAATCACCCAGTATTTCTTTCGTTCCATCAAGTGCTAGCGTAAATATGAAGAAAAACAACAATGTAGTAATAATAGGCGCGATAAGTGCTTGCGTGCGCATCTTATAAAATCGTTTAACCTCAGCAAGGTATAGCGTCCAAAATCCCCTCCAATTAATTTTCCCAAAAGACCGGACGACAGGACTTGCCAAAAAAATACTATTATTTTGATCCATGGGTAAATTTTTCAATTTTCTTTTCAATTTACTGCTCATTTATAAAATACTTTATTTATACATAATTAAAGTAATGGTTTGAAACCGCGACAATCGGCATCTGATAATGTATATAAGGTAAATAGAATATACTGGATTAATAAAGATGATTGAAACAAATAGAAAATTAAAAAACGTTAGAAAACCTAAACCCCTTACAGAAAAACGTCTTGAAAAATTAGCTCTCCTTCATATAGACCGGTATGCAACATCTATAGAAAACCTAAGAAATGTTTTAATGCGGCGCGTTGAAAAATCAGCCCGCAATCAAAACATAGAAAAAAAAGATGCAGAAAAATGGATAAATGAAATAATTACCAAATTAGTTAACCTTCGATTACTTGATGATCAAGCCTACGCAGAAAATCGAGTAAGAAGTCTTCATCGTTCAGGCGCCTCTCAAAAAAAAATTATGAGTATACTAAGCAATAAAGGAGTTAGTAAGGTCGATACTGCCTCTGCTATTTCACTTTTAGAAAATGAATATTGTAATAGAGAATTAATGGCTGCTAATAATTATGCTAGAAGGCGCCGTCTAGGGCCTTATAGGTTAGCTGAAAACAGAAAGGAAAAACGCGATCGTGATTTAGCATCTCTTGCCAGAGCAGGTTTTAAATATAATGACGCTAAAAGCATTATTGATGCGTTGTCAGTTGAATTACTTGAAATAGAAATCCATTCTAAGATTACAAACAATTAAATTTTATTTTTTATAGTATTTGATACCTCTAATAGTAAAATAAAATTAGCTTGGTGGTTCAAATCTATCGGGCATATTCTCCCAATACAAAGTAGTGGTGGGAAACGCAAAATCACTTTTTGCTTCAGCTACAATCTCTTTTATTCTATAGGCAAGCTGCTCTTTAAGGGACAACCATTCACCCCATACAGTAGTTTTTGTAAAGCAATAAACCATTATGTCTATACTGCTTTCATTAAAACTATCAATTCGTACAAATGTAGAGACCTCGGGTGGCTTAGCAAAATCTTCGCTATTTAATATATAAGCCTCAATTTCGTTCCGGATATAACCTAACTGGGCAACACTTGTGTCATAAACAATACCAATCTTCCAGTAAATACGACGATGAGTCATTTGTGAGAAATTAATTACAGGATTATCAGCCAGAGCAGTGTTTGGCACCTGGACTAAAGCCTTATCAAACTGGCGTATTCCAGTCGAACGAAATCCGATCGATTCCACCGTTCCCTCTACCACTCCATTTACTTTTATCCAATCTCCTAACTGAAATCTCCTTTCAGTAAGCACCAAAACTCCGGACAAAAGGTTTTTTAGTAAGTCCTGTGCTGCCAAAGCACCTGCTAGACCAAATAAACCTAGCCCTGCAAGAACTGGCCCAATTTCTATTCCCCAGATATCAAGGATAGCAGCAGCTCCAATAAACATGAACAGCAGTCTGATAGCCTTAACAAACCAGGACAACATAGTTTCTGAAAAAACATTTCTTAAGCTAGATAGCAGAAAACTTATAGGTTCAGTTAGAGAAACCACCCCCCAAAACAAAGTAAAAGTCACGAGTGATCGGGTGCATTTTGTAGCTATAGTATCTAGTGCTCCGTCTAGCTGCAAAATCTGTGTAGCAATAAAAAAACCAAAAACCACGAAAACAAACCTTAGAGGTTTTTCTAAGGCATCTATAGTTCGATCATCAAATTCGGTTTTAGTTTTAGAAGTTAATCGCTTAAGCCAAGCAATCACAAATTTTGCAAACAAACGCCGGACCAAAACCGACAGCATAATTGCTCCAACACCTAGTACTATTTTACCAAAACTAGCTCCAAAACCTGCATTATTCCAGGCATCTACCACAATGGTATAAAACTCAATTAGCGATTCCATAATACAAACAACCTCAATTCCATATTTTCTTTATCAGCAATCAGTATCCATATTATTTTTTACAAATGTATCATAATAACACGTTTTATATAAAAATATGAGCTTTATTGAGGTAGATTCGAGTATTTACCAGCTGCAAATTATAATTATATAAATAGCAGGTTATTGACTTCCGTGGGGTATCCACTACATTTTCCTTGGATGCGACAGTAATTTGTTGCGTTAAATAAAAAGCGACACACTGATTAGGCTATTATTCCTGAAAATGTGAACGTTGAAATGACCACACAATCACATTTGTAGGGTCCAAAAATAGATAATCTTGTTAGAGGATAAGATAATGACAACTGGTACAGTAAAGTGGTTCGATCCAGCCAAAGGTTATGGATTTATTGAACCCGAAGATGGTTCAAAAGATGCGTTTGTTCATATATCAGCAGTTGAACGCGCTGGGCTAAATTCACTAAATGAAGGGCAAAAAGTTTCTTTCGATTTAGAGCCCGGGCAAAATGGCAAATCATCTGCAGAAAATCTTTCTATTATAGAATAAGCATTAACCTTTATTAAATAAACTAGCTGATTTATTATCAATTCATTAAAAAATTAATTAGTTTATATTTTGTTAATAATAAAGCGGCGAAGATATAACACTTCGCCGCTTTATATTTATTATTTTTAATATATTGATTATCTCAGTATAAAACCTGAGTATCTATATCTATTTAGGAATTATTGGCAGTAATATATTTGAAGGACATTCTGCTCCAGTATGAATAGTTACCTTCGATCCATAAACATCAACTGGCCTGTTTCCTTGCATATCGTGTTTAAATGGTCCAACCCCATAATAAACTCGTCCTGCGACTGTCCCCTGACTTTCTTCATATCCAGGGTAAATATAATCTCGCCCACGAACACTTAAACCCAGTCGATAACCCTTAGGCAGTACTATTGAAGTCGGCCAAATTTCAATATCAAGTTCATATATATCTCCTGGAACTAACTTTTGTAATTCATCATGCTTATGATAGGGACGATAAGGCAGTGTCTTTTCTTTATCTAGTTTGCGGTGAGATGCTCTCAACCATCCCAACGCTACTGGCGTATGAGGATCGTTTGAACCCTGGTAAACCATTTCTCTCATATCGGGAGAAAATGCTCTCAAAACTAAAAAAATATCTGCATCATCAGTTTCTGAAGAAATAAATATTTTAGCAGCAACAGGACCCGTTATTTCTGTTTCACTATTCATTGGTGCTGTAAGAAAGGTAAGGCCTTCTCCAAGAGCCTCATAAGTAATAATATTAGACTTATTTGTTAAGCTATTAGTTAGGGTACGGTCAGTAGGTTCAAGGTACATTTTTGTCCACTGCGTATTAGTAAGTGGCCATTCCTCCTCAGCCCTTTCAACATAACCCTCATATGGATAGCGTATTTGTAACTGTACCTTAGGTTGTTGATCCCAGCCTGTATCTTCTTCTTTTAGAAAGTGGCCAAAAAAACGTTTTTGTAAATTCATACCGTATTCAGTATAAAAATGGGTAAAGTGATCTAATCCATGCATTTCCAACCATTTTTGATCGCTCGCTGAATTTACATATCCTTCTATATTACCGCGCGGATGCAGACCTACCCCTCCCCAATTACCGGCAGATAACAAAGGAACATTGATCTTTGAATAATCAGGCATACGAGATTTCCAGTAATCATCAATTAGGGCATGATCGAGAATATCAGAAATAAAATCAGCGCGGTTTGATGCCAGCTCTTCCTCACTTAAAGTGTCAGGACCGGATACCCACTCACCATTTATTCGGCTTTTGTAACCATTTTTTCCCTTACCATTCTGTCGGGGTCTAATGGCTTCTCGATACCAGGTTTCAGGAAATCTACAAGCTATTCCTCCATGATGGCCCATATCCCTATAATAATCAGCTGCCCCCTCCCAAACACACATTGCCGTTAAATGCTCCGGTTGAAGAGACGCTACCTGCCATTGATTCATTCCGTAGTAGGATATCCCATTCAGCCCCACTTTGCCATTGGACCAGGACTGTGTCCCAGACCAATCGATACATATTGAAAAATCCTCAGCCTCTCTAAGCGACCACGGATCAAGATAACCAGGTGATCTACCCATTCCTCGAGAATCTACACGTACACAAACATATCCATCTGGCACCCATATTTCGGGATCGATAAGTTCCCAATTTTGATACCTGTTAGATGATCGCGCTAGAAGATTAGGATAGTGATCTTCTAGTCTTTTCCACTGATAAGGATATCCATCCTGAAAGTGTAACCATTTACCATAAGGGCCATAACTAATAATCACCGGATGGGGAACTGTATCATTAGGCCGATATATATCCGCACGCAATATTACTCCGTCGTCCATCTCTATTGGCACATCCCAATCAATAATCATGCCATCGCGCACCTCAGAATGATAATTTAGTATATTTTGCATCTCTTCTCTCGACATATTTTTTTCCCATTTAAGACTTAAGAGTTGAGGGTTTATTATTTATAATTCAGTTTATCATTTATTGGTCTGATATAACTATTCAAATGTTTTAACCAAGTGGTTTCTAAATGTCCAAATAAGTAATATTCCGCTTGCTATAATATATATGATACAACCCAAAGATAGAGTTTCAATTGAAACTGCCTGGTCAAATAGCAGTCCAAAAACTGCTGGGGATATTGCTGATGTCAAAGCTACCATTGCAACCACTGCAGCCCGAATGGACCCAAGGTGCATTACTCCGTAAAGTTCAGGCCATAGTGACCCCATGACTGGCATTAATATGCCAATACTAATACCCATCAAACTCAAATACATAAACGGAATAAAATATGCGTCAGATACAGTAATAGCTGCAAGCGTGGCTATCAGCGGCACTTGCATTATTGGTAAAAAAATAATGCTACCGAATCTATCAATTAATGATCCCATGCATAGAGAAGTGAATACTTTAAAGATTGCAAAAAATATGAAAGCGCTAGCTAATATCTCTAGTGGCCATCCTTTTGATTCAGCTATATGTATCTGATGAAAAAACAAACCTGTACAAATAAATGAAAACGATAAGACAACGGATGAAATAACATAAAAACGAAAATCTTTTAAAACTTCTGACCTTGACCACTGTCGCTTAATATTTTTTTGATAATTTGGTTTTAAAGAAATTCTACCTAGGTATTCCTGATGACGCTTAGTATAGTCACGCATTAAATTTGGAATCAAAACAGCCAATAAAAGAGTGATAGTTATTGCGGCTATGTACCAAGACTCGCGCCATCCAAATTCAACTATAAAAATCAGAATAAATACTGGCAGAATTGCTTCTCCAAACGATTGCCCCATTGCAGAAATACTAACGGCTTTTCCCCTATCAGAATCAAAATACCGCCCCATACTCGTAGTGGAGATATGCATTAACAAACCCTGTCCTGTTAATCGAGCAAGGTACAAGCCAATGACCAAAATAATAATTCCCGGGGCTGAAGCAATCATTAACATTGAAAGAACTAATCCTATGCACACTGCCAAAGTGTACCAACGGAGATCAACCCTATCTATGACGCGTCCAAGCCAAATTATAGTCATAGCACTAGCAATTGTAGCTAAAGCAAACCAAGATCCAAAACCACCATGACTCAAGCCAAACTCGGAACGAATATTCGCACCCGATAGTGCAATATAAAAAGTTTGGCCAAAACTGGCAGAAAATGACATGGTAAAACCAAAGCCAACAAATCGCCAATTTTTTTTCAGAAATCGTAGGTAGCTCATCTGTACATCCAATTAATTAATCACAGATTCTTAAGAAAAATTAATTATGTGATTGGTATTGTATAAATACATAAATCAATAAAAAGGGAAGTAATAAAAAATGACTAAAAATATAGGCATAGTTGGGTTGGGTATAATGGGATCTGCTATTTCAGGTAATTTTATCAAAGCTGGCTATAAGGTAATTGGTTTTGACATAGATACTCAGCGTTGTGAAGAACTAGCTAATAAAGGGGGAACGGCACTTAGTTCTCCAGGCGAAGTTGCGATAAACTCTGATATTATTTTAACGTCTCTTCCAAGTAGTATGGCTCTAAATCAAGTTGTATCTGGCAAAGATGGTATTGCCGCAGCTGGTAATATTGATGCCCCGATCATGGAGTGTAGTACCTTACCTATAGAAGATAAGCAGATAAATTTTGATAAGCTGGCCGATTCTGGAATCACTCTACTGGATACCCCTCTTAGCGGAACTGGGGCACAGGCTATCACTAAGGACCTTGCAGTCTATTTAAGCGGTGATGAGGCGGCCTCAAATATTTGTTCTACAATAATAGATGGCTTTGCGCGCGCCCATTACTATGTCGGTGAATTCGGAAATGGTAGTAGGATGAAGTATGTAGCCAACCATCTTGTGGCTATACACAATGTTGCAGCAGCTGAGGCCCTAGTATTGGGCATGAAAGCCGGTCTTGACGCTCAAAATATTTTTGATGTCATAGCTGATAGTGCAGGAACTTCACGTATGTTTGAAATACGAGGGCCAATGATGGTAGCAAATAATTATGAGGCAGCAACAATGAAAATTAAAACCTGGCAGAAGGACATGGGAATTATTTCTGACTTTGCTAAATCACTGGACTGTCCAACACCACTATTTAATACCACCGCAGATTTGTATACCTCTGGTATGGCTCAAGGCAGGGCAGATCAAGACACAGGATCAGTATGCGCTGTCTTAGCTGAGATGGCTAGGCTCAAACGTTAAAACCAAATATTTTTATAATACAAGGTCAATAATATGCATGAAGAATTTGAAAAAACATTATTTGAAATAAATGATGGTGTTGCGACGATAACTATTAACCGCCCTGAAGCAAAAAACGCTCTTGATGAAGCAGTACGAAGGGACTTGGATTTAGCTATAAGTCATATTGAAAAAGGTTCGCAGGGTGATATTCACGCTGCCATTTTAACTGGTTCTGGTGATGCCTTTTGCGCTGGTGGAGATATAAGTGCACTCAAAAACTCTTCTGGAAAACCTGCAGCAGAAATGCGTGAAAGATTAAGATCTAGTCATCAACTAATGACAAGATGGTATAATCTTGACATACCCACTATAGCAGCCGTTAACGGCACAGCTGCTGGCGCAGGTTTTAGTTTGGCTCTTGCTTGTGATTTTGTATTAGCTGACCCCAATGCCCGTTTCATTCTCTCTTTTGGACGAATAGGTTTAGTCCCTGACTGGGGCGCCTTATATTTACTACCTAGAATTGTAGGACTGCAGAAGGCAAAAGAACTGTGTTTCTCGGCACGTATTTTAGCAGCCCAGGAAGCCCATGATATAGGTATTGTATACAGAGTCGTTGGTAGTAATGAAGTATTATCAGAAGCAAAAAAATTTGCTGTTCGATTTCAAAGTGCATCGTCTTTATCGATTGGGATGACAAAAAGCATGCTAAATAGCTCATATGAAAGAGATTTAAAAACATCACTTGAAATCGAATCTTCCGCTCAAGCAATTGCCAATAATAGTGACTATCACAAAGAAGCGGTAAAAAGGTTTCTTAATAAGGAGCCTTCAATATTTGATTGGGAAAAATTAAGTAAATAATTATTAAGATACTTTCTTCGCCACAATATGAAAAATGTGCCAAAGCTTAAGCTCTCCTCTAACAGTTATTGATTGTTCAACTTCCTCACGAAGCATTTCAATAACCCAACCCTCGAGTAGTAAATCTACCGTATGGCGATTATGAAATGTCATTCCAGACTTACCAAACCAACTATCTCGTTCTCCAAATAACTGGCATGCAATTCTACCGCCTTCCTTAAGGGATTTACGTATATTTTTCCACACTGAGTTAAATTTTTCAGATTCAACAAGCGGTAATGCAAAACTACTATTTATAAAATCACATGTTGGCCAAATAGAATCTTCAATTTTACCTACCTGTAAAGTTAATTGGGCATTTGAAGGTATGTCTTTTCTAATGCTTAGCTTGTCGATGGCCTTTTTCTCTGAATCTATGGCTATCACACCCCAGCCACGCCGCAAGCACTCAATAGTATCGCGTCCAGCACCACAACCTAAATCTACTGCTAGCAGGTTTTTATCTCCGAAGCCATAAAATGGTTTTGACTCAAATTTATCCAAAGCAAATAGAGTCGTTTCTCGAGGTGGACGCCCTTCAGTTTTATCATAATACGCTGCCCAGTCGTATTTACTCTTATCATTTGCAATCATTAAAAAACCTTAATATAAATCTGATATAAACTATAATATATTTTATACTATCCTTCTGCCATAACTCAGTAGTATTAGAGATTAACTATATTATTCTCATTATTATAAGCCATTATATTAATTTATTTTAAAAACTCTCTAATGAGTAATCTATGGAATTCGTACCTTCAGATATCACGTTTATCTCAGCGGTTATACTTGTAATTGTGGCCTTTCTAGGTTCAGCGATTTCAGCTGCAATAGGGATTGGCGGAGGATTAACATTTATTACTGTTCTTGCATCAGTAGCTCCCGCCTCAGCGGTGATTCCAATTCATGGCGTTGTACAATTAGGGTCTAATTTTGGCAGAGCTACTGTTCAACGAGCTTATATAAACTGGCCTATTACTAGCTACTTTATTCTTGGAAGTATAATCGGTATAGCTATTGGTGGTAATCTAGCTTTACAAATGCCAGATAACTTACTCAAGTTTCTTTTAGCTATATTTATACTCTATAGTATTTGGGGACCATCGCGCTTTTCCATTCAAAAAATTGGTGCCAAAATGTTGGCTGTATCGGGATTAATATCAGCTTTTTTAACTATGTTCATTGGCGCTACGGGTCCATTCGTTATTTCTGTATTAGCCCCTGCCTTGCAAGATCGACGTGCTCTACTCGGAACCCATGCTGTATGTATGGTTATGCAACACTCATTAAAAATATTAGTATTTGGATTTCTTGGTTTTTCCTATATAGCCTGGATACCTGTATTGTTTGCGATGATAATCTCTGGATATTTTGGTACGCTTATAGGGTCGCATATTACCAACTGGCTTCCTGAAGAAGCATTCAGAAAAATACTTAGAATCATTTTAACAATTTTAGCTGCTAACCTTCTAGTTAGTGCAACTGTGATATACATGTAGACTTCTATGTTTCACACTTAGAAAATATTTCTGTTAGATGCTGACATACTACTTTTTGTGCCATTTTGCCATCGTCAAGATACGGAGCAAATGAAAAAAACCCATGAATCATGCCCGGATAATCCACATGTTTAACTGACGTGCCCGCTGCTAATAGAGCTTTGGCCAGCCTAACCCCCTCGTCATGCAAAACATCGCATTCAGCCGTTATTAAGACCGTGCTAGGCAAACCAGAAAGATCAGATGCTTTAATTGGGGATGCCCGCCAGTCATCAACATCACCTTCATTGGACAAATAGTGATCTTTAAACCACATCATACCGTTTTTAGTTAACGGTCCATATCCTTCGGCATAAGTACTGTAAGATACTGATTCAAAGTTATAATCCACAACTGGATAAATTAAATATTGCGCCACTAGATTCATGTTTTTTGTATCTCGTGCCATTAAAGCCACAACAATCGCTAGATTTGCCCCTGCGCTATCACCTCCTATGACTATATTGTTTGGATCTGCTCCAATAATATGTGCATTTTCCGAAAGCCACAGGCTTGCTGAAAATGCATCATCAACAGCAGCAGGAAATTTATGCTCAGGCGCCAATCTATAATCCACGGATGCCAATAAACAGTTTGCGCCAGAACAAAGAACCCGGGCAACTTCGTCATGACTGTCAAGACTTCCTATAACGTGACCACCACCGTGAAAATAAATAAATAATGGTAGGTTTTTATCTGTTTGATTAGACGGGCGGTAGATCCTAATAACTATTTTTCCTGCAGGACCAGGTACGTCTATCTCCTCCACAGACCCTACTAAAGTTTTTCTACTATCACGAACAGCTGCCATCTCATCCATTTGTTTTCGAGCTTCGACAGGTGTCAATGTAAATGCAGGTTTTAAATTAGCTGAGCTCATTTTATCTAGTAGTGAAATCACCTGAGGGTGTAGGGCCATATTTCAATCTCTCTTTTTAATTTCTAAGTTTGTTTGGCTAAAAACGTGCTCATAAGTATAAAATAGTGTCTAATAAAAGATTATTAAAGGGAGCTAGATATGAAAGAAATAAACTTACCTGAAATTGTGGCTGAAGTTACTGAAGCCCACGACAACTATGAGCAAGCTCTAACAGATAATAATATTGAAGTACTTAATGAACTTTTTTGGAATACTTCACATACTCTAAGGTATGGCATATCAGAAAACTTATACGGTCATGATCAAATTTCTTCGTTCAGACGCTCGAGATCAACAAATAACCTTGAACGCAAAATCAATAAAGTTATCATTACCACTTATGGAAAAGACTTTGCCACGGCAAACCTGGAGTTCTTGAGAACTGCCACGGGGCGTATAGGTCGTCAGAGCCAAACTTGGATGCGTACAATTGATGGCTGGAGAATTGTTTCAGCCCATGTGAGCATATTATTAAATGAAGAATAGTAATCCACTAAAGAAAGAATGTAAAAATAAACATTTTAAGGACAAACTGGTCAAAATTCTTTTCTATTCAATATATGGATAAGGACAATTATGATTTTTGTATCTATTAGTTATCTATCTTCAGGCTGATACAGCCTGAAGGTTATGGCGCGCCCGGGAAGACTCGAACTCCCAACCTCCTGATTCGTAGTCAGACGCTCTATCCAATTGAGCTACGGGCGCTTATAAATTCGCAAGCATATAGTTGTTCTAGTTAAGAAGCGGTAATAAAATGCTTAAGTCGAAGAAGTTAATCAAAAGCCTCATATATGGCAAGTCACGAACTAGATAACTTATAGGCAAAAAACTATGGTTTTCCCAGAGATAAGGTTTCCACTAACAATTCCTTTATATTAGTGCTCATATTATAATCAACATCAAAAGTATGTTATGGCTGACAAATAATAATTATTAAATTAATATTAAAAAAGGGACGCAAATATTAGTATGACTGTAGAACCGCAACACGATTTTCCAGTTTCATGGGAACAATTACATCGAGATGCAAAAGCTCTTGCTTGGAGACTATCAGAGAAAGGTCCATGGAAACAAATAGTCGCAATAACTAGGGGGGGATTGGTTCCCGCAGCAATAGTAGCACGCGAGTTAGAAATGAGATTAGTAGACACTTTTTGTGTCTCTTCGTATGACCATATGGATCAGGTTAATATTACAGTCTTAAAAGAAGTATCTGGTGACGGAACCGACACACTTATTATTGATGATCTAGTTGATACAGGGACTACCGCAAAGTTAGTAAGAGAAAAACTACCCAATGCGCATTTTGCAACTATCTACGCTAAACCTGCTGGTAGACCAATGGTAGACACCTTTGTAACTGAGGTTAGTCAGAACACATGGATTCACTTTCCTTGGGATCTAAGTTTACAATTTGCTAGACCAATAGCGGCCGATGATGAAACCAATAACTGAATTTAGTTATTAGGCCAGAAGATGGGTATAACTACTTTTTATATTTTCTGTATATAACGGGAAAAATTGTAAGAGATGCAATACAAAAAAGTAATAGCAAATACTTAACTTCAAAAATACTTACCAAATGATTTTGTTCACCTGATCTAAAAATATCTGTAAGCCCATTTCCAACCAATGCAAATATAAAAGTTCCGGGAATAATACCAAAAAATGTAGCAAATATGTAAGCTATTGTAGACATGCCTAAAAATGCAGGTGCTATATTCACCAACCAAAAAGGAAAAAGTGGTATAATGCGTAAAAATAATAAATAGTTAAAAGCATTTTTTTGAAAGCCAGATTGTAGTTTATCCAAAAATGGTTTGGCTTTATTTTCCAGAAAATATATATTTAGAGACCGAGAAAAAATAAATAAACAAGTAGCCCCTGCAGTAGCGGCAAAAACCGCGATTACTCCTCCAGTAAACCATCCAAATAAAAAACCTCCAGCCATAGTCATAAAAGTAGCGCAAGGCACAGAAAATATAACTATAATAAAATAAGCTATAAAGAATAGGAACATCGATAAATAGGCATTTAACTTAACAAACTCAGTAAGCTCTAGGCGGTTTTTATTAAGAACATCAATAGAAAAATACACATCTAATTCAAGAATAAAAAAACCTACAAACCCGAGAAAAAGAAGTAGTATTATAAAAATATTAATAATTAAATAGTGTTTAGTCCTAGACATATAATAAATAGACTCATTAAGTAGATTTAAATACAAAACATCATATTTCTGGGCTTTATGGATAATAGTGTGTTTAGTCAAATAAGTAATAAAATCAATCTTCGAAAGCCAGTTATGACATTAATGTTATATTATACTATTTTCGTTAAGTTGACTTCCTGCTATCTAATCCCTATACAGCGCCAGTTTGCAATCGGCAGACAGATGGAGTGACGGCAGTGAAACGTACTTTTCAACCTAGTAATTTAGTTCGAAAGCGAAGGCATGGCTTTCGATCGCGCATGAAAACAGTTGGCGGACGCCGAGTACTATCTCAACGTCGCGCGAAAGGCCGTAAAAAACTATCGGCATAAAATAATCTTTACAAGGTTTTCCTAGTAAAACGGGATAAACCTGGAACCGATGAGACATGAGCCATAAATCCAGGACCGCTAGTCAAAAAAGCGATGTCCAGGTAAGGCCCGTTATTGAGCGTTTAAAGGTTAGGTCAGATTTCTTGCGTATTGCAGCTGATCGCCGAAACTGGGCCGCGCCTGGGTTGGTGTTACAAGTTTCCGAAACACCAAAAAATATATATGATAGAGACACAATACGCATTGGTTATACTGCTTCGCGTAAAGTTGGCAATTCTGTTAAACGAAACCGTGCACGACGTCGCTTACGAAATGTGGTGGAGAAAGTAATGACTATAAATGCATCACGCGGTAAAGACTTTGTCATAATTGCCAGAAAAAACACTATTCGAAGGCCTTTTTCAGATTTAATAATTGACCTTGAAACAGCTCTAAAAAAACTGGATGCCTGGGAAAAAAAAGCATAGAAATAACATAATAAATAAACATCAGAAATTTTAATATGAAATATTGCAGCATCATAATTTCATGGGCCTTAAAATCCCTTATAATAATTTATCAATATTGCATATCACCGATATTGGGGAAAAACTGTAGATTTGAACCAAGCTGTTCTATGTATGCCCGTGAAGCTATTGTTATTCATGGTCCATTTTATGGCTGTTTGCTTTCATTCAAAAGATTTATTAAATGTCAGCCTTGGGGGGGAACTGGCTATGATCCAGTTCCACTAAATACAGAACCACGTAATAAACATTGCTCAATGCCCCAAAAAGCAATGAAAAAACTATCCACAGATTGAATAGAAATATGGATAATAAGAATCTATTTATGGCGATTGCTGTTTCTCTAGCTATATTGTTTGGCTGGCAATTATTTGTTGAGGGACCCCGTCAAGAAGCGCAGTTAGCTGAACAAGAACGTCAAGCCGCAATTATACAAGAAAACATCAAGGCCAACGGAAAATTAGCATCAGATGGCAGTATCCAATTACCTCCTGCCGTTCATAATAATATAATAAATACCAATTCAAAGCCCCGAAATGAGGTTATTTCCTCAAACCAGCGGGTAAAACTTTCATCAAAAAGTCTGAGTGGTTCAATCAATTTGGACAACGGCCGTATCGATGACATAGTGATGGAAGAATATCGCAATAGCATTGATCCTGATAGCAACAAAATTACTCTTTTATCTCCTACAGGATCTTTAAATCCATACTTTGCTGAATTTGGCTGGATTGGTAGTGAAGGAACATTTGGTGGAAGCGGAACTAACTGGCAAAGCTCTTCCTCCACACTTACACCAGCTACCCCTGTAGTTTTAACTGCGGAAACAAAGAAAGGTTTGGCTCTCAAGCGCACTTATTCATTAGATGAAAAATTTATGTTTACTATTGTCGACACCGTTAAAAACAATAGTGATAAACCAATATACCTTCAGTCATTTGCCCGACTAGTCAGGGTTAATACTCCCGACACCCTAGGTTTTTTCATTCTTCATGAAGGCCCAATCGGAGTAATTGATGGCACTTTGCAAGAAATAAAATACAGCACCCTAAAAGATGACTACGATGCAGATAATCGAAAACCACAGCCCACCACAACTTCCACAACTGGTGGTTGGCTAGGAATTACCGATAAATATTGGCTAGCTGCAGTAGTCCCCGATCAAAATGTTTCCGTTAACGCTAGTTTTTCTTACCAGGAAACATCCAGCGGTGCAGACCTCTATCAAACTGACATTCTAGAGAAAAATGTTCATACTGTCATGCCAGGTGCTTCAGTTGAAGTTACTAATCGTTTGTTTGCAGGGGCAAAAGTATTTGATACACTAACCGAATACCGTGATGAACAAAACGTTCCTCGTCTAGAAATGGCGATTGATTTTGGCTGGTTTTTCTTCATCACCAAACCCCTACTACAAGTATTAATTGTTATAGCCGAACAACTCGAAAACATTGGTATCAAGGCAAATTTCGGTGTTGCTATTTTGGTTGTAACCGTAATTCTAAAAATATTTTTCTTTCCGCTGGCAAATAAGTCATACAAATCCATGAGTAAAATGAAGGCTTTGCAACCTAAAATGACAGAGCTTCGAGAAAAATACGGTGATGACAAAAGAAAAATGCAGCAAGAACTTATGGGCATGTACAAGCGGGAAAAAGTAAACCCTGTATCTGGCTGCGTACCTATGGTGCTACAAATACCAGTTTTCTTCGCTCTTTACAAAGTTCTGTTCACTTCAATTGAAATGCGTCAGTCACCATTCTACGGATGGGTACACGACCTTTCTGAACGAGACCCAACAAATATATTTCAGTTATTTGGATTAATACCCTGGGATGTTCCATCATTCCTTGCAGCTGGCACTAGCTTTATTGCATTAGGTCTTTGGCCCTTGTTCATGGGAATATCGATGTTTCTGCAGCAGAAACTCAATCCTGCTCCAGCTGATCCAATTCAGGCACGCATGTTTATGCTGATGCCTATAATGTTTATGTTTTTCCTAGCAAATTTCCCTGTCGGCTTGGTTATTTACTGGACCTGGAACAATCTACTATCAGTCGCTCAACAATATGTAATTATGCGCCGTATGGGAGTTTCAATTGGCGGGGGGACTATAAATAAAGGTACTAAAACGACTTAGTCCATGAATAAAAGTAAACACATTCAAGATAAAATCTTATACGGCAAATGGCTCTTCTCGCAAGAATGTACATTTCTGAGAGGTGTTAAAAGCGTTGAGAACTTAGAGAATCCAAACTTGCCTGAAATTGCTTTCGCCGGCCGGTCTAATTGTGGTAAATCAAGTCTACTAAATGCCCTAACTGGTAGAAAATCGTTGGCACGCATTAGCAAAACCCCTGGCCGCACTCAACAGTTAAATTTCTTTGATCTTGGGGGAAAAATATGGCTCGTTGATATGCCCGGTTATGGATATGCTAAAGCTGCTAAAAAAGATATAGCAGAATGGAATAAAACGATACATGAATACCTAAGAGGTCGCCCAACCTTAAGAAGGTTATGTGTTTTAATTGATAGCCGTCATGGGATTAAATCGAATGACTTAGAGATAATGACTATGCTTGATTCTACTGCAGTAAACTACCAAGTAGTACTTACAAAAATTGATAAATTGTCTTCTAATGCTCTTATAAAAATAGTAGAAATTACTAGAGACTCATTAAAAACTCATCCCGCGGCGCTTCCCAATCCAATAGCAACGAGCTCGCAGAAAGGGCTCGGCATTCAAGAATTACGAGCAGAAATAGCTGCGCTAGCAAACGATGGACACATTAGTTAAAGTCTAATTTTGAATGAGCAAGATAAGAGAAGTATAAAATAATGGCAAAAGAAACTAAAATGCCAAATTCGAATATTTTAGCCAAGGCAGAGGTTTTATCTGAAGCCTTACCGTTTATGCGGCAATACTCAGGAAGAACGTTTGTAGTAAAGTATGGCGGACATGCAATGGGCGATCAAAAACTTTCCTCGTCATTTGCCCGTGATGTAGTGTTGTTAAAACAAGTTGGCATTAATCCCGTTGTCGTGCACGGTGGCGGACCACAAATAGGCGCAATGCTTGAACGGCTAAAAATAAAGAGTGAATTTATCGATGGGCTCAGAGTAACTGATCACGATACAGTAGAAATTGTAGAAATGGTTTTATCAGGATCTATAAATAAATCTATCGCAGCAGAAATTAATGCGGCTGGTGGCCGCGCAGTTGGTATATCGGGAAAAGACGGTAATCTTATAGAAGCCAAAAAAATTAAAAGTAAAACGCAGCAAACAGATTCAAATATAGAAAAAATTCTTGATTTAGGATTTGTTGGTGAACCAAGTAAAGTTAACGCTCAATTACTAGAGGATTTAGCAAAATCTGATCTAATTCCAGTGATTGCCCCAATAGGTACTGGCAGCGATGGTGAGACGTACAATATCAATGCTGATACAGCTGCCGGTGCTATAGCAGCATCTATAAAAGCTGCTAGATTATATATGTTAACTGACGTATCAGGGGTACTAGACGAGGTTGGAAAACTAATCCCTGATATGAATACCGAAGAAGCCGGTCTATTGATAAAGAAGGGTATTATAAATGGTGGAATGATACCTAAAGTTGAAACTTGCGTAAATGCTGTAAAAAAAGACGTGGAAGCAGCGGTTATCCTCGACGGAAGAACTGAACATGCTCTATTGCTAGAGGTTTTCACTGAACACGGTGTTGGCACGGCTATATGGCCTGAATAAAAAATAATTGTATCTAATAAACATGAGAGAGAATTATTAGTATTTTTTATTTGCCACTGAAGAATATATATACCTCAATAAGATTATTTATAGGTCCATATGTAAATGAAGAATTCTAAGTCTATTCGTAATTCAGAGTTCTGGCTCTTTGACCTCGACAACACCCTATATCCTGCTTCAAATGGACTAATGGCAAAAGTTTCATCAAGGATGACCAAATTTGTTTCTAAAAAACTCAACATGCCAAAAGATGAAGCACTCACGGAACAAAAAGAATTATACAGAAAATACGGAACAACACTTAGTGGGCTAATGAAAGAATACAAAGTAGACCCGTATGATTTTTTGGATTTTGTTCATCAAGTAGATTACAGCCTGGTTCAACCCAACCCTAGATTAGCAGAGTTATTAGAACACTTTCCTGGTAAAAAATTAATATATACGAATGCATCAACTAATCATGCAGAGCAAGTACTAAAGCGCCTGCAGATTACTGATCACTTTCACGGCATATATGATATAGCAGCAGCGAAGTGGCAGCCAAAACCAGTAAAGAAATCTTATCAGACACTTATTGAAAAATATAACATAAACCCCAAATCAGCTATAATGATTGAAGATCTTGCTATTAATTTGCAACCAGCAGCTTTAATGGGAATAACCACTGTGTGGATAAATCATCTAGGAGAAGTTCCGCCACTCTGGACAACACCAAGTATAGGCAGTGATTATGTTAACTACGAAATTAATAATTTAAATAATTGGCTAAATTCCCTTATTTTTTAAATAACAGTACATGTGCGCCGTTGACAGAAGCCCGTCAGTAACCCCATTTAAGGTATGTGTTTATAATTAGATGAATACTCAATTGCGCGAGGATAAGATGACTATTAGCGATTTACAAAAATCCATAGAAATTGCTTGGAATGATCGAGAGAATATAAATGTTAATACCGAAGGACCAGCAAGACAAGCCGTTGAGAGTGCGCTTGAATTACTTGACCAAGGTAAACTGCGCGTAGCTGAGAAATCAGAAAAAGACTGGGTCGTAAACGAATGGTTGAAGAAAGCTGTATTATTATCATTTAGCCTTAATGATATGGACACTATTGCAGGTGGACCAGGCAATAATACCAGTTGGTGGGATAAGGTGCCCTCTAAGTTTGCAGGGTGGAATGAAAAAAACTTTAAAAGCTCTGGTTTCCGAGCTGTTCCTGGTAGCATAGTCAGACATTCAGCTTATATAGCACCAGGGGTAGTATTAATGCCCAGCTTTGTTAACTTAGGAGCCTATGTGGATACTGGTACAATGGTTGACACTTGGGCAACAGTGGGAAGTTGTGCTCAGATAGGTAAAAATGTCCACTTATCAGGAGGTGCCGGAATCGGCGGTGTTCTCGAACCCTTACAAGCTGGACCGGTAATTATCGAGGATAATTGCTTCATTGGTGCTAGATCTGAAGTGGCTGAGGGTGTTGTGGTGGAAACTGGGTCAGTATTATCTATGGGTGTTTACCTTGGGGGGTCTACCAAAATTGTTGACCGTGAAACAGGTGAAATATTAATAGGTAGAGTACCAGCATATTCTGTTGTAGTTCCGGGAACACTTCCTGGGCGCTCCCTACCAGATGGTACAACCGGACCAAGCCTTTATTGTGCGGTAATTGTTAAGCGCGTCGATGAACAAACTCGTTCAAAAACGTCTATAAATGAACTATTGCGAGACTAAGTGTATAAGGTTGACTTCAAAATACTATGACCAAGAAACACCCAATTCTTATCGACCCTATAGAACTTGCACAATCTTTGATAAGGTGTCCAAGTATTACTCCCCTAGATGCCGGGGCTATAAATGTTCTTCGTAAAGCTTTAGAATCATTAGGTTTTAAATGCTACGTAAAGCGTTTTTCATCTGATGGTAGCGATGAAGTTACCAACCTATATGCCCGGATTGGCAAGAGTGGACCTAATTTCTGCTTTGCGGGACATACCGACGTTGTACCAACTGGTGCAACCGAAAACTGGAATAATGATCCTTTCGCAGGTAATATAGTTGATGGCAATTTATTTGGCCGAGGTGCTGCAGATATGAAAAGTGCTATTGCAGCATTCGTATCGGCAGTTTCTAGGTTTTGTTCTCAATATGGAGATCCATTGGCTTGGAAAAATTCTGGCTCAATAAGCCTTTTAATCACTGGTGATGAGGAGGGTCCTGCAATAAATGGGACACGTAGGCTTTTAGAATGGCTTAATGAGAAAGGGGAAAAAATAGATGCGTGCATTGTTGGAGAACCTACAAATCAAAGAAAAATAGGAGATATGGTAAAAATTGGTAGACGGGGTAGCCTAGTCTGTGAGGTCTCGGTTTACGGTGTACAGGGACATACTGCTTATCCTGATTTAGCTGAAAACCCTATTCACCTCTTATTAAACATGCTTCAGTCTTTAGTTGCTGACCCTATTGATAATGCTACAGAACATTTTCAGCCCTCAACAATACAAATATCTAGTTTTGACGTAGGCAACACAGCATCAAATGTCATACCGGCATCAGCTACAGCACGTTTCAATATACGGTTCAATGATAATCATACCTCAGAGAGCTTAACCAAATGGATAGATAAAAAATTGTCGGACAATATTGGAGATGGCAATGCACATTATAAAACTAAAATCCATGTTACTGGTGAAAGCTTTATAACTCCGCCTGGTTCATTGACTGAAAATATAGTATCAGCAATCGAAAGTGTTTCTAATAGTACACCACAGCTAAGTACTACCGGAGGAACTTCAGATGCTCGGTTTATAAAAAACTATTGTCCAGTAGTGGAGTTCGGTTTAGTTGGTTTAACAATGCATCAGGTCAATGAAAATGTTGCATGTGCAGATATTGAGACACTGAGTAAAATATATAAAAAGACCTTAGAAAATTATTTTACCAGTAAGAATATGCCCTCTAGACCCTAAGTTTATAGTGATTAATAAATACGATGTAATTCATAATATCTATGGCGCATGGAGGTTTTTCAGGTTTGACCTTAGTGCTACTCAGTATTTCCAATCAACATTAGAGAATTTCTGGAAATCATTTTTTGCCGCGCTTATCATTTTGCCCGCAATAATAGTACTACGTATAATATTTTTAATTACCGCTCCAGATGATTATTTAATAAACAATACAAAATATATCGCACTTGTATTCATAATCGATTACACATACCAATGGATTATATTTCCATTAGTTATGTTTTACTTCACGGATGTTATTCACAGAAAAGACAGCTATATAACTTATATCGTAGTAAGAAATTGGTCGCAGGTTATACAAACCACAATTTTTTTTCCTGCTGCAATGATATACTTATTAAATAGTTCTAATAATTTTAATTTGGGCGTTTATTTTCTTATAGGAGCATATTTAATAAATTGGGCCTATGAATGGTTTATTGCCCGTTCCACTCTCAACGTTTCATCAGTACTAGCCGCAATCATAGTTATAATGAGCACAATCATTAGTTTATCTATCGCTGCTATAAGCCAATCTTTTATCATATCTAATTAAATATTTATCTAAGTAAAAGTAATAATCTTATATTAAATAAAGTCTTATATTCATTTATGGATAATCAACCTTTACTAAATATAGACCATCCGGGGGTGCAGTTGGTCCTGCAGAACTGCGGTCGCGTGCTTTTAGAATAGCCCTTACGGCAGACGCATTCATTTTGCTAGCTCCCACCATAACTAACGTTCCAACTATATTTCGTACCTGATGGTGTAAGAACGACTGAGCAGTGGCTTTTATATGTATCTCACTTCCATACCGGTCCACCTGTAGTTTATCTAATGTCCTGACGGGAGAACTTGCTTGACACGCCTTGGCACGAAATGACGTAAAATCATGGATGCCCGTGAGAATTTGTGCCGATTCATACATTGATTCAACATCAAGTATATTAGGAATCCACCAAATTTTATTCTGACCAAATGTTGGAGGAGGTCTCCGATTAAGTATTCGATATAAATAATGGCGTCTCAGTGCTGTAAATCGTGCATGGTAATCTTGTCCAACTGACTCTGTATTTATTATAGATATAGGCACTTTTCTAAGGAAATGATTTAATGCATCTCTTACTGTTTCACAACTAATATCCTTATTAATATCACAGTGAGCTACTTGTCCTAATGCATGGACACCTGAATCTGTTCGACCAGCTCCAAATACCCTAACTGGTGTTCCAATAAATTCCATTAAGGCTCTTTCCACTTCACCTTGTACCGACGTCCCATTAGATTGCCTTTGCCAGCCAACAAATGGACTGCCATCATATTCTATGAGTAATTTATAACGTGTCATGTGAATAAAGTTCCCAGAGGTATTTGATAACCTCTCAGGAATGCCCTAGCATCCAGATGGGCACCACCCTCATACTGAATAATTTTAAGCCTTAGTGCTGCGCTACCGCATGCAACAGTTAATTTATCATCGAGCAGTAAACCAGGAGTGCCTTGCAGTGCAACAACCTCTGCTTCAATTACTTTTAATCGTTTGTTTTCATGTATAAACCATGATCCTGGCCAAGGAAAAAATGCTCTTATCTGACGCTCTAGATTGACAGCTGGTAATTTCCAATCAATACGACCCTCATCACGTGATAGCTTAGCAGCATATGTAATACCTTCATTAGGCTGAGGAATACTTGAAATTAAACGGGACTGCAATCCATCTAAAGCTTCAACAATCATAACCGAACCTAATGCAGACAGGGACCTATGAAGTGTTTCAGAGTTTGTTGAATGATCGATGTCAATTTGTTCATTAATTAAAATTGGCCCAGTATCCAGACCCTCATCCATAGATATTATGGTAATACCAGTACGACTATCACCAGCTAGTATCGCTCTCTGGATCGGCGCTGCGCCTCTCCATCGCGGTAATAAGGATGCATGTATGTTTATACAACCTAATCTAGGCGTATTAAGTATTTGTTTTGGTAATATTAAGCCAAAGGCAACTACAATAGCAGCATCTAACTCTAGATCTTCAAAACCAGCTAGAACATCATTACCCTTAAGGCTTGAAACAGTTTTTATTTCTAACTCCAATCGCTGTGCTGCTTCGTAAACTGCAGTTTGGCGTAACTTACCACCTCTACCTGCGTTACGAGGTGGCAAGGTGTAAACACAAGCGACTTCGTGCCCAATGCCAACAAGTGCTTCAAGAGCTGGTACTGCAAAATCTGGTGATCCAAAAAACGCTAGGCGCATAGGCTAGTCCTAAAAGGCGTATAAACTAATTACTTATGGATTTATCTACGCCGCTTCCTTGAGTCGTTTTAATTTCTTCATCTTACGCAAAATAATATTTCGCTTAAGAGGCGATAAATAGTCAACAAACAATATCCCATCTAAATGGTCAATCTCGTGTTGTATGCAAGCTGCGAGTAGTCCATCAGCTGCCACTTCTTGGTTATTTCCAGTTTCATCTATATACTTTACACGAATCTCCTTAGGTCTTTTAACCTCTGCAAAATGCTTCGGCAAACTAAGACACCCTTCTTCTGCAACAAAGATTTCATCTGATGACCATACAACTATAGGGTTAACCATCTTCATAGGGTTTGGAGCTTCTTTTTCACGAGCCACGTCACAAACTAGTATTCGCCTGTTGTCACCCACCTGTGGCGCCGACAGCCCTATTCCAGGAGCAGCATACATAGTCTCAAGCATATCATCCATTAATTTACAGACGGATTCGTCAATTTCATGAACTTCTTGGCATTTAAGCTTAAGACGGTTATCCGGGGCGTATATTATAGGAAGAAGTGCCATCTCAGCCCGACCTTTCAATTATAGCAATTATATAAATATTTATTTCCGTTAATTATGTACTTGGTCCTGCTACGTCAAGTTATCATCCGAATCGTTTTACAAGTTGCTAGTATATTATGAGGAGACATTATCTATGGACATATTTCTTCTTGCTATTGTTTTTATAATTGGATTCGCTATAGCCTTAGCCGCAACTATAGTTGTATTTCGTCTTAATAAAAACAGTGAGGCGCACGGTTTATCCGAAAGGTTAATACAACTAACCGAGTCCCACGCCATTTCTCAAACACAGATTACTCAGCAACTGCAAACACAAGAACGGGCTCTCGCCAAATTCTTAGAAGAAAAATTAGTGATGACAGCAGCCAGAGTAAATGAAACTTTAGAAAAAAACACTAATAGTCAAAAGTCTTCACTTGAAGAGCTAAAAGAAAGACTAATCAGAATTGATGCAGCACAAAAAAACATAACTGACTTATCTTCACAAATGATTGGTCTACAAGACATTCTATCAAACAAGCAAGCTAGGGGTGCCTTTGGCGAAGTTCAACTAGAAAACTTAGTTACCTCTGTTTTACCTCCGGGAAATTATAAATTTCAAACCACACTTAGCAATGGAAAGCGAGCAGATTGTCTGCTTGATCTCCCCCAACCACCTGGCCCAATTATAATAGATGCAAAATTTCCTTTAGAATCATATCGCTCATTAAGAAGTGCTGCCTCTGATGAAGGCAAGAAAACTGCTGGCCGTTCTTTTGCTAGCGATATAATGAAACACGTTAACGACATTTCAGAAAAATATATACTACCTGGCGAGACAGCAGATGCTGCATTAATGTTTCTACCCTCAGAAGCAGTTTATGCTGAACTGCATGCAAATTTTCCTGAAATAGTTGACAAAACCTACCTAGCTAAAGTTTTCGTAGTGTCACCAACTACTTTATGGGCAACTCTCAATACCGTTCGTGCAGTACTTAAAGATGTTAACATGAAAGAATCGGCTGGAATAATACAAAAAGAAATTTTAACAATGATGACCGATGTGCAACGCCTTGATAAACGGGTAGCCAACCTTCAAAGACACTTTGACCAGGCTGGAGAAGATATGAGAGAAGTAAGAACTTCTACAGAAAAAATAACTAAACGAGGAGATCGCATCCAAGATCTTGAGATTGGAAATACCCTCAAGAATGACCCTTCATTAATGGGTGCATTTCCAATTCAAAAACCAGAATAATTGTTAACTGTCTATTATATTTTTAAAGAAGGCGGCGGCTATTCATTGCAGCGGTTAACGTACCATCATCTAGATAATCAAGTTCGCCACCAACGGGAACTCCATGGGCAAGGCGTGAAACCTTAATATTAACTGATAATAGTTTTTCTTGAATATAATGTGCTGTTGTTTGACCAGATACAGTGGCGTTAGTTGCGAGCACAATCTCTAAAACCTTCTGATTTCCAGCTCGTATAACTAACTTTCCTATATTAAGGTCTTCTGGCCCTACACCATCCAGCGCCGATAAAGTACCACCTAAAACATGATAGAAACCTCTGTATACACCGGTACGTTCTATAGCCCATAAATCGGCGATCTCTTCCACTACACATATAATAGAAGAATCTCTTTCCGGATTATTACAAATACCACATGGATTGGAGGTATCAACGTTGCCACAGGTTCTGCAGGTAGTAATAGTCTCTGCTGTGGAAGACAAAGAATTAGCTAATGGAGTCATTAATTGACCCGGTCTTTTGATTAAATGTAAGGCAGCTCTGCGGGCAGAACGCGGCCCCAAACCTGGTAGTTTGGCAAGCAATTCAACTAAACGGTCTATCTCTGGTACAGTCATCTATTAAAAATACGTATATATCTATTTAACTAAAAGGCAGATTCATACCAGGAGGCAATTCAATTCCCCCTGTTAGCTCTTTCATAGCCTCTGCTGATTTAGCCTCTGATTTGGACTTTGCGTCTGCGTAAGCAGCAATTATCAAATCCTCCAGTATTTCATTTTCAGACGGGTTTAATAGAGATGGGTCTAATTTTATTGACTTCATTTCTCCCTTACAGTTTAAAATTACTTTAACTAGACCTGCGCCAGAAACTCCATCGACTAATGTATCTGCTAACTGTTCCTGCATCTCTGCCATCTTTGATTGCATTTGCTGTGCTTGCTTCAGCATCTGGCCAATGTTTTTCATAACTCATTATCCTCGTCAATATAATCACTATCACTTAAATCCGGATTGATATCCTCATCTGCTACTAATGAAGACCCGAGCGTATCTCTAGTAATAACACGCTCTATTCTTGAACCAGAAAACATTTCTAGAGCAGCATTTACAACAGGGTCTCTTGCTGCCACCTGCTTTTGCATATTTTCTCTCATAGAATCTTGTTCCGACAAAGTAGGATCACCCGCTTTACTTGACACGCTAACTGTCCAATAAGACCCCTGCCATGTACGTAAATGATTTAAAATTTCACCCGCCAAGTTACCTGGTGCTAAATCATTAGGTCTGAACTCTAAACGACCAGCTTCATAAGCCACAAGATGAACATTCGTATATAAATGGTTACTTATTTGTATTTCGCGTTTTTTACTAAATAAATCAATAAGCTCACGAAAAGTAACGGGATCTTGATCCGTTTTATTTATCTCTTGCTGCAAGGTTTTCAATTCAGTTGAACCTCCTAATGACCCTAAAATTGGTTTAGATTCGGAGGGGGCTACAACATGTTCTACTGATGTATGAGAAGTTTCTTCAGAAACGGGATTAGAAAGTTGGTTTTTAAATTCATCAGTGTCTGGCCTGGAAGGAGTGTCGTCTATAATAGACGGGTTAATGTTTTTATCTTCTTTTTCTAAACTGGCTATAATATCAGCCGGTGTGGGTAAATTGGACGTGAAACATAGTCGGATCAGTATCATTTCAACTGCCTGAAAAGCTATAGGCGAACGCTTTGCTTCCTCCATTCCCTTAAGTAATATTTGCCACACCCTAGATAACACAGACACTGATAATTTATCAGATATTTTTATTCCGCGAACTTTTTCTACCTCAGATACAGTTTTACCATCAGCTGTTTGAGGAACTAATTTAATTCTAGTCAGCCAGTGACTTAGTCTGAGCAAATCTTCCAATATAGTAATGGGATCAGCTCCTGATTCATAAAGTTGACCTAATTTAGATAGGGCATCATCAGTACTTCCGGACATCAAAGATTCAAATAAATCATATACCGCATTAACATCAGCCAACCCCAACATTTTTCTTACATCTGATTCACTAGCAGTTGAACCACCTGAACCATATGCTGCTATAGCTTGATCTAGGAGAGATAGACCATCCCGAACTGAGCCATCTGCAGCACGAGCAATAATTCTTAATGCACCTTCCTGTATCCCTGCTGATTCCTGAGATGCTATCTTAGAAAAATGATTTAATAATTCTTCTGCACCAACCCTTCTTAAATCAAAGCGTTGGCATCTTGAAAGAACTGTGACCGGCACTTTTCTAATTTCTGTGGTAGCAAATATGAACTTCACATGACCCGGTGGCTCCTCCAATGTTTTCAAAAGAGCATTAAATGCATTACGCGACAACATATGTACTTCATCTATTATATATACTTTATATCTGCCAAATACTGGCCTATAGGGAACGCTGTCTAATATCTCTCGAATATCATCCACACCAGTCCGACTAGCTGCATCAACCTCTATAACATCAGGGTGTCGATCTTCTGCTATAGCTATACATTGCTCATCATCAATAGCTGGGTTGATAGTTGGACCATTGGTAGCATTTAAACACTTGGCTATTATGCGAGCAGTAGTAGTCTTACCAACCCCTCTAACACCCGTTAATATAAAAGCGTGAGCTACGCGATCTAAACTAAAGGCATTTGTTAATGTCTGAACCAAAGAGTCTTGGCCAATTAGTTCTCTAAAGTTTTGTGGACGATATTTACGAGCTAAAACCACATAATCTATGTTAGGTTTATTACTAGATGAACCTTTATCTAGTAATAAACCTGAATTGGGTTCTTCTAAAAAGCTAGATTGATTTCTATCTGTTGTAGTAGGACTGCCAGCAACAGCATCCGTTGCATCACCAGAATTTTCCAATATATTATTTTCTTTGGAACCTTTAGGTTTAGTGTTTTTGGAGTCAGAACGCATCAGTTATTGCTAGCTCCATGTTTAGGAGTTTCTGGTATAAAAGTGGAAGGCCGGTTAAAACGACCCAGGCTAAACTCGTTACGGCTGCTTCCTTCCGGATCTGACCGGGTTGGCGAGAGGCCCGTCCGCCCGACCTTCCTCAATTACTATAACAGATTGCTCGTCAGGAGTAAGTATTTAGTGAAAATGAATATTCTTTTAAAAATACCATTAATAAATAATATTAAGTGTTATATTTAGTTAAATTAAGTAAAGTTTAAACATCAAAAACGGCTTTTACATGTCCCGCAAGAATTTCTATGCTACAATAAGTCTTAATCGAGCAGCTAATCAGCGTTCAGATGATAAATGGATTTCAGAGCAGTTAAGTAACCCAGAGAGTAAATTGTTACCTGTCTGGAGAAATCACAACTTGTTCACACAAGGAGATAATTTCTCTATGGCATGCCTAGGTTTAGAGCATTTAAATGCATTATCGAACGGCAAGAACCAACCCATTCTGCTTGGTACCATAGGTCAAACAAGCTATTTTAGCATAGATATTAGCCATTTAGATAACCCTAAAGATAATATATTATATAATTCAGGTGTCGAATTTGCCGATTTACGACAAATCGGTCCGATAATGAATCCAGAAGAAGGCAACCTACTGGCCTACGCTAGAGGCATTAACTATTGGCACCAACAGCACTTACATTGCGGCGTGTGTGGTAATATGACGCATAGTGAAGCAGGCGGACATCAGCGTCGATGTGAAGATAAAAGTTGTGATACAGTTCATTTTCCGCGCACCGACTCAGCTTGTATTGTACTCGTTTATAATGATGATAAAATTATTTTAGCGCGCGCCGGACGTTTCCCAGCAAAAATGCAATCTGTACTTGCTGGCTTCCTTGAACCAGGAGAAAACTTAGAAGACTGTGTTGCAAGAGAAGTCTTTGAAGAAGTTGGAATTAATTTAACTGATATTGTGTACCAGCATTCACAACCATGGCCCTTTCCTTCTTCTCTAATGGTCGGATTTAGAGCACGCGCTTTAAACACCGATTTGCATCCTGACCCAAAAGAACTAGAATCTGCCAATTGGTATAGCCGCGACGAGTTAAAAGCAATCACACCTGATTCAGAAATTCAGCTACCCCGCGGCGATTCAATCGCGCGGCGCCTAATAGAAGAATGGCTAGCTGAGGAATAAAAATCTAGTTAGGTCAACTTAAAATAAAATTTATCATTTGTGAGAAACATAGTTTCAATTTATTGTTGCCTAAATTCATCAGCAGCAAATGCACCTAATATCCTTACCTGAGATGAAAAATAATCCAGTTCCTCAAGAGCACGAGAAACTGCGGGGTCAGCCGGGTGACCCTCTATCTCAACGTAGAACCTAGCAACACTAAATCTCTCCCCAGTGATATAGCTTTCTAGCTTAGTAATATTTATACCGTTTGTCGCAAACCCACCCATAGACTTATAAAGAGCAGCTGGAACAGAACGCACCTGAAATATAAGCGACGTAACGCATGGCCCATCGTTAGGATCTGGATCACGACGAGCGCGAGATAAGACAACAAATCTAGTAGTGTTACCAATACGGTCTTCAAACCTATCTCTTAATGTTTTTAGATTATAGATTTCACCTGCTAAAGCAGGCGCAATAGCAGCAATTTTTGGATCACCAAGCTCAGCCACCTCTTTAGCTGAACCCGCGGTATCGGCACACGCTAGGGTGCTGACCCCTAATTGGTTTAATTGACCACGACATTGCGCTAACGCCTGCGTATGGCTTCGAACCTGTACTAGACCTTCCAAGGTTGCATTTTCTAAACCAAGAAGCTGGTATTCTACTGACAAATAATGTTCTTTAACTATATAAAGCTTAGATTCGGGTAATAAATAATGGATATCAGCAACACGTCCCCCAAGTGAGTTTTCAATAGGAATCATGGCTAAAGCGGCTTTACCATCCACTTGAACAGCAGAGAAAGCATCTTCAAAACTATCACAAGCCATCGGTGTCATATCAGGAAAGGCTTGCAAACATGCAATATGCGAATTAGCACCTGCAACACCTTGATAAGCTATTGTATTACCTGGAATTAGGTTTTCATTACTTTTTTTCATTATTTGCCAACTCTAGCAATTACCAACTACTGAGCCAAGCAACACCCTGGCTCGATCAAGATCAATGGGAGTATCGACACCGAGTGGTACTGTGTCAACGAGAACCACTTCAATATTCATTCCGGCTTCGAGAGCTCGCAGCTGTTCCAATTTCTCACGTTTTTCAAGATTACTGACTGGTAGAGAAATAAAATTAAATAGAGCTGCTCGTCGATACGCATAAATTCCGATATGATGGTAATAGCTTCCTAAGCCCGCTGGGACACTAGCTCGACTAAAATACAGGGCACGGCCAACAGTTTTATTGCTCTCCATAGATATAACCGCTTTTACCACATTGGGATTACTAATTTCATTTTTATCCGTTATCTGACACGCAAGTGTTACTATGTCTACTTCAATCCTGGAAAAACCTGATAGAACAGAACGTATAGAATCTGGGTCAAGAGTAGGTAAATCGCCTTGAAGGTTAAGAATCACATCATGTTTTTCACCTGGATCAACTTTCTTTAATGCAGCTGCAACACGGTCTGATCCAGATTGCAAAGCAGGATCAGTCATAACTGCTACTCCGCCAACGGCTTCTATTACTCGAGCAACCTCTGATTCCGCACAGGCAACAATTACCGGACCAACATCTGCCTCTATAGCACGTCTCCAGCAATGAACCACCATTGGCTCACCTGCTATATCTGCAATTGGTTTTCCCGGAAGTCGCGTTGAAGCCATGCGAGCAGGAATTACCACTATAGGGTTTTTAGGACGTTTTTCAAATACTACGTTTTCATTAGGCAGGATACATCTCCAGTCTATTATACATTATAGTTTAATGTCACATTCAAAGTGCGTTGAACAGTTTTTAGATAAATTGAATAATTTCTTTATACAATACCTATAGAATTAATTATCTACTGAATTAAGGTTAAATATTTATAGCGTTTGATATAATCAAAATACACCAACACGGCCCAGATAAATTAAATATATATTTACAATAGACAAACAATAGCTCAATAAAAGAAAGATAGATTAATAATAATAACCCTAATTAGTTATTGCATAGAGTCTATAAGATGGAGCAAAAGTAGCCTAACATTATCTTTCGGGGTGAGCCATGAACGCTAATTCTATTGCAAGGTTCGTTGATATTGCCATAAAAATGGTGGATTCTAGCGGACCTGTAATTCTAGATTACTTCCGAAAAAATCTACCGTTTGAAAAAAAAGACGATCAGAGTCCAGTTACCCAGGCTGATCAAGAGGTAGAAACGTTATTACTGAACATACTTGATAGAGAATTACCAGAACATGGAGTCCTGGGAGAAGAATATGGCAGCAAAGGTATAGAAGAGGAGTATGTTTGGGTGATCGACCCCATTGATGGTACTCGAGCCTTTATCAATGGAATACCTCTCTTTGGTACCCTCATTGCCTTAACCCATAATGGCATACCAATACTTGGAGTCATTGATCACCCTGCATTGGGAGAACGATGGCTAGGAATAGATGGCGCTCCTACTTTACATTGGGGTCGCGGTAATTCAGGCTCACCCGTAAAAACACGAGCGTGTCAAAGCTTGTCCTCTGCTATGCTATGCTCAACTTCACCAGATATGTTTTCAGAAGAAGAAAAAAATAAATTTGACCGTATTTCTAAAGCAGTGTGTGATACTCGTTTTGGTACCGACTGCTATGCTTATTCAATGATTGCTAGCGGCCAAACAGATCTAGTTGTAGAGGCTGGTATGTACCCATATGACTATCTTGCACATGCTGTGATAGTAACTGGGGCTGGTGGAGTAATTAGCGACTGGCAAGGCAAGCCATTAAACCTTAAATCCACTGGAACAGTTGTTGCCGCAGGTGATCAAAAAATACACACTGAGACCCTTAAACTACTATCCGCCTTATAACCCTTAAGGAAACACAATGCCTGTTGATGTTCGTATCGCAATTTCTTGTGCTGACCGCTCAGGACTACTTGCAACTATAACTGGACGACTATTTGATTTAGGCGCTGACCTAGGTGATACAACTTTTGCAGTTATAGGAACATCAGCAGAGTTTACCTCTATGGTGAGCTTACCTGATACAATAAGTGCAGAATTTACTAAATCTGAGCTTTCTAAACTTGATAAAACAAAAATAACCAATATATCCGTTGAGCCTTATAATTTAAGATCAACTCACGTTGAAAAGAAACACATTACTCACCAGATTGAGTTACATGGTGCTGATCGTCCCGGATTAATTGCACGGTTGGCTGAAGTTTTCGCTGAGTTTGGTGCAAATATCTTGCGCATGGATAGCGAACATATAGTAGAAGAGTATAAAGTGAATTATGTTATTCGATTTGAAGTGTGGATACCTAATACAAGGGCTAAAAGTTGTCTCTCTGCAGCAGATAATGTTGCAAGTAGCCTTGGTTTGATCTGCAAAACCATTGCTTTGTAAAAATTAAATTATGTTAAATATTAGTTGTTAATTATAAAAAATATATTATCAGCAAGTTAAAGTTTCTAATTTTGGTTTGGGTTGAAAATATTTACTGACGGAGAAATTATATGCGACAGATAATTAAGCTCGCAATATATAGCATATTAACAGTTTCTATTTTTATTCCTAATACTTATTCCTCTGAAAAAAATGTTGAAACTCATGCATTAGCTATGCATGGAGAACCAAAATTCAAAAGTGATTTTAAACATTTTGATCATGTTAACCCCTATGCGCCTAAAGGCGGAATAAAAATAACATCAGCTATGGGCACTTACGACAGCCTTAATCCATTTATTCTCCAGGGTAACCCAGCCAGTACGGGTATAATTTATGACTCCCTAATGGTTCAATCAGTTGACGAAGCATTCTCTCTTTATTGTTTACTTTGCAAAACTGTAAAAACACCTAGTGATAGATCTTGGGTAGAGTTTACTTTAAGAAATGATGCGTACTGGCATGATGGTAAACCAATCACTGTTGAAGACGTTATATTTTCATTCAATATATTGCGAAGCAAAGGGCGTCCATTTTATCGTTTTTATTATGGAAACGTTTCTAGAGTAGAAAAAACTGGAACCAATAAAGTCAAATTTACTTTTTCTGGTAAATCCAATCGTGAACTACCACTAATATTAGGTGATCTAACTATATTACCTAAGCACTATTGGGAAAAACGTGATTTTTCTAAAGCATCTCTAGAACCTCCACTGGGTAGTAGCGCCTATCGTATTTCTGATGTGAAACCCGGAAGATCAATAACTTTCGAAAGGGTGAAAAACTATTGGGGAAGAAATCACCCGACAAGAGTTGGTTTTGATAATATTGACACTCTACGAATTGATTATTTCCGAGATAGAACAGTATCTCGTGAAGCCTTCAAAGCAAACAATATTGACCTCTGGTTTGAAAACTCAGCCAAAGAATGGGCAACAGCTTTTAATGTACCAGCCGTTCGTGAAGGACGAATCATCAAAGCAGAATTTCCACACGAACGAACTGCAGGCATGCAAGGTTTTGTATTCAATATAAGAAAAAATATTTTCCAAAATTTAAAAGTTCGTATGGCGCTAAACTTAGCTTGGGATTTTGAATGGTATAACAAAAACCTTGCTTATGGGGCATATACACGAACTGATAGTTATTTTGATAACTCTGAACTTGGAAGTAAAGGGCTGCTTTCAAACGCGGGTGAAGAAGAACGTCTAATCCTAGAAAAATATCGTGAGCGCTTACCTAAAAAACTCTATTCTCAAGTTTATGTGCCCCCCAGTAGTCTGGGCAAAAAAAATAGCATAAGACAAAACCTTCGCCAGGCAGGTAAGCTTTTAAAAGAAGCAGGATGGAGAGTCCGAAATGAGAAACTAACTAATATTAAAACGGGTGAAATCTTTAAATTTGAAATACTAATAGTACAGCCAGCCTTTGAAAGAATGGCCCTGCCATTTTCACGTAATTTAAAACGTCTAGGAATAGAAGCTAATGTGCGTCTTGTAGACAGTGCACAGTATCAAGAGCGTACAGATTCAAGAGACTTTGACGTAATAATTGCATCTTGGGGACAATCACAATCACCAGGTAATGAACAAAGAGACTTCTGGAGCAGCCAAGCTGCCATAGCTAAAGGATCTCGCAATTTTATTGGCATTAACAGCCAAGTTATTGATGAACTAATAGAGCTAGTTATCATGGCACCAACACGTAAAAGCCTGGTTCAACGAACTCGAGCCCTAGATAGAGCTCTTTTGTGGGGTTACTATGTTATTCCACATTTTCATCTTCCCCTAGATCGTATTGCCTTCTGGGATAAGTTTGGGCGCCCTCAAAAAGTACCTTTGATGGGTGAAGCAACCAATATGTCAGCTTGGTGGGTAGATCCTGAAAAAGAAAAGAAAATTAAAATTCATAGAAATTTAGATGCCAAACACTAACTTGAATTAGATTGTAAAGATAAGTTAACTCCATGCTATCATATATAATTCGCCGGCTTTTGTTAATTATACCAACGCTTTTTGGGATAATGGTTATAAATTTTGCAGTAATACAAACTGCACCTGGTGGTCCGGTTGAACAAATTATATCACAGATTCAAGGTAATGCAGTCGATGCCACCTCTAGAGTAACCGGGGGCGGAGGCGAGATTCCACAAAACCTTGATAGCCAGCAGAATTTTGATCAGACTAATGGTTTCCAGTCTAAATACCGTGGGGCAAGAGGATTACCGCCAGAGTTAATAGCTGAAATTGAAGAAATGGTCGGGTTTGATAAACCAGTACATATACGTTTTATAAAAATGATAGGTAACTACGCTACATTTAATTTTGGAGAAAGCTTTTTTAAAAACCGAAAAGTAGTGGATTTAGTTTTAGATGCAATGCCAGTATCGATTAGTCTGGGGTTATGGACAACTTTGCTAACTTACTTAATTTGTATACCTTTGGGTATACGTAAAGCGATAATGGATGGCAGTAGTTTTGATGCCTGGACAAGTGGAATAATTATATTTGGCAACGCAGTACCAAGTTTCTTATTTGCAATTCTTTTAATAGTACTATTCGCCGGAGGGAGTTTTGTTGATTGGTTTCCTTTGCGAGGTCTAGTATCCGAAAATTGGTCCGAACTTAATGTATTTGAAAAGATAACTGACTATATATGGCATATATCACTGCCAGTCATAGCACTGACAATCGGCGCGTTTGCCGGTTTAACAATGCTAACTAAAAACTCTTTCCTAGATCAAATAAATCAGCAATATGTGATAACTGCCCGTGCCAAGGGATTAACTGAAAATAGGGTTCTCTATGGACATGTTTTTCGCAATGCTATGCTAATAGTAATAGCAGGATTTCCAGCAGCTTTTATTGGCATATTATTTACAGGCTCACTCTTAATAGAAGTCATTTTTTCACTTGAAGGTCTTGGACTTCTGGGTTTTGAAGCAGCACTTAACCGCGACTTTCCTGTGCTTTTTGGTACATTATTCTTTTTTTCTCTACTGGGTCTAATAATGAGTTTAATAGGGGACCTTGCATATGTCTTTATAGACCCACGTATAGATTTCGAAAGCCGTAAAATATAAAATGTTAAGAGAAAAAACACACGATTTGAAAAATAAAGAACAGCACACTCGAAAAATGAAGTTTTTGAATCACACCATAACTCCATTAACCGAACGCCGTCTCAACAATTTCAAATCAAACAAACGTGGTTATTGGTCTTTATGGGTTTTTTTGCTCTTATTTATATTTACTTTATTTGCAGAATTTATAGCCAATGATAAACCATTATTAATACAGTTTAATAAAAAATTCTATTATCCTATCTTTACCAGTTATCCTGAAACGACATTCAACGGTGATTTCGAGACTGAGGCTGATTATACAGATCCATTTGTAGCCGAGCTGATAAATGAAAAAGGCTGGATGATATGGCCAATGATACCGTATAGCTTCGATACGCCTGTTATAAACTTAAAGACTCCAGCACCATCAGCGCCAACAACCCAGAACTGGCTTGGAACGGATGATCAAGCCCGCGATGTATCTGCTAGGTTAATATATGGCTTTCGTATATCAGTACTATTTGGATTTACCCTAACTATTCTTTCAAGCATTATTGGTGTAGCCTCCGGCGCTGTACAAGGATATTTTGGCGGATGGACAGATCTACTTTTCCAGCGCTTTATAGAAATCTGGTCTTCTCTGCCAACACTTTTTTTATTGATAATATTAGCCTCAGTAGTGGAACCAACTTTTTGGCTGTTATTAGGACTTATGCTCTTATTCAGTTGGATGTCTTTAGTTGGGGTGGTGAGAGCAGAGTTTCTAAGAGCGCGAAACTTTGATTATGTTCGTGCTGCCAGGGCGTTGGGAATGAATAACAGATTAATAATGATAAGGCATGTTTTACCTAATGCCATGGTGGCAACCATAACATTTCTTCCTTTCATTACGGCTTCGTCTGTTACTGTTTTAACATCCCTAGACTTTTTAGGTTTTGGTCTGCCTCCTGGCTCACCTTCATTAGGAGAAATGCTGAAGCAAGGAAAAGAAAACCTACAAGCACCTTGGCTAGGTATTACAGCGTTCCTAGCCATAGCAATAATGCTTAGTCTCATGATCTTTATCGGTGAGGCAATTCGTGACGCTTATGACCCACGAAAACAAATTTCGGCTTATAAAAGATAATGGAAAATCCACTCCTTTCAGTCAAAAACTTATCAGTTGATTTTAAGGCTTCCAGCCATACAGTTCATGCCGTCAAATCTGTAAGTTTTGATATTTTAAATGGCGAAACCATAGCATTAGTCGGTGAATCCGGTTCCGGTAAATCTGTTACAGCCTTATCAATAGTTCAGTTATTACCTTACCCTCTCGCCAGTCACCCGAATGGTTCAATAAAATTTAAAAGCAAGGAAATCATCGGATCACCACCGGGTGCTATACAGTCAATCCGTGGAAATAAAATTGCCATGGTTTTTCAAGAACCCATGACTTCTCTTAATCCATTACATACTATAGAAAAACAAATAGGGGAAATTTTACAAATTCATAAAGGTCTAGACAAAAACATTGCAAGAATTCGTTCTCTAGAATTACTAGAATTAGTTGGAATTACCGACATTAACCGACACCTTAAATCCTACCCACACGAGTTATCTGGCGGACAGCGCCAACGTGTAATGATTGCTATGGCACTAGCCAACGAACCCGAAATACTTATAGCTGACGAACCCACAACTGCTCTTGATGTCACTATACAAGCGCAGATCCTTGAACTTCTTGAAAATCTGCAAAAGAAGTTTGGAATGTCTATGCTTTTTATAACTCATGACCTAAGTATCGTTAAAAAAATGGCAAATAGGGTATGTGTTATGAATGGAGGAGAAATAGTTGAAAGCGGCAAAACTGAGCAAGTTTTGAAGAGTCCCAAACACGCTTATACAAAACATTTATTATCTGCAGATTTTTCTAATTTGAGCCCCTCCCCGGTAAAAAAATCAAAAAATATTTTATACAGTAAGAATCTAAAGGTTTGGTTTCCTTTAAAATCAGGGCTTTTAAGAAGAACCTATAAATATATACGTGCAGTAGATGGCATAAACATAGAAGTTCATGAGGGACGAACACTTGGGGTAGTTGGTGAATCCGGTTCTGGGAAGACTACATTAGGAATGGCCTTATTGAGATTAATAAGTTCAGACGGCATGATAAAATTTAATGAAAAGAGAATTGATAAAATTACATTAAAGAAAATGCGCCCTCTAAGGCGAGAAATGCAAATTGTGTTCCAGGACCCTTATGGAAGTCTAAGCCCACGTATGTCTATTTCGCAGATTATAGAAGAAGGCCTAAAAATTCATAAAATTGGAAATACAGACTCAGATAGAAATGACCTAATTATACAATCAATGGAAGAAGTTGGCCTTGATCCAACTAGCCGTTATCGCTATCCACATGAGTTTTCTGGAGGCCAGCGCCAACGAATAGCTATTGCGCGAGCTATCGCTCTAAAACCAAAATTTATAGTACTTGATGAACCAACCTCAGCTCTTGATCGATCAGTACAAGTACAAATTATTAACCTCTTAATTAATCTACAGATAAAACATAAAATAGCCTATCTGTTTATTAGTCATGATCTAAAAGTAATACGTGCTATATCCGATGAGGTGATAGTGATGCGCAATGGAAAAGTTGTTGAACAAGGACCATCAGATAATATTTTTGATCACCCTAAAAAACCTTATACCAAGGCATTAATGGCAGCTGCATTTAACCTAGAAGCAATTGATTCTAATAAAACGAATACAAAATAATGGCAGTTTTGGTTATAGCACCTAATGAACGCCCTGACATATGGGCAAGTTATCTTAGAGAGCTAGCGCCAGAGCTTGATATTAGAATATGGCCCGATACAGGTGATCCTGACAAAATCATATATGCAGTTGCATGGAATCCTCCAGCTGGGATCTTAGCAAGCTTTACAAATTTAAAAATAATATTCTCGCTTGGTGCTGGCGTTGATCATCTTTTTAAAGACCCAGATTTTCCTACAGAGGTAACTATATCAAGAGTGATCGATCCATATTTAACAGCTGGTATGAGAGAGTACGTACTTTTACACGTGCTCAAATATCATAAAAACCAACCAGAGCTCGATAAACAACAAAGAAAACATATATGGAATTCAAGAGAGAATGAGAGACTTCAGTCTGATGAAAGAAATATTGGGATTCTGGGGTTAGGTATACTTGGAACCGATTGTGCAAAATCTCTTTCAGCCCTTAATTTTAATGTAAAAGGCTGGAGTCGTTCTATGAAAGTTATTCCAGGCATAACTTGTTTAACTGGTTTAAGTGGTCTTAATCATCTTTTAAATAGTTCAAGTATATTAATTTGTTTATTACCACTTACCAAAGATACAGAGGGTATACTGAACTTTAGTTTATTTTCCAAACTACCCAAAGGCGCTTATCTTATAAATGCAGCAAGAGGGAATCACCTTATTGAGAAAGACCTAATTACGTGTTTAGATTCAGGACAACTAACCCACGCTACACTAGATGTTTTTAGAAAAGAACCCTTACCCAAAGAACATATATTTTGGGATCATGATAAAATCACAGTAACCCCACATAATGCTTCTATTACCGATCCACGAACCGTAGTCTATCAAATTCTAGAAAACATTCAGCGACACCTAGATGCAAAACCAATTTCCAATACAGTAGATATTAAAAATGGTTACTGATCGACAGTTATTAGAATTATTGGAAATCTTTTTCTCAAAAAAAAGGGGGTCCATATATATGGACCCCCTTATATAACTAAAAAATGATTATTTTACTCAGCAGCCTGCGCCATATCATGTCCGCTACGAGCTGTTATCTCATCTAAAGCCGGTTTCACAACCTCATTAAACTCTGTCATATTCTGGATAACTTTATCTTTTGGCATTTGAGCATAATGATATATCAGGGTTATATACTCAGCTGGCATTTGTTCCCACTGAGCTACTAGCTGATCACGTACCGATTCGGCTGTGCCAATAGCATATAGACCTGAATCTAACATCGAACCAATCACATCACTTTCATCTAACTTCCGACGTCCCATTGCTGCATAAAAGTTTTTCCATATATCATAATCATGGGCCATAACTGCATCCATAGCGGCATCTTGACTTTCTGCAATCTGTAGCCATCGAACAATATTTTGGTTCTGTCCTGGCAGCCAATTAAAACCTGATTCTGCAGCCGTTTTAGCGTATTGAACACCCAAGGGCGCCGCCGTACTAATATCAGTAAAGTAGGTTGGAATGAAGCCCATACGCGCATTATAATCTATAGTTTCCGGACTACCGCTTCCTGAAACAAATACAGGTGGATGCGGGTCCTGATAAGGAGCAGGGCATACAGAAATATTCACAACATTATTGTTCTCATCAACCTCATCTAGGGCACCGAGCCTCTGTGTAACTCCTACTTGGGCAAGTTGCCAGTCATCAACCCCTGTATCACCCGGATATGGTATCTGCCATGCACTACCTTTATGATTCATTGAATCTTGGGTCCATGCCTTGAGAACAATATCTATATTTTCTTCAAAAACATCTCGGTTATGTTGATCGTTTTTAACATCTTTATCCGATATGCTAAAACCACTTTGGGCAAATCCTGCACCAACCGCTGTTTGGTTGTTCTTAGCAGCAGTAGGGGATTTTGTAGAAGTTGTTCCATAATGTTGCCCAAAAACATTTGTCCAGCGGCTCTGGTATCCTCTTGCAAAACCAACAAAACTGCGTCCTTGAGTAAGATGGTCAATTATAGCTGTTTCTTCTGCCACTCGTATAGGATTCTGGATACTCATAACGTACCCAAGTTGTCCTACTCGTACATTTTTAGTTATTGCTGCCCAGTAGGCATCCATAATAGCTGGGGCAGGACCCACTTCATAGCCCTCGGACCAAAAGTGATGCTCAATTGTAGCAACTCCCCAGAAATCTAGATTATCAGCTGCCATGATTACTTCATGCCAGCCCTGAACGGTTTCTTGATATCTATCTTTATTCCTTCCGATAGGACGAAGTTTAGCACGTTCCTCTTCACTTTCGGCGTGAATCACAGGATACGTCTGTAAAATAGGTTTGACCATAAATATTCTCCCTACTAAATGCGGGTTATAGTTTTTAATTCTATACTATAGCTATATTATCTAGACGTTAATTACAAATTAAGTTTTACAATACTTTTCATAGTTTAAAACTATAACTTAAATAATAACCAAATTTAAATGTTTTATTACTAATTACCATATCTTTCTACAATGAGACTAAACGCAGCTCTCATAGCCTGTGCTTCCCCTCCCTCAGGACGACCGGCTCTAGAGAAAGTGTTCCAGGCCATAATATCAAAATGTGCCCAGGGTATACCTTTTTCCACAAATTCTTGAAGAAAAAGTGCGGCGGTAATACCCCCACCGAAACCTCCTTCACTAGCGCTTGAAATATCCGCCACTTTACTATCAAGCATTCGGCGATAGGGACCATATAAAGGTAAACGCCATAACGGGTCATTGGTTAATTTGGCATGTTTTTTAAAATCTTCAGATAAATCATCGTTATTACAATACATAGCAGCCAATTCAGTTCCAACAGCAACTCTAGAAGCTCCAGTCAAAGTTGCATAATTTAATAATAAATCTGGTTTCTCGCGAGAAGCCTCTGTAAGGCAATCACCAAGAACCAACCTTCCTTCGGCATCTGTGTTTACGTTTTCTACTGTAATTCCCTTACGAGAATTAAGAACGTCTAAAGGACGATATGAATTTCCAGAAACAGAATTCTCCACCGCGCCTATCAAAACCCTTAGTTTGACCGGTAATTTTGCGGACATTATCATCAGGGCTAAACCTAATACATGAGCTGCCCCCCCCATATCTTTTTTCATGCGCAACATGCCGGAAGCCGATTTAAGATCTAACCCCCCAGTATCAAAACAAACACCTTTTCCAACTAATGTCACAAGAGGCCCGCTATTTCCCCATCGCATATCAATTAGCCTGGGAGTATCATCTGATGCGCGTCCAACCATGTGAATCATGGGATAATTAGCTTTTAAAAGTGAATCGCCCTTTATAACTTTTGTAGTTGCTTTAAAACGTCTAGCCAAAGAGCGAATAAAGGTAGTTAATTCAGATGGCCCCATATCTTCTGCAGGTGTATTAATTAGATCACGAACTAATTTAATTGCCTCTAGTGTATAAGATACAGCCGATCGGTCACTATTTTTTGGCCAAACTAACTTCGGTCGGTTTAAAGAAGGTTTTCGGTATTTGGTAAATTCATAAGAAGCTAATCCCCAGCCCAACGCAGCATCAGTAGCCATAGTTTCATCTAAGCTACCATGGAACCAATACGTGGCCTTTGGCAAATTAGCGGCTAGTTCGCTCCAACACCAAAGATCAGTACTATCATCTATTACGAATACTACCTTATCTAAACCACCGGACCTTAAAGGTAACAGTCCAATTGAGTTCTTTTTAGCCTTAAACCCATTTTGACTTAGCCATTTTCGTTGACCCAAAGAAATTTTATCTATCCATTCATCAATGTTTTTAGTTCTAACGATCGTGATAGGAATACTGTCGCGATGTTTTCTAACAATTAGGTTATGTGACAATGCAATACCTCGTAAAATTAGTATTTAAGAATATTTATATGCAAAAATAAAATATAATAAATAAATTACTTAGCACTAATGTGAAATATATTATTATTTGAATAATCACTAAATTATAATTTAGTATAATAGTGCCAAATTTTAGGTTTACCAATTGACCCGTTAAAAAACTCCTCATAGGGTGCCTTAACAGATGCACATAACAAAGCAAAAATAATTTAAACTCTCTTGGAGAATTATTCCGATGATTGACTTCTATACTTGGTTTACACCAAATGGTCGCAAAGTTTCACTAATGCTAGAAGAAACAGGTCTAGATTATAAGACCATAGCAGTTAATATTGGTAAAGATGAGCAATTTGAACCTGACTTTCTAAAAATTAGTCCTAACAATAAAATACCTGCAATTGTAGATCATGATAATAATAGCATGCCCCTATTCGAAACAGGCGCGATATTACTTTATTTAGCTGAAAAGACTGGTCAGTTTCTTAACACAACTGATCGAGATTCATACTGGCGCACTATGGAATGGCTAATGTGGCAAATGGGCGGTCTCGGGCCAATTTTTGGACAAGTACACCACTTTACTCATTATAATCCTGGGGTAGCCCCATATGCTCAGGAACGATATGAAAAAGAGGCAAGGCGGCTTTATGGAGTATTAGATAAAAGACTAGATAATCGAGAATTTATCATAGATACTTATTCAATAGCTGATATGGCAGTCTGGCCATGGGCAGCTAGGCATAATTGGCAAGAAATAAATCTAAATGATTTTCCTAATGTTCGTCGCTGGTATATGTCAATTTTGGAACGCCCAGCTACTAATAGAGCTTGGAATATTCCTGAAAATGATCAGCCACTTCCAATTCCTGATTAATAAATAATTGGCTTATTTAATTAATAGATATCTGATATCAAGAAGGTATACTAGCTTGATACACTTTCTTCCAACCCATTTAGTTCTCTGATTCACCGACCTAATCAAGAGTTAATTTAGAGAAGTAAAAAATCTCTTGAAACTCATGTTTGCCTACGGATAAATTTACTAAACAATGGGGAATCTTAACCTTCTTTATCAGCAATAATTTCCCCACTGGATTCAATTACGCCAGAATTTTTAACTTTTCCAGAAAGTTGTCCACCCGCAGATACTGTAATTTGATTATAAAATACATTGCCAGATACAGACCCACTTTTTTCTATTTTTAATAAGCCCGAAACGTTAAGGTCTCCATCGAAAATGCCTTCTATTTCAGCTGTTTCAACTTGCGCAGTTCCTTTAAAAACTCCTCGAGATAATATTTCTAATTGCTGGCATTGAACTGTCCCCTCAACCTCACCTTCTATTACCAGAACTGCGCACTTGCTGATTTCTCCCTTCATTTCTATTCCAGGACCAATTGTCATGCGGTTACCCTGTGATATAGATGAGGACAAAACCTCGCTATCTATCCCTTTAGGCGGTATGTCAGATAAACCAAGATTGGGAAGAGGCAATACCTTTTTGTTGTTATCGCTAATTGTCATTATTTATATCTATTCCTAATGTTCTGAATTTTATATTTACGACTTAAAACTAAATTACTTTTTAAAAGTCAGGTTTATCAAGACAATAAATACTAGAGGCATTATCATGGTACAAAAGAGCTTTTTCATTTTCAGAGTACCCTTTAGTGAGTCGCTTGAACGAATTCCAAATGACATTATAACTACAGCTAATTTTATCAACTGGAAAATTTGATTCAAATAGACAACGATCTACACTAAATTTCTCAATTGTATAGTTATACCAATCGCGCGTAGCCTTCATAAGGGTTTCACTGGATGGTGGTTTCAAGCCCAAGTGCCAGCCGAACCCGTTTATTTCCATGTTAATGCCACCAAGTTTAGCAAATACATTAGAGCATTTAGCTAATTCAGAAATATTTTTTTTCCAAACTTCAAATACTTCCTGCCTTTTATTTGCATAAGGACCCACGCCTAGAGGTCCTCCAAAATGATTTAAAATAATCTTTGTGTCAGGAAATGCTTTAGCAAGATCTATTAATTCAGGTAACTGGGGATGATATAACCATGCTTCGTAGCTAAGTCCGTATTTAGACAAATGTGCAAAGCCTTCTCTATATACCTTGTGCATTAACAAATGAGGGGGGCGTTTACCGCGGATTACAGGCACATCATTACTCTTATCCCATGGTACGCTGTGTCGAATTCCTCTGAACCTGCCCCCACCGGCGGAAATTTGTGACTCCAAGACTGGTATAACAGCATCACCCAATAAAAGATTTGCATGCCCAATAATACCCGAGGCAACACGGCTCGCACCATAATGACCAGAAGCGCTCATTGCAGCTATCCCATTTACAAATTCTGTTTCTCCAATAGGCCTCATTTCCTCTGGTCCGGAAGCCTTATACATGGCACCACATTCTATGTAGACGGTAGAAACAATATTATGACCACCGTTAATATCTGCTAAAATATCGTCTAAAAGATAGCGAGATTGCGTTTGATCATTCCGAAACTCCCAAAAGTGATGATGCGGATCGCAAATTCTTAAATTCGGCTCTAATGCCTTTTCATCACTGAGCCCGAGCCAATCCGAGTTATCTTCCATATTAGCCTTCTTCCTTAATAATTAAAGAACAAAGTAAATAAGCAGTAGGAGCAATAACTATAGAACATTAATACAAATTTTTAAAATTTATGAATAATCACAAATAGTTTACACGTGTATTAATATGATGGTTAGTTGAACAAATATAAAACTGAATAATAATACTTACTGTGAGAAACCTATTTTTTATACTCTATTTCTAACGCTATAATATCCTCTTCACCCACGTTTATAGCATTATGATCAAAGCCATTGCCTACATCATAAAAACTAGCCTTTCCTGACTCTGATTTTATTGTACCACTCGATCCGTCTGAATCCTGGTGAATTAGATTTCCAGACTTCAAATGATATGCAACATAATTTTTATCGTGCCGATGCCACCCAGTTTCTTGACCTGGTTTGATATGATGATAAGTAATCCGTGTACTTTCATTTTCCAAAAGAACCTCAGCACTACTTAGATTAGTTTTTAAAACACTATTTTCATTAAAATCTGATTTTTTAGACATATGCATTTACACTATATAATGAGCCTAGATAAACGTAAGTAATAAAATTTACTCCGCAGCAATAGAATATTCTGGTGTTTCTAATTCTGGAACAACTTTTTCCATAAACAGCTGTAGTTCCTCTAATAATTCATCTTTAGGCTGCTGAGCCCAATGCCATATAAGCGTTATGTATTCGCAGGGAATGCGTGAATATATTTCCTGCCAATCAGCAATAGCATCATCTATTGTGCCGCCAAGAAAAAATTTGGATTCTTTCATTAATTTAAAAGCTTTTTCTGAATCATTATTAACTGCATCCACATTATGATTAGCAAATACACTATAAAAGTTTTTAAATATATCTAGATCATATTTTTTTAGCCTAATATCAAAATCCTCGGCAGATTTTGCGATTCGCGTATGTCGAACTAAGTTTTGATTCTGACCATACTGAACATTGCGACCATGTTTCAATGACTCCTCTACATAAACTTTTGCTAATTCAACTACACTATCAGTTGGGTTGAAATAACTAGGACTAAAGCCATGTTTAGCAGCAAATTCAATGGTTGCACGACTTCTTGCAACCGCACAAAAACAAGGTGGGTGTGGATTTTGATAGGGTTTAGGCACAACAGAAATACGACGTAAAACGCCATCTTCATCAATTTCACCTTCAGCACCTGCTTCACCCGCTATCTGGTGACCTTCATACCCCTTAATCCCTGATTCCAGAGGATAAGGCGCCTGATAATACTTACCATCCAATCTAACTGAATCCTTTGTCCAACAATCAAGTACCATCTGAACACGCTCTTCAAAAATTTCTCTATTTTTTGAATCATTGGCACTACCATCAGATACTGTGGCCACGGCATCACTGCCTTGGCCCAGAATATTTGTCCAACGTGATTGATAGCCTCGTGCAAAACCAACAAAATATTTTCCATTGGTCAAATGATCTATCATTGCAGTTTCTTCAGCTACACGAATTGGATCATGAGTTGCCATTACATAGCCAAAAGCTCCTACCCTTATATTTTTAGTGTAAGCAGCCCAGTGAGCATTAAGCACTCCTGGATTAGGACCAACCTCATAGCCCTCAGAATGTAGATGATGCTCAATGGTAGACATACCCCAAACACCCATCTCATCTGCTGCTTTAATTATATCAGTCCACTCATGGATAATTTTATGATATAGCTCGGAATCACGTCCGAGAGGACGTTTTTCTTTTCTTTCTTCCTCATCCTTTGCCGGAAATACAGGATAAAGCTGCACGATAACCTTTGGTGATCCCATGACCTAACTTCCTTGCTATTTAAATTACTAATATTTTAACAAACCAAATAAGACACTAAAATAAATAATTATCTATAACCGCTATATCCAGTATTATATAGATCAATTTGCTGACTCACTATTTTTTATAAAGCTAAACGTTTGCCTATAATCTTATCAAGATATGATGTCTATTATCATACTAAATTAATCAATAACACCTCGTTTAATTGCCCAGAAAAACAAAGCAACTATGCATACAAACAATAGTAAAGCGCTCAATGCTAGTGAGAAATGAATTCCTATTAATCCGCCTCCAAAACCTACTGTGAATCCGCTAAACGTTCTTCCTCCCAAACTTCCTACATTAAACAATCCAATGGCACGGCCTCTTATCTCTGGGGGAGCGTGTAATTGGGCTAATGTTTGTGTCATAGAATTAAATGACAAATCAAAGAAACCTGCACAAAGCAATAAAATAATTGCTAATATATAATTTCTAGAAAGAGAGAAACCTAAAATAGCCAATGCCCACATTATGCCGAGAATAAAAGATGTACGTGTTTTTGCTTGCAACATATTTCGGGCCTCTAAAACTAGACCAGCAATAAGAGCGCCCGCCGCATTGGCCGCCAGCAGAAGACTATAATATAGACCTTGCCCGCCATAGCCGAGGTCACTCGCAAACTCTGGCATTTGCGGCTGATGGGCATTACCAACAATTGTCGCAGCAAGGCCGGCAAGAACAGACATAGTGAAGACAATTGGAATACCAGATATTTGACGAACAGCCTCAATTAAATCATGTAAACTCGTCATTGCCAGAGGAGGTTTCTTGCCGTTTTCCTTTATGGGTTTTGGGTTTTTAATTAGCCACAATGTAAGGGGAAGATAGATAAGAATATTTAATAAAATTCCCTTTGTTGGTCCAACAATTAATAGTAGAGCTCCTCCTATGGCTGGGCCTAATAACATGCCAAGGGTCATGGCTGTCGCGAGTAATCTAATACCACTTTGTAATTGCCTTGAACCAACAACATTATGAATTAATACTTGGCCTGCAGGCGCCCACAATGCTCCCGCAAACCCATGAACAATAAGAAGAATTACAGCATGCCACTTTTCCAGACTATCAGTGGCAAATAATAATCCCCAACCTAACGAGCCCAACATAAACAAACTCATTGCAACTTGAATTATACGTCTTGGGTCATAACGATCAGCTAAAGCACCTGCCCAGATAGAACCAACAAGAAAAGGCAACCAATGAGAAATAACAGCAAACCCAGCTAAAGAAGGTGAATGAAATTTTTCAAATATTATCCAGTAACTTATTACATGCTCAACACTATCAGCCATCATTGCCAAGGCGGCACCAATCAGATAGTGGCGCGAAGCAGGATATCGAAGAGCAGCGTAAGACCTCTGGTCTGCTTCATTCAATTTTGAAACTCTTTTTTCCATTAATACAAAAAGCCAATGCAACCAAATTTAATAAGAGGATAATAGTTCAATACAACCACGCGAAATGGTTACCATTTTTACTAATATCCAAAATTCAAATCTTTGGTTTTGGCTATTAGCCAAATACAAGTTCGGGAAGTATGGTTACTATACCCGGAAAAATATATAGTAGGATAATTAATGCCAGCAGCAAAATCCAATAAGGTGTAGACCCCTTAAATATATCCATTAAAGTAATATCGCCTTCGTGGCCAGCGGGAATTGACGCTCTAACGGTGTAAACCAGAAGGCCAAATGGTGGCGTCAAAATACCAGCTTCAATAGCTAAAATTCCAATCAAAGCATATGCTAGAGGGTCGAGACCAATCGCGGTAGCAATCGGGGCAAAAATTGGCACCGTTAAAAGCATGATAGAAACCGAGTCGACAATCATTCCCAATACAAACCATACCAGCACCATAATTGTTACAACCTGCCAAGGGTCCAGGCCGGCATCAGCAAAGAAGGTTTGAATAGCCGATACGACGCCTGTCATTGTCAATGTACGTGAATACAGTTGAGCAGCTATAAGCAATATGAGCAAAGGAGCGGCAGTTCTTCCAACTGCTAGAATACCAGCATATATATCAGGCCAACGCATTCCCTTAATAATACCTAGTAAAAGAGCTATTAGTGCTCCCATACCCGCAGCTTCAGTGGGAGTGAATAGGCCAGCCCAAATCCCTCCCAAAACTGTAACGATTAGTCCCAGCAACCCTAATCCACTAGTCCACATAGACAAAGAATCAATCTGTTTTTCGTCAGATAGATCACTAACTTCTTGCTTAGACCCAGGGGTTAACCCAACTAATTGTGGTTTTAGAAAAGATGCTCCTAATATGTATATTGCAAAGAAAGACACCAAGATTAGACCAGGCAAAACACCCGCTAAAAATAGTTTTCCAATGGATTGCTCTGTTAAAATACCCCACACTATCATCAGCACACTCGGGGGAATAAGCATCCCTAGGCACCCGCTACCAGCTATTGAGCCTAAGGCAAAGCTTTTATTATAACCATGGCGCTTCATTTCAGGATATGCAATTCGGGTAAACGTCGCCGCCGAGGCAATACTTACACCAGTGACAAAAGAGAATACAGCATTCCCAAACAGTGTAGCTAAAGCTAAGCGTCCAGGAATACGACGAAATGACCGCTGGAGACCTACATAGAGATCACCTGTAGCTCCTGACCTTCCAATAAATTCGCCCATGAGCATAAATAACGGTATGACAGCAAAAACATAGTCACGGATAGCGTCATAGAAAGTGTTCTGTATTAGGGCTAGTACTACTGTTTCACGACCGGTAACCATATAAATACCAACCGCACTTGTTACTCCAAGTGCAATGGCGACATGTATTCCAGAAAACACTAATACCAAAAGGAGTATTAGTACGACAGCGGCAATATCAGCAGAAAACATATTTAGAACTCCTCGATGGCTTAGCCAGCAATATCCGGTTCAGCCTCGACAACGTAAGATGGCAAAATTTCTTTTAAAGCTAGAATCATATAATTAATTACTAGAAGGCCAGCTGATAATAAGACAACTACACGAGCAGGCCAGGTAGGAACTCGTAATGCACCTTCACCCTCAAATTCGCCGGTAATTATAGCGTGCCAAGCAGGCTCAATAGTACCTATAAATAATCCAGCAAAAAACAAAGCGCCTAAGATATACCCGGCGCTATTTATAAACCTTTCGGGTTTACCGCCGAGTAAATGCAGAATAAAGTCTGCTCGGAGCATCGATCGGGCCATAACACAGTAAGCTGTTTGCATAAAAGCAATCATCACGATTGCGTTTTTTACTAATTCATGCGTACCTTTCAAAGGGAAACCAAAGGCTCTTCCTACCACATCAATAAGAATATAAAAAGCTAGAAGAAATGCCCACATTGCTGCGACAACCATTAAGCCCCTACTTAAACGGCTTGACCATATATCAATCTGACGAATTATTGGGATGTTCAAATAAGACAAGATCCTCATACCCCTTTTATTATTACAGAATCTCTAGATTAAGAAATTATTGCTTCAATTAGTTTATTTTAACCAGACTAAAGATAAACTAGCAAAAAAATTTCCTAATTCATTCTAAACTGGGGCAATGAGCCAAAACGTTAGCCGTTCCAATAGATAATTATGAGTATATTAGTGGTTTCATGACTTGTCACGCCCCAATAAGGCAGTTAACAATTATTTAGGATAATTTGAATAATTAAAAAATAATAATAAAATAGAGTAGTTTTTTTGTTTATTATAGTTAAACTGACCTAGTCTACCCTTGCAGATCGTAAATTAAACAACGATTCTGTAACAACTACAATGGAACTATATAGTTCCAAAAGTAATATGAGGAGAAGAAACTTGTCTAAAACACTTGGAATACTGGCAACTGGTGCTCTAGCTATAGGATTAGCTGCAGCCCTACCAGGCGCAGCTAGTGCCGATAAATTTAATTTTCGTATGGCGTCAGGACATGCACCGGCCACTGGTTATGTAAGAATGATGTCCGAACAATTTGCTCCACGAGTAGTAGCGAAGCTTGAAGCAATGGGACATAAAGCTACCTTCAATGAAGCCTACGGCGGTTCAATCGTTAAAGTGGCTGAAACACTTGAAGGAGTTAAAGATGGAATAGTTGATCTAGGTGGATATTGTTTCTGCTTTGAACCTTCTAACTTGTTCCTTAATACCTATCCACTATGGATGCCATTTGACGCACAAAATGCCACCCTCGGAACAAAGGTAGCTCGCGAAGTCTATAATAATGTGCCGCACATGGCCGGAGTATTTGAGAAAAAGTACAACCAAAAATTATTAGGGCTATTTGGATTTGATAATTATGGCCTTTACACAACCTTTGCCTGGGATTCTGTTACAGAGCTTAAGGGTAGAAAAATGTCCGGTGCAGGTCCAAACTTACCTTGGGTAGAGGCAGTTGGAGCTATCCCGGTTGGTACAACATTACCTGACGTATACCCATCTCTGCAAACAGGCGTTTATGATGGCGTACTTCTGTTCCCTTCCGTTGGCTGGAGTCATAAACTCTTTGAACCAGCCCCTCATTATAAAATTGTTGGATTTGGTTCAAAAACATTTCATGGTGTAACCATAAACATGGACACATGGAAGTCGCTACCAGCGGACGTGCAAAAAGCAATGTCTGAAGCCGGAATGGAGACAGAAGACTTTACAGGTCCTTGGGTTGACGAACTAGAAGCGACTAACCTTGGCCGCATGGTTATGGCAGGTGCAAACGTTACACGAGTAACGCCTGAAGCCCGTTTAGCTTGGGCTAAAACACTTGCTGGTTTTCCAAACATGAGAGCGAAAGAAGCCGATTCAAAAGGTTTACCTGGCTCCAAAGTAGTTGGAATGGCAGTCGATGTAGCAGAAAAACTAGGTCATAAATGGCCAGTTAGATATGTCATTAAATAATATATTAAAATAAATAAGTATTTAGAAGAGCCGGCCTAAAAGCCGGCTCTTTTTTTATGTTTATTTAATAATAGGGTATATAAATAAAAAAAGCTTACACATAGATACGTAGGAGAATGATAAATGAAACTCCCAGTATTATTATTTTTGACATTAAACATTCTTTTTATACCCATCGCTAATAGCGATAATATGCAAATACAAATGCAGGTAGACCGGTCTAAACCAAATGCCAGTGCCACACCAGCTGAGCGACCTCAACTTACATTTAGTGGCAAGATTAAACAGAACACATGTCCGTTTAGTTTTAACGCTTATTTTTTAGGTAGAATCCAGGATGGCCACATAAGTGGTATGGCCGGTGAGGGGACAAATTATGACTGGGCGATAGCCAACGATGGAACATTTCAAGGCAGATTACCATTAAAAAAAGATGCCTCTGGCGAGCAAATATATCAAACAATAAATGGACGAATCACCAATAAAAATATTTCTATCAATATTCAATATGGAACCTCAAATAGACCCGACCTTTATTGTATAAGTAATGGAAACAATATTTTTGTTGGAGGATAAAGCTTCATATTACCAGTTTCTCGGCGCTCCAAAATTTTAGTTTGGCGCACCCGACAGGATTCGAACCTGTGACCTTCGGCTTCGGAGGCCGACACTCTATCCAGCTGAGCTACGGGTGCGCTAAAATGACAGTACGCTTTTAGTTTTTAGGGTCAAGTAAGTTCAACCCTTATAATGTATAAAGCCAAAGTAAATTGTTTGAGCTATAGTATGTACAAATACTAGACTAGAAATCAATTGTATTGATAATGAAGTTAAAAAACATGAAAAAATTGATATGAAAAAAAGTAAGAATGACAAATTGAAAAAAACTGATCAAGAATGGCAATCCCTACTGACCCCGGAACAATATCATGTGACACGTGAACATGGAACTGAGCCTGCTTTTAGCGGTGAGTACAATAACTGTAAGGATAAAGGTATATATAAATGTATCTGCTGCGGAAATCCTTTATTCCATTCGGATCAAAAATATGATTCAGGAAGTGGCTGGCCAAGCTTTTATGACCCTATAACCAAAGAATCTATCGAAAGTCGTGAAGACAATAGCCTTTTTATGGTTAGAACTGAAACTGTTTGCGCCAACTGCGATGCTCATCTAGGGCACGTCTTTACTGATGGTCCTCAACCAACAGGTCTTAGATATTGTATGAATTCACTTTCTCTAGTCTTAGAAAAATTGCCTGAAGATGATTAATCTTTTGTTATATTAAGAAAAACATCTTCAAGGTCAGGTTCAACTGTAACTAAGTCCGTAATTGTCAATCCTGTCTTAGAAAGAGTTTCAACAAAACTTGATATATCAATTTGACCAGTTCTATAACGAAAAACCATCTGATTTTTTCCAATAACCTCAACATCAAAATTGTTTAATTCAAGTACTGCATCGGTAATATCTTCAGCTACCGAAATATGTAATTCTTTACTATCCAGACTAGCCACCATTTTATGTGTTTCATCGCAAGCTATGAGTTCACCATTATTAATTATTGCAATCCTGTCACATAACTCTTCAGCTTCTTCTAGATAATGAGTGGTGAGTAATACTGTTGTACCCGCCGCATTAAGTTCTCGAACAAAGGTCCATAGTGATTTACGCAATTTAATATCAACACCTGCTGTTGGTTCATCGAGTACAAGTACTGGAGGATTATGAACCAAAGCTTTTGCCATAAGAAGACGTCTACGCATTCCCCCAGAAAGATCTCTTGAGTATGTTTCTGCTCTATCTGATAGACCAACTCTTTCTAATATCTCTAAAGTACGACGTTCATTATTAGGAACCCCATAAAGACCCGCTTGTAGCTCTAATAATTCTCGTGGGGTAAAAAAGGCGTCAAGATTAAGCTCCTGAGGCACCACTCCAATTGCTGCACGAGCTGCCCGCGCATGACTGTCGATATCAATACCCCAAACTTTTACCTTGCCGCTAGTCTTTATAACTATTCCTGAAAGTATGTTTATTAAAGTTGATTTCCCTGCGCCATTTGGGCCAAGCAAACCAAAAATAGATCCACGCTCAATATTCAGGTTAATATCTTTCAGTGCATGAGTGTCTATACCCTTCTTCTTTGCACGATAAACTTTGTTCAAACCTTCGAGACTCAAGGCGTACTTAGGTCTCCTAATTGAAGACTGTTCAGAAACAGATGAATCATATCTAATACTTTCATTCATAATGCTATTACGGTAAACGGATACCCTCACCCTGCTAGTTGAGCCTGAACAATTATTAGATTATTTATGACCCGGTGATTATTATAGCAACTACTTTTGTTAGATTAAAAATGTAAAGGAGATAGTTACTGATGAAACCACCAGAAATTATAGAGGTTGAAAGAGCTGTTTTTTCCTGTGACGGTGGTGATGATCTGCTGGGGCATCCCAGGGTTTTTCTAAACATGGGTAATAAAACAAAAGTCGATTGCCCGTACTGCGGTCGTCAATATATACTTATTTCCAATAATTAACGCTGATAATAATATACAACTCCGGGTAAAAAAACTGACTAAACCGGCTAAACTAATTACTCTTAAAACTAAGCGATTAGAAGTTTTACCAGCTGATCGCGAGCTTGTTCGAGCACTTATCAATAATCGACAACTAGCGTCCAAATTAACAGGGGGATTAATTCACCGGGATTTTCCTGATTCGGAACTAGCTGCAAAATTACCAGCATTTGCCCAGCGACTTGATGATGCATCTAATCCTGCTCTCGGAAGAACAGCTCCAGCCGCAATTGGGGGATGGGGTCTCTGGCTGTTTTTCTATAAACCTGAGAGATTGGTTGTTGGCGCCGCTTCATTTAATGCGCCCCCAACTAATGGACAAGTAGAGCTTGGTTATCAAGTTGTTCCTGCACACCGAAGGAGGGGTTTAACATTTGAAGGATGCAGCGCTCTAATCGAGTGGGCATTTTCTGATTCTCAGACAACGAGTATTGTAGCTGAATGTAACTCAAATAATATTGCTTCCGTCCATACTCTTGAGAAGCTAGGGTTTACATTATTAGAAAATCGAGTCGAACAGCTGAAATGGCAGCTATTAAGAACTGATTGGATATCATTGCATAAAAACAATTTGATTTAATTCAAATTATAGAAAATATTAATATAGAGGTATTAGTGAAAAATTTTCATAAAGATTATGTCTTGTATGGCCACCCACGGTCTGGCAACGCTTACAAGGCCGCTCTAATTCTTTCAATGACAAATACCATTTATGAATTTATAGCTGTGGATCTACCAAATGGCGGTAATTTAAATCAGGACTTTTTAGATATTAACCCACTCGGTAAAATACCAGCACTTAAACATGAAAATATTTTACTACGCCAAAGTCATGATATTTTACGTTATGTTTCAGAAAAAACGGGGAAATTCGGTCCTGACGGCTGGGATGAAGAATCGCGGATAGGGGATTGGATAGGTTATTCAGTAGATTTCATGAGCTATGGCATTGCCCGACTGCGTTTTGAAAGACTTTTTGGAAATTCCGATCAATCAATACTAGAATACTTTAAGGTTACAGCTGATCGTGGTTTGAAAATTATTGAACTGCATCTAGCTACAAATCAGTGGTTAGCTTGTGCACGCGCAACCATTGCTGATATATCGGTGTACCCTGTTATGACCTACATAGAAGATGCTGGCTATAATACTGCTGATTTTCCTTATATAAACGATTGGATGAATAGATTTCAATCATTACCAGGTTTTGCACAACAAATAGAATTAATGCCTGTAAAAAGTTGGCCACCAACTAAATAATAATAGAAAGAAAATAAGAATCTAGTATGGCTGATATCGAAGATAAAAAAACATTTTACTTAATTGATGGGTCAGGGTTTATCTTTCGCGCCTTCCACTCATCTCCCTTGGATGCATATAAACGTTCAGATGGGGTATATACCAATGCTGTAGCTGGTTATTGCAGCATGTTGCTCAAACTAATAGACCAAGCAAAATCGGGTGGAAATTTAGGCTATATGGCCGTTATTTTCGATGCTGGCAGAAAAACTTTCCGAAATGACATTTATCCAGAATACAAAGCAAACCGTGAATCACCTCCTGATGAATTAATTCCACAATTTGAACTGGTTCAAGAAGCAACTCGAGCTTTTAATCTACCAGCCGTTCAGATGGTAGGATATGAAGCTGATGATTTGATAGCAACCTATGCTAGGGATGCAGTAGATCGTGGAATTGAAGTTATTGTTGTGTCATCAGATAAAGATCTAATGCAGCTAGTTCAGACAGGTATTACCATGTTTGACCCGATGAAAAACCTGCTTATTAACGAAAACGAAGTGATTGAAAAGTTTGGTGTCCTTCCAAAAAAAGTAATCGATGTGCAATCTTTAGCAGGAGACAGCTCTGATAATATTCCCGGGATACCGGGTATAGGTATAAAGACAGCAGCCCTTTTAATAAATGAATTTGGTGATTTAGATACGCTACTTTCGAGAGCTAATGAGATTAAACAACCCAAACGTCGAGAGAACTTAATTAACTTTACCGATAAAGCTCTTCTTAGCAGAAAGCTAGTTACACTAAAAGATAATGTTGAGGTGCTTGAAAAATTAGAAAGTTTTACTATCAAGGACCTTGACCAATCTAAAGTAGTATCATTTTTAAATAAAATGGAATTCCGAACCTTAACCAGACGAGTAGAAAGTCGGTTTTCATCAGAAACCAGCCTTACCTCGCCTCCTGATTTAGAAAAAAAGGAAAAAAGTGCTAATAGCAAATATGAGCTAATACAAGACAAAGAAACCTTATCAAGGTGGATTACGAAAGCTTATAAAATTGGCACAGTAGCTTTTGATACAGAAACCACCTCCTTGAATGCTATGCAAGCAGAACTCGTAGGGTTTTCTCTTAGCATAGAAAGTGGCAGTGCATGTTACGTTCCATTAAAACATAGGTATAAGGTCACAAACGAGCTAGATCTGACGGATAGTGAGAAAGGAAAGAATAAAGAGATCAAGCAGATTCCCATAGCGGTAGCACTATCACTATTAAAATCTTTGATCGAAGACCCAACGATATTAAAGGTCGCACATAATGCTAAATATGATCTTATGGTCATATCTAGAAACTGTGAAAAATATTTAAATGAAGAAAAAACAAAAGTCCTTAAACCAGCTGCAGTAGATGATACTATGTTGCTAAGCTATGTTCTCGACGCTGGGCGAGGTAAGCACAACCTTGATGACCTAGCTTTTCGTCATTTAAACCATCAAACAATAAAATTTTCTGAAATTACCGGAAGTGGTAAAAATCGTATAAGTTTTGCTGAAGTGCCCATAGATATTGCTCTCAATTATGCTGCCGAAGACGCCGACGTAACATTGCAGATCTTCAAGCTTTTTAAGTCACGTATCATTAAAGAAAAAATGAATACAGTTTATGAAACTATCGAAAGACCTTTAATAACCGTAATTAGTGAGATAGAAAAAACAGGCATTAAGGTAAACTCAAATACCCTCATAGAGCTATCAAAAGACTTTGCCATAAGAACCAGAAAACTTGAAGAAAAAGCCCATAAAGAGGCTGGAGAAGTATTTAATATTGCATCGCCCAAGCAATTAGGCGAGATATTATTTACCAAATTAGGTATCGAAGGTGGAAAAAAGGGTAAAGCCGGTGCATTTTCAACTGGTGCAAATATACTTGAAGATTTGGCAAGTCAGGGTCACAATTTACCACAAACAGTTCTTGACTGGCGCCAACTTGCGAAACTTAAATCTACTTATACTGAAGCGTTAGTTAATCAAATTAACCTTGATACAGGTCGCATTCATACATCTTATGGCATGGCCACCGCGCAAACAGGGCGTTTATCTTCAAATGAACCCAATCTACAAAACATACCCGTTCGTACTGAAGAAGGTCGTAAAATTAGAGCGGCATTTATTCCAGAAAAGGGTCACAAATTATTATCTCTAGATTACTCACAGATTGAACTTCGAGTACTCGCCCATGTGGCAAATGTTTCAGCACTTCGAGAGGCGTTCGAGCAGGGCCAAGATATTCATGCTCTTACTGCTAGCCAGGTATTTGAAGTCCCACTAACTTCACTTTCTGCTGATTTACGTCGAAGAGCAAAGGCAATAAATTTTGGGATTATTTATGGAATTTCTGCCTTTGGTTTAGCCCGAAATTTAGGCATCTCTCGTACAGATGCTCAGGCATATATAGACGCGTATTTTTTAAGGTTTCCTGAAATTCGTGAATATATGGATACCACTATCTTATTTGCTAAAGAAAATAGCTATGTAAATACTATTTTTGGCAGACGTATTCATATAAGTGGAATTAAAGATAAAAACCCTATGACGCGAGGTGGAGCTGAACGACAAGCTATAAACGCACCGATACAAGGAGCTGCAGCTGATATTATAAAAAGAGCCATGATCAGGATGGGTCCGGCATTAAAAAACAAAGGCCTTAATGCAAAGATTCTCTTACAAGTACACGATGAATTATTGTTTGAGCTTCCAAAAGATGAAGAGTCAGCAACTATCAAAGCTGCTTCTGAAGTAATGGAAAATGCTGCTTTTCCAGCAGTAAATATATCAGTTCCGCTGGTTGCTGAGGCTGGTTTAGGTGATACCTGGGATGAAGCCCATTAAATTTTTGTAAAAAATAAAAAAAAATTCAAATGTTACATTTTCAACAAAAAAGCCAAAAATCACTTAAATAAATATCATATTATTTTTTATTTTATGTATAATTAACATATAGTTATTAATAACCCTAGAGTAGTTTTAAATACAATTACTCTATCTCACCCAATGGCATATAATCACAACCCAATTTTATGCTATCTGTTAAAATTTGTGCTAAGCTTATTGCCAAAGTACAATGTAACCCCGACAATAGATAAAGAGAAGAATTAGTAATAACGAAAGTATGGTAGTAATTTACAGTGAGGAACGTCATACATGACAGATTCTAGTCTATCAAATACCGATGAGAGCGTAAAAAAATCGGCGATCGTTAAATGGTTTAATCCAATTAAGGGTTATGGGTTTGTGCAACCGGATGATGATACCGGAGATGCATTTGTGCATATATCTGTGCTGGAGGCTGCAGGACATAGAGACTTACCGGATGGAGCTGCCGTTGAGTGTGAAATAAATGATGGAGAAAAAGGTCCTACAGTGACAGTTATATTTAGCGTCACTGAACAAGAGGGGTCTGAGGAACCAGCTGCTGCGGTCGAACCCGATGGACCATTGATTGATGGCATAGTGAAATTCTTTGATGCTAATAAAGGATATGGATTTATTGTTCCTGATGATGGAGGACCAGATATCTTTATTTCAGGTCGGGTCGTGGCCAGTGGTGGACTAAGAAGTCTAGAACCAGAAACAAGAGTCCGTGTTGGCACCCAAAAAGGAGAAAAAGGCCCTTTAGCTGTTTTAGTTGAACTGTCTTAGCAGTCATTAGATCTTTTTATCCCAAAAAAAACTATTGGTATTATGGAAGCAGAAAAATTTCTGAGTATGCTGAAATGTTTGCCCAGGGGACGTTAACTTGAAGAGCAAGTGCTTTTGTTAATAATTATTAACAAAATCTGCTCAAAAATTTATAATATTTACGATTATAAGTTCCAGACAAGATTAAGTTAAATAGGCGCAAACAAAAAAAATATTTGGGGCCTATTTCGGGGCTTTAGCAAGTCTTGTTAGTTCTTTCTTTGCTTTATCAGGGCAGCTAATAAGCTCATCAAAGTCCAAACGAGCTTCAGCGTCATTCCTAGCTAGGTCAATACCTTCTGGATCAATACCAGTCATTTTCCAATCCATTCCTGGTCTACCAATTAAATGTTGTGCATAGATATCAACCGCCTCCGCATGATTCTCATTCATATGGTCTAAAATTTCAGGTTCAGCTGCCATAAGTTCAGAAGAGATTTCTCCATTTAATAAAACATCAGAATTATCAAGAATATGATCACCACCAAAGCCAGCTAAAAAATGTATGCTTTCTACCTCCATTCGGTATAAAGTAAAATCGGTAAACTCAACAAATGTTTGAACAGTTGTATGTCGTGCTAAAAAGCGTTTGCTAAGTAAAGGGTCATCGCACCTTATCGCACGTCCAATGACAGTCGCCCGGCCCTGTGTAATTGCATCTCTGGTTGTTCTTGAAAATAATAGTGAAATTCTTCCATCAACCTCAATGTTACGGCTATGTCGTGCTAGATCTGAAATCATAAAAATGGGAGATCCATCCTGACCGCAAGCAACCAATATTAAACTTGCATATGGGCAACCGCCAGTTTCAACATCAAGCGTTGCTAACGACGCTTGCTTCATAGTTCGCATAAGTCGTCGAACAATACGGCCGGGTTCTTTATTAATAATACTTTTATTCATAACCGCACAAACACTTAACAATACCTCTATAATGAACCAGAAAAGTTTTTTAATTAGGTAGTTATTTTTTAATCATATGTTTTTTATGTTCCATTTCAGATATACCACTGTGATCTGGACCTCGAGATCCGGCAGGTAAAACAATAGCCAACACATTAATTTTGCCACTTTTTTCAAATATAAGGGTCAGAGGAATATTTGAATTTTCTTTCAGTCGTTTTTTTAAACCCATGAGCATAATGTGCTTTTGTCCAGGAGAGAGGATTACTTCACTATTTGCTGATACTTTTATTCCCCCCTTGATAGCACGCATTTTCATCACCCCATTTTCATGGATCATTTGATGCAATGACGAATGATTAGCAATATCCGCTTCCACACCAATTAATTTATCGGAATGCATTCCAACATTTTTTATTTTTAAAAATACTGCACCAGTTTTTTGTGATGAAGTCGTCGCTCTTGACCATGATTCGTTAATCTTTAAAAGGTTACCCTGATCAGCGTAAACTATTTTTGCAGGCAACAAAAAAGAAACCAAAACAATTGCTAAGGCTAATATATTTTTAACCAATACTTCTATCATATTATCTTTCTATACTCGCTTAAGTAATAAATTCTAGATTAAATATATAGAAATCATCTAATTCTAATTTCATATAAATAAGTTTTAGCATAGGTTTTAAATAATTATAAAATCTAGCCCCTCATATGCCTCCTAATATTCGAGGCTATTTCTTCAGGAGATGTTCCATAACGAAATAGTGATACGACTTTTCCTTCAGGATTAAGCAGGTAAACAAATGATGTATGGTCCATCAGGTAATAAGTAAACTGTGTATTTTCAGCACGACTGAAAAAAATACGATATAAATCTGCTATATCTTTAATCTGCTTTCTAGTCCCTGTTAAGCCTATAAGCCTATCATGGAACAATGGAACATACTCAGCTAAAACAGCCGGAGTATCGCGGTCTGGGTCAATAGTAATCATTAGGGGTATAACACCAACCGCATCTGTATCCAATTCATCTATGGCCTGGGCAATATCTCCAAGGGCTGTAGGACAAACATCAGGACAAAAGGTATACCCAAAAAAAACGAGTACAAAGCTTCCAAAATAATCCTTTTCAGTAACAGTACGACCTTTGTGATCAACTAATGTAAAAGGACCCCCAATTTCTACACTGGCAATAAGTCCATTAGGCGCCTTTGTGATGGTATCGTTTCGAATAACCAACCATTCAGCTAAAGCAGCAAATGCAGCAATTACAACAATTGCAAATACCACGCCTATTCTGGTCGACTTTTTCATAATTAAATAAATAAAACCTTTATTATTATATATACAATGTGTCGCACAGTCGCAGATTTTAAATGTTTTAGATCATATAAATAGCAGTTTTATAAGTTGTCATGATAGATAATAATGGACAGACTAATATATTATTAAGAAATCTAATAAAACCCTTGTCGTAAATCTGCCATAATCAGAAAATAAAATTATATTTAGCTTGTTTTCTGTGACGTTTTAAAGAGGAATATCGTATGGTGCAAACCATAGCGTTAGTTGACGACGATAAAAATATATTAACTTCATTATCTATGGCCTTAGAGGCTGAAGGTTTTATAGTAAATATTTATTCAGATGGCACTGAAGCTTTTTCTGGCCTATCAATTAAACCAGCAGACCTAGTCATACTTGATATAAAAATGCCACGAATGGATGGCATGGAACTATTGAACCGACTAAGACAAAAATCAAATATTCCTATTATTTTTCTCACCTCAAAAGATGATGAAATTGATGAAGTTATAGGCCTACGCATGGGAGCAGATGATTATATAACTAAGCCTTTCTCCCAGCGTCTGTTAATAGAAAGAGTTCGTGTTGTTCTAAGACGCAAAGAAAATAAAAATAATCCTGACGAGAATTCTAGTGGAATTATGAAGCGTTCTGGTTTGGAGCTTGATCCTGCAAAACATCTTTGTAGATGGCACGAAAGGGAAGTCGTTTTAACAGTTACAGAATTTCTTATAGTCAAAGCTCTTGCGCAAAGACCAGGTCATGTTAAAAGCCGTGACCAACTTATGGACACAGCGTATGGTGATAATATTTATGTAGATGACCGAACCATAGATAGCCATATTAAACGATTAAGAAAAAAGTTTAAGAAAGTAGATAATAGTTTTGCTCAAATAGAAACACTTTATGGCATAGGTTATCGTTATAAAGAAGGTTAATTTAGAGACACTAACTTTAATTCTCGGTAGAATTAATTATACTAACCACCCATACTAGATAAGATCGTGATAATAAAGAGACTAAAGCTAATCATTAAAGATTCTACGAGGGCTCTACTGCTTGATTGGGGTTAGTAATTTGGTGTTCCGTTATCTGCAATATATAATAACTTGGTGTAAACAAAGAAGAGCTTCTTCTTCCCTGACCAGACGCATTTTAGCAATCAACCTTTTGGTGTTAATAGTGCCTGTAGGCGGATTCTTTTTTCTTGAAAGCTATCAGAAAAGGCTGATTGAATCAGAGATTGAAAGCCTAAAAGTTCAAGCCGAAATATTTGCAGGAGCGGTCGGAGCTCTTGCCACAAAAACATCTCCAATACTAGGACATCAAATTATTCCTATTCGGGCTAACATAATGCTGCACCGGTTAACCAGCATTACTAATACAAGAGTTAGGTTATATGGATCTAACGGAACACTAATGGCTGATACTCAGCTCTTCCCAATATCAAGAGGAGCAGTTCTTATAGATGAATTACCTCCACCTGATAGTGAGATAGGGCCCGGCCGCTGGTTTGTTAATCAGATAAATAAATTTTTAAATTGGATTCCAGGACAAAATAAGCTGCCTCTTTATATTGAAGCCAACCCCTCCAATGCGGAAAACTTTAAGGAAGTTAAAGTTGCTTTATTTGGAGAGCAAGCCGCAGCAGTTAGACGACATGAACCAAATGGACTAATAATTTCAGTTGCATTGCCTGTTCAACATTACCGCCAAGTTATTGGCGCGCTAATGGTGTCCAATAATGGACATAAAATCGAACAAGCAATGCGAGCAATTCGTTTAGACATACTAAAGGTTTTTACTATAGCCTTAATTATTACCATACTCTTATCACTTTACCTGGCAGGGACTATTGCAAGGCCCATAAACCGACTGGCCGCAGCAGCTGAGAAAGTAAGGACAGGTCATGGACGACATGTTTATATACCTGATTTTACTTCAAGGCGTGATGAAATAGGAGAACTAAGCCGTGACTTAAGAGGTATGACTGAAGCCCTTTGGCAGCGTATGGATGCTATTGAAAAATTTGCTGCAGATGTTTCACACGAAATTAAGAATCCACTTACTTCATTACGAAGTGCCGTCGAAACCGTCGCTCGCATTAGTGATATAGAAAAACAAAAAAAACTGATGGCAATTATCTTAGACGACGTTCAACGTCTTGACCGTTTAATTAGTGATATATCTGATGCATCACGGCTGGACGCAGAGCTAAGCCGCGATGTACCAGCTCCCGTAAATCTTAGACAGCTTTTAGAAGCACTTACAGAGATTGAAAAAGACACAGCCCTAAACCTAAAGCTATCAATTTATTTATTTTTAGAAGAAGAAACTGACTTAATTGTTTCTGCTTCAGAAGGACGATTAGGCCAAGTGTTTTTAAATATTATTAATAATGCGATATCATTCAGTCCTCCACACACGAAAATCATAATTCGTGCCGAACGGAGGATTAAGGAAAATGGGAGTTTTATAAGGGTAAGCATAGAGGATGAAGGCCCTGGAATTCCAGAAGATAAACTAGCATCCATTTTTGACCGATTTTATACAGACCGTTCTGTAAATGCAAAAAAAGATGACAGCATACTCTTAACTCACTCAGGTCTTGGTCTAAGTATATCGAAGCAAATAGTGGAAGCAGCCGATGGACATATATGGGCAGAAAATTGTTATAAAAATAATCTTATTTCAGGGGCTATATTTATTGTTGAATTGCCGGCTAATTAGTTTAAATTCTTATTAGTCTTTATTCACTAATATTATCTTCTTCCAAAAAATAATTTTATTTTCTACAAAGTTATATAGATAACTGCTTCGCCATTTAGTGTAATAATATTTGCTAGCTAATATAGGGTTTTATATAATTGTAAAATATCTAAAATAGAGGGTTTTGTTATGGGAATATCGAGAGTTGAATCTTTAATTTATGGTGTTACAGATATAGATTCTGGGATCCGGTATTTTGAAAATTGGGGCCTAGAAAATGTAGAGAAAGGTGCAAGCGGCGCAATATTCAAAACGCCCACTAATCAAACCATTCATATAAAATCAAAAGACAATCCATCTTTACCATCAGCCCCAGATGACGAAAACTCAACTGTACGCCAGACAATATGGGGTGTTGAAACAGCTGCAGATCTAGAAAAAATTGGGGCAGAGATGTCGATTGACCGAGAAGTCAAATTAAACCCTGATAATTCTATACAAGTAACAGATGAATGCGGGTTTTCCCTGGGTTTTTGTATTGGTAAAGTCAAAGAGTTAAAGGCCTTACCTTCTCGCGTTAACTTGAATGAAAACTCTGAAAGGCTTAATGCAGTTGTTGAATCATTGCCGCAGGCTAAACCTTTAAGGCTCGGGCATGTGGTCTATTATGTTCCTATAGAAAAAGCCGACAAAGCTGTTTCTTTTTATATCGACCGATTAGGGTTTCGTCTATCCGATCGAACTTTAGGACGCGGAGATTTTATGCGCTGCCCAGGATCAAGGGATCATCACAACTTGTTTTTACTAAGACGTAAAGATAAAGCTGCATTCAATCATGCAGCATTTGAAGTACAAAATTTTGATGAAATTATGATGGGAGGCGTATTTATGAAAAATAATGGATGGCAGCCCGAGACTACTCCAGGGCGTCATGTTCTTGGATCAAATCTTTACTGGTATTTTCGTAATCCGTGTGGCGGCAACACAGAATATTTTGCAGACATGGACTGTATGGATGATGATTGGGAACCACGTATTTGGGATAAAAACCCAGGATTTTCGCTTTGGTCAATAAGCGATCCGGATTAAAAGTTATTGTTGAATCATTAATAAAATTTAACCATTAGATTGAATCGTAAGTTTTAATTAAGCAAAAAGAAGGTATATATAAAGCCATTCTGGAAAATATTTGAGAAACATAACTAACTTTTATTAAACCTTTATTATTATTTTCTAAAATGTGAGTTATACATTTAGTAAATAATTTCATTATATAGTAATTGTTAGGGCGCGTTATAAAAAAAGGACAAAATTATGAAGCAAATAAATGTTGGAGTAATAGGGACTGGTTGGACTGGAGGAATCCGGGCTAATGCTTGTGCACGAAGTCCATTGATTGATGAACTCCACATAGCTGAGATTAACCCAGAACGCCTTGCAGAAGTTAAAGATGAGACAAACCCTGTTTTTTCTACAACAGATTGGGAAGTCCTTTTAAAAAAGGATGAAGTCGATACAATAATTATTTCTGCTACTCCAGAGTCAACGCACTATCCAATGATAAAAGCAGCCTTGGAAGCTGGAAAACATGTTTTTGTAGAAAAACCCATTTCAACCACAATAGCCGAAGCAGATGAAGTGATAGCATTGGCTGCGGAAAAGAATCTAAAATTTACCGTTGGTTATTCACAGAGGTTTGAGCCCAAACATGCCTATATAAACAAAGCATTAAAAGAAGGGTTGGTAGGTGATCCAGTAACCTGTCTAGTTAGTCGTAATGTAACACGCGAGTTGGGGAACAAAATAACTGGTCGTTCTAAACTGTCACCAGCAGCCATGGAAGCAACACATGATCTCGATTTTCTCTTATGGTGCCTTCAACCCCGCAAGCCTATTCGTGTTTACTCACAAACATCAGGAAAGCTATTCAGACGAAATAGCGAAACACCTGACCATCAATGGATTATGGTGACCATGGATGACGGTACAACCATTACAGTTGGTGCCGGATGGATTTTACCTATTGGTTATCCAAATTATTCTCAGTGTTGGATAGAGGTCGTTGGAACTGATGGGGCGCTAACGATAGATGACACGCATAAGGAGGTTCAATTCAATACTACTGATCATGGAATACGTTATCCAATGTCATCTATGCCTGGAGAACCTGTCGACCACGTGTTCGCCGGGCCGATGGCAGCTGAAACAATCCATTTTGTCGAAGCTGTAGTCTATGACCGACCTGTGATGGTAAAACCGGACGAAGCTAGGCTAGTTATGGATGTATATACTGCAGCAGATTTATCAGACGAACTTGGTGAACCGGTAACTCTGCCGCGAAACGACCCTACATTGATAACAGAATAAATTATAAAATATTATTAGATTACATCAGACAATACTAGGGTAACTTCAGCTACGTTAATACTAAAAATAATTTCCCAATAAATTTATTAATATTATCTGAAACTTTGGACATTATGGGAAAACAAAATGGATCAAGCAGTTTGGGCAATCTGGTATGACCTCCAAGATCAGACACAGTCAGAATATACAGATTGGTTACATAAAGAATATTTGCCTATCCTACAATCACGTCCTGGTTTCACTTGGGCGGCTCATTACCAAAGCCAGGGTGGTGGAGCGGATATGGAAAAAGTCAGAAACACTTTTCCAAAGTCACATGGAATGGAAGGCTTAGGAAAGGGAACGCAGTTTCTAATGTTAGTTGGCGCCACAGAACCATGGGTTTTACTGGATCCCAGCGTAATACATGAAGAACGCGCAATTACCGGAAAAGTGAAAGAAATGCTTAATATGCGTCAAAATACCCGGTCATGTATATTTTCAGTTTTTGCTCGGGTTAATGGTCCAGAAATGAATAAGAGACCTCTAGGAACGACCCCGGCCCCTGCAATACAGATGGGTAGCTTCCGTATAAATGAGTTGGAAAATGAGTATGATGTCGGCGCATGGTACGCTCAACAAAGACTTCCAGCCATGGCCAAAATGCCAGGGTGTATTGGGGCCAGGGTCATGTTATCAATAGCTGGATGGGCAAAGTACTCAGTTTTGTACGAATTTACTTCATTAGAAACTCGTCTTAAATATTTCGAAAAGCCACTTGAATCCTTAATGCTAGATGAGCAGGAATGGTCAGGTAAGATCGTCCGTTCAACAATGCATACTCCTGGTTCACCAACCATAGCTAGAAGAATATGGCCAGCAGTGCCAGTTGAAGATGAGTAAAATAGACTTACACTTCGGAGGCTACCAGGGCCCATACTCGGTACATAGCCGCGCTATATCTGTATTCAGAGAAACATTAGATTTTTCGCTAGGAAAAGATTTAGATTTTACCCAGTCTCTTAACATAATGGATATGGGAAGGCCCGCTTCAGATTTAATTAATATGGTATCTTCTGGCGAACTCACATTTTGCTATTTTTCTTCAAGTTATTTAGCTGATACAGTTAAAGAATTTCAACTACTAGACCTGCCATTTATGATTCAAGACCGTGAACAGGCTTACGCCATGATTGACGGCCCTTTAGGGCATTTTCTTGAAGAAAAAATTGATGAGGCTTGTGATTTTAGAATTGTCTCATGGTGGGATAATGGGTTTCGTCACTTTTCTAATAAAGTACGTCCTATTCGAAACCCAGCTGACTGCGATGGCCTTATTATTAGAAGCTTACGCAGCGATATATATAAAAAAACATACTCTAGCCTTGGTTTTAAACCAGTATATTTAGATGTAAGCAAATTAAAAAGTGCAGTGGTATCGGGAAAGGTCGATGCCCAAGAGAATGCATTAACTAATATATTTAATTTTGGAATTAATAATCATCATCGCTGGATTACCCTATCACAGCATTTTTTTGGACTAGCAGTAGTATTATGCCACAAAAAAACGTATGACAGTTGGCCTGTAGAAGTTAGAGAAATCGTTAATGCCTCAATTAAAAAAGCTACTGATGCTCAACGCAAACTTGCCGCCGCAGAGGAAAAAGAGGTTTTAGAAAGATTTGATCTATCAAACAACGAAATTATTACATTAGGTGATGCTGAACGACTAGAATTTGCCTCAACTGTAAAACCAGTTATTGATAATACAGTAAGCGGTTTTCGAAATAAACTTTTTGATTTTATTTCTGTTTAAAATATTTAAGTCGATCAATAAATACTGTTAATTAGAATTTCGTATTTTATCAAATTCTGGATATAATAAACTATAGTCTTTTTCCGCCATGCCATTATCAATAGCCCGATTAAGAAACTGCAGCGTTTCTTTAGCGTAGCGTGCATCAATATTCATTGATTCTGCCATTTTTACCGCCATGCCTAGGTCTTTATTCAAGTTATAGACTCGCGATCGAGCATCCCATTTTTCAGAAAGTATATGTTTAGGAAACCTAAATTCACTAGAATAGCTACGTGCATTAGAGTTATTAAAAACCTCAACCATATCTGCCAAAGATATACCTGCTGCCTCAGCCATTATACCAGCTTCACAATTGGTAAGAAAAATTGTGTGAACAACCATGTTATGTATTAATTTCATAGCATGACCCGCTCCGCTCTCACCAAGATAAAATATACTTTTAGCTATAGCATTTAGCATCGGTCTTGAGCTTTCATACACGTTCTTATCACCACCAATCATTAAGGTAAGTGAGCCTGAATCAGCTCCTGTCGCACCGCCGCTCATAGCTGCATCTAGATATTTCACACCGTGTTTATCCGCTAATTCAACTACTCTTTTCGTGTCCTCTGGAAACGATGTTGTTAAATCAAAAACTACTGTACCTTCTGCTGCTTGCGCCAAAACACCCTGCTCTCCCTCCAATGTTTCTTCTATTTCTCGTGTTGCTGGCACAACATAAAATAATGTGGCCCCTTGAGCGGCCATCTCACCTGGAGATAAAACATACGTATTTTCAATATTTCTAAATTTCATAATTGCTTCTTTAGAAACATCCCACACACCTGTTTCATAGCCAGCAGCTGCCAAATTTCTAGCAACACCACCTCCCATATTTCCAAGCCCAATAACCCCTGCTTTCAAACTAGTCATTATAAGTACTCCAAATTTATTCGGCTGTTTTTGCGGTAAATATTAATATTGTATTTAAGCAAACTTATGTAGGATTATAGTTGTTGATAATACTCGTCGAGATTAAGGGGTAGTTTTAGTTCTTCACATCTAGCTGAAGATAGATCCATAGCCATTGTCAGAAGAAGGTTTTTATGGCCTTCAGCAGCTGTCGCATGCGGTGTTTTCATACCTGTGTAAAGGCGTTGATACCATGAGTTAGTTTCTTCTCTCATGGGCCCCCAAAACTGGCCGTCAAAAATGTCACCAGCCGGATAGCTTGTAAGAAAGTCTACATGACGTTGATATTCTGGAGTAAAACCATCTGGAACATATCCTCCGCCCTGTGGGACTTCAGTAGCAAGTACAAGGTCCCTATGAGTATCTTCAATGTCTATAACACCTTTATTACCAATTATACCAATTTCCAAGCCATAAACAGCTCCAGGCCACACAACAGGTGCTGCCCAACTTATATTCATAGAAAACATGGTATCGTCATCCATCATAAATACACCAAAGGTTGAGTCCTTTGTTCCATATTGAGAAAGAGCTAAATCATTAGAGCGGGCATAAATAGAAACTGGCTTTTTACCCTCCATCAACCACATAGACATATCTAATGCATGAGTACCTGAAACAACCATAGGGGTTAAATTTTCACGTTGGTTGGTTCTTTGCACCGTGGCAATAGGTACCATCCGATTCATTATTGCACGCGTTACTACTCCTGTAACCTGGCCTATTTGACCCGTATTTAGTCGCTCTTTAACTGCTAGGAACCTTCTGCGAAAGCGATTAGTATAACCAACGACAGCATCCACACCAGCTGCTTCTATGGCATCTAGAACCCTCTGCGACTCTCTAACGTCTGTAGCTAATGGCTTTTCAATAAATAAGCTATGACCTTGGTCCACGGCGGCAAGTGTTGGAAGCACATGATGGTTTTCATCTGTAGAAATAATAACTGCGTTTACTTCCGGTCTTTTTAGTAATGTTTCATAACTGGTAGTAAAGAAATCAGCTTTTGTATCTTGTGCAAGTTGCTTTCCTAGATCTTCTTTTATATCACACAGGCCTAACCAACCAATACCCGGGTAATCACGCGCAATTTCAGCACGTATTCTTCCTATTGTACCGCAACCTATTATTGCTAGTCCTATTTCTTTACGTTCGCCGATCATAGTTTTTAATGCTCCATAAGCTCATGTTGTTACATATCTACTAGCAATAAGTTTTTAATTTTTTACAAGTGACCAGATCGTACCGATTCTTGTATAAAGCATCAAGGAAGACGATAGTTATTGTTTATTAAAATAATAAGATGAGGTAAATACAAAGAGTTTGTATTCCTACTGTAGAAATTTAGCTGGGAGGGTTCTAAGGTTATAGTGACTGCCCGATAAATTCAAAACAACTAAACCTCTTTTTTAATTGGGTTTAAAATCTTAGAAGGAGCGTAAGATGTACTCGGTCGATATCCATGCCCATTTTTTTAGCAGTGGTTATATTTCTATACTTGAAAAACATGGACATATTGTTGGGTGGTCAGTTGACCGTCACAGTGATGGATCTATTTCAATGATCCCACCCAATGGTCGCGCGATAGGCCCTATAGAACCCAGCTATTTTGATGTTAATGCTCGTCTAGAAGGTTTGGACCGTCAAGAAACGGACCTGCACGCTCTATCTTTAACAAATCCAATGTGCCATTTCAGAGATGATGCTTTTAACCTTGATTTAGCTCAGGCTTACAATGATGAAACAGCAGAATTTCATTCTGCTCACCCAGATAGGTTTATCGGTTTAATTACATTACCTATGCTTAAAGCTGATGATGCTGTCTCCGAACTAGAGCGAGCTGCAAAACTGCCAGGGTCCAGAGGTGTATATATGTGCACTAACGTGGCAGGGCATAATCTATCAGAACCAAGATTCGCACCAATATTTGATAAGGTTGCTGAATTAAAATTACCAATATTTCTGCATCCCGGGAATGTAATTGGAGCAGACCGCCTTAATGATTATCATACAATTAATACTATTGGAAATCCTACCGATACAGCAGTCGCCGCCACTTTTCTAATATTTAGCGGTATTCTAGATAAATACCCAAATTTGGAAGTAAGTCTTCCACACGCAGGTGGAACTTTCCCTATACTAATAGGCAGAATCGACCATGGTTGGACAGTAAGAAAGGAGTGCAAACATCTCAAAAATGCACCATCAACCTACTTACGCCGTTTTACCTATGATACAATTGGTCATGCTAATTATGTTATGAAATACTTAACTGAACTAGTTGGCGTAGACCGAGTCGTTTTGGGTAGTGACTTCTGTTTTGATATGGGTCATGAAAAACCAGTACAAAATGTTATGGAATATGACTGGCTAAACGAAGAAGAAAAGAGAGCTATCATTGGCGGTAACGCTTGCCGTATCCTTGGCTTAAAAGTGCCTGAAGCCTCAGAGTAAGGAATAGAAAATTACCCATTGGGTCTGGTTTATTTTATTAATATTGCAGACAAACCAGTGGTCTGATAAGACGCGGCCAAGATATAATATATTTCATTAATAATGTATGTTTTACAATTATATAGTTGTGAAGATTATTCTGGAGACCTAAATGAAGACCGTTGAAGATAATGCCCTAGATAAAGACTATAAAGTTGCTGATATCACTCTCGCTGATTGGGGCAGAAAAGAAATAGCCATAGCTGAGACTGAGATGCCTGGGCTAATAGCGCTTCGTGAGGAGTATGGTGAAACTAAACCTTTAGATGGTGCTCGTATAAGTGGGTGTTTGCATATGACAATCCAAACAGCTGTACTTATAGAGACTCTGACTGCTTTAGGAGCAGAAGTTCGTTGGTCTTCATGTAATATTTTTTCTACACAAGACCAAGCAGCTGCAGCAATTGCTTCAACTGGTGTTCCAGTTTTTGCTTGGAAAGAGGAAAGTGAAGAAGAGTTTTGGTGGTGTATAGATAAAACTATAGAAGGCCCTAATGGCTGGCGCCCAAATTTAATTTTAGATGATGGTGGTGATCTAACAGCGGTAATGCATGAAAAATACCCCGAATTTCTTAAAGATGTTAGAGGCCTTAGCGAAGAAACGACAACAGGAGTGCACCGACTGCATGAAATGGCTCAAGATAAATCTTTAATGGTCCCGGCCTTCAACGTGAACGATAGTGTTACCAAATCAAAATTTGATAATCTCTATGGCTGTAGGGAAAGTTTGGTTGATGGAATTAGGCGAGCAACAGATGTTATGATGGCAGGAAAAGTTGCGGTGGTGTGTGGCTTTGGTGACGTTGGCAAAGGATCATCGGCCAGCCTTAGAAATGCAGGCTGTCGGGTTTTAGTAACAGAGGTTGACCCCATTTGTGCACTGCAGGCCGCCATGGAAGGTTATGAAGTTGTTACGATAGAAGATGTAGCATCCCAAGCCGATATTTTTGTAACCACAACCGGGAATGTTGACGTTGTAACAATCGAGCATATGAGGGATATGAAAGATCGTGCTATTGTTTGTAACATTGGCCATTTTGATACAGAAATTCAGGTTTCGGCTCTAAAAAACTATCAATGGCACAATGTTAAACCTCAAGTAGACGAAATAGAATTTCCAGATGGTAAAAGGCTTATTCTCTTAGCCGAGGGCAGGCTAGTTAATCTAGGTTGCGCTACCGGGCACCCAAGTTTTGTAATGAGTGCGTCATTTACAAATCAAGTATTAGCACAGATTGAACTATGGGAAAATTATGGTGAATATAAAAATCAGGTATATGTTTTACCCAAACACTTAGATGAAAAAGTAGCAATGCTCCACTTAAATAAGGTCGGTGCTAAATTAACTAAACTGACTGTAGAGCAAGCTGATTACATCGGGGTACCTGAAACAGGTCCATTTAAAGCCGAAACATATAGATATTAGACAATAAGATTACTTGCAGCACTGGTGAAGCCCGTCTAAACTTTATCTGTGCAAAATTAAGTCGTTTGTTATCTACGGCTAAAGGTTAGACAATTCAAAATGATGTCCCGGGGAATTATAGAAAAATCAACAACTTTATATAGAGATTTATATAACCTTAGCGCAACGGAAAACCTGGCTAATTCCATAGCTCCGTTATTACAAAAAAGTGATGTCATAGCCCTATATGGAGAACTTGGGGCTGGAAAAACTAGCTTCGCTCGTGCCTTAATAAAAAAACTAGGTTATAAGGGGGAAGTTCCAAGTCCAACATTTACATTAGCTCAGAATTATAATCTTGAATCTGTAAATGTATGGCATTTTGACCTTTACCGCATATTAGACCCTGATGAACTTATAGAGCTCGACATTGAAGAGGCTATGATACAATCTGTTTTGCTTATCGAATGGCCCCAGCGAATGGATAAGTGCCTACCAAATAACCGCCTTGATATTCAATTAAATTATACTGAAAACGAAGAAAGCCGTTCAGCAATCATTACCGGTCATGGACACTGGTCTTCAAGATTAAAAAAGGTGAGTAATGAACTCTGAAACGAGAGTTAAATCACCCTCTATATATAGCATACCAGCCGATGAGCATTTTTTAGACGTTCTAACACAAGGAATAATGGATCGTTACTTCGATGAAAAAGATCCATTTGGATTAGCTCAAATTCTAGTTTTGTTACCAACAAGACGTTCTTGTCGAGCTCTTCAGGACGCCTTTTTGCGCCATACTGATGGTCGCTCTATTTTGCTACCTCGCATGGTTCCAATCGGAGATATAGATGAAGATCAGTTACAAATAGACACCTTAGCAACAGATATTTTTTCAGAAGAAAATAATGTATTACCAGCAGTAAATGATATGCAAAGACGTTTAATGCTATCACAATTAATTCAACAGCAGGCACAAAAAACAACCGACAATATACTGGAAGATAAAAATTTTCCAACAGATAGAGCTATTCGGCTAGCATTTGAATTATCTAGCCTACTAGATCAAGTACAAAATGAACGGCTTGGGTTTGAGAACCTAGCAAAACTAGTTCCGGATGATTATGCATCTCATTGGCAAATAACACTACAATTTTTAAATATATTGACCGAGGAATGGCCTAAGCGATTAGTTAAAGAAAAGGCTATTGATCCTGCCCATCGACGTAATATGCTTATACAGGCTAGGGCCAAAAAATGGCAAAATCATCCGCCAAAATCGCCTATTATTGCCGCGGGTAGTACTGGAAGTATTCCAGCGACTGCAGACTTACTTTCCATTGTAGCAAAACTGCCTAAAGGGTCCGTAGTTTTACCGGGGCTTGATAGAGAAATTTCTCCAGACATGTGGAGTTTGCTGGAAGCTTCACATCCACAGTTCGGCTTTAGACAATTACTGCTACACTTGGATTTTGAGCCAACAAAAGTGAAAGACTGGATAGAAACTTCAAGCTCCGAGTCATATCAGAAGGAAAGAGTAAAGTTAGTAAGTGCGGCACTAAGGCCGGCAATAACCACTAGTAATTGGTCTAAAATCAAGAACATAAAAAGTTCTGCATTAACTGGATTAACTCGTATTGACTGCGTAGACGCCGATGAAGAAGCAGGCGTAATTGCATTAATAATGCGTAATATACTGACAGAAGGTAATACTAACAGTAATGCAGCTTTAGTTACTCCCGATAGAGAACTGGCACGCAGAGTCGCTTCGGCTCTGACGCGCTGGGACCTCAAAGTTGATGATAGTGGCGGCGTTCCTTTAGCAAATACCCCTGAAGGCACCTATTTCCGGTTGATTATAAAGTTGATATTCCAGGAAGCAGCTCCATTACCATTCTTGTCAGCACTAAAGCATCCTCTTGCTGCTGGAGGTCTAGCACCAGCTATATTTCGCAAGCATATTAGAGATTTAGAAATCGCATTATTGAGAGGCCCCAGACGGAAGCCTAGCCTTGTCGCCTTAGCTAATTATTCGAAGCAGTGGGCAAATACTAATCCAGAATTATCTGATGCTGCCGATGCCCTGCAAAATTTAGTTCAATATGCTGAACCATTCATAAAAGTACTCTCTAAACCTAATCAAAATGTCAGCAAAATCATTTATGAACATATTCAGTTTGCTGAGAACATCGCCAAAACAGATGTCTTATCTGGACCAGAAAGACTTTGGTCGAGCAATAGTGGTGAATCGCTCGCTAACTTTATAATAGATTTTATCGAGTCGAGTGAAATTCTAGGCAACATAAACCCGGCACATTATCCCTTATTAATTGATGCCCTTATGCATGGCTATACGGTTAGGCCTAAATATGGTGGACATCCTCGTCTTGCAATCCTAAGTCCCTTAGAGGCACGTTTGCAGCACTATAATACAATAATTTTAGGGGGCCTAAATGAGGGTACATGGCCATCACCTCCATCGGCTGACCCTTGGATGAGTCGGCCAATGCGAGCTAATTTTGGTTTACCCCAACCTGAACGAAAGATAGGCTTAAGTGCTCACGACTTCTCTCAAGCAATGGGAGCAGAAACGGTTTATTTGACGCGGGCTGAAAGAGTAAATGGTTCTCCCTCAGTAGCAGCTCGCTGGCTTACGAGGGTAGAATTTGCTGCAAAATCTATCGGACTTAATACTCAGGAATTAGAGAAAAAAGGCAAAAAATGGTTGGAATGGCAAAGGGGCCTTAACCTAGCATTGCCCAAAGAGAAAAGTTTGTCATTAGATTCAGAAAAAAGACCGCCACGCCCTAAACCGCCTGTAGAAGCAAGACCAAGAAGATTATCAGTAACTGATATAGAACAATGGATGCGTGACCCCTATTCCATCTATGCCCGCCATATTCTTAAGCTCACCCCACTAAAACCTATTGACGAGGAACCGAACAGAGCCGACTTTGGATCACTTATTCACGCCACCCTTGAAAAGTTTTTAAGTCGCCATCCATCAGGATCTCTCCCTCCGAATTCTTACGAAGAACTAATTTCTACAGGAAAAGAAGTATTTTCTCCAATTATAGAAATGCCTGCTGTATGGGCATTTTGGTGGCCTAGATTTGAAAGAATAGCTGGATGGATCGTTAAGACCGAGCTATTAAACCGAAAAAATATTAAAAGGATTTTTACTGAAATAAAAGGTAGTCATATTATAAGAAACCTACCACATGCAAACTTTGAGATAGTTGCAAAAGCAGATCGTATAGAACAGCTCAATGACGGCACTTTAAAAATTATAGATTATAAAACCGGCTCTATTCCAAATGATAAAGAAATTACAGCCGGGTTTTCACCACAACTGCCTTTAGAGGCTGTTATTGCCATAAATGGTGGATTTCATGACTTGCCATCAGCGAAAGTAAGCAAGCTAGAGTTTTGGAAAATTACGGGGGGACAAGCAGAAGGAGAGATACATTCCATAGGCTCAAACGAAGCCAGCTATTTTGAAACTGAAAAAATAGGAGAAAAAGCGCAAAATGGGCTAATAGAACTTATCACTGCCTTTGATAACCCTGAAACGCCTTATGAAAGTCGTCCTCGGGTCGATTTTGCTCCAGCCTACTCTGATTATGAACATCTTGCCCGAATTAAAGAATGGTCAATAATTAGTCTAGACAGTAAAGACCAGCAATAATCATGAAAACAAAAATTGATCGGCTATATAAATCAACAGAGGCAAACCAACATCGAGCTGCCAACCCACAGACAAGTGCCTGGGTTTCTGCCTCGGCCGGTTCAGGAAAAACTAAAGTACTTACGGACCGAGTTTTGAACCTTTTACTTAGTGGCGTATCTCCTCAACGAGTACTCTGTCTTACTTTTACAAAAGCAGCAGCGGCAGAAATGGCACAGAGAATTAACTCTGAGCTTGGAAGTTGGGCCGTCTCAAATTCTAACGACCTTGAAAGTAAGTTAAGGGTTCTTACTAAAAGCTCAGTTAATTCCTCACAGATGAACCTTGCACGTCGGCTTCTAGCCCAAGTGCTAGAGGTTCCTGATGGCATGAAAATTATGACAATCCATGCCTTCTGCCAGTCAGTTCTAAGTCGTTTTCCTATTGAAGCTGGGGTTTTGCCTAATTTTTCTGTTATGGACGAGCGGGACACCAATGATTTATTAAAGCATGTTCGGCTTGATCTAATAGTTAATTCACAATTAATAGATAGTGAATTAACCTTTGCTGTCGCTAATTTAACAAGTAGTTTCCATGAATCGCAATTTCCAGAACTAATGACTGAATTGACTAAGTCACGCAGTCGCGTAGGTGACCTGATTGATAAACATGGTGGGGTCGAACCCCTAATAGAAGCAGTTTATAAAACGCTAAATTTAAGTGAAAATGAAGATAAAAATAAAATCTTAAAAAAAGCCTGTGAGGATGTATCGTTTAATTTTGAAGGCTTAAATAGTTGCATTAAATATTTTCATCACGGTAGCAAAATAGATAAGAGGAATGCAGGAATTATAAAAAAATGGCTTCATAACCCTCACCAAAGGATAGATTTCTTTGATGAGTATTTAAGCTGCTTCTTTACTAAGAACGAAACCATAAGAAACACACTCATCACCAAGCGAATAATTGAACAATACCCCAAATCCGAAATATTTATGGCAGAGGAAGCGCGTCGACTACATGATATAAAACAAAAGATAAAGAGTGTAAATATTGCAGAAATAACATCTTCTATAATCCACCTGGCAAATGGAATAATGGAGACTTATACAAGCCACAAATCATCAAGAGCACTTCTCGATTACGATGATTTAATTATCCGAACGCGTCAATTATTGGAAGCCCAAGGTACTGCAGCCTGGGTATTATATAAACTAGACGGTGGGATTGACCATATTCTCATAGACGAAGCACAAGATACAAACTCAGATCAATGGCGTATCATAGCATCTATTGCTAATGAGTTTTACGATGGCATAGGTTCTGAAGCGGAAAAACTTAACAGCCAAGGGCTGCCCTCTCGCAGTATATTTGCCGTTGGAGATGTAAAACAATCTATTTTTAGTTTTCAAGGAGCGGAACCTGAAGAATTTGGGGTTAGGAGAAAGCATTTTTCAAAAAAAGCAAGTAACTCTCAAAACCTCTGGGAAGATGTAAGCCTTGATGTATCTTTCCGTTCAACTGAACCTATTCTGAAAGTCGTGGATTCAGTTTTTTCAAAAACCCCCGCCAGTATCGGGGTTGTTAAAACAGAAGAAGTCTTAGAACATTTACCCATAAGATTTGGTGATGGTGGATGTGTAGAAATTTGGCCTCCTTTAAAAAATAAAGGCCCATCTGCACCACAGTCATGGAAGCCGCCAATTGAAAGAGTATCGTCAATAGGAGTTGAAGAAAGACTGGCTGGATTAATTGCAAGACGTATCTCTTCATGGATAGAAACTGGTGAAATACTAGAAAGCTATAATAGGCCAATAGAACCATCCGATATTATGGTTTTGGTAAGAAGGCGCACTCCATTTGTTGATTCTCTAGTACGTTCCCTTAAGGACCTAAGTATTCCTGTTGCCGGGGTCGATCGAATGTTATTGACAGATCAATTAGTGGTTATGGATCTACTTGCACTTGGTGAATTTTTATTATTACCGGAAGATGATCTTAATTTAGCAACAGTTCTAAAGTGTCCACTAATAGGTTTTAACGATGAGGATCTTTATAAACTGGCCTATAAACGACCTGGTACAATATGGGATTCATTACGTGAACAATCTAGTAAAATTAAAAAATATGATACTGCTTATAAATATCTTTTAAAATTATTGAACAGTGTTGATTTTCTTAAACCTTATGAATTATACGCTCAACTGCTCAACCAAGATGGTCGTGCCCTAATACTTTCGAGACTCGGGCCAGAGTCAGCAGATCCACTAAATGAATTTCTTTCACTGGCATTAGCTTATGAAAAAAATAATACACCTTCGTTGCAAGGGTTTTTAAAATGGGTGACATCAAGCCAAACAGAAATAAAAAGAGATCTTGATCAAGCCACCGGAGCAGTAAGAGTGATGACAGTACATGGGGCCAAGGGCTTACAAGCGCCAATTGTTATTCTACCCGACACAATGCAAACGCCTAAAAAAATATCGCAATTATTATGGTATAAAGATATTCTTCTATATGCATCCAAAAAATCTGATCGAGACGAAACTACATCTAGAGCCTATGAAAACGCAAAAAATATACAAAGTGAAGAATATAGGCGTTTACTATATGTCGCCATGACCCGTGCAGCTGATCGTCTATATATTTGTGGCTGGGAGACTAAAAACAGTCCTCCTAAGGATTGTTGGTACAACCTTATTAATGACCCAATGAAAGGCATTGCTGAAAGCACTAAATGCGAGTTTTTAGCGAATGATTCAGAAGATTTAAATGGTGCGGTTCTAAGGCTAGAATCGGTGCAAACTCAAAAACCAAATATTGAAAATAAAATTATTCATAAATTTTCAACATCTCCCCCTCCAAACTGGGCGATTGAGTTGCCCCCCAAGGAAACAAAAATACTAACACGTATATCCCCATCAGAAAGCAAACAAAATTATCAAACACAATCCCTGATTGAGAATGTAAATGATAAAAATCGGTTTCATCGTGGCAATATTATTCACCATTTAATGCAATGGCTACCAACATTACCTTTGGAAACTAGACAGAAAGCTGCCCGTAAATATTTGTCTAAATCATATTTTCAGATTCCCACTGAAATTATCAATAAAATATTAATACAAACCGAAAAAATACTCCAAGATGAAAAACTCTCAGACCTGTTTTCATCTGCCAGTATTGCAGAAGTACCAATTTCTGGAGTGGTTTCTGGATCCGATGGTTTAAAAAGAGTGATATCAGGTCAAATAGATAGACTTTTAATCTTAAAAAGATCGATTACTGTTGTTGACTATAAGACGGATTGGAATCCTCCTAAGTCACCAAAAGCGGTCGACCCCACGTATTTGCGTCAAATGTCAGCTTACCAAACATTATTAAAAGATGCTTATCCAGATAGAACTATAAGTTGTTACCTTTTATGGACTGAAACCCCTCACCTCATGGAAATACCGCATAAATTGTTAGAAAAATATTCTGTTGTTAACATAAAATAAAATAAGGTATTTCAAAGTGATCGCTTGACCCATCACTGAGTCGCACTTTACTTTCTTTTTTATAGCATTATGAATATATTAATTTTTCTAGCAGTTAATTAAGGATAAAAACATGCCCAGCAAGCCAATTTCCGACAATTCATTTGAGACCGACGTTTTACAATCAGAAAAACCTGTTTTAGTAGATTTCTGGGCAGAATGGTGTGGGCCGTGTAAACAAATAGGTCCTTCGTTAGAAGAACTTTCAGACGACAAGGCTAGTGATTTAATAGTGGCCAAACTAAACATAGATGATAACCCAATGACACCATCAAAGTACGGCGTGAGAGGTATTCCAACACTGTTAATATTTAAGGATGGGCAAGTGGCATCAATGAAAGTGGGCAGCTTACCAAAGAGTCAGATATATGACTGGGTTGACTCAGTGATTTAGTTAAGAAGAAACCCCACTGTAAGCACGTCCTAAAGTTCCCTTGGAGTTAATAAGAAGGGCTGCTCCTACTATGGCGTGTGAACCACAAATTAAAATATGGGCTTCATTTAACGTCTTTGATAAATTATATAAGGATGCTTCTAGAGAGTGATCCCAGCCCGTTTTAATTCCACTTTTTGTTAGAGCAACTGAAGCAATTTGTGGATTATGACTACGCGGTTCATCTGGAAGGTCAACTGCAGTTATCGATGAAGCATATTTAATAAACGGTCGTAGGAATATACTCGGATCTTTATCTTCTAGCATACAAAATATGATATGAAGCGGTAATAGACTTTCAGTATTAATCTGTCTTACAGTTTTAGCTAATACCTTCCCGGCAGCTTCATTATGGCCTGCATCCAACCAAATACTCCATTTTTTGGGCAGTTTTTTTCTTAAATTACCATCAGGAAGCGCCATAAAACGTCCAGGCCAATTAACATTTTTAAGGCCATTTGCAATATTTTTGTCCAGTAAATCTATTTTTTTATACATCTCGATGCAAGCAATCGCAGTTGAAGCATTTTGTATCTGGTGAAAGCCAATAAGATTAGGAATAGGTAAAGGTAAGGTTGTTTTTTTTGATTTATAAATAAAGCTATCAGCTTTTTTCTGAGTGAACCAATCTCTTCCACCACGAAAAACTGGTGCCCCAACTTTAAGAGCAGTATCCTCTATAACATTAAAAGCTTCTGTTGGTTGATAAGCCACTACACTAGGAACATCCTTTTTCTGTATCGCCGCTTTCTCTGCAGAAATACTTGCTATATCTGGACCCAGGAATATCTCATGGTCTAAAGAGATTGGGGTGATTACAGTTAGAATTGGCTTATCAACAACATTAGTGGCGTCATAACGTCCACCAAGACCTGTTTCTAAAAGAACAACGTCCGCCTTTGTACGAGATAATGATAAAAATGCTGCAGCAGTAATAATCTCATATTCAGTTATTTCTTTGCCATCATTAATGATTTCAACTTCATTTAAGAGATTATAGAGATCATAATTTGATATTGTTCTACCACCTAATAGAAAGCGTTCTTTTAATTGTATTAGATGGGGGGATGTGTAGGCGCTAACAACTAGTCCAGATGCCTCAAAAATTGCACGAAGAAAAGCAATAGTTGATCCTTTTCCATTGGTACCCGCAACGTGAATTACTGGTGGCAACTTGAGATGTGGCTGTCCCAGAGAACGTAACAGCCTTATTATACGATCAAGAGTTAAGTCTATCCTAGATGGGTGATAACTATCAAAACGGTTAAGAAGGGTTTTTAGAGATTTATCTATATTCACCGTTTCAATTACCGATCATTTCTTTATTACCCGAACTATTTTCTTCGTTCTCTAACTTTGATAAATTTAGACTTTCTGGATCTGTAGATTGTAAAGTTAAATCATTAGGAGTTTTTTGACACAAAAGTGATATGACACTTATTAAGGTATTACGTAGATCCTTACGATGAACAACCATATCTATCAGACCATGATCAAGCATTCTTTCAGCTTTTTGAAAGTCCTCAGGAAGTTCTTCCCTGATAGTATCTTCTATAACTCTTCGACCGGCAAATCCAATCATCGCGCTAGGTTCGGCAAGATGTATATCACCTAACATGGCAAATGAAGCCGACACCCCTCCTGTAGTTGGATCTGTAAGTATCACAATATAGGGTAAACCAGCCTCACGCACTTGTTCAACAGCAATTACTGTTCTTGGCATTTGAACGAGACTTAACATACCCTCCTGCATCCTTGCCCCGCCAGACGCAGGAACAGCAATTAGTGATGCCTTAATAGAAAGGGCTTCATTTGCAGCCACTAAGAGCCCCTCACCAACAGCCTGGCCCATAGAGCCTCCCATAAAACTAAAGTCAAAAGCGGCAACTACGCAGGGCAGTCCTCCTACTTTTCCTTTAGCTACCACAATCGCTTCATCTTCATTTGCATTACTTCTTGCATCACGCAATCTGTCGGTATACCTCTTAGTGTCTCTGAATTTAAGAGGATCTAAATGTAAAGTGGGTAATTTTATTCGTTCATAGCTGTCTTTATCAAAAATCATCTCAAGTCTACTGGCTGCTGAAATACGAATATGATAATTACAGTGATGGCAGACACTCAGGTTTGCCGAAAGTTCTCTGTGAAATAACATTTCGTCACAAGATGGACATCTTTGCCAAAGATTGTCTGGTATGTCTTTTTTACCGACTAGGGCCTGTATCTTTGGCCGCACAAAATTTGTAAGCCAGCTCATAATTTTACCGGATCGGTCAACCGTTCTCTTGCGTGCCGAACGCCCAAAGCAATAGAACGGCTAAAATTTAATACCGTGTCAACCATGTTTTCTTTTGGGCTTCCATCCTCGTTTATATTATCTGATATAAGCTCAACGATTGCAGATCCGACTACAACAGCATCTGCCACCTTAGCAACTTCAGCAGCTTGGTCTGGTGTTTTAATACCAAAACCAACAGCAATTGGCAGATCTGTGTGGTTTTTAAGACGAGCGACTGAGTTTTGTATATCCTCTTTTTTAGCTGATCCAGTTCCTGTAATCCCGGCAATCGAAACATAATACATGAAACCAGAAGTGTTCTTAAGCACCACAGGAAGACGGTTATCATCGGTCGTAGGCGTAACTAAACGGATAAAGTGTAATCCTGACTGCATAGCAGGAAGACATAGTTCATTATCTTCTTCAGGTGGTAAATCAACAACTATCAATCCATCAACCCCTGATTCTTTAGCGTCAATTAAAAATTTTTCAACACCATATATATATATAGGGTTATAATACCCCATTAAAATTATTGGGGTCGTTGTATCGTCACGACGAAACTCACGAACCATATCCAGAGTTTGCATCACCTTAGCACCGGCTGCTTTTGCTCTAATACCAGCCGATTGAATGGCCGGCCCATCAGCCATAGGATCAGAAAAAATAATGCCCAACTCAATAATGTCTGCTCCAGCTTCAGGTAATCCTTTGAGAATTTCCAGACTACTAGAAATAGTCGGATCAGCAGCTACAATAAAAGGTATAAAAGCAGCACGGCCTTCTTCAGCCAATAATTTGAAACGTGCTTCAACCCGTCCAAATTCAATTTCATTCATATTTGAACTCCGAGGGCTTCAGCTACGGTAAAAACATCCTTATCACCTCGTCCACACATATTTACTACAAGCAGATGACTGGCGGGCAATTTACCTGCTATTTTCTGAAGATGTGCTAAAGCATGCGATGGTTCTAACGCTGGTATAATACCTTCTAACTGACTGCATAATTTGAAAGCTTCTAGAGCTTCACCATCAGTTACAGAAACATAGTCCACTCTTCCACTTTCCCATAGCCATGAATGCTCAGGTCCAATTCCTGGATAATCCAGACCAGCTGAAATAGAGTGTGCATCGAGTATCTGTCCATCATCGTCTTGTAATAAATAAGTTCTATTTCCATGCAATACGCCAGGACTACCCCCAGTTAAAGACGCAGCATGAGATCCAGTATTAATTCCATGTCCCGCAGCTTCAACTCCGATAATCTTAATTACAGAGTCGTCTAAAAAATCATGAAACAAACCTATAGCATTTGACCCACCTCCAATACATGCCAACAGTGTGTCAGGAAGACGACCTTCAGCCTCTAAAATTTGTGTTCTTACTTCCTTACCAATTATAGATTGAAAATCACGCACCATTGATGGATACGGATGGGGGCCAGCAGCGGTGCCAATCAGGTAATACGTATCATCAACATTAGCAACCCAGTCACGAAGAGCCTCGTTCATAGCGTCTTTTAAAGTCGCCGTGCCGCTTTCTACAGGTTTTACATCAGCTCCTAAAAGCTTCATGCGAAAAACATTCGGAGCTTGCCGTTCAATATCAGTAGCTCCCATATAGACAACGCACTCAAGCCCGAATAACGCACACACTGTTGCTGTAGCAACACCATGCTGACCAGCTCCGGTCTCAGCTATTATTCGTCTTTTTCCCATTCGACGAGCTAGTAAAATCTGCCCAATACAATTATTTATTTTATGCGCACCCGTATGATTAAGCTCGTCACGCTTAAAATAAATTTTTGCGCCTCCATAATGCTCTGTCAACCTTGAGGCAAAATAGAGGGGGCTAGGACGACCAACATAATTTTTAAGGTAATCTTGAAGCTCATCGTGAAATAATGGATCAGACTTTGCCTCATTATATGATTTTTCAACATCTAAAATTAAAGGCATTAGTGTTTCCGCAACATAACGGCCACCAAATATTCCGAAATGCCCATTTTCATCAGGGCCTGAGCGATAACTGTTTGAGCGTTTAATAGTCATAATATAAATTATTATACATTAGCATTTACCACTAGAACATAAACTAATTAGAAAAATTAAAGCTACAAGCTTAAAACAGCTTGCATAAATCTTTCTATTTCTAGCGGATCCTTCTCCCCAGGGGAAGATTCCACCCCAGAGGATACATCAACAATCATAGCACCAGATTCGGCAACCGCTGTTCCTACGTTTTCAGCATTTAGTCCGCCAGCTAACATCCAAGGTAATGACCAATTTCTTCCCGCCAACAAGTTCCAATCAAATTTTAGGGCGTTACCACCTGGCAAAGCATTATCCATTGAATCCGGGGCCTTTGCATCAAACATTAGCCAGTCTACTGCTTCATAATAATCACTAACACCTTCAATATCATTAATATTAGAAACTTTAATAACTTTCATAACCGGCAAACCAAATATTTTACGGATTTCATTACATCTCTCAGGGGTTTCCTCCCCATGTAATTGTATTAAATCAAGGGATACATCATTCAACACTGAATTTAGTTGATTATTAATAGGATTAACGAATAAGCCAACTTTAGTAATGGAAGGTGGAACTAATGATACTAACCTCGAAGCACTCATAGCATCCAAAGATCTAGGGCTTGGAGGATAAAATACTAAACCAACAAAATTAGCGCCATTTATAACTGCCGCCCGCATTGCAGATTCGTCTGTAATACCGCAAATTTTAGCTAACACTGACATTATTGGTCTAATTCATTTAAAATAGTTTTTGCGGACAAAGCCGGATCCTCGGACTCTGTAATTGGCCTGCCAATTACAATAATATCTGCACCTAGCGCTTTTGCTTTTGCAGGAGTCATCACTCTTTTTTGATCACCTGTATGAGCCCAAGCGGGCCTAATACCAGGTACAACCAAATAAAAGTTTTTTCCACATATTTCTCGCAGATTTGTAATTTCAGATGGGGAACATACTACACCATCAAGTCCCGACGTTTGAGTTAAAAGTGCCAGGCGCCCTACTTGAGACAATATAGGTCCGTTTTGTCCAACAGTCTGAAGGTCATTCTCGTCAAGACTAGTCAATACAGTCACCCCAACCACAAGTGGTCGGTCTGAACCCATATTAGCAATTGTATTCGACACGGCCCTTAACATAACTCCCCCGCCACTAGCGTGTACGTTAAGCATAAAAACACCCAAATCAGAAACAGCACTAATCGCTCTTACTACCGTATTGGGAATGTCATGAAATTTGAGGTCAAGAAATACTGGTAGACCAAGATTTACAATTTTTCTTACTCCGCCCGGTCCATTTCTATTAAAAAACTCTAACCCTAACTTAACACCACCGACCCATGGACTAACTTCATTAACCCAATAAATAGCTTGCTCTATTTCTGTTGTATCTAGCGCAACAAAAACTGGGTTTTTAGTCAGCATAAAAAAACCTTCCTGTTTTATTTAATATCATTAGAGAGTTGTTATTCTATCGCGTACCCGGAGCACCTCCGTCAGTGCAAGAAAAATATGATAAAATGATGTCGCAGGCACATTTTCACGAAGCAGCAGACCATCTTGGTCTAAATGCTCATGCCACACCCCCTTATCTGTAGGTATATAAAATTTAAATATATAATCTAGCAAATTTTCTAGCCTAGAATAAACCTCAATATTATTATGGTATTCCAGTAAAGCTATATGTGCTTTAATGGCCTCTGTTTGGCACCATAAGCGTTTATTATCATCTAATTCAGTGCCCCGGGTTAGTACGGAATCATTTATCAAGCCCCTTGTAGGAACAGGTTTAGAATCAACTCCATGTTTCTCAGCAAAATAATAGATTAAGTTAATATCTTCATTACAATTAACTGAGGTTAACGAACTATATTTATTTAAAAGCCAGATCCATTCATATAGATGACCCGGCTCAACAATTTGACCGGCTGTACCCTCAGCTGGTTTCCATGCAGCATCAAAAAACTCCCCAACTGACCCCGTCTCTTTATTATAAAAATGTCCATAAAAAAGATTAATAATATTTTTAGCGCGTAATAAATATTGTTCGTTCCCGATTGATTCATATAAGGCTAAAAGAGCTTCCAGTAAATGCATGTGAGGATTTTGTCTTCGGGGTAAATCATGGGAAAGATTTTCAAAATACCCTCCTTTATTTTTATCTATTAAAGAGCTATCGATAAACTTAAGAACATTTTCAGATATTTCTATAGCTTTTTTGTCCCGAGAAGCTCGATAGTACCAAGCACATGCAAATAGCACAAAAGCTTGCTCATATAACTCAACACGCGGCTCATGTATTCTTCCACTCCTATCTGTCGAATAAACAAAACCGCCAGAGTTTTCTCTCCAAAAATTATTCGTTATAAATTCAAAACCATTTTCTGCAGCTTCTAGAGGCGCTCTTGCTGCGCCTTTAGGTTTCCAGCCAAGAACATGTGCGTGACTAAATACGTATATTTGACGAGCCTGAACCCTTAATCGCTTAGGAGCATTTCTTATTGAAGCCCCACTAATAGACAAGTTGTCGAAGAAACCACCTTCTTCATGATCTAACCCTTCGCTACCCCAAAGAGGCAGTGCACTTTCACACAACCAAGTGCGTATACGATCACTAGTAATTGTCATTTACAACCTTAATTCATGATGGTTCGTAAAAGCATAAAGTGTTTAAATACCTAGGGTCTAAAGGTGCATTAGCAGAGGGTCAATCTAATAAAGTGCGTGTTGCTTCACTAGTCTTATTATTAATTGCATCCTTAATTTTTATTTCGTTAGTATTTTTATTTTTCTTTAACCAGTGATATCGCATTTTCACTTGAATACCAGAGACCCATATTAAAAAAGCCCCTAATAAAAATCCCACGATAAGACTTATATAAAGAAAAACATATAGAGGCCATTGAATAGTATAATAAAATGGCCATAAACTTAGTTCAATGATATGACGATTATTAATAGCAAAAATAACTAGAATAAGCGCTAAGGGTAAAGTAATAATCCAGCGCATTTTTTTCAAAATATTAAAAATTGTTTTTTAGCTTCGGTTGAATTGTAGGTCTTAGAAATTGGATAAGATTTCTATTTTTCAATCTTTTTTTTAATAAGTTTATAATACTACTCACTATTCAACCGCTGCCTAAGCTCTTTGCCAGTTTTAAAATAAGGAACTATTTTTGTATCAACGGCTACTGATTCCCCAGTTCTAGGGTTTCTTCCAATACGTGCATCTCTTTTTTTAACTGAAAAAGCTCCAAACCCTCTTAGTTCAACCCGATCTCCACGTGCTAGTGCTGAGGTGATTTCATCAAGTATTGTTGAAATAATTCTCTCTATATCACGTTGGTATAAATGGGGGTTTTGTTCTGCCATACGCATTATCAGCTCAGACTTTGTCATTCTTATCCCCGGGTACTTTTTAAGCCAAATATTATAAAATATCATATACTAAAAAAATAAGTATCTAGCGATATGATATATATTTTTCTCTTACAGTATTATATGTCAGGGTGCCAAACAGATAAGAGCCCGTCAAGTAGCAGGGCATTAGTAGTTAATGATTTTCTTGTAATTCTAGAGATAAGTTCAGATATTCTAAGGCTATCTTTAACTGGTTTCAGTGTAGTAATTGGTAATTTAAGAGAAATATTTTTATTTTCTTCAAGCCATATGCGGGCTTTAAGCTCATTACCAATTTCATCTATAAGGCCGTTCTCAAGAGCTTGACGGCCAGTGTAGACCCTGCCATCTGCAAGACTTAGCACCTCTGATCTGTCTAAATCTCTTCTTTCAACTATAATATCAACAAAAAAAGCAAATAGGTCATCTATTAAACTTTGAGTTGCCATCCGCGCTTTATCAGTTAATGGCTCTATCGGCGAAGGCACGGCTTTTAAGGGTCCCGACTTCAGACTTTCTGGTATAACCCCTAATTTATTTAATAAATTAGTTACATCTACTGTCTGAAAAAGAACTCCAATTGAGCCTGTAATAGTACTTTCGCGAGCAAATATTCTTTCCGCAGCTACAGCAGACATATAAGCAGCGGAGGCTGCAACCGTCCCCATTATCACAACTACTGGTTTATTTTTACCAACCACTAATAGAGATCTATAAATGTCCTCTCCACCAACTACTGTTCCACCTGGACTATCCAAATGCACAATCAGAGCACGGATACTTGAATCTTTTGCAACTTGAGCTAATAGGGCATCCCTGGAAGAATCTTCAATAATAACCCCTGTAATACGTAATCGAGCTATCTTTTCACCCTGATACAATAAGCCAGCTGCTCCTAACCCTATAATAATAGCAGCAGCCAAGGAAACAAATGTGGCTAACTGCCACCAACGCAGTTTGCGCCTGTAACGGCGTCTGGCAATCAAAGCATCAGGGTCAAATGACATCCAAAATCTTATTTGTATAAATGGTTAATATTTATTTGTGATTACTTTTTTTATAAAGCTAATCTGATGAATCCTTTTCTTCGCTATTATCAGCGTCGGTTGTGTTGGTTTCTTTGTCAGATTCTTCATCATTAGCAGCTGATTGTTCTTCTCTTTCTCGTAACGCAGCACCAAGAATGTCACCCAATGATGCCCCACTATCTGAAGATCCATAATCCTTCATTGCCTGCTTCTCTTCATCAATTTCTTTAGCCTTTATTGACAAAGAAATTCTGCGGTTAGAAGCATCAAAATTAACTACTTTAGCATCAACCTTCTCACCTACCGCAAACCTGTCAGGGCGCTGTTCAGAACGATCACGTGACAAATCTGAACGACGGACAAAAGCACTAAGACCGCCGGTCGTCGTTACTTCAATACCACCTTCACTAACTTCGGAAACAGTGCAGGTAATAACCTCTCCTTTTCTTATACTGCCGCCGGCCACAGAAAAAGGATCTTCAGTAAGCTGCTTAATTCCTAGGGAAATTCGTTCCTTTTCAACATCCACATCCAAAACTTTAACTTTAACGTTATCACCCTTATTATAAATTTCTAAGGCTTCTTCTCCAGCCTGATCCCACGATATATCCGAAAGATGTACCATTCCGTCAATATCCCCTGGTAGTCCAACAAAGAGTCCAAACTCCGTAATATTTCTGATTTCACCTTCAACCGCATTTCCGACCTGAAATTTTTCAGCAAAACTATCCCATGGATTATCCATAGTTTGCTTAAGTCCCAAGCTAATGCGACGCTTATTTGGATCAACATCTAAGACAACCACTTCAACCTCTTGAGAGGTTGATACAATTTTTCCTGGATGCACATTCTTTTTTGTCCAGCTCATCTCGGATACGTGAACTAGTCCCTCAATTCCTGACTCGAGTTCAACAAATGAACCGTAATCAGTTATATTTGTTATTCTACCAGTTAGCTTAGTCCCTACTGGATACTTATCCTGCACAGCATCCCAAGGATCCGCTTCTAGCTGCTTCATTCCCAAACTAATACGCTGAGTTTCCTGATTAAATCTAATAACTTGAACCTGAACAGACTGCCCAACCTGCAAAGCCTCAGATGGATGATTAATCCTTCGCCATGAGATATCAGTTACATGCAGTAATCCGTCAACACCACCTAGATCTACGAAAGCGCCATAGTCGGTTATATTTTTTACAACACCCTGCAGCTCTTGTCCTTCTTGCAAGTTAGATACAAGCTCGGACCTCTCTGCCGCTCGGGTTTCCTCAAGTACTGCTCTTCGTGATACAACAATATTTCCCCGAGCCCTGTCCATTTTAAGAATCATGAACGGTTGTGGGGTACCCATTAGCGGACTTACATCTCTTACTGGTCTAATATCAACCTGGCTTCCCGGCAAGAAAGCTACAGCCCCTGACAAATCAACCGTAAACCCGCCTTTAACCCTGCCAAAAATTGATCCGTCAACCCTCTCACTATTCTCAAAAGCTTTTTCAAGTATCTCCCAGGACTCTTCACGTCTTGCCTTTTCACGGCTTAATACTGCTTCGCCGTTTGAATCCTCAAATCGTTCAACAAAAACCTCTACCTTATCGCCTATATTAATTTCTGCGGTTTGGCCCGGTCCAGCAAATTCCTTAAGTGAAACACGTCCCTCAGATTTTAGTCCAACATCAATTAGCGCAGAGTCATTCTCAATAGCAATTACAGTGCCTCTAACGACGGTACGCTCAAGAGAACCACTACTTCCGATGCTCTCTTCAAGCATTGAAGCAAAATCTTCTATTGCGGGCATACCTTCCTGTGTAACAGCAGTGTCAGTCATTTGTATATGGATCCTTTAATTCAAAATAATTATCTTGCCAGCCATTTATTAATAGCGGTCTTTTTATTATCGCAACCTGTCCAGACCATCCAGACATACTAACTGCGAAAACTTTCTTGTCCCACCCCAAACTAATTGAGTTGATCACCTTCAATATATTCCAACGCTCGAAGAAAAACGGCGTCAGGCGATTTGCCCGAGGTGTCAATAACTATAGCATCGACTGTCTTCAACGGGGATACTTTACGGGTCCTATCTCTCTCATCCCTTTGCTGAATATCGGCCAGAACGGCGGCATATGTACTCTTCCTACCGTTTTCCTGCAACTCTTTATAACGTCGCCTGGATCTAACATCTAAGTCAGCCGTAACAAAAAACTTGTAAGAAGCATCAGGACAGACAACACTTGCTATGTCTCGCCCATCCAAAACTGCCCCAGTTTTATCATTTGGCGGACTATAAGCAAAATTGCGCTGATAAACTAGTAATTCTTTACGAACTGCCGGTACTGCTGCAATTATAGAGGCTATTTCATCAATTTTTTCTGTATATAAATCAATAACTTCTATCTTATCTGGCTCTAAAGAACTAGCCACTAAAACGACTTTTTTTATGTCATTTGGGTCAACTTCTAACCTAATTATTTCATGTGCAACTGCTCGATAAAGCCGCCCCGTATCTAAAAATGCTAAATCAAAATGTAGTGCCAATCGTCTAGCTAGAGTTCCTTTACCAGCAGCAGCGGGACCATCTATAGCAATAATCATAATATAAGTTTTCTGTAGGTTTTAGCTAATATCTGCACCAATACCTCTCATAATTTCAATAAAATTAGGAAAGCTAGTGTAAATTGAGCTTCCTTCATCAATCGTTATTGCTTCTTTACTTTTTAAACCCAGAACGAGAAAACTCATCGCTATTCTATGATCCATTAATGCATTTATAGTGATACCACCAACTGGCTCAGTCGATGAACCATGGATTATTAGGGAATCACCATCTACTTCAGCGGACACCCCACATTCAGTCAATCCAGACAATATAGCCGTAATACGGTCACTTTCTTTATATCTTAACTCACCTACTCCACAAAAAACACTCGAACCAGAAGCACATGCTGCAGCCATTGCTAAAGCAGGATACTCATCAATCATAGATGGAGCTCGCTCTGCTGGAACAGTAACTCCATTAAGTTCACTAGATTTAACATACAAATCAGCAACCGTTTCCCCTCCGACCTGGCGCTCATTCTTCCATTCTAAAGAAGCCCCCATTTCTAGTAGAGTCGTATAAACACCAATGCGATTTGGGTTTTTACATATTCCGGGAAGTTTAATTTTTGATCCCTTTATAAGAAGAGCTGCAACTACTGGAAAAGCTGCTGAACTTGGATCACCTGGTACAGTTACTTCAGTTGGTATCAATTCTGGTTGACCAATAATTGTTATCTTATTACCAGCGGCAATCTCTTCCACCGTAATATCTGCCCCAAAATACTTTAGCATTCTTTCTGTGTGATCTCTAGTTGGCCTTAATTCTATAACAGAAGTAGCGCCAGGCGCATGTAAACCTGCTAATAAGATGGCAGATTTAACTTGAGCTGAAGCAACCGGTAATTCGTAAGTGATGGGCATTAAATTATCATTGCCTGTAATGGTCATCGGCAATCTATCACCGTCACTAGCATGAAATGTAGCCCCCATCTGAGTTAGAGGCTCGATTACTCTAACCATAGGCCTAGAACATAAAGAATTATCACCAGTGACCATAGACGAAAAACCATGTCCAGATAACAGGCCACAAAGTAGTCGAGCTGACGTTCCTGAATTTCCGACATCAATTAATTTATCGGGCGAAATTAATCCACCAATGCCAACACCATTGATACGCCATTTTCCAAAGCCCTCACGCCTAATTTTTACACCAAAACATCTCAACGCTGAGACAGTATGCTGAACATCATCACCTTCAAGCAGTCCAGTAATTATAGTCTCTCCAATTGTTATGGCCCCAAGCATTAATGCTCTGTGGGAAATTGACTTGTCACCAGGAATATCTATTGTTCCTTGTAAAGGATTAGAATTTCTAGAAATAATTCTATTGTTTTCTATATTTTTCATTTTGATCAGTTATCTTTATTGACATATTTCAATAGCACAGATTTATTGACACATTTTAATAGCACACAGCCAACAAGCTGGCTATTAAAGTAGCTATAATAGACTATTAATGTAAAATTTTTGTTTTTTGTTTTTGACAGAAGGCTAAGTTCATGGCAAACGGCACTTCTTAATTCTTTGGAGGATATATTTTGGCAAAACCTGAATGGGGTGTTAAGCGAACTTGCTTAGCCTGTTCCACACGTTTTTATGATATGCAAAAGGATCCTATTACGTGTCCTAACTGTGGTGCTATTTTTGATGTTGAGACCATATTTCGTCCGCGACGATCACGCATTGCTGCTGAGGAACCAGTTATACAACCAGAAAGTCCAGTTGCCTCAGATGAAGATATAGAAAAACAACTAGCAGCATTAGCAGATGATAGTATTGATGAAGACGCCGATGCTGCAGATGATGATGATGATGATAGCACAATACCAGATACATCAGATCTCGAAAACGATGAAGAGGAAATTTCTTCAATACCAAAGGACTTCTCTAACGATAGCAGTTAATTTGATTTGAATGGGGCCGTAGCTCAGTTGGGAGAGCGCTACAATGGCATTGTAGAGGTCGTCGGTTCGATCCCGTCCGGCTCCACCAAACCCTTTATGCAGTATAAATTAAACCCTATAAAACATAATACAAGACAATCAGCTTTTATGTTTTATAGTTCTTTATACTCATATTATCCTCAATTAGATTCTTCGAAAAATATTTGCCGTAATATTAATTACCTAAAAATATAGTATTAAAATATATTGAAGGCTAAACTAGATAAATGACCATAAAAATACTATCCACCTTAGGCCCTAGTTCATTAAATAAAGAAACAGTTCAGCAGCTTGAAAAAAGTGGCGTACATCTATTCAGAGTAAATCTTTCCCACACAAAATTAGATGACCTTGAGGAAATAATATTTAAAATTAACTCCTGGTCAAATACACCCATTTGTTTAGATAGCGAAGGTGCACAGGTCAGAAATGGCTTTATGAAAGATAATAAAGTTTTTTATAAGCTAAAAGATTCTGTGATCATTCATAATCAACCCGTAATTGGAGACTCTAATAATATTTCTTTCACACCTGCTAATGTGTGTAACCAGTTAGAAGAAGGAGACGAAATTAGAGTAGACTTTAATTCAGTTCGTTTTCTTATAACTAGTAAAAATGATGGTATTGTAAGAGGCGAAGTGACTAGTAAAGGTCATGTAGGAAGCAATAAAGCTGTTGATATAAATAAACACATTAAACTTCCCGCAATAACTCCTAAAGATATAGATGCATTTAATTTAGGTTTAAAAATGGGAATTAAGAACTATGCATTGTCTTTTACTAATACAGCTAAAGACGTCTTATCAGCTCGCGACATTATAGGTCATTCAAATCTAATATCCAAAATCGAGAGTATTGACGGGGTTTTAAACCTAAAGGAAATACTGCCATTAGTAGATCAGATATTGATCGACAGAGGTGATCTATCTCGCCAAATATCAATTGAAAAGATACCCTTTATTCAGAGAAGCATAATTTCATATGCAAAAAACTTCAAAACTCCAGTTTATGTTGCTACAAATTTACTCGAATCCATGACAAACAATGAAGGCCCAACTAGAGCCGAGGCTAACGATGTAGCAAGCACATTATTAATGGGCGCTAGCGGACTAGTGCTAGCTGCTGAAACAGCAATTGGTAAATATCCAGTCGAATCTGTAAAAACTATTAATTCCATAATAAAAGAATACGGCAGATGGACACCAAAAACCTCTTTACAGGAAATAGTTTCATTTGATTAATAGAAAAACAACAAATAAAGCTGCCTGTGTAATATGGATAACTGGCATGTCCGGTTCAGGTAAAACAACTTTAGCAAGTGAAATAAAATCAGCGCTCGAAACCGAGGGTTACAATCTTCTAATCCTTGATGGAGATCAGGTACGTGATAGTTACAAAGAAAAGTTAAGTTTTACGCGTGATGATATTTTTAAAAATAACCTAAGAATCGCCAAAAAATGCCTAAGCGCTAGAGACCAGCATGACGTAATTATTGTCCCAGTTATTAGTCCTTATGAAAAATCACGAAGAGAGGTTAGAAAATTATTAGAACCCGATTTCCACTTAATATACCTTAAAGCAAATATAGAAAGCCTTAAAGAAAGAGATCCAAAGGGTTTATATTCCGCAGCCGACGCTGGACTGCTAAAAAACCTCATAGGTTATTGTGATTCAACTCCCTATGAAGAGCCTAATAAATACGAATTAATGATTAACACTAGTAAAGGTCATTCAGTAAAAAAAGCCTCAGATAAATTATTTAAATATATAAATGATAGAGTTATATCTTGTTTGTAATCAATATTAAGAAAATGATAGACATCATAAACACAAATTATCTTTAGCTCACTCGAGGCCTAAAGGCCCTATAATAATTGGATAATAGTTATCAAATGTATTCCAGGTCATTAAAAATTTTTATAAAGATATTAATTACCGTCTTTGCTCTCATTGGTTGGGGTTTTGCTTGGACTTTTTTTATAAAATATATGTCCATAGAAGATATAACTGGTATTAGAATTATCGGGTCACTAGTAGGCGCATTTTTTATCTGGAAATGGATATCTAGTGCATTTAATAAAAGAGATATTAAACTTTCGGAAACAAATAGCCCTAATAACCGAAACTAATTATTTCTGTTCAAAAATATAATTGATTTTACCGGCCAAAATATTATTTAACTAAAGAACTTATTTACCCCATGTTAGCGCAACTGGGTTTAATTCTTTTGCCATATTTAATAAAGCGGATTTAACTGCGGGGTTTAATGGAGCGATAGGGTGACGGCAAAAATCGGATTCTATAACGCCCCCTTCTTTAAAAAGAGTTTTAGCGCCCCTAAAACCGCATAAGCGGTTTTCATGGTTAATTAAAGGAAGTACTTGGGCGTAAATTGATTTAGCCTCAGATCTGTTGCCAGATAGATGTGCCATAATAGCTGGGCGAATAAGGTCAGGAATAAGTGCTGATGTCATACTGCCAGTCGCTCCTGCATCAAGATCAGCAAGTAACGTTATTCCTTCTTCGCCATCAAACGGTCCATAAATAGAATCGCCTGCTTTTTCTAATAGTGAACGAATCTTAATAGCCGCTTGTGCACATTCTATCTTGAAGCAACATAATTGTTCTATCTCAAGGGCCATGCGGACAAGCAAATCCACAGGTAACTCCACTCCTGAAATCGGAGCATCCTGTAACATTATAGGAATGCCAACATCACTAGCGGCTGCAAAATGTTCATAAATCTGTTCTGCTGTACCGTGAATCAATGCTCCATGATATGGCGGCATCAGCATAATCATCGAGGCACCAAGTTCTAATGCTTTATAAGCTCTTGAAACAACAATATCAGTCGCAAAATGACTAACGGTAACAATTACAGGCACCCTTCCAGAAACATGACTAAGGCAAACTTTTGTTAATAGCTCTCTTTCTTCATCTGATAGAAGAAATTGCTCTGAAAAATTGGCAAGAATACAGATACCATCAACACCCTGATCAATCATGCAGTCAAGCACTCGCCGCATACCTTCTAAATCGAGTTCACCTTGATTAGTGAACGGTGTAGGCGCCACTGGCCATATACCAGTATATTTAGCTTTATTTTTTAAGTTTTTTTTCAGGATAACTTCCCTCCTGGCATGAACCCAAGCTCGCGCTCAAGGTCTAACATTACTTCAGCTTGGTCCGAAAATGGTTCCTGAATAATAGGCCAACGGTTTATCAAAGGCCTCATATAATCTCCATGGTAAACACTACGAACTTCATTTGTTAGAGAAAAAATATGATCCCCATTCTCAGGGTTAAAGATTTTATCACAGAAAAAAACCTCCCCTTCACCGGTGCCCATTAATGCGCCTCTTTCTCTTATTATGTCACGAGCTGTATTATAATGTGTTATATGAAATGATATATGAAAATTATAGAGCTCATAACTGGCAAGCTTTTTCTCCACAAAAAATAGCTTTTGAAAGGGCCCAACATTAACTGACGCTGTTCTACTTCCATTCCTTTTCTCAATCTGGGTGATTGAATGGAATACCTCACGATAAAATTTGACAATATGTTCTAAAACTCCGCTAGGCACTGGAATTTCTATATAGCCTATGCCTAAAGGCCTTAAAAATGGCATGCTTTTTGAAGAGTGAAGACGCATACGGAAACCAAATGGACTGACTATGTTAGCTGCATTGTTTTCAAACCTAGCTTTATAAGGTGTATCTTTAAATTTTTGTAATTTATTCAAGCGGGTTAACCTTAATCGAATAATATCTAGATCTGGAACGATTAATCCAACTAGCCCGGGAAAGGGTGGTGTCGCGCCACGTCGCGGAAGGTGAAATTGCTGTAGTCCAACATTGACTCCCATATTTGTTTCATCAGCTCTACGAAACGGGTCCCTTGTTAACCCTAAACCTCCAATAAAAAAAATAGTCGCAAGATCATGGTCGGAGACTTGAAAATTAATATGATCAAGGTGAAGTATGCCTCCCACCTCAGGAAAGGTTTTTGAAAGATGTTCTGTCATAATAAATCCTGTTTTTTAAACAAAAGCTTTTGCAATCACTTGTTTGCTCCCGTTGTTTTATTCTATCGTATATAAATCTTAACTTCGTCAACATCACTAACAATTTATTAATCCAAAGGAATGCAGACAAAAAATGTCAGTAAGTAGTGTTACCGAACTAGTAGCAGGAAAAGTATATGCATTGCATAACACCTTTGAGCTCAATGGAAAAATAAGTGCCTACCCAGAAAAAGCACGAGGCTTCTCTCCAGCAAATTGCTACCTACTAATTGACGAAAAAGCAGCAATGCTTCTAGACACAGGGTACACAGCACATGAAGGCGCAATATTAGAGCAACTGGATAGTCTTCTAGACCGTGAAATGCCCCTTTCTATCTTTCCTCTTAGAATAAATGAGTTTATGTCAGTTTGTAATACTATGGCCATTGCAAAAAGGTTCAACGTGGTTGAGTGTTTTTCAAACGTTCCCAATATCGAAGAATGGGTGGAATTTGAAACCCTAAGGGGGGAAGAACGCAACCCGATCCTTAAAACAACTCTTTTGGGTAGAGGTGAACAATCTCAGGTTTTTTTGGGAGAAAAACGCAAAATAAATGTGCTTACAGCTCCTATACGTTTAATTAGCACGAGATGGATTTACGATGAATCTAGTAAAATTTTATTTTCTTCTGATATGTTTAGCCACATTTGGAGCGACTTTGAGAACAGCCCATGGCAGATCGGTAATAATGAAACCGATCCGGTAACTGATTTTAAGTTTGTTAGGTCATACCTACTCAATACCCGTTACTGGTGGATAGAAGGTGCCCATACTAAGCCCATACGTAATGCCATAGATGATATATATACACGTTTTAATATTCAAACAATTGCTCCCGGGTACGGAACAATCTTACGCGGGAGAAATCATGTCGTAAATCAGTTCAAAGTATTAGATGAAGTATTAGAAAAACTAGACCGGCAACATATATTACCAGCGTATGTACCAAGAGGACTGGAGAGATGATTATGAAGAACGGGAATTCACTACCACGCGAAATCGCACCTGGCATATTCTGGCTGGGTGACTGCCTGGAACAACAGCATAAAGGCATGACTTATCATTCATATAACGCAGCTTTTCTGTTAACAGGCAATGAATCTTCAATATTAATTGAAACAGGCCACCCTAAGGACTTCCCTGAAATAGAACGTCAAATGGTTGAAATTTTATCGCATGACCAGCCCCCACTGAAACATCTTTTTATCACTCACCAAGAAACCCCTCACTCAGGGGGACTTGGTAGAGTATTACAAAACTGGCCTAATATCACTGTACATGGTGATGTTGCTGATTATCACCTAGCTTTTCCAAATCATAAATCCCAGCTAAAAAATATGGAAGTTGGCGATAAAATTGATATAGGAGGACGCCAACTTATAGCAGTAGAGCCAGTCATCCGGGATTTGCGCACTTCTTTATGGGCCTTTGACACAGGGGCAAACACCCTCTTTCCAGGTGACGGTTTCGCCTATAGCCATTATCACTGGGATGGGCACTGCGGCCGAGTCGCAGAGGAAGCCGAATCCCTGGACTTAAAAGATGTACTTGCCGTGTTTGCTGAAAGGGCTTTGTATTGGACAACTACCACTGATATGAATATTTACGTAGACAAGTTAGAAGAACTAATGGATGAGCTAAAAGTAGAAATAGTGGCTCCTACCCACGGACTGCCTGTAACCGACCTTGCTGCTACGATGCCAAAAGTTCGTGAGGGACTGATTTCTGAAGGAAATGTTAACACATAACAGATAAGGTTAAATAGTTCTAAAACTTTCAAATATGTTTAACTATAAATTTACTCGGCCTTATTATCTAGCAATTAACGAACCAAAAGTTTTGGTCTAAAAATTAATTATGATGAATTATGCTTTTGCTGAATAATATGAATTTATAAAATTTATAATGACTCAAAAAAAGAGTAATAATTAGAAAAATTACTTTATAGCCGTCAAAATGACTATTAATAGATAAAGTCCTGTTCTTATAATTTTTTAAAAAAATCCGGGGAGATTATTATGAAAATTATTCCAAAAAATAAACTAAAAAAAGACATAACTATAGCTGACATCGAGACTATGCGTGACAAAGTTAAAAATTGGGGTCGGTGGGGACCTGATGATGAAATTGGAACATTGAACTTCGTAACGGAAAAGGAAATCATGGCAGCTAGGGATACTATACGAAAAGGTAAAGTAATATCATTAGGCCTACCATTCGATAAAGATGGGCCACAGCGGGGCGGTCAGGGACGTTTTAACCCCATCCATACCATGTTAGCGACCGGAACAGACGCAGTAACTGGAGTACAGGACGAAAAAACAGCTCCTGACATGGTAGAAACGCAAATAATGTGTCGTTATGCCGATGACATGATATCGATGCCACTGCAATGCGGCACACAATGGGACAGCCTCGCTCATGTGTTTGCTAATGATAAAATGTGGAATGGGTATGATGCTCGTTTAGTGGATTCTAACGGAGCTAAAAAAAACGGTATCCAAAACACACGTGACCGCATGTGTGGAAGAGGGGTTTTGTTGGATATACCTCGATTTCTTGGGGGGGACTGCCTGGAAGACGGCTATGGAATAGGTAATGAAGAACTTGATGAATGTGCAAAAGCACAGAATGTGGAAATTCGTCGTGGTGACTTTGTTCTTGTAAGAACAGGTATGATGGAACGCTGCTTAGCTGAAGGAGATTGGGGCAGTTATGCTGGTGGCGATGCTGCAGGAATGAGATTTGAAACAGCCGAATGGGTTTTTAAAAAAGAGATTGCAGCTATTTGTTCAGATACGTGGGGATGCGAGGTAAGGCCAAACGAATCATTAGTGGCTTTCCAGCCTTGGCACTGGGTAGTAATACCAATGATAGGGATCACAATGGGAGAAATTTTTTATCTCAAAGACCTAGCTGACGACTGTCTCGATGATGGAATATACGAATTTCTATTCTGTGCACCTCCCTTACCTATTACCGGTGCTGTTGGTTCACCAATAAACCCTCAAGCAATAAAGTGAATATTTTAAATACCAGACCCTAATTTACACAAAAGAGAGTTAAAAATGACTGAACAGTTTTTGCGCTTCGGCATATTCCTAGCTCCTTTTCATAGTCCAGATGAAAATCCAACTTTGGCCCTCGAACGAGATCTCGATCTTGTAACTCATATTGATAAACTAGGATACAATGAAGCCTGGATTGGGGAACACCATTCAGGAGGCTTTGAAATAATTGCTTCACCAGAGGTTTTTATAGCATTCGCAGCAGAACGCACTAAAAATATCCGTCTAGGGACCGGGGTATCCTCACTTGCCTATCATCATCCGCTTATTAATGCAGATCGTATCAATCAGTTGGATCATATGACTAGGGGTAGGGTAATGTTCGGTGTAGGGCCTGGTTCATTGCCATCTGATGCTTTTGCCATGGGTTTTCACCCTAATGAACAGCGGCGAAGAATGAATGAAGCCCTTGATGTTTTGCTACCTTTATTGAACGGAGAGCAAGTAGATGTAGAAACAGACTGGTTTGTTTTAAAAGAGGCTAAGCTACAACTTCCTAGTTTCAGTAAGCCTATGATAGAAATGGCTGTAGCCTCATTGCGTTCACCAGCCGGTGCTCTAGCAGCTGGTAAGCATGGAATTGGCCTGTTATCACTTGGTGGAACATCCAACGAGGCATTAGCTGCGCATGCTGAAAATTGGAGGCGATGTGAAGAGGCCGCTCTGGAATATAATCAAACAGTTCACCGCAAAAATTGGCGGATTGTCACTTTAATGCATATTGCAGAAACCCGAGAAAAGGCAGAGAAAAATATTGCATTCGGGCTTGATAAATTTTCTAGGTATTTTCGTGACATAGCCCCCACGCCGATAGTGCCTCCAGGAGTTGAAGACCCGTTAAAATACTTACGAGATTCGAGAATGGCTGTAATAGGAACTCCGCAGGATGCGATTGAACATATAGAGCGGTTGTTGAAAGGATCAGGTGGATTCGGGGTTTTATTGGAGTTGGCACATGACTGGGCTGATTGGGAACAAACTCAGAAAAATTATGAACTAATGTCGCGTTATGTGATTCCTCATTTTCAATCAAGTATGAAAGTAAGAAGTGAATCTTATAAAAATGTAGCGGCTAACCGGGAAAAGTATGTTGGTGCTGTTAATGAGGCAATCAGTAATGAAACTAGCCGCTACGAGGAAAGGCAGCGAAAAGTTAATAATGAGCAATAAAAGTATTTTACAGGTTTTATAAAAATTTTAGTTCTTCAATTATATAATCAATACTATTTTTATAAAGGTCTATTGAAAACAAAACTCTCATTCATACGGCTGAGTTTTATTATGTCATAAAAATATTTGATATACTCTTTAAAAAGGGGGAATTTATTATGAGTGATAATAGTAATTCTCTAAAGTTTGATCTGGTAGTGGTAGGCTGTGGTATATCTGGTTTATCAGCAGCTGTAACAGCTCAGCAAAATGGAGCTAGAGTAGCTATTTTAGAACGTTCCCCAAAAGAGGAGCGTGGGGGAAACACCCGTTACACTGAATCCTATTGGCGCATGCAATCTCGTGATTCTGTATCTGCAGATTTTGAAGAGCAATTAATAGCTAATTCGGGTGGATATCCAGATCCAGAAATAACCCAAGAAACTTTGAGGGCCTATAATGAGTGGTCGCCAATTCTTAAAGCTTTAGCCTTCACTGACCCAGAACTAATCTCAACAATAGCCCAGGAAGCGCCACTTGCCCTAAAATGGCTGGAAAGTTTTGGGATCAAATTCGATTTTCTGCCTAATTACTTTATAAATGAGTCGACTACACGAATGGCTCCAATTGGTGGTGGGCTAGCATTAGTAGAAACACTGGCTAAATATGCTGAGACCGTTCCTTCAGATATAACCTTCTTCTACAATACGGCAGCTAAATCTCTTTTGAATTCTAAAAATGGAGAAATTATAGGGGTTAGCGCAGTTAACAATCAAAATCTGCGCTTAGATATCCTGGGTGATGCCGTTGTTCTTGCTAGCGGAGGATTCCAAGGTAATCCGGAAATGCAAAGTCAATATCTGGGAACCCAAGCCGTGTATACTCGTCCAGTGGCTCGGGGGGGGTATTATAATAGAGGAGAAGGGATAAGAATGGCCTTAGACGCAGGCGGATCCCCAGCTGGAGACTATGGTAGTTTTCATGCTCAGCCAGTTGACCCACGCTCCGGTGAGCAAGAACCGATAGTATTAACATACACGTATGGCATCCTAGTTAATAAACTTGGTATGAGGTTTGTAGACGAAGCACCTACGACAGTTGACGCAAGTTATGAATCTCGCACCAGAGAAATAATGAAACAACCCGAAGGACTCGCTTTTGCAATTCATGACGGACGCCTCGACGATATTCCAAACTGGAAAAAATCAATTAGGTCTAGTGTTCCACCTATAATGGCTGAAACACTTTCTGAGATTGCAGATAAGATAAATGTAGATACTTATAGCTTGGTTTCCACCATACACGCCTTTAATAATGCCTGTCCTGAACCTTCAAACTTTAACCCAATACACGTAGATGGGCTAGCAACTCAAGGTCTACTTCCTAATAAATCAAATTGGTCAAGAGTAATTGATAAGCCCCCATTTCGAATATGGCCAATTATTGCTGCCAACTGTTTTACATTTGGAGGTATAAAGGTAAATACAAATGCGCAGGTAATAAATATGGATGGAGATATAATTCCTAGACTTTACGCGGCAGGAGAGGTTGTTGGACTTTACTATCGCAACTATCCAGGTTCTACTTCGGTGATGCGCGGAGCCGTTACCGGCAGGCTAGCAGCTCTCCACTTCACTCGTCTACAAAACTAATTGTTTAAATAGGTAAAATAATAGGAGCGTACTATGGCCACTGCCCGCCACCCTAGACCACCAGAACTTTTAAATATGCCTCTAGACAAAATTATAAAACTTTTTGTCGGTCGCTATCGTGATAAAGTTCCAGACTGGGAGGCTTTTGAAGACGCTAAAGTTGATGGTTATAAACGTGCCCAACATCGTTTTATCGGTGGAGGGGGGTCTGGCAAACATAATGATCCCAATTCCATCCCCGACCGAGCTCATACACTCTCTATTATGTATGTAGAGCCTGGACAAGGTAATGCAGCACACACACATGAGGTAGAAGAAACATTCTTCGTATTAAAAGGGCTATTAAATGTTTTTCTCGAGGATGAAACTGGTAATCGAGAAGAAATACGTTTAGGAGAATGGGAATGTATATCTTGTCCTCCGGGTGTAATACACGGTTATATTAATAATAGCCTAGAACCTGTTTGGTTCCAGGTGATGCTAGGAAGGAATAAACCGGAAACCATGGGATATAGTAATGAGCAGCTCTACCAAAGAAGGGAATCTCATTTAAGAAAAGAATAGTGATTATACATATACTAAATATATTTACAAAAAGAATTCGCTGATTAAATCAAATTCAAGAGAGAAATCATATGTCCAAATATAATAATAATTTTAAAAGAAAACTCGGCAGTAGCGATATTGAGATCATACCAGTTGGCCTAGGATGTATGTCATTTTCGGGTGTTTATGGGCCGAGTAATGACGCTAATGCGATTAAACTTATCCAGAAAGCGATAGATAATGGCTTAGATGCATTAGACAGTTCGGACATGTACGGATGGGGTCATAATGAAGAACTACTTGGACAAGCATTAAGCGGAAGACGAGAAAAAGTCACACTGATATCTAAGTTTGGTCAAGTACAAAACCCTGATGGCGGCGGAAATCTTGTAGATGGGCGACCAGAATATGTCTACAATGCATGTGATGCTAGTTTAAAGAGGTTAAAAACAGAAGTAATAGACCTATACCTTCAGCACCGGATAGACCCTAAAGTTCAAATTGAGGAAACGGTCGGAGCTATGTCCGAATTAATTAAACAGGGTAAGGTGCGTGCAATCGGGATTTGTGAAGGAAACGCAGATACAATTCGTCGCGCCAATGCAACCCATCCTCTTGCCGCAGTACAAAGTGAATATTCATTACTCTATCGTGAACAAGCTGAAGAGGCTCTAGAAGCAACCAGAAATCTTGGTATATCGTTTATTGCCTACTCACCTCTTGGCCGAGGTTTACTGACTAGTAATTTTTTAGGAATGAAAAATCTTCCTGAAAATGACCCCCATGCACGCCATCCCCGTTATGCAGGTGATAACTTTAAACATAATATGCAGCTAGCTGAAAAGTTAGCAAAAATTGCACAGGATAAAGGATGTACACCAGCACAACTTTGTATCGCCTGGTTACTTGCCCAGGGTGAAGACATCGTAACTATCCCAGGAACAAAAAAAGAAGAACGTCTAGACGAAAATATGGACGCATTAAATGTTCAGCTCTCGGAAGAGGAAGTTACAAATATCTCAGCAGCAGTTCCCATCGGCTCCGCTGCAGGAACGCGTTACCCCGCAGGTGGCATGAAAGGTGTACATATTTAATAGATATTATATAAAACATACTCAGTATATATATATTTACTAATATTGTTTGCTTTTGAGGTTGGGCATATCTGCCTCATTTATATTATTTTACGTAATAGAAATATTATAGATGTGCCCATTGTCGTTTTATCAGGATTTCCATCTATTTCTAAATAGGTTATTCTCGGATGTGAATTCCTATTTACTCTGCTATCCATTTTTAGCGTGAATAAGGGATGTCTGGAGTTACTTTGAGTTAGTATATAGTTTTTTCTCTAACCTAATTTAATAGTTATTAAAATTTGAGACTATTTCATAGGGCTGGAAAACGATAATGATTAACAGTTCATTAGTAATTATAGTGTCTCTTGCATATATAGGCGTTCTTTTTGCCATAGCATCCTATGGCGACCAATTGGCTGCGACGAAACCAGCAAGACGAGCAGAAGGAAAACCAATTGTCTATGCGCTCACCCTAGCAGTATACTGCACTTCTTGGACATTCTATGGCAGTGTCGGGTTAGCAGCTTCCAGCGGCTATGATTTTCTTCCAGTTTATATAGGCCCCATTCTTTTATTCACGCTTGGTTACCCAATAATACTTAAAATAATACGCATAGCAAAAGCTGAAAATATAACTACAATTTCAGATTTTGTTGCCGCTCGGTTTGGAAAAAATCAAACACTATCAGCAATCGCAACCGTAACAGTTGTTCTTGGCATACTACCCTACATCGCGTTACAGCTTAAAGCAGTATCCGCAAGCTTTAACGTATTAACAAACAATCTTGATGGTAAAGTTTCTACAGCCATCGGTATCGGCAACTGGTGGTCGGATACAGCTTTAGTAGTTGCCGCTCTCATGATAATATTTTCTATTATATTTAGCACCCGAAACGTAAATGCTACTGAACACCATCATGGTATGATGTTAGCTATTGCTTTTGAATCTCTGATAAAATTATTCGCCTTTATTGCAGTTGGGGTCTTTGTCACATTTTTTATGTTTGGAGGTATAGGTGAGCTGTTCTCAGGTGCTGCTGAATCACCTCTTATTGTAGAACGCTTTTCTAACGGAATTGATGGGCCAAAATGGATTACGATTACTTTGCTTTCTATGGCAGCCATAATATGTCTACCAAGACAGTTTCATGTTGCTGTTGTAGAAAATTCTAGTGAGGACGAGCTTAAAAAAGCTGCTTGGATATTCCCACTATACTTAATAGCTATAAATGTGTTTGTCATCCCAATTGCGCTGGCTGGTTTACTAGTTTTTGAAGGTTCAAACCTCGACGCTGATACTTTTGTATTGGCCCTACCGATGCTCAAACAACAGGAGATACTTGCATTATTAGTTTTTATTGGTGGCCTTTCAGCAGCCACCGGAATGGTAATCGTTGCCACCGTAGCGTTAAGCACTATGGTTTCCAACGACGTTGTGATGCCCTTATTTATAAGGTTCGGACCTCACGGAATTGGTAACCGAGGCAATATTGGGAAATTAGTTCTAAAGGTTCGTCGTGTGTCAATATTTTTTATCCTCATACTTGCATTTGTCTACTATAGAATCGCAGGAGAAGGGCAAGCTTTAGCATCAATTGGCCTCATTTCTTTTGCAGCAGTTGCACAATATGCGCCCTCAATATTTGGTGCAATTTTTTGGCAAAAAGCATCAAGGTTAGGCGCCCTGAGCGGAGTATTATTAGGGTTTTTTATATGGGCCTATACATTATTATTGCCCACTTTTTCAGAAAGCACTTGGTTGCCCATTGAGTTTATGATTGATGGGCCCTGGAAAATTAGTTTTCTTGCGCCACATGCACTTTTTGGAATACCTTTTAATGATCCACTAACCCATGGTGTAATATGGAGTATAGGGGCTAATATTTTAGCCTTCGTGTTAATCTCCTTAGTAACTAAACATACTGAAATTGAGCGTTCACAAGCGCAAGCATTCGTTCATATCGATACTAGTTATAGTTTCAATAAAATTGAAAAACTTCCAGCCACATTAACTGTAAGTGATGTGCAAAATATAGCCATCGGCTACCTAGGGGTAGATTCTGTGGAACGAGCCTATAATGAATATGCAGCCAATCAATTTCTTGAATTGGACCCTATGGCTAAAGTAGATGCAGGCCTTTTAAGATACACGGAACGACTCTTAGCAGCAGCCATAGGAGCACCTTCTGCTCGTCTAGTTATGGCCCTATCCCTTGAGCGTCGCAATATGAACATGAAAAGTGCCCTGTCTCTTCTTGATGACGCATCAGATGCAATCCGATTCAATCGTGAATTATTACAATCGACCATGGAAAATGTTAGCCAAGGAATTGCTGTATTTGATGAAAAACTTCGCCTCGTTTGGTGGAACCAACATTTTGTCGACTATTTGAGCTTACCTCATGAATATGCACGCACTGGCCTTACTGCAGAGGATTTAATTCGTTATAGCGCTGAACATGGCGAATATGGGGCTGTGGATAGTGATACTATCGTAACCGAAATGATGGATGCCCACCGTTCACTTACACCTATAACATATGAAAGAACCTTACCTAATGGCACAATATTAGAAGGACAAACAACGGCAACTCCAGGAGGAAATATTGTTATAACCTTTACTGACGTTACAGAGCGAGTTAATACAACTGTTGAATTAGCTGAAGCAAAAGAGAGTTTAGAACTACGCGTAATTGAAAGGACACAAGCCTTAACCCAGTTAAATAATCAATTGCGAGAAGCTACATTAATAGCAGAAAATGCAAACCTTGGAAAAACGCATTTCTTAGCTGCTGCAAGTCACGATCTACTCCAGCCGCTAAACGCAGCTAGGCTATTTCTCTCTTCTTTAGCAGAAAGACCACAATCTGCTGATAATGCTAAAATAATTGAAAGGGTAGAAACTTCCCTTAAATCAGTAGAAAACCTTCTAGAGGAATTACTGGATATATCTAAACTTGATGCAGGTGGTTTTGTAACTCATATTGAAGATTTTGCTATCAATAATTTACTTCATGAGTTAACGCTGCAGTTCGCAGCTCTAGCACAAGAAAGAAATATAAACATTAGTTTTGTGTCATCACAAAGGTTTGTGAAAAGCGATATAAGATTACTCCGAAGAATTCTGCAGAATTTTTTATCTAACGCAATACGTTACACTCCGATTGGAGGCAGAGTCTTGATTGGCTGCCGCCTTAAAGGTGATACATTAAGAATAGAGGTATGGGATACAGGCCACGGTATCCCAGAGGAAAAACAAAAAACTATTTTTGGGGAGTTTGAGCAACTAGCCAATAGTGAAAACTTATCAACTGGTCTGGGATTGGGGTTAGCAATAGTAGATAGAATCTCTAAAATACTAAACCATCAGATAACCGTAAAATCACAAATCAATAAAGGATCAATGTTTGCTATATCATTGCCGATAGGCGAGGCAGTTTTTGATCTTTCCATAAAAGCAAAAAAGTCAAACCCTGTTAGTGATAAACTTACTGACGCTATAGTACTTTGTATTGATGATGACCAAAATATACTAGATGCAATGACCGAGTTACTTAGCGTATGGCAATGTGACGTTCGAACAGCCTGCAATAGTTCAGATTGGCAAGACGCCCTTAATGGCGCCACTCCAAATATAATTTTGGCGGATATACACCTAGGAACATCTATTAGTGGATTAAATGTGGTTGATAACATATTTTTAAAATTTGGAAGACCGATCCCTACTATTGTTATTTCAGCAGATCAAAGCGAAAAAATGATACTTGAGGCTTCGCGCAAGGGGCATTCCATATTGGCTAAACCCGTTAAGCCAGCCGCACTGCGGGCTCTTATGACTCGCCTTCTTACAACAACTAACCAGCAACTAAATTAGACACACAGTTTTAGTCATCCTTAATTTGGGGAAATTTAGATTGATTCTTCTACTGAAATGTCACCGTCTAATCTAGTTGCTAGAATAACCGCCTGAGTGCGGCTATTAACTCCTAATTTCTGTAAAATTGCTGATACGTGTGATTTAACCGTTGCCTCAGAAATGTTTAATTGATAAGCAATTTGCTTGTTTAGCTGTCCCTCACTTACCATTCTGAGCACACGGAATTGTTGAGGAGTTAAGCTGGATAGACGCGCTGCACGATCACTATCTTCTAGTTTTAGTTCATCATTATTTTCCAGATCTGGCACCCAGTATTCGCCTGCCAGCAATGAATTAATAGCTTCACGTATTTCCGAAACAGGTGATGACTTCAAAATATATCCGGATGCTCCATGCGCAACCGCTTGGCGAATTAATCGGGGATCAGAGCTGGCCGATATAATAGCGATAGGAACAGAGGGAAACTCAGCCCTCAAAAAGCATAAACCTGTTAGGCCATGCATCCCTGGCATATGTATATCAAGTAATAACAGGTCTATCCTATTAGCAGCACCAAGAATCTTCTCTGTTTCATCTAGTGTCGATGCTTCCAATAAATTTATATTGGGAACCCCATCAGAAATCACTTGTCTGATAGCGCTACGTAGAAGCGGGTGATCATCCGAAATCACAATATTATTTATTTGCGACACATACTCTTCCTATTAGTAGTGTTTCATTGCGCCTAACTATTTTACAGTATGTCCGTTAGTTTTCCGAGTCCAACAATAACATTGAGGCATAAATATATTATTACTTAAATTTATAATTAGTAAATTATTCTATTTCCTCACCATATGCCCAACGGCTTAGCATAACTTCTTTAAAAACCCCTGCATAATTCAATGGTTCTTTCCGCCAAAATTCTTCACAAGCGTGTAAACTGGGAAACTCCATAATCATTAAACTTCCAATAAGCTCAGAACCAGAATCATTTTGAAGCGGACCACGTGCAACATATCGTTCCATAACTAAGGCTTGGTATTCATGGTGGTCTCCGGCTACAGAGTTGCGTAATGTATTGCCATCAGGCCCATCTATAGCAATTATAACAAACTGCTCCCAACCTTTCATACGGGGATAGTCAAGCTGTCGCATTTCCATACTTGATGACCAACGAGTGATATTAAAACCTTTATAAATATCATTCATAAAATAAGGGTCATTTTCGACCCATAGCGTAGCGACACCCCTATCGGGTGCATCTAGTAGAATAAGAAATCCAGTAATATTTATTCCGTCTTCTTCTTTGATTGGGCCAACAAAACGAATTCTATCACTTTGGGTAATAAAATATTCTTTATGTTTTCGACGTTTTGAATCGTCAATCTCTATGAATTTGTCTATATCTAATTCAATATGAATAAACCAACATGGTGATTTATTCATATAATACAGTTTCAGTTCAGATTCACTCAACCCATAACGTGGATCACCCTCTAAGGCACCTGATGGATTAGCTAAATCATTCATTAAGAACCTCTTTATATTTAAACTTTAATAATTTATCATCACCATATATTTTCTAAATCAGCTGTGATTAAAAAATATAATTAATATTGTAAGATATTTTAATAAAATCGTCACATGAAATAAAACTTTTTTGATTGTACTTAAGATACATGTGATACAGCAGACGAGTTTTTTTAAATAAATAAAATATAGCCGATTTCGAAAAAGCTGAGACTAGTTCAGGCCTTGCCTTATATTTTTTTAATTATAAATAAACTATGACTTAGAAATTAATAGGCCAAACCCATTATTAAATATTTTCTAATAACCAAAAAAGTAAATAAAGTGTATTTATTACTATGCCCCTAATTAGATTACGCTATTTTATGAATAAGCAACATGATGGGTGATAAAAAAGAAAAGATAGGTATCATTATACCAGCGCTTAACTCATCAGCAGAGATTAATCTAACACTTTTATCCTTAAAGGAAACCAATAAGGTTTTTGATGTTGACCTATTATTAGTTGATGGGGGCTCAGTAGATAATACTATAGAAATTGCTAAGTCATATGGAGCTAGAATAATAAATACCTCCCCAAACCGAGGTAATCAATTAGCGCTAGGCGCATTAGCTGTTAAAGGGGACTGGATGCTATTTATTCATGCTGACACTAAATTGGAAAAAGGGTGGATAAAAACAGTTAATAATTTTATAAAAAACCCTAGAAACTCGAATAATGCCGCATATTTTCGTCTGGCTTTTAATGACCAAAACTCAGCAGCGCGTCGTCTTGAAAAAATAACAGAATGGCGTTGTCGTTTTTTAAAAATGCCCTATGGTGATCAAGGTCTGCTAATAAAGCGCTCACTGTATAATTTGGTAGGTGGATACCAACCAATGGTTATAATGGAAGACGTGGACCTAATCCGCAGACTTAAACCATACAAACTAATACCCCTTCCTGTAACAGCAATAACATCCGCAAATCGCTACTCTAAGAATGGCTACTTAATAAGATCAGCAAGAAATTTATTATGCCTGACACTATATTATCTCGGTGTACCAATAAAACTTATACATCGTATATACGGTTGAGCCGATGTGCCCTCAGCATTTAGTTATATTTGCTAGACAGCCTTTACTAGGCAAGACTAAAAGTCGTCTTGCAGCAGATATTGGAGCCATCGCCGCACATAAATTCTATCGTAAAACACTTAATAGAACTGCTTGGAATTTAGGCCGGGATCATCGATGGAAAACTTGGTTATCTGCAACTCCAGATATTTCTGCTATAAATAAGCGCCTTTGGCCCATTCCCCCAAACATAGCATTGTTTGGACAAGGAAGAGGTAATATTGGCACACGCATGAGCCGCGTTTTTAATGCACTCCCAGCCGGGCCAATAGTAATTATTGGCAGTGATATTCCATCAATACAAAAAAGTGACATTCAAACTGCATTTAAAGCACTTGGACATAATAGTTTTGTTTTCGGGCCCGCTTTTGACGGTGGATATTGGCTTATTGGTTTAAACTCCGTAACAACTTTACCAATGAATTTATTCAAAAATGTGCACTGGTCTAGTCCCAATGCGCTATCTGATACTTTAATTAATATACCTAATAGATTTCGTGTCCAGATACTTAAAAAGCATTTAGATATTGATGATGGTAAAGCGTGGCATTATTGGAAAAACAATAAACCCAAAGCAGGAAATTAAGGATAATGGCATCATACTCAAGAACAAATAATGATAGATTGATAGATAGTTTAGTTAATGAATTAAAAAAATTAAGTGGCTTAGAAAAAATATCGAAATCAGATTTAATTCCAATTCCTACCTCTGGCCTAGCTCATGAACATATTAAACTAAATGGATACAAATTATTAGCAAGGGTACCCAAACAAAGCCAATTAGGATTAGGTGCATTAGAAAACCTAAGCTATCAAGAAGCATGTTTCACGCGAGCTTCAGCCAGTAACCACACACCAAAACTTTATGAAACGTTAGCGCCTACTGTTGATATGCCGATGGGAGCACTTATAGTTGAGGAAATTATTGGGGAAAGTTTATGCCTACCCCAAGATGTTCTTCCTATGTGTAAAGCGCTTGCTTCAATACACTCAATTCCTCTTCCAGCTGATATACATAAACAACCATTAAAAAACCCTCCAAACGCAATAACAGATACATTTAAAGAAGTACTAGACCAATCTGCTTTTATAAATAAAGCTCAATTAGAGTACGATTCTGAGTGTCAAATTCGAGAAGAGCTTGTAAAAACTGGGCAATTACTGGCAAAAAACAAAAAACCTGTAACAAGCTTAATTGCATTTGATTCTCATCCCGGAAATTTTTTACGTACCTCTACAAATAAAGTTATTTTAGTTGACCTCGAAAAGGCAAGATACGGTGTGCCAGCATTCGACCTAGCACACTCAACTCTTTATACATCCACTACGTGGGATGTAGATACATTTTCAATTCTCAGTCATTCGAATATAGCAAAATTTTATGAATTTTGGTTAGAGAACGTGCCGAAGAATTTATCTGAATCCGTAAGAGAATGGCTAGTAGATTTAAGAAGAATGATGTGGTTATGGTCCATCACTTGGTGTGTCAAATGGCTAGCGCAAACAAAAGAAAAAAAAATCACAAATAGTCTAATAATAGATCCTAATTATAAGAATCTAATGAGTCATGTAGAGGATCGTGTAAGTCACTATCTAAAACCAGAAATTATCGAAAAAGTAAGAAATGATTGGAGAACTAAAAACGACCTAACTACTTTACTTAATTATAATATTACATAAGTAAAAATAAGTTACGCAAAAGAATTTTAAATTACTTATTTATGAGAGAAAATAATGCGCTTACTAATTCTAATACTGTTTATCAATATTTATCCTGCTTCTTTTGCGAACGCAAAGAGCGAAACATGGGAAAGAATAGTTACTAAATCACAAGGACAGACAGTTTACTGGAATGCCTGGGGAGGAGATGAGCGCATAAACTCTTATATAAATTGGGCTGGAGCAGAAGTTAAAAAGAATTACGGGGTGAGTGTAAAACACGTAAAATTATTAGATACCTCAGAAGCCGTTTCTAGGGTTCTCGCAGAAAAAGCAGCGGGGAGGTCATCAGAAGGCTCTATTGATCTAATCTGGATAAACGGCGAAAACTTTGCTGCCATGAAAAAGAATAAACTTTTATTTGGTCCCTGGACCTCTGATCTGCCCAATTACCATCTAGTTGATACGATAGGAAAAAAAACGACGACTATCGACTTTACTATTCCCGTTGAAGGCTTAGAGGCTCCATGGGGTATGGCACAATTCGTTTTTATGTATGATAGTAAATTTATATCCAGCCCTCCAATGTCAATAAAAAAACTTCTTGCTTGGGCCAAAAATAATAAAGGTCGTTTCACCTATCCCCAACCACCAAATTTCTTAGGTACTACATTTTTAAAACAGGCATTGATAGAATTAATAGTAGATAAAAAATCACTACAAAGAGAAGTCGATTATAAGTCCTTTCATAAGGTTACACAGCCATTATGGTCGTATCTAGATAATCTACATCCTTTTCTATGGCGGTCTGGAAAAATATTTCCGCAAAATGGACCTGCACAAAACAGACTGCTGGGTGATAACGAAATTGATATCTCCTTATCTTTTGAACCGTCTGAAGCTTCAAGCCTCATATCAACAGGGGCTATCCCTAACTCTGTTAGAACCTTCGTACTAAGCAAAGGAACCGTCGGTAATACTAGTTTTTTGGCAATACCTTTCAATGCTAAATCCAAGGAAGGAGCTCAGGTTTTAGTCAATTTTTTAATGTCACCTTACGCACAGGCTCGCAAACAAAACCCATTGTACTGGGGAAATGGTACTGTTCTAGATATGAATAAACTAAAACTAAAAGAAAGGGACTATTTCACATCATTAAGTCTGGGTGTTGCAACATTATCACCGGAAAGTCTAGGAAACGCGCTACTTGAGCCCCACCCATCTTGGGTAAATGCCATCGAAAAAACTTGGTCAAAGCGATACGCCATTGGTAAATAAGGATATGTTTTATTATTTATAAATATAAAGCAAGGCTATATTAAATTATAATTAATGTATGAACGATAAAGTTAAAAATTATCAAAGCTTTCTAACTACGGCTTTGCGCATCATACCGCTAATAACACTAATATTATTTATTGGGCCAGTTTTAGCAGGTCTAATTGGCACAATTTTACCAGCATTCGGATATCTGCCAGCCTTAGGCGGCAATGGATTCTCACTTGACCCTATAAGAGAAATGCTATTAGCCCCAGGTATTTATAACTCTATTCGTTTATCTTTTTTCACCGGACTAGCGACAACAATAATCTCTCTAGCTCTAGTAATTTTATTCTGCGCTAGTTGGCATGGAACTTGGTTATTTACAAAAATACAAAGATTTCTATCACCACTTCTATCTGTTCCCCATGTTACAATTGCATTTGGTTTATCGTTTTTATTAGCTCCGAGCGGATGGTTTTTTCGGCTTACCTCACCCTGGGCAACTGGGTTTATAAGACCACCTGACATAATAATAACTCAGGACCCTTTCGGCATAACTTTAATAACTGCATTGGTAGTAAAAGAGGTTCCTTTCCTATTTTTAATGACCTTAGCCGCAATAAACCAGATCAACTATGTGCAACACCTTACGGTAGCTCGTTCATTGGGTTATGGCCCTATAGCTGCGTGGCTTAAGACAGTATTTCCTAAGATATACCAGCAAATACGTCTTCCAATATTTGCCGTATTGGCATATGCAATTTCTGTAGTGGATGTTGCAATCGTGATTGCCCCAACCACACCGCCACCGCTTGCTGTTCAACTCTTGAGATGGTTCAACGACCCAGAAATATTAATGCGGTTTATAGCTTCAGCAGGAGCAATTTTACAATTTATGTTAGTTATTTTGGCAATTGGAGTATGGTGGACATGTGAAAAAATAATAACTTACTTTGGAAAAAAGTGGGTTTTTACTGGGGGACGTTTCACATGTGATAAATGGTTGCGCTTAATAGTAGCTCTTTGTCTTCTTTTAGTCTTCATCATTGCTTTTTTTAGCCTCGCAAGTATGGCTGTATGGTCAGTATCAGGAGATTGGCGATTTCCACATACATTTCCGCAAACATTAAGCATGCAAACGTGGTTTAATAATGCGAACGAACTTTATTCAGCTACTTGGAATACACTAGGTATTGGTTTTATTACCTGCATAATTTCACTATTATTAACTATAGGTTGCTTAGAAAACGAAATACGTCTTGGTAAGAAAGCACAAAACAATAGCCTGTTTTTACTTTATACTCCCATGCTAATCCCTCAGGTGGCATTCCTTTTTGGCACTCAAATAATGTTAATTATGATGCATATGGATGGAAGTTGGTTGGCAATAATATGGACACATCTTATTTTTGTTTTACCTTACGTATATATATCATTAGCTGACCCATATCGTTCATGGGATAGAAGATATGCCGACACCGCAGCTTGTCTTGGATCAAGGCCATTGCGAATAATTATTCGTGTTAAATTACCTATGTTATTACGACCAATTTTTATATCAGCCGCTGTTGGCTTTGCTGTGAGCGTAGGGCTTTACTTACCTACACTGTTTGCAGGCGCAGGGAGATTTGATACCTTAACAACAGAAGCAGTTAGTCTTGCGGCAAGCGGCAACCGAAGGACTATTGGTACATACGCATTACTACAAATGTTATTACCTTTCTTTGCATTTGTATTAGCAACTGCTATTCCTTCATGGTTACACCGAAATAGAAGAGGTCTGCTGATAACAAATTAGTTTTGCGCAACTTAAATTATTGACTCTAAAAAAACCAATTGAAAACAAAATTATATGTAATCTAGGAAAATAAGATGATGATACTTTACAGCTACTGGCGTTCACTCGCTGCGTATAGAGTGCGTATTGCCCTCCACATAAAAGGCATCCCCTATGAGGTTAAGTCTATGGACCTCATTCAAGGAGACCAGTTCAATATAGACTACAGAAAAATTAACCCACAAATGGTAGTGCCCACATTAGTTGATGGCGAAAATATTCTTACTCAATCGATGGCAATTTTAGAATATATTGAAGAACTTCACCCTAATCCTTGCCTTTTACCAAATGACCCTATTGGTCGTTCTCGGGTAAGAGCAATATCCCTAATTTCTGTGGCAGATACTCACCCCTTGGTCATACCGCGCATCCGCAAATATATAACCCAGAACCTAGCACATGACGAAGCCACGCTTGAAACCTGGATTTCCAATTGGTTGTCTAAAGGGCTTGAAGCAATAGAAGAAAACTTAGACAGAAGTAAAGAAACTGGTACCTACTGTCATGGAGATAGCGTAACTTTTGCTGACATTTGCGTCGTACCACAATTTGGTGCCGCTCGTTTGTTCGGCATTAATACAGAGCCCTATCCACGAATAGCTAATATATTTGATACCTGTATGAAGATTCCAGCCTTCTTTGATTCTCGTCCTCAGGTCCAACCGGATTTTCCTAAAGAAACGTAAACTGTAAATAACTTATAAAATAGCTAACTATTTTGCTTACAAATGTAACACTAATTAGATTAGTCAAATTATTGACTGGAGAAAAATAATGCCAGGTAATACAAAAATTAAAAGACAAGGACCACTGCTAGGTCTAAAAATAGTCGAATTAGCTGGAATTGGTCCTGCCCCATTTGCTGCAATGCTAATGGCAGATTTAGGTGCAGAAATAATCCGCGTCGACCGACGTGTCGACCCAGGTTTGGGCGTACCTCGTGGAGCAGAATACGATCTAATGAACCGCAGCCGTCAATCAATAGCTATAGATTTGAAAAATCCTGAAGGTGCGGAAACTGTTCTCAAACTACTTGAAAAAGCCGACGTAATAATTGATCCTTTTCGTCCTGGCGTTACTGAAAAGCTTGGTATTGGCCCTGATCAAGCTATGCAACGAAATGGCCGTTTAATATATGCACGAATGACCGGTTTTGGTAATGAGGGGCCTTTAGCGCTCACGGCGGGCCATGATATAAATTATATAGCCTTAACAGGCGCCCTACACGCTATTGGCACTAAAGAAAAACCTATACCACCATTAAATATGATAGGAGACTTCGGTGGCGGGGGAATGTATCTAGCGTTTGGTGTTATGGCCGCTGTGTACGAAGCACAAAATAGCGGGCAAGGACAAGTCGTGGATATAGGAATGGTTGATGGAGCCATATCACTTATGACACCTATATATGGCTTGCATGCCTCAGGATATTGGAATGATGCGCGCGAAGAAAACATTCTTGACGGTGCTGCACCTTTTTATGGAACTTTTGAAACTTCAGACGGTAAATTTATTTCTATAGGTTCTATTGAAAAGAAGTTTTATGCCCTACTGCTAGAAAAGCTGGGCCTAGATAGAGATTCTCTGCCAGATCAGATGAATCGCGAAAAATGGCCAGAACTCAAAAAAGCTATTGAGGATAAAATTAAAACGAAAACTAGAGATGATTGGGTTGCAATTATGGAGGGTACTGACGTTTGTTTTGCTCCAGTACTTTCGCTAACCGAAGCACCAAATCATTTTCATAACAAGGCACGCAAAAATTTTGTGGATGTTTCTGGAATAGTCCAGCCAGCACCTGCGCCCCGTTTCAATCGTACCCCAGGTAAGGTACATTCACCTCCCCCTCAACCTGGCGAACATACAGAACTAGCTCTAGCTGAGTGGGGTTTCACTAATGAAGAAATTAATGGCCTGATCGAATCCGAAGCCATTGGTCGAGAAGAAAATTAAAAAGAAAATGGTAAACTTTATAGATTATAATAAAGAATTAAAATTTGAATATGGTATTACTCAGCGTTTATCACCTTTAATTCGCAGAGTTATAGCTCCTAACCCTAGCGCGTTTACATTACATGGTACGGGCACTTATATAGTTGGGAATGACGAAGTAGCTATTATTGATCCAGGACCTGCAATTCCTGAGCATATACAGGCTATTCTCAAAACTTTAAAAGGAGAAAAAATTACTCATATCTTGGTTACCCATACCCATCTCGATCACTCTCCAGCTACAGTTCAAATTAAAGCTGCTTCAGGAGCTTTATCCTACGCTTACGGCCCACATGCTCGTAATATTAAAAACAGTGATATGGAAGAGGGCGCAGATTTTGATTTTAAACCCGATAAACGACTCAAAGATGGAGAGATTATAAAAGGAAGTAATTGGACTATTGAGAGCATTCATACCCCAGGACACACATCAAACCATATGTGCTTTGCATTAAAGGAAGAAAACGCAATGTTTCCAGGCGATCATGTAATGGGCTGGTCCACCACAATAGTATCTCCGCCAGATGGAGACATGTCTGCTTATATGACTTCTTTAGATAAGCTCAATCATAGACCAGAAAGTATCTACTACCCCACTCATGGAGCTCCTATAACTAATCCAAGGCCATATGTAGAATCTTTACTAGCTCACCGTTATGAACGAGAGGATGAGATTATGGTTTGTCTGAAAGATGGCATAGATAACATCCCAGATATTGTGGAAATAATTTACGCTAAAATTGATTCCAGTCTACATAAAGCCGCAGCACGATCTGTGCTGTCGCACTTAATCCACATGATAAAAACTAACCGAGTGAAATGTGAAGGCATACCAACACCTGATAATAAATACAGAGCCGTTAATTAAAAACTATTCCATAGTTATTTTATATTGCCCACGAATGTATCTCGATACTGGTATTAATCGGCTTGATTTATCTAAACTCTGCACTGCAATAACACGCCTAAACTCTGCCAGAGCAATTCGTGTAATACTTGCCATTTCAAGTTTACTAATTTCATTTAAAGTAAACCACGAGAGGTTTTTCAATTCACCATCTCCTCCCAAACTTCCTCTAGCTTCAGAGGCTTGAACAGAAAAAAATCGAGCATCAAATCGACGAATTCTATTAGGAGGTGTAATGGCCCTAAAGAAATAATCCATTGATCCAAGTAATGGACCAATTTTATTATGCCATTGATTATTGTCGCTTGCACCTGATGCGACTAATAAACCCGTCTCTTCAAAAGTTTCGCGTACTGCAGCCACAGCAATTGCCCTGGCCCTGGCCGGGGTTGCAGCCCTTTCAAGCATCTTAGCCACACCGCTGCGCAGTTCAGAAGAAGGAATAGCTCTACTATCTGAAGAGTTAACTCGTCCTCCAGGAAAAACATATGCGTTAGGCATAAATGCATGACCCTGGTGGCGCTGCCCCAAAAGGATTCTTAAATTGTTACCATGTCCACGATACAACACAAGTGTAGCAGCATCTTTTGGGCGCAACGTTTTTTTGTCCATAAAACCCTTTTTACAACTATTTAATGGGAGAAAATTTCGTCGGCACTAAATATCGACTTTCTTGTTTCTGAATGCGATGACCATTAGCAGCCTGGTAAGTTTTCCATTCTGGATCACTCGTCGCTTTAACTTGAAGCTCTTCTCTTTGTGCTTGACTATCCCAATACCACAAGTGAACAACATCATTGATGGTTCCGGTAACTGATGAAAAATATCCAATAAGCTTCCAGCCCGCCCTATTTATAATTGGCATAGCCATTTTCTTTGTAATTTCAACATATGACGGTACTTGGGCATAATTCAGAGTATAGGTGCGCTCATCAACGAAACCCAAGTTACTATCATTACCCATAAACGAAAAAGGTTCTACAATATCTGTTGCAACTAACAATCGATTAAACTGCTTTACAAATACTCCTTCACTATTCGTTTTCCGATAATCCATCCAATCCTCATCATTATATAATGCACGTCTACATTCTTGTCGATGTGCCGCATTATCCCATTTCCAATAATGTACTACTTGATTTAAAGGGCCTGTCTCAACTGTAAAATAACCAGCAAGATCAAATCCATGCTTATATTGTAACGGCAGACCATTACTTTCATAAGTATCTAAAAAATAGTTCATCTTTCCCGCAGCTATAGTATACGTTCGTGCATCGATTATCATTTAGATTTCCTTTATAAAATAATATAAGCCTATTTAATTATGTTTTATTTTTACATAGTATCTTAGAGTTTAAAAACCCCTTTGAGATAGTAATAGGAGAGGGTATTTGACAAAAATTCTTGACATAATAAAGACGAGAGCAATTTTAGGCGAAAGTCCTGTTTGGTCCGCACAAGAACAGGTTTTATACTGGATCGATATTAAGTCTCCAGCAATACACTGTTTTAATCCCATAACTCACGAAAATAAATCCTGGGAAATGAAACAAGAAATAGGAAGTATAGCTTTAAGACAGAATGGTGGGTTGATTGCAGGTTTTCGTAGTGAAATAGCTCTAATTAATTCTGACATGAAAACCATAGTAACAATAGCTACGCCAGAATATAACAATTCCATGTCTAGATTCAATGACGGAAAATGTGATCGACAAGGTAGATTTTGGACTGGTACAATGTTCGACCCGCCAGGACCACCAACTAGCTATTTTAATAGGAAACCAATAGGTAAACTTTATCGCGTGAATAGCAAAAACGAATGTAAAGCCATAATAGATAATATTTTAGTGCCAAACGGACTGGCCTGGTCTCCAGATGGTAGTGTGATGTATTTTACTGATTCACCCAAACGTATAATATGGGCTTATGAGTATAATGTTGATACTGGTGAACCAGGAAAACGTAGAATATTTGCTAAAATACCCAAAGGAGTTACAAGAGGAACCTGTGATGGCGCTACTATTGACTGTGAAGGCTATTATTGGTGTTCTGAGTTTCGCGGGGGACGTCTAGTTCGTTACTCTCCGAACGGAAATATAAGTCGTACAATTAAATTACCAGTTAGCAGACCTACTTCTTGTGCCTTTGGGGGCAAGGATTTATCTGTTTTATACGTTACATCAGCAAAAATCATGATGAATAAAGAAGAATTAAAACTAGACTTTAATGCTGGAAGCCTTCTAGCCCTAGATGTTGGTGTTTGTGGACTAGAGGAAAGTTACTTTCCTGATTAAAACCAACCCTAACAAAATAAAAAATAATCTTTTTAAGTCCCTGTAAATACTAACTCAGATAATCTGAACTATATTAGATTTATAACTATAGACCTTGAAATTCATATATATAAGACTACGTATGATCATTATCAGATAAGGCTAAAATATACTTTAACTAGATCATAAATAGAGCTAATGCGAATATTTGTGGGTTTATAATGTAATTAAAGAGTATGGGTGCATCAATAAAAGGAGTAAATAAATGACAAGAGTTTCTTTACTCAAAAACCCACTCTTACTTGGTTTTGATCAATTCGAACGCACACTTGAACAAATTGCTAAAATTCCAGTTGAGGGGTACCCACCTTACAACATTGAACGCATAGGTTCTAATGAACTGCGTATTACCCTTGCCTTAGCGGGTTTTTCACTCCAGGACTTAGAGATTCTCCTTGAAGATAATCAGCTGAGTATAAAAGGACAAAAAAAAGACGACGATCGAAGTATGTATCTTCATAGAGGCATAGCAAACAGACAGTTTAATCGTAATTTTATAATTGCGGATGGCATGGAAGTTGTATCAGCAATTTTTGATAATGGACTTTTGCACATAGACTTACTGCAACCAAAACCGGCGCGTAAAATACGAAAAATAAAAATATCTGATGGTCTAGAAAAAACAAAAAATAAAACGTTACATGTTTTAAAAGATAAAGACTAATTTCATTTTATGAGAGGTTAAAATCTTGGTAAAAGTACTAGAGTTTAATTGGGAAGAACTACCCCCTGAGGAATTTGCTGAACTAGGCTTAGAGGAACTTGCGTATGTCAAAGCTAAGCCAGTAAAGGGAAATAAAATGTATGCAATTCATACAGCTGACGGAAATGAGGTGGCTGTTGTTAACGGCAGGGAACTAGCTTTTGCTACAATCTTTCAGAATGAACTAGAACCGGTGAGCGTTCACTAATTTCTAGCTCGCTGCTCTAAGATTAGAGCGGGTTTGAGGTGAACGTGATAGTAAGGCATATAGTGCATCAGCATTATTTGCACCACGTAACTTTTCACAAAGTACATTTGAACGCATTAAACGAGAGATAAGCGCAAGTGCCTTTAAGTGTTCCGCTCCAGAGCCTTTAGGCGCCAATAATAAAAATATTAAATCTACAGGACTATCATCTATACTATCAAAATCGATCGCCTTTTCAAGACGGGCAAAATATCCTTGGATTTTTTTTAAACCCAACAAATGGCCATGTGGAATGGCTCGTCCATCTCCAACACCTGTTGTGCCAAGACGTTCTCGCTGTGATAAAATTTCAAATATATCTCTTTCATCCTGACCAGTATTATTAGCCGCATGCTTTGATAGTATTTGAAGCGCTTGTTTTTTGCTTGTAACACGAAGGTCAGTGATGACATTCTCAACAGTAAGCAAATCGGATATTTCCATTCAAAACTTCTCTTTGATTTTATGCCCGCTTAAACGCTAGGTATCATTGTAATCCCTATCTAAGCCTAATGGTCAAGGCCACATGTAGAAATCATCTAAATGCATACTTAAGTAATAAATTCCCAATGATTGTCAGGCCTAAGCATTACAACTATTCATAGGCGGCCGGAACATAATAATGGTCCGCATTCCTGTCAATAGCATAAAAAATCAGGTATTTAATAAAAATTATAATAAGACTAGAAAATTATATATATTTTTCATATCTCCGCCTGGGCGAGCTTTTTTCTACGGCGTTGCGTTGAAGAAGCTATATTCAAGCTTGCACGATATTTGGCTACAGTTCTTCTGGCAATATTAATACCTTCAAGTCTCAATATTTCAACAATGCGGTCATCAGAAAGAATAGTAGAAACAGTTTCAGTATCAATTAACTCTTTGATTTGAGTGCGTACCGATTCAGAAGAATGAACCTTTTTTGGGTCTACTGAACTAACAGAATTAGTAAAAAAATATTTTAGTTCAAAAACACCTCGGGGGGTCATCACATATTTATTCGAGGTAACTCTACTAACCGTACTTTCATGCACCTTTATCGATCTTGCAATATCATTTAAAACTAACGGCTTTAAATGACTAACCCCAAAACGAAAAAATTCATCTTGGTTTTTTACTACTTCAGTCATAACTTTTACTATTGTTTTCGAGCGTTGGTCTAAAGATTTAACTAACCAGTTCGCTGATTGTAAATTTTCACGCATAAAGCGCTTGTCTTTATTTGATAAGTTATTTTTTGATAGCTCATCATAGTATATTTTATCAACAACCACTGTAGGTAAACATTCATTATTCAGTTCTATAAACCAACCACCTTTCTTATTAGGGTAAACAATGATATCCGGTATTGCACACTCGGTAATTTCCTGCTGAAAAACAAGCCCAGGCTTTGGGTTTAACAACTTTAACTCAGCGATAATGTCTATGATGTCATTTCTATCTACCATACAAACCGACTGTAATGCAGAAATGTCATAACGTAGCATCAAATCTAAGTTTTTGAGAAACACCTGCATTACAGGATCCAACCGGTCACGGTCAGCTAATTGCAATGAAAAGCAATCTGCTAGGTCTCGAGCAAAAACACCAACAGGATCAAATTCACGACATTTTTCTAGAACTATAAGAATTTCACTTTTATTAAATCCGGTGTGCTCAGAAATATCATCTACCGTTGAAGATAAGTAACCACCATCATCAAGCGAATCAATCAAAGCACGTCCAATCATAAGTTTTGATTTATCCGTAAAAGCAACGTTAAGTTGTGTATATAAGTGGTCGCGCAAACTATTTAATTGCTTCAATTCTGATGGTCTTGCATCACCCTGTAAATCTAAATTTGGGCCATTTGCATACCAATTATCAAAAGACTGATCGCTAGAAAAAACCTTAAGTTCATTATTTTCTTCATTAATAATATTTTTACTATTATCAACTGAATAAGAATTAAAATCAGTATTTTCTATATCGATTTTATCTTCAATGACCGATAATTGGTTACCTTCAAAAACTTTATCTTCTATTTTTAGTAAAGGATTCTTCTCCATCTCTGTTTCTATATATGCAGCAACTTCTAGATTAGATAATTGAAGCAGCTTAATAGCCTGCTGTAATTGAGGCGTAATACGGAGTGATTGCGATTGTTTTAGGGTTAAGTTTTGAGTGGACTTCATAGTTATAAGATCTAAAGTGTAAATTTTTCGCCCAAGTACACTCTTCTAACATCATTGTGTTCTACTATTTCAGAGGGGTTTCCTCCCATAAGCACGGCACCATCATGTAAAATATATGCACGGTCAACAATATCTAATGTTTCTCTAACATTATGATCAGTTATCAAAACACCTATACCTCTATGTTTTAGATGACCAACTAAATCACGGATTTCAGAGACTGCTATAGGATCAATTCCTGCTAAAGGTTCGTCAAGCAGTATAAAATGTGGTCGGCAGGCAATAGCGCGTGCAATTTCAACACGACGACGTTCTCCGCCAGAAAGAGCTAAAGATGGGGTGCGGCGTAAATGGCTTATTGTGAATTCAGCCATTAAATCTTCTATTAAAGCCTCACGACGATCTATATCAGTTTCTATTACCTCAATGACAGCGCGAATATTTTGTTCAACTGTTAGGCCTCTAAAAATTGATGCCTCTTGAGGTAAATAACCAATACCTAACCTCGCCCTACGGTACATCGGTAGATCAGTTATGTCATGGCCATCTAGTGATATCATCCCTGTATCCGGAGAAAGCAAACCAGTGATCATATAAAAACAAGTTGTTTTACCTGCACAATTAGGTCCCAACAAACCAACTGCCTCTCCTCGCTTTACTTTTATGCTTACATCCCGAACCACCGGACGTTTACTAAAACGCTTGCCAATATTAGTAGCAAGTAAACCATCGTTTTCTGCAACCAATCTAGGGGTTTTAGGGTCTAAGACTTCAGGGTGTTTCAATTTATCCACCATAATTAATTCTGATAACCTTTACTTTTTTGTTTTTAGAGCCGAGGGCATTATTATACCTCTTACTCTTTTATTAGGGTTTTTAGAACCAGGTTTACTAGTAAGTAAACGGCTTCGTCCCGTGTTCAGATTAACCTCAGCACGGTCGCCGTTAAGTTGAGTTTTTCCCCTTGTAATTTTAACTTCTCCACTAACTTCGGCCAATCCATCATTAATTCTATAATCACCGCGGTCCGCTGTCACAATCTCAGATTCTGTGGAAAGATGCACGTTTCCATCAGCTTCTATACGCTCTATTTTAGATGAATTTCTTTTTTTGTTTTCAGCCCCAAAATATGCACGCAGAATATCAGCGCGCACCCTCCTCTCTCCTCTAACGGCCATTGCTTTACCACGTGCAATAGCAAGTTGTTTTCCCTCATAATATTCTAAACTGTCATGGGCAATGATTTTGTCTTCTGGTGTAATCAAACTCACCGGACCACCCGTCATAATTAAAACTCCTGCTATAAGATCGTATATGGCTTTTTCAGAAGTTGCTAGTTCGGTCTTTGAGCTAATTTTAACGCTACCGCTAGCATAAATTTTATAAATCTCGTCGGTTCCAGTTTTATTTGGTCGGTAATGTGCCATTAGCTCATCTGCTCTAACAGTCACGTCTCCCTGGCTGGCATGTGCATCGCCGCGAGCTATATAAACTTTCTCGTTACGCTGCCACTCAATTCCTTCGTTCGCTTCAATATTAATTGGCTTATTATTAGCTTGACCAAATCCTAAGGATTGAGCTCCTCCAATAGAGGGCATAAAGATTATAAACACAGAAAATAACAGGGATATAAAAGACGAAAAACCAAAATATTCAATCTTATTCATTCCGAACTTCCAACTCCACTGTAAACAAGCATCCGGGTTTTACCGGTAAACATTATACGATCTCCACCTTCAAATATACGGAATCCTTCAGACTCTAATGTTCCTAGTGGGCCTTGGCCTTCTACTTTCTCATCACCAGATGCCAAATTTAAATCAAAATCAAATAGAGCTTTGGGCGTTCTTAATTCATGACCAGCATTATGGAATACATTAACATTACCAATTAAATATAGATACTTTTTATCATCTTCATACTCCCCATCTTTAGCGCTAAGAGCGACCAACGAACCATCTTCAAGTACAATATCCGCCTTTGGTTTAACAAGTTGATAAAATTCCCTATCTTTATTCTTTTTAAGAGAGCTAGAATCAGCGGTTATTTGAAATGGACGTAATTGTGAATCAACACTTAATAATCGTGCATTTATGACCTGAGGACGTGATGTACCAATCGGGCCGACCTCTTCATTTGCTCGAAATCGGTCATTATCATTATCAAATTCCGGCCAAGCAACTACTACGACTAGTAAAGCCATTGCCAAACCAGGCAATATGTATTTCATAGCTGCAACAAACCTCGAACGAGCAAAGCCGCCACGCTGAACACGTAATCCAACATCTACAAATTTTTTAGTTAAAGGTTGCTGTCCCACTTCGGATGTTTCTTTAGGAGGAAGGTCATTCATTATATCTAGGCTATACCCGCCCGCAAACAGTCATGTAGATGTATTATGCCAATAGGCTTATCAGCATCGACAACAAACATTACTGTTATCGCGTTTTCGTTCATAACGCCAAGAGCCTCGGACGCCAGGGATTCAGTTCGTATTGTTTTGGGGAATTTAGTCATCACCTCAGCGGCAGTAGTGCTTCTAAAATCTCTTGACATATGGCGGCGTAAATCCCCATCAGTCACTATACCAATGAGTATACCGTTTGAATCCACAACTCCAGCGCAGCCAAACATTTTGTTTGTCATCGTTAATATAACATCATTCATAAGTGCATTAGGATTGGTTAACGGTAGTTCTTCACCTGCATGCATGAGATCATTTACCTTAAGTAAAGCCTGCCCAAGTTTACCACCTGGATGCAAAACCTGGAAATTATCAATAGAGAAATTTCTACGCTCCAACAAAGCCACTGCTAGCGCATCCCCCATAGCCAACATAGACGTTGTTGATGTAGTGGGTGCAAGCCCCATAGGACAGGCTTCAGAAATACCCGGCAAACCTAATGTAAAGTCACTATAATTTGCTAAAGTACTTGTTGTCCTCCCAGTAATTGCAATCAAGGGAATTCCATAGCGCCTACAATAATCTATTAGATCGATAAGTTCTGGTGTTTCTCCAGAGTTAGATAGAGCAACTACTCCATCTTCTCGAGTAATCATGCCCATATCACCGTGACTGGCTTCGGCCGGGTGAACAAAGTGTGACGGTGTTCCCGTACTGGCCAAAGTTGCAGATATTTTTCTTGCAATATGGCCACTTTTACCCATGCCAGTAACCACCACTCTGCCTTTAACTAACAGGAGAGTTTTTACCGCATTAGAAAAACTTTCATCAAGCGCACTAGACATGCTAATTAAGGCTTCAGCCTCCAATTTTAGTACTCGATGCGCTACAGTAAGGTCGTTAAGATCTTCTATAGAATCATTACTAGTGGTTTTTGTTTTTTTCGCTTTTGTCATGCAAATATTGTTGTGCTTCTTAAGTTTGAGAGAATGCCTATAATTCTAAAAATACTCTATTAAGGATTACAACTCTTCCGCTAAATAAAGAATTCTAGTATGTGATCGAATAATTAAAAGGTCAACGCAGCACTTCTGCAGTAGCAGGAAGAGTTTTAGCTATGAGAAAATATATCAACATCATTCCAACCTGCTAAATCGAGTTCCGCACGATAAGGTAAAAACTCAAAACAGCTATTTGCTATCTCAGATCGTCTTTGGCGCTTGAGCATAGCATCCAATCGGTCTTTGAGGTCATGAAGATATAAAACATCGCAAGCGGCATATTCTAACTGTTCATTACTTAAGTTTTCAGCCCCCCAATCAGAAGTTTGTTGTTGCTTAGAAATATCAACTCCAAGTAAATCGCGACATAAGTCTTTTAATCCATGACGATCCGTAAATGTTCGAACCAACTTAGAGGCTATTTTAGTGCAGTATGCTGGAGTAGCAAGAACCCCAAGATCTCGACGTAAAACTGCCAAATCAAATCGTCCGTAATGAAATAATTTCAGGCGCGAAGAATCACTAAGAATAGACTTTAAATTAGGAGCTTCATAAATGCCTTCCACCCCACTCGAACATTGAACTAAATGTACAATCCCATCGCCGCTACACAGTTGCACTAGACATAGACGGTCACGAAACAAATTTAAGCCCAACGTCTCAGTATCTACGGCAATGATTGATCCAAGTTCTAGGTCATCAGGTAAGTCGTTTTGATAAATTTTTATATCCACGGATTAATCTCTGTTATTTAATAAACTAAAAGCTCTGTCCACATCTAAGTACGTTTGCTACTCCGCTACCATAAACCTTGTCAATCATCTATCCTTATTCAAATAAGATTACTTGGCACTTGAGCTAAGGAAGCGTTATACACAGATAAGTACTCAAAAACTAATAATAGTTGATAATAAAACATTAGTGCAGAATTAGGAGGCCAAAGATAGTGCAACAAAAACGAGTGACAATCTTCGGCGGATCAGGGTTTATAGGACGCTATGTTGTTGAACTCCTGGCAGACCAGGGCGCAATAATTACCGTCGCAGTTAGAGATATAGAAAAAGCAAAATTTTTGAAACCATTAGGGCAAGTTGGCCAGATAACCCCAATAAAAATAAATGCTAGAAATAAAGCAGATATGGAGAAAGCAGTTAAAAATGCGGATATTGTAATTAATCTTATTGGTATCTTGTATAATCAGGGTCAACAAACGTTTAAAAATATGCACTCTAATGTTCCAGAAACACTAGCACGTTTATCTACAGAGGCCGGTGTAGATAATCTATTGCAAGTATCAGCAATAGGGGCGAACAAATCTGCTCTATCAGAATATTTGCGTACTAAGGGAGAGGGAGAAAAAGTAATACGCGAGCATTTTCCAAAAGCTATTATTATTAGACCCTCAGTTATATTTGGCCCAGAAGATAAATTCTTTAATTTATTTGGTTCACTATCTCGCCTATTACCAATTCTACCCCTTTATGGTTATGGAAAAACCTTGTTTCAGCCCGTCTACGTAAAAGATGTAGCGTCAGCAATTGTAAGTGCCCTATCAAATACCTCGGCTATTGGTAAAACCTATGAGATAGGAGGACCGCATATATATAGCTATACTGATCTGATGAAAATTATTCTCAACAATACACGTCGGAGGTGTCTTTTATTACCTGTTCCATTCCAGTTTGGCGAAATGCAAGGCAGAATAATGGGTTTATTTCCTAAACCACTTTTAACTTATGATCAGATACTATCCCTTAAATCCGACAATGTTGTAGGCTTGGGTGCTTTTAATCTATCCAATCTCGGAATAGAACCGACTGCTGTTGAAACAATTGTCCCAACTTACCTTAGCAGATACAAGAAAGGAGGTCGTCTAGGAAGAACATCGATAGATTAATATAATTAGAAACCGTAAGCGTAACTAAGTATTAGGGCCCCAAATATTATCCTATAAATAACAAAAGGACCGAAGCCCGAATACTTTAACCACCGCATGAGCATGGAAATTGCCATGGTTGCAGTAACAAATGATAAAATACCGGCTAATAGAGCGCTTCGCCAAACCACAGCATTACCATCACTAAAAAACTCATATACTACTAATGTTCCAGCTCCTGCAATTGCCGGTATAGATAATAACATTGAAAAGCGTGCAGATTCTATTCGTTCATATCCCAGAATTCTTGCAGCAGTAATAGTAACACCTGCCCGGCTAGAACCAGGAATCAAGGCAAATATCTGAAAAATACCAATAATAAATGCTTTTTGGTAATTTAAATGTTTAAGGGTGAGAATGGTCATACAATAGCGGTCAGCCCACCATAAAAGAATGCCAAAAACTATTGATGTCCATCCAATAACCTCAATTAACCGCAAATCACTCTCGATATAGTCTCGTAGAAAAAAGCCTGCCAAATACACAGGTAATGTCGCAATTATAAGATTAATTCCTAAAAACCCTTCTTCAGTCCTAGTACCCTTCACAAACTTAGCGGTTCCAGTAGCTATAAGAGATAAGTCATTCCTGAAATAAACCACCACCGCCCCCAGAGTGCCAACATGAACTGCGACATCAAAGCCCAAAGTGCTTCCATTAATGCCTAGTAACTCCGAGGCAGCACGTAAATGGGCTGATGAACTAACTGGTAAAAACTCAGTTATACCTTGCACTACAGAAAGTAGAATTATTTCCAAGAGGTCCATTTTAGGTTATCCTCTATATGTTTAGACTATTCAATATAATGAAGTAATAAGTACAATGTGTTAAATGCTAAATAAAGACTTTGGTGTTATAATATCAAAAAAAGCTTTTTAATATCACCGCGCAAACTAATATATTTTATGCTACTTTTTATTTATCCGTTATAGAAATGGTGTTTTAAATTCAAGGTTTAAAGATAATATAGAAAAAACAGGAATAAATTCGAATAACATACAGGTTATATATGAATAATGTTATAGCATCCTAATTAATTTTATTGTTCTGAACTATTATAATTACACAAGATTATTTCTGAATAACAAACTGGAAAATTTTATGGCTGATCTTGACGAGAACGTCACCAAAAAATGGATATCTAAAATTCATCCTCAACAAAAAGCTGCCCTTAAAAAAAATGCTGAGATAGTAGAGAGCATTGGAGGAGCCGGAGAAAGTATTGGTGAAATCAGAGAGAGCATGAACAAAGCGCGTTTAGTTTGGAATAAAGGCGGTCCTGAGATGGAAATCATGCTTGATAAGCACATACCTGGCCCCTTCAGAGAAGTTCCGATGCGGCTTTATAAATGGAAAGATAAGCCTAATATGCCAGTGTTTTTATATTTGCACGGGGGCGGCTTTAAGTTAGGCAATCAATTATCTAATGACAGACAAATGCGAGAAATAGCAAAAGAATGGGGGGGGGCAGTCATAAGTTGTGACTATGTACATGTTCCTGAGCATACTTTTCCCGATCCTGTAATTGAAATTGCAGCTGTATTAGAATGGCTTTCGGAAGAGGGAGCAAACTGGGGACTTAATAGTAACTCAATTGTAATAGGAGGGGCATCTGCCGGAGCGAGTATCGCATTTGGAGCTGCTTTTGAGTTGCACAATAATAAACCAAATTTAATAAAGGGTATTGTTTCTATTTATGGGGTTATTGATGATAATCTGGAATCAGACTCCATGAAAGAATTGGGAAACGGAGATTTTATTATACTCACCGAGTATGTTAAGAAGGTGTATTCAGATTATGTAACGGATGCAGACAGGAATGACCCACGAGCTTTTGCCGTTAGAGGAGATGTAACTAATCTTCCAAGTGTTTTCATCGCAGCTGCAGAACTAGATCCTATCCGAGACGATTCATTGAAATTAGCAGAATTAATGAAAGAAAAAGAGCATCCACACTTCTTAAAAGTTTATCCAGGGGTAATGCATACATTTTTTACCCAATCAAATATTATTGATCAAGGAAGGGTATGTATCAGCGATATATGTAACTACTTAAAACAAACAGTTGGATAATATTAAAGCCTATAAATTATAAAACTTATAGAATGAAGTGTATAAATCATGCGGACTCTATATCACCTATGGCTCTGCCCCTTTTCACGTAAGGTCCGCATAGCCCTGAGCGAAAAAAAACTTAATTACGACTTAGTAATCGAAAAGTCATGGGAACGCCGTAAAGCATTTTTAGCTCTTAATCCAGCGGGAGAGGTGCCAGTATTATTAGAAATTAATGACGAGAACTCTAATATAGTTCTGGCTGATTCAAGCTCAATATGTGAGTACCTTGAGGATTCTCACCCCAACCCCCCTCTAATTGACGGGGCTGCAACTGATCGTGCTGAAATTAGAAGGCTTATTGCTTGGTTCGATCTAAAGTTTTACCGAGAAGTTACTAGAAACCTAGTGGATGAAAAAATTAATAAACGCTTTCTAGGTTTGGGAGCACCATCTTCTATAGCCATCAGAGCTGGGCACTCGAATATAGGCACTCATCTTTCATATATAGAATACCTGATGGAGAGACAAAATTGGCTTGCTGGTGATAAATTTTCATTGGCAGATATATCCGCTGCTGCCCAGTTATCATGTGTTGACTACATCAATGATGTACCCTGGGAAGAATATCCGGAAGCTAAATCTTGGTATGCTAGGTTAAAATCTCGCCCCAGCGTAAGACCTCTATTGGCTGACAGAATTCCAGGCGTACCACCTCCAAAACATTATGCAAATTTAGACTTTTAAATAAATTAATAGAAATGCCTAATACATCTACACTTTTCTGCTTTGGTTTAGGCTACACAGCCATTGAGCTATCAAAATCTTTTATTGAAAGAGGCTGGTCAGTAAGAGGTACGTGCCGTAGTGAAGAAAAATGCAGAAAGCTCGCTCATTTAGGAATAAAGGCATGGGTATTAGATGATGAAATACCTTTACTAAACCCTTCTGAGGCTCTAGAAGGCACAACCCACCTACTTAGTTCTGTGCCGCCAGATTCGATGACTGACCTTATAATCGAAAAATACTCGTCAAATATTTTAAATATTTCTGAACATCTACATTGGGTTGGCTATCTATCTAGCACGAGCGTTTATGGTGATACCGGTGGAAATTTGGTGGATGAGAAGTCAGACTGTTTTCCAACAACTACACGCGGGAAAAACCGTAGCATAGCTGAAAATTCATGGCTAAAACTATGGAAAAAACACAACGTCCCTGTGCATGTTTTCCGACTAGCCGGTATATATGGACCCGGGCGCAATGCCCTCGAGGTTGTAAAAAAAGGAAAAGCCAAACGCATTATAAAGAAAGGGCAGGTGTTCAATCGAATACATGTCGATGACATAGTCAAAGTACTCATAGCCTCTATTAACCAAATCAACCCGGGTTCCATTTATAACGTTTGTGATGATTTAGCGGCCCCTCCTCAAGACATCATATTATTGGCCTGTAAATTACTTAACATTACCCCACCACCTGAAACACCATTCAACGAGGCTAAAATATCTAATATTATTCGTAGTTTTTATTCAGAAAACAGACGAGTATCAAATAGTCTTATAAAAAATGAATTAGGAGTAAAACTTTCACACCCTGAATATCGCTCAGGTTTAAAATCAATTTTCAAAAACAGCGTCTTCTAATTCCAAAGAGTTAACTAGACTGGCAAGAGTTATAAAAATCCGTTCCAATTCATTTTTATTTGATAGCCTATGGTTACCTCCCTTAACTAAAATAAGTTCTACATCTTCGGATATTAATGCTTGCATTAGCCTACGTGACTGATCCCAAGGGACATCTTTATCACAAGTGCCATGAATAAGGCGGACTGGGAGATCAATATTTATCTCATTCTTCAGTACACACATCTGATTCCCATCTTGAATCAATTCTTTAGAGATAATGTAGGGCTCATCCGAGTAATCTGAGAACATCTTATAAACACCCTCCTCAAATATTTTTTTCATAGTTTTCACCCCCAAGTGATTTGGCAACAAGTCCTTTGTGAAGTCAGGAGCAGCCGCAATCCCCATTAAACCAACTACCCTACGTCTACTTTTGTTTTCTTCAAAAGCCAAAGCAACATGTATCATAATCCAGGCCCCCATAGAGGATCCCACTAATATAAGGGGTCCACCCAGTCCTTCTATCTTGTCACGTACAAAATTAATTATAGTGATTGAATCTTCAACCCAACGGCTTATTGTGCCATTTTCTATTGAACCTCCGGAGCTACCGTGTCCGCAATAGTCATAACGTAAGAATGCGTAGCCATTCTTTTTAGCCCAAGCTTCTAAAGCTGTTGCCTTGTTACCCGTCATGCTGGACATAAATCCACCAAGAAATACAATACCGGGTCTTTTTGTACCCTCCTTGGCCGGTATAGCGTAATAGGCTAATCTAGTACCATCTTGGGCAATAACATGCGAAGGCGTTCTCATTATCGGTAATATGACATGAAACCTACTGTTCAGTCTAACATTCACATAAAACAAGAAGATACAGGTCTATCTGTACTGCAAGTGCTGCCATCTCTAGAAACAGGTGGCGGTGGAGTTGAAAGAACCACAATTGATATTGCTGAAGCAATAGTAAATAGCGGCGCTAATGCCTTTGTAGCCTCAGAAGGGGGCCAGATGGTTAAGGAGCTTTTGGAATATGGGGCTAATCACATAACACTTCCATTAGCATCAAAAAACCCTTTGACCATGAGAAATAATGTGAAGCGTCTCGTTAACACAATAAGGCAGAATAATATTAGTATAGTACATGCAAGAAGTAGGGCTCCTGCATGGAGCGCATTGTCAGCTTCCAGAATCTGTAAATGTAATTTTTTAACTACCTTTCATGGCACCTACAATTACGGTAATGGCGTAAGTGGAAAAATAAAAAAATACTATAACTCGGTTATGACAAAAGGAGAGATTATAATTGCTAATTCTGAATTTATTGCTAAGCATATTACAAATGAATATGGGATTTCGGAAAAAAATATTAGAATTGTGCCAAGGGGAATAGACTTAGATATATTTAATACACAAAAAGTAACCGAAGAAAAAATTTTACACCTCAAGAAACTTTGGTGTCTGGATGAAAAAACTATTAAAATATTATTGCCAGGACGTCTCACTAATTGGAAAGGACAATCATTACTAATTAATGCGCTATACGAACTCAAAAAAAATATAGGCACAGAAAACTTTAATATGATGGGACTATTAGTTGGATCTGATCAGGGGCGCTCATCATATAAGAAAAAATTAGAGCAACAAATTATATCATTAGGAATGGAAAATCATTTAAAAATCTTAGGTCATTGCTCCGATATGCCAACTGCGTATACTCTAGCTGATATCGTGGTTTCTGCTTCTACAGATCCAGAGGCATTTGGGCGCGTCGTGGCTGAAGCTCAGGCAATGGGAAAACCAGTTATAGTAGCCAACCATGGCGGAGGCATCGAGCAAGTGATCCCAGAAAAGACTGGTTGGCTTTTCAGACCAGGTGATCCTATTTCTCTTTCAGAAACCCTTAAACAGGTTATTGATATTGAAAATCATAATAAAAGTAAATTATCGAACATAGCTATTAATCATGTAAAAAAATTTTATTCTAAAGCCAATATGTGCTCAGCAACACTCGATATTTATGCTGAACTTCGAAAGTAATTAGCCTTTACTTATGAACATCACTAAACCAGTTAAAAGAATTCTAGTTATAAAATTAGGAGCAATGGGCGATATTGTTCAAGCTACTGGTCCATTCGAGGCTATTCGCTCTCATCATTTAAACTCACATATAACATTACTGACAACTAATAAATATGTTGATTTTGCTAAATCTGGTAATTGGTTTGACGATGTATGGATTGATGAAAGGCCGACTTGGTTTGACCCGCAAGGGTGGATAAAATTAGCAAAACGTCTGCATAATAATAACTTTTATAGAGTTTACGACCTACAAACATCGGATCGCACAGCAATAATTTTTTTCTTATTACGTTTTGGGAAAAAACCAGAGTGGTCAGGTTCTGTTTATGGGTGTTCACACCGACATATAAACCCAAGCCGTAACTTGATGCATACTATTGAACGACAGGCTGAACAATTAGCTATAGCTGATATAAATAATGTTCCAGCACCTAGTTTTAATTGTATCGAAGCAAGTTCTATTAACTTTGATCTTTCCAAGCCCTACGTTCTCTTAGTACCAGGCGGCTCTGCTCATAGACTAAATAAAAGGTGGCCAAAAAACAATTATGCCCAACTAGCTATAAGACTAGTGAATAAAAATATTTTACCTGTAGTCATAGGACATAAATCAGAAGAAGAATTAGCAAGGTATATATCTGGGCTTTGTCCAGAATCAAAAGATCTAACAAATAAAACTTCAATGATAGATATTATAGCATTGGCACGTCAGGCTGCCGGTGCAGTGGGTAATGATACGGGCCCCATGCATGTGATTGCCACCTCTGGAACACCATCTCTAGCCATTTATTCCCATGCTTCTGATCCAGCAATATGCGGCCAAAGAGGAAGTAATGTTAGTATAATACGCCAGCAGTCACTTAAAAATCTTAGCGTTGACGAGGTTGAAGCGAGCCTACAATTGCGTTAAATCGTGAAATATAGCAAAAAGATTGAAGATTCGTTAATCAAAACATGTTTTACGGAGATATAATGGCTGAGGCCGATAACAAAAACCAAGTGATGATTACCTTACCGGATGGTAGCAAACGGAATTTTTCAGGGCCAGTAACTGGATTTGAGATTGCGGCCGATATTGGTCCAGGTTTAGCTAAGGCTGCCTTAGCATATAAAATTGATGGAAGCCTTACCGACCTAGCTGCCCAAGTGATCAAAAATGCATCAATTGAGATAATAACCTTAAAAAGTGATGATGATACAGTATACGATTTACTGCGCCACGACGCAGCACATGTCATGGCAGAAGCTGTTCAAGAGCTTTATCCCGATACGCAAATAACATTTGGTCCAGCTATAGAAAATGGCTTTTACTATGATTTCGTCCGTGATGAACCATTTAACCCTGACGATCTAAAAAAAATAGAAGCCCGCATGAAGGAGATTGTGGAACGTAATGAGACCATAACACGGGATGTTTGGGAAAGAGACAAAGCTATAGAATTTTTTGAAAAATCTGGAGAAAAATATAAAGCAGAACATATTCAAACTTTGGAAAGTAATGTCGAAATTTCGGTTTATCGCCAAGGTAACTGGCTTGATCTATGTACCGGGCCTCATTTGCCATCAACTGGTAAACTTGGCACTGCTTTTAAATTAATGAAGGTCTCTGGGGCGTACTGGCGTGGTGATGCACGTAATCAGCAGTTGCAGAGAATTTATGGAACTGCTTGGCGAAATAAAAAAGAATTGGACTTTTATATAACTCAGCTCGAAGAAGCAGAAAAACGGGATCACAGAAGACTTGGTCGAGAAATGGGTTTGTTCCATATACAGGAGGAAGCAGTAGGCTCAGTATTCTGGCATGAGAAAGGGTGGACACTTTACCGCGTATGCGAAGAATATATGCGCAATCGATTAACCAAAGCTGGTTATTTTGAAGTGAAAACACCTCAATTAGTTGATCGGGGTTTATGGGAAAAATCAGGTCATTGGGAAAAATTCCGCGAAAATATGTTTACCATAAATGATGATGATGATCGTGTGCTCGCTGTTAAACCAATGAACTGCCCTTGCCATGTTCAAATATATAAACAGGGAACTACAAGCTATAGGGACTTACCATTAAGAATGGCCGAGTTTGGTTCATGCCATAGATATGAACCCTCAGGGGCTCTGCATGGTTTAATGAGAGTGAGAGCCTTCACTCAAGATGATGCCCATATTTTCTGCACAGAAGATCAGATTGTGACAGAAACGAAGGCTTTCTGCGATTTATTATCAAGCATTTATAATGACTTTGGCTTTAAAGATGTAAAAGTGAAGTTTGCTGACAGGCCGGAGGTAAGAGCTGGCGACGACGCTACATGGGATAGGGCAGAACGAGCACTAATTGACGCAACCGACGCCGCTGGCCTGGATTACACTCACAATCCAGGCGAAGGAGCCTTTTACGGTCCAAAGCTTGAATTTGTTCTAAGGGATACAATAGGCCGAGATTGGCAATGTGGTACACTGCAGGTAGACTTTGTACTGCCAGAACGACTGGACGCTTCATATATAGGAGAAGATGGAAATAAACATCGCCCAGTAATGTTACATAGAGCAATTTTAGGGTCTTTCGAAAGATTCTTAGGTATTCTAATTGAGCATTATGCTGGACGCTTCCCAATGTGGCTTGCGCCGGTACAAATAGCCATAGCAACAATTACCAATGATGCTGATTTATACGCGGAAAAAGTCGCAAATGAATTTACAAAAGCTGGTTTAAGGATTGTTACTGATTTACGTAATGTGAAAATTAATTATAAAGTAAGAGAACACAGTTTAGATCACATTCCAGTCATATTAGTAGTTGGGCGTCGTGAATCTGATGAAAACACGGTTGCTTTACGCAGATTAGGATCAAAAAACCAAGAAGTTCTTGCCTTAGACGATGCTCTGAGCCAACTTATAGAGGAAGCAAAAAGACCCGATAATAAATAGAAAGTTATTTTTTTAATTCATTAACCACTAGGAGATAGATACATCGCTAGACGACCAGTAGACGTTACCCCCCCGAAACGATCGGGACCACGGGTAAATTTAGACATTGACAATGCCGAGGTTCGGCTAGTCGATGAAAATGGAGAGCAAGTTGGAGTAGTACCCACTGAAGACGCATTAGACAGAGCTTATAGTGTGAGTCTTGACCTAGTTGAGGTTTCACCCAATGCGGTACCACCTGTTTGTAAGATAATTGATTTCGGTAAACTTAAATACGAAGATCAAAAAAAGGCTAATGTCGCTCGAAAAAGACAGAAAACAATTGACGTTAAAGAGATAAAACTTCGACCAAACATTGATACGCATGACTATGATGTCAAAATGCGAAACGCACGCAGATTCATTGATGATGGTGATAAAGTTAAGGTAACTTTAAGGTTTATAGGGAGAGAAATGGCTCACCAAGAACTTGGAGCACAAGTTTTGCAAAGAGTTCGCGAAGAATTAGATAAAATTGCTAAGGTAGAACAAATGCCTAAATTTGAGGGCCGGCAATTAACTATGGTCATGGCACCCCGCTAATTTTATGTAACTGCTATATATTCATAAGCATTAATTTCTACTTTACCGGTGGCAAACAATCAGACCCGGTAAAGTAGAAAATCTGTTAAGCTGGTGGACGGGAATGCTGACCTCCATCCACCATAACAGTGGTGCCTGATACCCAAGACGCCCTTGGGCTTGCTAAAAAAGCAGCAACCCATGCTATTTCCATAACAGAGCCTGCGCGTCCACCTGGTAACCCCTTCATAGTCTCGCGCCAGCGAGTTTCATCACCCCATTTCATATCAGCTGTAGTTTTTGCCTGAGTAACCAAACGGTCTGTTTCTATTGGTCCTGGATTAATACCCACCACGCGCACCCCTTTATCATAGCTCTCTGAGCCTAAAGCTCGAGTTAGTGCCATCAATGCAGCATTACCCATTGCACCAGCAATATAGCTCGGTCGTGACCTTTCCCCCGCCATTCCAATAATATTAACTATGACACCATGACCTCTCGCACACATTTCTGGATATATGGCCTTGGTCAAACCTATAAACCCAAAAACTTTAAGGTCCCATGCATCCTTTATGGTCTCAACATCTAAGCGGGCAATATCACCAGCCGGAATAGCTCCAGCATTGTTGATCAGTATATCTACCCCAGAAGTTAAACCAGACAAATATAAAACATTATCAGTTTTTGACAGATCTGTTGCATGAATAGTAACTTGAATATCAAACTTAGATTTAATCTCGTCCTTCAGATCTAGTAAATCTGACTCTGTTCTAGCTGCTAGATGCAAGTTGCATCCCTCCTCAGCCAAAATCAAAGCTATCGAGCGACCTATTCCCTTACTAGCCCCAGTTATCAGAGCGGTTTTACCCTTCAATTCTAAGTCCATTATATTCACCTATTATTATTTTATTTATTAAAAAATATTACATTTACCAATGTGAAAAGGTTAACTTCAATAAAAAGAAAAAAAACAAACCTGACAAGGGCCTTGCGTTTATAAACATAGGTAGTTATAAACCGCGCGATTTATTAACGATAGTGTGGCTAGAGAAATCATATCTCTGGGCATGCCTAGCTGTCGAAACTAAACCTCATAAATATGCGGGGATAAAATGCCCAAGATGAAAACAAAATCGTCAGCAAAAAAGCGATTCCGCTTAACAGCTTCAGGCAAAATTAGATTTAAGCCTTCCGGCATGAGACATGGTATGCGGAAACGCTCTCAGTCTATGAAACGGAAGGCCCGTAAGATTGGAATTATGGCCGATGTTGACAGCAGTTTAGTTATGCCAACCATGCCTTACGCAAAAAAGAAGGGTTAAGACATGTCTCGTGCAACTAGTTCTGTTCATCGCCACTCAAAACGCAAAAAAGTTCTGAAGCTTGCCAAGGGCTATCGCGGGCGAAGTTCAACCAACTATAGAATAGCGATTGAACGAGTTGAAAAAGGACTTCAATATGCATACAGGGACCGAAAGGTAAAAAAGCGAAACTTTCGATCCTTATGGATCCAACGAATAAATGCTGGTGCTCGCCAACATGGTTTGACATACTCTCAGTTTATGAATGGGGTTAAACAAGCCGGTATTCAGCTTGATCGCAAAATTTTAGCTGATCTCGCGGTTAAAGAACCCGAAGCATTTAAAATGCTGGTCGATCAGGCGCAGGACGCTCTGAAAGCCTCAGCATAACCTAGGCTACACGAGCCCATTTGGATTATACTATGACCCCGTCTGATTTAACGGAGCTAGAATCTTCACTTTTAGCTGAAATAGCGGCAGCCGATAGTCTTGAGAAACTTGAGGCTGTTAGGGTTTCAGTTCTTGGTCGCAAAGGAAAAATAACCGAACAGATGAAAGGACTAAGTAGTCTAGAACCTAGCGCTCGAAAAACTTTAGGCCAAATACTTAATCAAATTAAAGACCGTTTAACTAAAGCTATTAAAACTCAGCAAATCTCCCTAGAAGCTACCGAACTAAAGAACAGAATTTCAGGTGAAACTAGTGATGTTACCTTACCTCCTCGCCCCAGAAAAATAGGGCATATACATCCAATAAGTCAGGTAATGGAAGAATGTGTAGAGATATTTGGAGAAATGGGGTTTTTAGTAGCTGAGGGTCCAGATATTGAGGATGATTTTCATAATTTCACAGCACTTAATATTCCCCCGGAACATCCCGCAAGACAAATGCATGATACATTTTACTTGCCAGAAAATGATGAGGGCTCAAGGTTAGTCTTACGAACACATACTTCACCAGTACAAATACGTACAATGGAAAATAATTCACCTCCAATCAGAATTATTGCTCCTGGTCGTACTTATAGAAGTGATTCCGATGCAACACACACTCCCATGTTTCATCAAGTCGAAGCCCTGGTAATAGATGAAACAACGCATATGGGTCATTTGAAAGGATGCATTATCGATTTCTGTCGAGCTTTTTTTGGGATCCCAGATCTACCAGTTAGGTTCAGACCAAGTCATTTCCCTTTTACAGAACCATCCATGGAGGTGGACATTGGTTGTATCCGCGCAGATGGGGAATTAAAAATAGGTAACTTTGGCGAAGGTGCCGATAACTGGTTAGAAATTATGGGTTCAGGAATGGTGCACCCTAAAGTTCTTGAATATGGCGGCATAGACTCAAATAAATACCAAGGGTTTGCTTTTGGCATGGGAATAGACCGTCTTGCCATGCTAAAATATGGTATTCCTGACTTAAGGACTTTTTTTGATACAGATCTACGTTGGCTTTCTCATTATGGATTCGTACCTTTAGGGGTGCCATCTATGATCCGAGGACTTTAGGAGCGGGTTATGAAATTCACACTCGGCTGGCTAAAAGATCATTTAGAAACTGAAGCAAGTCTTGCTAAAATAGTTGAGACACTTATTAGAATTGGGCTAGAAGTAGACAAAGTCGAAGACCCAGGAAGTAAGTTAGATCCCTTTATAACGGCGCAAGTAACAGACGTTCAAAAACATCCAGACGCTGATCGTTTAAAAATCTGTAAAGTGGATACAGGTAGTGAACAAGTTCAAGTAGTCTGTGGAGCGCCAAATGCTAGAGTTGGCATGATTGGAGTATTCGCTCCAGCAGGAAGCTGGATACCAGGGTTAGACTTTAAGCTAAAAGCAGCCGAAATAAGAGGAGTCAAATCAAATGGTATGCTGGTATCTGAACGAGAGATGGAGCTATCTGATAACCATGAAGGTATTATAGAGCTACCGGAAGAAACTATAATAGGTAAACCATTCGCTAGTATCTTGGGGATTGATGATCCAATAATAGATATTGAGCTAACTCCTAACCGGCCTGACTGTACTGGTGTAAGAGGTATAGCTCGAGACCTCGCTGCAGCCGGTTTAGGTCGTTTAAAGCCATCCATAAATTCTGAGCCTATTGAGGGTACTTATGACAGCCCATTTTCTTGGTCTATTACCTCTGATGATAATGCCTGCTCCTATGTAGTAGGAAGACACTTCAAGGGAATTACTAACCGGCCTAGCCCTAAATGGCTGCAAAATAGACTTAATGCTATCGGCCTGAGACCAATATCAGCACTTGTTGATATTACTAACTATATAGCAATAGACTTAGGCCGCCCTTTACACGTTTTTGATTCAAATAAACTCAATAATAAGACCCTCACTATGCGCCGCGCTAAAAGTAAGGAACCATTTTTCGCACTCATAGACAAACACTATAAACTTGACGAATCTAAAACCGTTATTGGAGATGGAGATAAAGTGGCAGCACTCGCTGGGGTAATGGGAGGAATGGATAGTAGTTGTTTGCCAGAGACTACTGAAGTTTTTCTAGAAGTTGCTTTATTTGATCCAGTACAGGTTGCTACCACAGGGCGGGCAATGCAGATAGAGTCTGATGCTCGTTACCGATTCGAAAGAGGGGTCGACCCACAATCAGCTGAGTGGGGTGCTGAAGCAGCTGCTCATATGATACTTAATATCTGCGGCGGAGAGGCTAGCAAAAAAGTAAGTGCAGGTTCACCACTTGACGCTTCACGCCTAATAGAACTTAGGCCAGACAGAGTTAAAACGCTTGGTGGCATAGAGGTGGCCATAGAAGAGCAAATAGAGATTCTCGAGAAATTAGGGTTTTCAATCAATAAAGGAACGAAAATATTAGTATCCCCTCCGACCTGGCGCCCAGATATCCATGGGGAGGCCGACCTTGTGGAAGAGATTACTCGAATAATAGGTTTTGAAAAAATTATTCCTATTTCTTTAGCTAGAGAGCAAGCACTGCCATCAGTTACTATATCTCCCAGGCAAAAACGATATGGGATCGCCCGCAGAACTCTGGCAGCAGAAGGTTTAGAAGAAACTGTTACCTGGTCATTTATGGGCTCACAGCATGCAGATATATTTGGTGGAGTAGATGAATCACTTTATCTATCTAATCCAATTAGTAGCGACCTTGATGTACTACGACCTTCTATTATTCCCAACCTAGTACTCGCAGCTGGTCGAAACATGGACCGCGGGTTGCAAAACTTTGGATTATTTGAATTAGGGCCAGCTTATCAAGACGCAACCCCTGAAGGACAACTTTTAGTCGCCACGGGTATCCGACAGGGTAATATAGAAAATCGTAATTGGTCGAATTCTTCCAGAGAAGTCGATGCAATTGACGCAAAAGGCGATGCCTTAGCAACACTCGAAGCAGCAGAAGCACCTATTAAATCACTAAAAATTGTGACTAATGACATTCCGGAGTACTATCACCCAGGACGTTCGGCTAGCTTTCGACTTGGTAATAATATACTAGCATGGTTTGGTGAGCTGCACCCCAGCGTTTTACAAAAACTTGATATATCAAGCCCGTTGGTAGGTTTTGAAGTTTTCCTTGACCGCATACCAATAAAGAAGAAGCGCAAGACAGCACGCCCGCCACTTAAACTATCCCCATTACAGGCCGTGTACAGAGATTTAGCTTTTATTTTTGATGAGGATTATGCGGCAGATAATATGATAGCAATAGCTCTAAGCGTAGATGATGATCTTATAGAAAACGTAAGGTTATTTGATGTCTACACAGGGAAGGGTATCGAAAAAGGGAAAAAGTCATTAGCTATCGAAGTTATGTTACAACCAAGAAAAGAAACTTTAACTGAAGAACAGATAGATGACATCATACAAAAAATTGTTCTGGCTATAACAAACAAAACAGGTGGTGTATTAAGAAGCTAGTTTTCCATATATGTGGAAAATACTAGCCTCTTTTATGTGTACAATTTCTTCATTATCTTTTAATTGGGTAAAACTAATAAAAAGTTTATTAGTTTTATACAGTAATTAATTAACACTTTGATTTTAATTAATTATTATTAGAATTTTTATGTATTAATAAGTGAGTATTTTAAGGTTATTTAAATAATTAGAGTATATATTTCATAAACACTCTGTTTATTAATATTTGTCCACATATTTATAAACAGGGTATTTTCATAATTCGTCTCTACGGAGCTGTTTAATTTACCAGTATGACAAACCTAAAATATATTCGAAATTTTGCTATTATTGCTCACATTGACCACGGCAAGTCGACTTTAGCAGATAGGCTAATACAACATTGTGGGGGCCTAAGCGCCCGTGAAATGAGCGAACAAGTACTTGACTCTATGGAACTTGAGCGAGAACGAGGAATTACTATTAAAGCTCAAACCGTTCGTTTATCCTACAAGGCCCGCAATGGAAATACATACTCACTAAATTTAATGGACACCCCAGGACATGTAGATTTTTCTTACGAAGTGTCAAGGTCTCTAGCAGCGTGCGAAGGCTCTCTTTTGATTGTCGATTCTAGCCAAGGGGTTGAAGCCCAGACCCTAGCCAATGCATATTTGGCAATTGACGCTGGCCACGAGATTGTAACTGTTCTTAATAAAATTGATTTGCCAGCCTCAGAACCAGTAAAAGTAAGAGAGCAGATAGAGGAAGTTATAGGGCTCGATGCATCAAACGCTGTTGAAATATCTGCAAAATCAGGAAAGGGTATAGAAGATGCCCTCGAAGAGTTGGTATTATCTCTTCCTCCTCCTGAGGGCAATTCCGATTCTTCCCTACAAGCCCTTCTAGTGGATAGTTGGTACGACGCATATCTTGGTGTTGTTGCATTGCTTCGTATAAAAAATGGACGTATTAGCAAAGGGCAAAAAATACGTATGATGGCCACTGAAAAGTCATACCAAATAGATAGAGTAGGGATTTTTACACCTAATCGTGTAGAGAAAGATTCACTCGAAACAGGCGAAATAGGGTTTATTACCGCATCGATTCGATCAGTTATTGACTGCCAAGTGGGTGATACTATAACCGACGACCGCGACCCTGTGGCTGAGCCATTAGCAGGCTTTAAACCTTCGGTACCTGTGGTCTTTTGTTCTATTTTTCCGTCAGATTCTGCTCAATATGAAGATTTGCGAGATAGCTTATCTAAACTACATCTAAATGACGCCAGTTTTCACTTTGATCCAGAAAGTAGTGCAGCACTCGGCCTTGGTTATCGTTGCGGCTTTCTTGGTCTACTACATATGGAAATTGTCCAACAGCGCTTAGAACGTGAGTTCAAATTAGAACTCGTGGCCACAGCACCATCAGTAATCTATAAAATTCACCTAACTGACGAAACCACCATCAAACTTCATAATCCATCAGATTTTCCTAACGTGACTAGAATAAAAGAAATAGATGAACCATGGATTAAAGCTAGCATTATCGTTCCGGATGAATATCTAGGCGCAGTTCTTCAACTTTGTACTGATAGAAGGGGTGAGCAAATCGACTTAACGTATGTTGGCGCAAGGGCTATGGCGATTTATCGTTTGCCGCTTAATGAAGTAGTATTCGATTTCTATGATCGCCTAAAATCAATAAGTCGGGGATATGCAAGCTTTGACTACGAAATTGAAAATTATAGAGCCAGTGATTTAGTCAAAGTAGATCTGCTCATTAATGGAGAACCTGTCGATGCATTATCTATGATTGTGCACCGCAGTCAATCAGAAGCACGAGGTCGAGCATTATGTGCTCGCTTGAAAAACCTTATACCGCGTCAATTGTTTAAAGTCGCCTTGCAAGCCGTAATTGGCGGAAAAGTAATTGCTAGAGAAACAGTTGGGGCAATGCGCAAGGATGTTACATCCAAATGTTATGGTGGCGACATCACCCGCAAACGAAAACTTTTAGAGAAACAGAAAGCCGGAAAGAAGCGCATGCGTCAGTATGGAAATGTTGAAATTCCACAATCAGCATTTATCGCCGCACTAAGGATGGACGATAGTTAAATTTAAAATACTTTAGAAATTACCAGCTACAAAGATTGTGCTAATTATTTCAATTTATAAATTATAAAAATAATTAATAAACCCGGCAATAATATAACCAAGAATATCGGAGCAGTAAGGATAGTAGAAATAACAGGGTGCCATAACTCTGGTCCTATTATTGGAATGTGGCGGGCGATAGCGGCCTCAGCCAGAAGTAGGCTCTCTTTGTTAACGCTATACCAAATCTCTCCCGCTGAAGATAACACCAAAAGACCAGAACCAGCCCAAATAATTATATCTCTAATGAAAAAACCAATTCCTACAACAACAAGTATGCGACCGGTTAATTTACACATACCCATTAGTAATAATCATCCAGTAAATTTCTATTAATATTATTCATAATAGTTCTGACATCATATATTATAAATATTTTTTATTACAAAACCTTCTTCAATTAGAGTAAAACCCTATAATTATAAATATCACATAATTTAAGCTCCTATAACTATTGCAATAGAAAAATTGCTGCCTATTATCTGTTAAACCAACAAATTCTATTTTAATCATCATAATACTGGTGATGATTATTCAGGAGGGGTGGCCGAGTGGCTGAAGGCGCACGCTTGGAAAGCGTGTATACAGGCAACTGTATCGTGGGTTCGAATCCCACTCCCTCCGCCATACCCTCGTCCAGAGGGGTTCTCAAGTCAGTTAGTGATTATTGTTGCACAAATTATTGATTCAGACTTAACATTACAAAGTGGCAATAACATAAGGAGTTGAAAGATTATGACTACTGAACTTGAGATGCTAGCTTGGGTTTCTGGTTTAACAATTTTTATGTGGGTCCCTTACATTTTAGCACATATCTCTAATGTTGGTTTAATGCCAGCTCTAACTTATGAATCTGATAATACACCTTTAACCGGATGGGTGCTGAGAGCCAAACGAGCTCATTATAACGCGATTGAGAACCTTATACCATTCGCATCATTAGTAATTATTGCAAATTTAGCTAATGTTACAAATGAGGCGACAGTTTCAGCTGCAATAGCCTACTTTTGGCTTCGCCTGGCACACTATTTAGCTTATGTATCTGGATTACCATTCGGCCGAACATTAACTTTTGCAGGTAGTTGGTTAGCCCAACTTTGTATTCTGTACCAAGTTCTAGTCGTTTAAAACGATAAAGTTTTTCTCTGCGCCATTGATTTTGTTTTTTATAATAAAATCAATGGCGCAGACATTAGATTATGATTACAGCAAACCACCTAGGTTATTAGTCAAAATTATTCTTTTTACCTTGCCTAACATAAGCAATAACGTCTGATATGTGGCGTTCGCCGTGGTGGCTACTATCAGCAGCAACCTGAGAAAACATTTGCATCGCTAGGCCAGCATCAAAATCATCAGTCATTCTTCTTTTCCAAGGGCGCCTAATTACCTGTGTGGTCATTCGACGGGTTGTCCTTGGCTGCGTCATAATCTGATCAGCAAGTTCATAAGCACGTTCAATTAATTTATCTTGTGGCACAACCTCATTTACCATGCCCCACTCTAGTGCTTGCTCAGCATTAATCGCCTCGCCTGTTAACAAAGCATATGCAGCCCTCTTAGTTCCTAACAACTCCTGGAAACACACATTAATACCATCACCAGGTACAGACCCTATATCATAATGCAAATCATAGATTATAGCATTTTCACTGCAGATAGTTAGATCACACATCAAACATAGTTCGGTATGAAATCCTGGACCATTAAGGACCCCAATAGTAGGGATCTCTAGGTCGTTTAGTAGAGAGTAGAGGTTTACTCGGCCATCCTTAAAAGCATATTCATAAGCCCAGTAGTTGAGGTCTTCAGCTTCTATTTTAAACCCTTCTGGATCTGGTTCCATCATAAACTCATCACCAGATCCAGTAAAAATCATAATTTCGTTTTTATTATCAGCCCCTACAGTCTTAAAAAGCTGTTGCACTGATTTATGGTTTTCTACGCTTAATTTTATGGGCCCCCCATTTGTATGCGCCCTAACTAAAATTACACCATCTTCTCTTCTCTCAAGTATATAGTTATCTTTAAACACTTCTTTGTAATCTTCGAACTGAGGTTCTTCTATAAACTTAACTAACGACATACTTCTCTCCCCTTCAAGATTAAGATTTTTCAACTAAATGGCTAATAAGACAAAAGGATGAGAATCTTCTAAAAGTTAAATTCCATCCATATTAGATAATTATACTCCTTACAATTAACTACAATAGCACCAAAAGGGATAATTTAAAGAAAATGTAATTATATATGACTTATTAGATAATAATTAGAAAAACCAAAAACGGAATTAGGTAGTTAACCAGTACATCATATACTTCCCGATAAGATTATGGGTTGCCCATCTAAATACTGCATTTTAGCTTTAATTCCATAGACATTAGAAATATTCTGAGTGCTAAGAACAGTTTCAGGAACGCCGTCGGCATGAATTTTTCCTTCAGACATCAAAACCAATCGCGAACAATATTTAGCTGCTAGGTTGAGATCATGTAACACAGCCACTACCCCGGTCTTAGAAGAAACCTGATTTTTTAGTAACTGCATGATTTTTATTTGGTGACTTGGGTCTAAACCTGTTACAGGTTCATCTGCCAAAATTAGTGGTGCTTGACCTGCAAGACAGCGTGCTAACATAGTTAGGGTTCTTTCGCCACCTGATAAGGATGTAACTTTCCTAAACTGTAAATCAGAAATTCCTGTAGAAGCCATAGATTCTGCAACTATATTACTAATGGAGCCCTCTCGCTTTTTTGTATCATAGATATGTGGTAAACAACCAAGTTCTACTATCTGCTTTACAGTAACTGGCCAATAACAGGGAGCTCCCTGAGCAAGATAGCCCAGGTGTTTAGAAACATAATTTCGGGATAAAGTGTTGATGCCCAAATTATTTAAATAAACACCTCCCTCTATCGGCTTTACAATTCCCAGCAGGCTTTTTAGCAAGGTAGTTTTCCCTGCCCCGTTGGGGCCAATTAGTCCAACTAATTCACCCGGTCGTATTTTTAAAGATATATTATTAATGATGTTATTGTTATTTTTAGAGATAAGGATATTCCTGGCAGTGAGAAAAGTCATTGTCCCTCTCTCCTCATTTTTATCACTAACACAAGAAAGAATGGGGCGCCAATAAGTGACGTTAATACACCTAATTGTAGCTCGGGACCCTGCGTTGCAAAACGTACTACTATATCAGCAGCTAATGTTAGAGCTGCGCCACCTAAAGCGCATGGAATTAATAAATATCCAGGACTATAACCTACAAAGGGCCTCAGTAAATGAGGAACTATAAGGCCAACAAATCCAATAACACCAGCTACAGACACCGATGCACCAACAGCTAATGCAATTCCTAAAACTATTCTCGTTTGTAAACTTTTAATATTAATACCCAATGAAAATGCAACATCCTCTCCCAAAGTAAGTGCATCTAAGCCCCTTCTAGTAGATAATAAAAAACAAGTCCCAATCACAATAAATGGCAGAGCCACAAATAAATGATTCATGCTACGATCAGTTAGGGATCCCAAAAGCCAGAAAAAAACTTCAAACGCTGCAAATGGGTTCGGGGCCAAGTTAAGTGCTAATATCGTGAGAGCTCCTGCTACAGTATTTATAGCCACACCCGCAAGAATTATTGTAAGTATTGATGGGTCCCGTCCTGCCAGACAATAAAGCAGGCCGACGGAAAGACAAGCACCAATCATGCCTCCTAGGGGTAAAGCAAAACTATAAGTCACGGATAAGCCTGTATAAAAAACTATAACTGATCCAAGCGCAGCACAGCCCGATACACCAATTAAACCGGGTTCGGCCAGAGGGTTTCGCAATAAGCCCTGCAAAGCAGCGCCAGACATGCCTAGGGATGCCCCAACCGCTAGTGCTAGAATTGCACGTGGCAATCTAAGCTCAAGAAGAATTATACCTGTAGGGGATTCATTTCCTAATAGAACATCTAAAAAAGTGATTATAGGAATTTCTGCCGTTCCCCACAAAACTGACATTAAGAAGAGGACAGTTACTAATGCCGCAAGTAGAAATAGTAAGCCTGCATAAGACAAATAGGGTACTAAATGTTTGTTATTGTATTCCATGATCTTATCTATTTTTTCGCAAGAAGATTCATTCTTATTGAAGCAAGTAATTCATAAGCTTTTAAAACCTGTGGACCGCCGCACATCAAACCCCATTCTGGAAACCTCATTATTGTCAGCCAAGGCTTATTGAGTCGATCAAGTGAGGTGAGTGCTGGATGTTTAAAAACTAACTGCGAGAGCGACGGATAGCCGTTTTTGGACTCAGGTATGATAACCAAATCAGGTCTAGTCATTATTATCTGCTCTAGGTTAATATTTCCTAACTGACCTCTACCCAGATTTTTAGCAAGGTTTCTAAATCCATGAACTTGTAGCATTTCATGTACTAATGTTCCCGGTCCATCTATAAGGCCACGAGTTCGCCAAACAATGGCCACCGGTTTTTTAGAATATGTATTTTTTAATGAAAATAAATTATCAACTTTAGAAATTATTATTTTAGCCTTAGCTTCCTCTCCTAGAATAGCAGCTAACTTAAGTAAATTATTTCTCATAGCCTCTAAACTGTTAGCAACCGGAACCGTAACTATATTTAATCCTAACTCTCGGATTACTGCTACTACATATTTTTTGCTATATTCGCCAGCCAACACTAAATCTGGCTTCAATAAGTATATTTCTTCCGCCATACCATAGTTTATATGAAGATTCTTTGCCTTATCCGAAAACCGCGAAATCGACGAATCCCTTGCAAGATGACTAACTGATATTATTCTTTCAGTTTCTACCAGCGCCATTAATAATTGATCAGTACACAAATTAATGGAAACTATGCGCTTTGGCTTTTCAGAGTTGGTTTGTGCACTCAAATTTGTGATACTTAAAATAAATATTAAGCCAACAAATATAATGGCGATTTTTAATTTTGCTGTAGCAAAGAAACTATTTAAGAAAAACTCCAACTCTTATAATCCAAAGTTAGTGCGTATTCCTATAAATGCCCCGATCCCCGGCCCATCAAAACCCCACACTTCTTGATGTTTTGTATCTAAAATATTTTCCACTCTTCCCAATAAAGTGACTTTATCAGTTAAGTCATAGCTACCTGCAACATTTACGAGAATGAAGTCATCCAGAAGTATATTTTTTTGGCTGGCAAAATAGTTACTAAATTGTACATCCCACTGTTCACCATTATAGTCGACACCTAGATCTATTTTAGCTCTGTCGTCATAAAACGTATAAATAAAGTTAGTACTTGCTAAATGACGAGCACGTCTAATTAAACTTTTTCCGGTGTCATCTTTTCCATTTGTATAAGTATATTGACCAGAAAATATCAGATTATTAAAAACTTTGCCTTCCAAACTAATTTCAATTCCATCTATTTTTGTCATTCCACTTAGATTTTTAGAGGTATTACCACTTCCCTGAATTAGATTAGTAATACGATTATTAAAATAAGTAATATCAAGGTTTACGCTATCATCAAATAATGCTTGTTCTAAACCAAAATCCCATCCTATGCTTTTCTCAGGATTTAATAATGGATTGCCTTCATAGTTGGCAGATGAGCCAAATAGTTCATACAAGGTTGGGTTTTTAACACCCTTTCCATAACTTCCATGAAAGCGAGCGCCGGTACCCTTAAGAAGATATGAGGATGTTAAACGAAAGGTATTAGCATTTTGAAAAATATTATTTTTATCATGCCGCAGACCTCCTGTAATAAATAATTGCCCTTCAAAGTCTAAGCCATACTCACCAACCAAACTATAATTAGTGATAGTGTGATCATTATTTCCCCAGGGACTTCTTGTAACTTGTTTATCCGTCTCTCTTTCGATTAGTAAAGTTACTCTATTCTCAGAATCAATACTGTCTAAAAAACTAAAAAACATATTAGTTTGATAATTAAACCGTGTTTTTTCTCCTTCAGCTTCAAAGGTAATTTCTTTTTTAACAGAAGTATCGGAATGATGTGAATGCTTACTTGCTGATAATAAATGCTGCCAATTACCATCATTCATAGAATATTTTAAAAGTAATTTTCCTGTGCGTTGATCAACATCAGTTTCCCCATCTTCATCTCGAGTAAAAATAGTTCCACTAACAGCAGGTTGTGAATCAGATTCAGTGATGTCACCTACTCTTCGAATAAAAACATCAATATCCAGGTTTTCAAGCGGCTTAAAACCCGCCTTAAAGTTAAAAGTAAAATTTTTATTTCCATCAATTTCACTATTTCCTTCAGATTCCGGAGCTATAGAATGTCCTTGAGTTTGATAACCTGTTAGTCCTGCATAATAATTATATTTCATGCCACCACCACTAAGACTTACAGCAGCGTTAGTAGTATTTAATGAACCGGCTTCTGTAATACTGGTAAATGCAGCTGGCCCAAAGCCCCGCTTAGTAATAATGTTAACAACACCTCCAATTGCATCACTGCCGTAAATAGAGCTTTGTGGTCCACGAAGCACCTCAATTCTTTCGACATCAGCAGCCCTCAAACTACCAAAGTCAAATTCTGATCCGCCACTAGGATCATTAACTTTAACTCCATCAATAATAACTAAGGTATGGTTACCTTCTGCACCTCGAATTCTTAACTGGGTAAAACCCCCGACGGTTCCAGTCCTAAGAACAGCAATCCCTGGCAATTCACGTAATACATCAGAAACAGAATTCACCTGCTTTCGTTGTATCTCTTCTGATGTCACTATAGAAACTGAGGTTCCAATCGCTCTTTCTGGAGAAGGAACTAAGTTTGCAGTAACAACTGTTTTAGGTAAAATAGTAGCAGGTGTTTTTGCAAGCGCCTCCATCGCTCCCAATAAGACCACTAATCCACATACAAAAAACAACAATATCTGGCGAAATGCTAAATTACTAATTAAATTAAAGTACATAAACCTTACCCTCATTATTCATCTGAACAACAAAACGGCTTAGATAGATTTACGACTTAATGGAGAAAGATATAGATCAGAGCCCACACAAAAACTGTGAATTCTATATTTTTTCATATCCTAATTCGCTCACCCACTGAACCGTTCGTTAGACAATCTTTGCACGAATGAGCTTATGGTCATTGATAAGGAAAAAACCCTATATAGATCAAAAGTCAGTCGCAACATCAAGACGCCACCACCAACGATCCTTAACGCGCCTCCGGTAAAGTCCCGACCGAAAGCTGGGCGACGCGTTCTTTGGCAGGTCTCCTGGCTCACAGATCTTAAGCAATGATCCACCTTCCCCAGGTATATTACCCAAGTGGCTTTTTGATCATCGCCTCACCGTTCACAGTTGCGGGTACAGCCGCAGATTAAGTCTGGCTTATATAGCCTTTATCTCTTCTGCGTTCCCTTTTCATCCCTTATGTTAAAATATTTATTAGGAACCAAAGACGGTTTAATAAATCATATATATTAGATTAATACAAATTAATAAAATAACTTTGGAGACATTAGTATGCATAAAGGAAAAGTTGCGATCGTTACAGGTGCTAGTCAGGGAATTGGAGCAGAAACAGCTAAAGAACTTGCAGCTCAAGGTGCTTCGGTCATGCTAATTGCACGTAACATAAAAAATTGTCAAAAATTAGTATCAGAGATCCAAGATAGTGGCGGAGTTGCCTCAGCAATAAAGTGTAATATTGCTGACTTGTCTCAAGTTCAATATGCAGTTTCTGAAACAGTTAAAATTTTTGGCGGCATTAATATTTTGATTAATAATGCTGGGGTTATTGAACCCATAGCTTTTATTAAAGATAGCAATCCTAGATCTTGGGCTGATTCTATTTCAATTAATCTCATAGGATCTTACTTTATGTTGCAGTCAGTGTTACCTACTTTTAAAGATAATAGTGTAGTAATAAATGTTAGTTCAGGAGCCGCACATTCTCCGCAAGACGGATGGAGCGCTTATTGCGCTGGAAAAGCTGGGCTAGCAATGTTAACCCAGTCTTTTGCAAAAGAAATTTCTTCAGATTTAATTCGCATATACGGTTATGCCCCCGGAACAGTCGATACTGACATGCAAACAAAAATTCGAACATCAGGTGTAAATCCCATTAGTAAAATAAAAAAAGAAGACCATTGGGGAGTAAAAACCCCAGCTAAGGTTATGTCGTGGCTGTGCAGCGAGGCCGCCTATGACTTAGCAGGGCAAGAATTGAGTATAAATGATAAAGCCTTACGAATTCGTGCCGGGTTGAGTAAATAATCTTAATAGATGCTCTTATGTTTTTAATACCTTTGATAAGGACTTTATATGTCTAACATAAAAGACGAGCGATAGTCTTTGTTGTTGAATACCCATCTATTAAGTCGGCCAAAACTATACGTCCCCCGTACGAACAAACAAACTCTCCGCCAACAACATCTTCAATCAAATAATCGGCGCCTTTTATCAATACATCCGGGCGCATTAATTTAATCAAATCTATAGGAGTATCATCATCAAAAACGATTACAGCATCTACGGAAGATAGTGATGCGAGAACTAGACTCCTGGCAACCGAATTTTGTACAGGGCGCCCTTCCCCTTTTAATCGAAATACAGAATCATCACTATTTAGACCAATAATAAGCTTATCACACTCTGACTTAGCCTGTTCAATCAAGCTGATGTGGCCCGGGTGCATTAAATCAAAGCAGCCATTAGTAAATCCTATCGATAAACCTCGTGATCTCCATTCAGTTATTCTCTTGTTTAGCTGGTTTTTATCAACAATATTTTTTTCTTCACTTACAGTGCCACTCAACGCATGAAATAGATCTATGTTTCGTACAACGGCTGTTCCTATCTTACCGACAACTATACCGGCAGCAACGTTTGACAATTCAGCCGCTTCTGCGGAGTTCATGCCCGCAGCAACTCCAGCAGCCATTACTGCAACTACAGTATCACCAGCTCCTGAAACATCAAATATATCCCGTGCGAGAGCAGGTAAGTGCAATGGAGAATTATTGGATGTAATCAAGGACATACCTTCCTTACCGCGTGTTACTAAAACACTTCCAATAGCAAAACGATCAATAAGGTTTTCTGCAGCAGCAACAATTTGATCCGATGTTCTTGTAGGTAAAAGTGAAGATTCACTTAATTCCTTGCGGTTAGGAGTAAGGATGTCAGCACCATAATATTTAGAGTAGTCAGTGCCCTTAGGGTCAATAATAACAGGTATATTTAATAATTTTGCAGCTGTAATTATGTTTTTTGTTATGCTCCCAGACAGTACTCCCTTTCCATAATCAGATAGTACTATTGCACCTGGCGGCTCCTGGCCTAATAAAGCCTCAACAGTCGAAAAAATACTCTCACGAAATTGCGCGGAATAAATATCAATTGATTCATCGTCAACTCTCAGTAAATGTTGGCCATCAGCAACAAAACGAGTTTTCACTGTGGTAGCATAGTCGTTACCAACGATTAAGCTATTTATTACCCCTTGGTCATCATCTAGTAGATTATTTATTTGAGAGCCAGCTAGATCGTCACCAGTCACCGCAACTAAATTCGCTATACCGCCAATTGCTGATATATTGCAAGCTACGTTTCCTGCGCCACCAACAACATATGAACGGGTATTAATATTTAAAACCGGTATCGGTGCCTCTGGTGATACTCTATCTACATCTCCGTAGACATACTGATCCAACATAATATCACCCACACACAAAATTTTGACATTGCGCAGTGACCTTAACCAATTATCGAGATGATGTTTCATAAGCGTCACGTTATAATAAAATTGCATCTATAATTAGGGCATGCTGTAAACCCAAATTTATACAATTTAGTACTCCTGTCTGCATGTTTTTATTCGCGCGGAGCATGTTTGGCTAAAATACGCTGCAAGGTCCGCCGATGCATATTTAATCTGCGCGCGGTCTCTGATACGTTACGGTTACATTGCTCATAAACTCTCTGAATATGCTCCCAACGAACACGGTCAGCAGACATTGGTCTCTCAGGAGGAGGAGGCATTGCATTTTCATGACTTAAAAGAGCGGCAGCCACCTGATCCGCGTCAGCGGGTTTTGGTAAATAATCCACAGCACCAGCCTTTACCGCAACAACTGCTGTAGCAATGTTACCATAACCAGTTAACATTATAATACGAACATCATTGCGAGCTTTGCGTAAAACCTCCACTACCTCTAGACCGCTACCATCGCCTAGACGTAAATCAACTACCGCATATTTCGGACAGTTATCGACTGCTAACTGTTTTCCTTCGGAAACACTCTCAGCTGTTGACACAATGAACCCTCTGCGTTCCATAGCTTTGGCTAGTTGATTTCGAAGATTTTGTTCGTCATCCACTATTAAAAGCGACATATCACTAGACGAACCAATAATTTCATTGCCAGATGATTTAATTTCTTGTTGCATGGGGTCTCGATTACCTCTTCATTGCAGTAATATCAAGACTACTCCGCAACCATTTAATCAATACTTCACTACCTTCAACATAACCGCCTTCACCCCTTATGTTACTGACAGTTAATCGTCCACCAGTGCGTTGTAATAAAGATTGTGCTATAAATAGACCTAAACCCAAATGATCGTCCTCTCGTGTAGAAATATATGGCTCTCCCACACGGTCTAGAAGAGCAGGCGAAAAACCAGGTCCATCATCTCTTATAATAACAAATATAGAATTAATGGACCAGGATATTTGTATAGAAACTTTTTCATTTGCAAACTGTAAAGCATTTTGTACTATATTACCCAGTCCATGATTAAACTCCGGACTGCTAAACACAATAGGCTCTTTACTATTATCCTCAGTTGATACATCAACGTCTAAAGAAACTCCTTCTTTTGGATATCTATCAGCCGCTGAACGAACCAAGTCAGACAAATTTATACGAGCAAAAGGAGTCCCACTATCTTCTGTTGATGGTTGCACTAGTAGCTCGGCTAATATTTCCTTACAACGCACAGCTTCAGCGCACAGAATCTTTATATCATCATTAAACTCGCTATTAGGCTGCATTTCCCGATTTAACTCGGTCGCTGTAACTAAGATAGTAGATAATGGACTTCCTAACTCATGAGCAGCTGCAGCAGCTAAACCACCAACCGCTGATAATTGCTGTTCACGTGCCAGTGAAAGCTGCGTGACCGATAACGCGTTAGACATACGTCGACTTTCAGCAGCTAAACTACCCGCATATACCGCTAAAAATAGTGTTCCAATTACAACTGCAGTCCATAAGCCCCAAACATATAAACTTGGTAATTCCAGCCCTATATCAGTCCAGGGCAAAGGCAAATGTCTAAAAACTAGGGCTGTCGCACATACAATTACTAAACCACATAAAATTGCGGTTGCCCTTCTAGTTAACACAGTCGCAGAAACTGTTACCGGCCCTAAGAACAGTAAAGCAAAGGGATTTGTCAGACCTCCAGTTAGATAAAGTAAAAAAGCTAATTGAAGTGTATCAAAAGCTAAATATGCGGCGGCCTCCCATTCTTTAAGTAACCCTTGTTCAGGGTGCCTAAAGGTCATTACAAGGTTCAATAGTACTGAAATACCAACAACTAACAGGGCAAAATTTATTGGTAATGACCAGTTCAATCCAAATTGAACCCAAAACAGTGCCATTAGTTGACCAATTACAGCAATCCATCGAATTCTTGTTAAAGTCCTGAGCTGCACCCGCCCATCAATAACAAATAACGACCCTGATGGAGAAACAGTTGCTGCATCAGGCGTTAAGTTTTCTATTTCTTCGGCCTGGTTCATTTTGCATCAACCACAATTTTATACGCCTTAATAAGGCAACAGCATTTAGAGTCCACTTTAGCTAATTTTTTATGATTCTTTCATAAAAAATCTAAAGACCTTATAAAGGTAATACTATCTGGTTATCCGGATTATTAACAACATTTAATTATTGTCGGTTACTATAGTTCTACAAGCTATAGAAGCACGTATAAGGTTTATTGCAACAGATGCTCCAACAGCTCCGCCCATAGAAATGCCTAGTTCAAGTAAGGGCCGCTTACCAAGTGCATTTAATACAATTGAATGAGGCGGTATTGGAGATAAATGTGAAATGCAACAATGCAAAATTAATTCTGGGTTAATTCTATGTAATACCAAAGCTGCAGCAGTAGAAACAAACCCATCCAGTAAAACAGGCATTCTAGCTATACGAGCTGCTATAATTGCCCCCACTTCTGCAGCAATTTCCTGGCCTCCCAAACAACGCAAAACGTTTAAGGGGTCACGTATTAACGGCTTATTAACCTCTATCCCAGCTCTAATCGCTTCCAATGTATTGACACTATTTGTGCTTTTTTCTTGTTTTTTATTACCAAACCAATCTTCAATGTTTTCTGATAACAAAACGCAACACATGGCTGATGCTGAAGTTTCATTACCAACCCCCATTTCTCCCAAAACAAGCAAATCAATATTATCTTCAACGGCCAGCATTCCATATGCAATTGCACGAGCACATTCTTCTTCGGTCATGGCAGGCCCTTGGGTAAAGTCTTGAGTCGGCTGCTCTAAAGCCATCTCATACACCCTCAAATCAGCGTCAGCCAAAACTGCTAATTGATTAACCGGTGACCCTCCAGAGATACAATCTTGCACCATCTTCGCCGTCATATTAGAAGAATATTGTGTTATACCTTGATCTGTAACCCCATGATTTCCAGCAAATATACATATTCTCGGATGGTCTATTGTCGGTGGATACTTCCCTTGCCAAATTGATAACCAACTTATAATCTCATCCAAGCGGCCAAGCGATCCTACAAATTCAGCTTTCTTACTTTCATGCTTTTGGGTTGTTTTTGTAGACTCCATGTCTGCTTTAGGCAAATCGTCCAATAATTTGAGAATTTCAGCAAAATTTATGCTACTGGTATTTTTAGAATTTGATAGATTAGAAACCTCTGCCATTTTTTTCTCACTATTGTTAAGAGGATTTCCCGTTCCGTAAAATTACTATTTAACGTATAAGTATACTATGAGCTCAAATCCTGAACTATCCAAACCTAATTCATCAGATGATGAGACACAATCATCCGATATAGTTGAACAGTTGCGACTAGCTAAATATTTCTTAACGCACAATTCAGTAAACATCACCAATAAAGGTTATATTATTACATCCGACGATCTAGCAAAAGCTATATGGCTGTTTCCTATTGTAGGGGTTGCAATAGGAGGGTTGGGGGCACTTACACTAATATTACTTATATGGACAGGCGTTCCAGAGCCAGTTGCTGCAGCTTTATCAGTAGGGCTTATTATATGGATTACTGGGGCAACCCAAGAAGATGGTCTAGCAAATCTTATAGACGGATTGGGAAGTGGAAAAAACCAAGAACAAAAAATAGCTATTATGAGATCTAAAAACCGAGGCTCATATGGCATACTGTGTCTAGCCATTGTCACGATTTCTAAAGTCGCTGCCATAGCTAGCATTGCATATGTCGACGCAGGAGCCGCAGCAGCAGCAATTATAGCCGCTGCCGTGTGGAGCCGTTCTCTTATAGCCCCAAGCATGCGTTGGCTGCCACCTCTCATAGAAGAGCTTCCCTCAGAATGGATAATTACGCCCACGGAAGGAAATATATGGAAAGGATTGGTTTTAGGCTTTTTATTGCTAGCGCTAATGTTAATTACACCTGTAGGAACTAGTTTTATAATTATACTGATAGTAGGAGGGGCTAGTGCTTTTGCTATAGGTTGGTTAGCATTATGGCAAATACAGGGCTATACAGTCGATATTTTATGGGGCATTCAACAGGTCGCTGAGACTACAGTTCTAGTCGTAACCAGCGCTATTATTATAGGAAATATAGCATGAGCACACGAACCTCTTGGTGGTGGGTCCGACATGCACCTGTTACTTCAACGGGCGGGCGCATCTACGGTAATACTGACCCTGCAGCTAACGTTGAAGATCCACCAACATACAAAGCATTAGCAAGTTTTCTGCCAGAGAATGCAATATTAGTCACAAGTCATCTTAAACGCACTAAACAAACTGCTGACGCCATAAAGTCTGCAGGCCTAATTTTACCGGAAGCAATAGTAGAAAATAATTTAGGAGAACAAAACTTTGGAGATTGGCAGGGTAAAGTTCGTGAAGAAGTTTATGCTACACTTAATCCCAAACATTTATTCTGGTTGGCCTCTGCTGATACTAAAGCACCAAACGGCGAGAGCTTTAACGATTTAATGCAAAGAGTATCTATTGTTATTAAGAAGTTAACCAAAATATATGCTGGGGAAAATATAATATCCGTCGGACATGGAGGTGTAATTCGTGCAGCAATCGGATGTGCATTAAATCTTGACCCAGAAGTAGCTTTGTCATGCCAAATAGATAACTGTTCAATCACTCGCCTCGACTACTTTGAGCCAACTGAAAGTCATCCAAACGGTGCATGGGCAGTATTTCATATAAATCATCATGTAACATCTGAGAGTGTATTAGAGGCGGATCACACAGCTATGTTAGCTTTATTGAAAAGCTAAAAATTTATCTGAAACAAAGGATATTAATAATTTTTTATCTCCAAGACCAGTTACCTTTATTTCATGCAAAATCTAATTAGCGTAAGCCTCCTCGATAACCTTTACCAGCCTTCGAGAACGACTATTCTTAGCCACATCCAAAACCGATCGACCAGTGAAGTCTGTATGCTCTATATTTGCGCCATGTTCTATTAATAATAGCACAATTTCAGTTTGATTCTTCTCCACTGCATTCATTAATGCGGTTCGGCCATCGAGGTTTTCCCTATCAATAAGCTTATCAACTTCTAATAGTAATTCCACTACATCGAAATGCCCGTTACCTGACGCATAGTATAATGCACTATTTCCTAAGACATCTGTAATATCTGCCCTTGTCTTAAATTCAATTAACACTTCTATAGCTGCATAAGATCCCTGTATAGCTCCCCATATAAGAGCTGTTTTTCCATCTTGGTCAGTACGACTGGTGGACGCCCTTCTTACCATAAGGTCTCTTAACTCATTAGGTCTATTTTCGTAGGTAGCAACAATCACCGGATCCTCTTGAAAAATCTCGGTACCCGCCAAGAGCACTTCTGTTGACGAGCCTAAAAATGATAAAATCATTATTAAAATTCTTAACCACATATAATAAGTGTTTCTACATTAGAAGTTTAAGGTCAAGTATTCTTACAAAAAACATTGCTTTCTATATAATAGTTTTTAGGATGATACAAAAAATTATATGGCAATTAGAAAATGTACTCCCGTTTTCTGATAAGTCTTATGAAGCTATAACTTTGAGATTCTATTTGATGAATATACTTTCATGAATAAAAACCCGTTTTGGAAAACTAAAACACTCGATGAGATGAATAATCAAGAGTGGGAATCTCTTTGTGATAGATGTGGACAATGCTGTCTGCACAAACTCAAAGATATTGAAAGCAACCAAACTGCTCTTACTAATGTGTCTTGTAAGTATCTCGATCTCAACACATGTCAATGTACTGATTATAAAAACCGATCAACAAATGTTCCTGATTGCGTTGAACTTACAGCCCAAAATGCAGGTGAGTTAGACTGGATGCCTCAGACTTGCGCATATAGGTTGTTAGCCGAAGGTAAAACCCTATACTGGTGGCATCCGCTTATATCTGGCAATAGTCATTCTGTGCATGAGGCAGGGATTTCCATAAGGAATCAAGCTATAAACGAAGAACTTATTGAGGACATTGAGGACCATATTGTTAATTGGCTTAATAACAAAAACTCGCCCGGAGCTCCTCCCTTAAGGAAGAAAAAGCCATAATAAAATCAAACTCATTTGAATGTTTTAGAAGAATAATAGGTAAAGACTAAATGAATAAACAAACTCAGCCTACTGGCATCTATGCTGCCGCGCTAACCCCCATGAATATTGATCTATCTCTTAATCTTAAGCTATTTATAAAACATTGTAATTGGCTTCTAGACAATGGCTGTGATGGAATAGCCCCTTTAGGCACTACGGGAGAAGCAAACTCACTAAGTATAGACGAAAGATTATCAATTCTAGAGTCTCTTGCTGATGCAGGTATTTCTGGTAATAAATTGATAGCAGGTGTTGGTTGCTGTGCTTTTCCAGATACTATAACCCTCACTAAGCGCGCTCTAGAATGTGGGGCAGGTGGGGTATTAATGTTACCTCCGTTTTATTATAAAAAACCAAGCATGGAAGGATTATTTTCGGCTTTTGCTAACATTGTAGATAAGATTAACGATCCAGAACTAAAAATTTACTTATACAACTTTCCTCAACAGGTTGGTTTCGAATTACCTATTGAGTTAGTTGCCAAACTTCATAAAACATTTCCAGATACAATTGTAGGTATGAAAGATAGTTCAGGAGACTGGCCACGAATGAAAAAAATTCTTAAAGAATTACCCACTTTTCGTTTATTCCCAGGTTCAGAAGAGTTTCTTGTTCCTGCTCTTCGCCTTGGGGGAGTAGGCTGCATTTCAGCTACGGTAAACATATCAGCTCCCTATGCTGGAAGAGTCTATAAAAACTGGAAAGAAAGCGACGCGGATAAAGAGCAAATACATCTTACGCGCTTAAGAAATGCATTTAGTGGAATGGCCACCATTCCTGCAATGAAGGCTTACTTAGAAAAAACTTTTGGAGATACAGGATGGAGAACTGCACGCCCCCCTTTCCTGCAAACAACTTCAGCTGATCTCGCAAAAGCAAGTAAGCGTCTTTCAGAGGCAAACTTCTCCATACCGAAATCATAACATCTATGACAATACTAAAGACGATAAAATCGCTCTGCTGTATTATGAAAAAAGGCGCTTTGCTCTTCTTCAGGTCGGTTCTTTACAGCCTCCATGTAGATATTCATCATATCGCTATAAGTCGATTTAAGTTTCTCAACCGGAAAGTTACTACCGAAGAAACAACGGTTGGCTCCAAATAGGTCTAATAGCGTGTTATATTGTCGAGAAATCTGATTTTGAGAACGGCTCACCCCACCAAAACTAAAAAGCTGAGTAGCAGAACATTTAATAAATACGTTTTCATGATTTACTAGAGGTAATAAGGCCACTTTCCATTTTTCAAATATATTATCATCATCACTGGTTAATAGACCTCCATGTACTAAGCAAAAATTTACCCCTGGATTATCAGAAACCAGTTCAGAAAAGTGGGTAAATTGATTGGGAAAACCCTGCAATTCTAGTGTTATTCCATATTTTTCTAGTAGAGAAACCCCATAGCGATAATCATTACTTAAACAGAAATCAGGTCGGTCCACTGCTTGCCTAACCGGATTGTTTTCTTCCCAGTAAACAACATCTCGAACCGCCCTAAAATTTGGGTAGAGACAATGAGCAGAAAGTACTTCTTCTACCAAAGGGTCCGAAAGCTTGGCGTATCCTGCTATAGCATGCGGAAAGCCATGTTTGTCAGCTATAGATTGCAGCCATTTTGTTTCTCCCACAGGATCTGAACTATCATAATGAGCCTGTACATGTACTGACTTAGTAATATTATAGACTCCAAAATCAGATATTAAATCTTCAATAAGATAGTCTTGCTGTAATTCTTCATAGGTATCAGCAAATATTTTAGGAGAGGTAGGAGCTAATAACCAAGGATAATTTTTTACTTCCCACAGATGATGATGAGTATCAATTATAGGTCCATCATACATAATCAATCTTTCAACTTTTCTGGTTATAAATAAAAAAAATTATATTTTATTTCTGCGTTTACCAAAATTTACTAACATTAAGCCGGCGAAAACAAGAACCACTGCTATCCACAACCAGGCACTTGGCTCTTCACCATAAAACCAGGCCCCCCAACCAAGCCCCATTAGTGTGGTAATATAGCCAACCTGAGCCAAATAAACAGCACCAGACATTGATACGACAGTAAAATACAAGAAGAAGGTGCATACCGTAATTAAACCATAAGCGATCAAGGCTTGATCACCCACGTTAAAATCTAGCCAGATTGGATGAAAAGTGTTGGTTGCAATAGAAGCAACCAAGGCAGTTATTGAAGCAGAGAACATAGTCCCCATCGCTAAAACCATAGAATCAGCTTCCATTGGCCTCGCTGCCTCTGCGTATACATTAGTAAGGGCCCAGGCCGTAGGAGTAATAAAAGCAAGTAATGCATAAGGCAACATATCAGCAGATGGCAAACTGCCTCGCGGCAGCACTAGAACTCCTACTCCTATAAGACCTAATAATACCCCAGCTGCCCTGCAAGCATCTAATTTTTCCAGACGGATTATTACGGCAACTATATAAGTAATAACAGGAGCAGTAACTATTATAACTGACATCAAGCCCGCAGGTATATGTTCAACTACAAAAACCATATTAGAGTTAGGCAGTGCTATGCCAACCGAACCCATTATAGCAAAATAACTTACATAACGTTGGTTGAATTTAACCTTAACCCCCCTAATCAGAATTATCATTAATAACCCTGTACCCGCTATTAAAGTTTGCCAAAACACTGCTCCAATAGGAGAAATTCCTTCTAAAGCCAGAAATTTGGTAAAAGCAGGACTTAAGCCCCATAAAGACCCCAAGGCTAAAAGTAGAAGCAGAGGCAAAAAAGGCTTAGAAAGACCCGGTGAGGTTTCAAATCGGTACTTCATTTTAGAAAATATCATGCATGTGGTGTTATGAAGCTTTTAGTTAAGTTTCGCTAGAAATGTTTTCATCATGGGACCCCTTTCCCAGATTAACTAAACCAACCCCAATGGCTACTAATATAGCCGCTAACCATAACCAAACACTTGGTTTCTCAGCAAAGAATAAAATTCCCCAGCAAACACCAAATACAGTACCGAGATACCCAACTTGCCCAAGATAAACAGCTCCAGACATTTTTATTATCGCGTAAAATATTAAAAATGCCACTGAGGTCGAAAGCGCAAAAAAAGCTAGTAGCGTCTCAGTATGACCTATGTTTTCCCATATTGGATAAAAACTATCATCTAATAAGCTTCCAATAAGCGCTCCCAGAGCTGCTGCAAACATTGTACCCATCGCTAGCGCAACATTGTCAGAATTAGGTGGACGAGCGAGATCTGCAAAAACATTCGCAGCTGCATAACCTAAAGGTGTAATAAAAGCTAGAAGTGCTAATGGCAATAAATCACGAGAAGGTAAACTACCTTCAGGAACGACAAGTACGGCAGCTCCAGCTAGACCAATTACAATACCTGCTGCACGGCTTTTTACGATTGGTTCCATTCTAAACATTAAAGCAATGGTGTAGGTAAGCAACGGTGAGAAAAGTATTAAAACAGAAACATAACCTACTGATAAATGCTCCACAGTATACACTAATATTGCATATGAAACATCGATACCTACAATACCCATAAATCCAAAATAAATTAAATGCTTAGCCCCAAACCTTAGCTTTGTTCGTCGCACTAAACAAACAATAAGTAATATTAAACCAGCCCCAAGAGTCTGCCAAAACACAACTGAGAATGGCGATACCCCGGCAATTGCTAAACCTTTAGAGAAGGAAGGGTTCCCCCCCCATAGAGCCCCTAGCACAATCAATAACAATAATGGCGTCCATCGAAACATTTTTTTTCTTATTGATGTATCAGTCATGTGACTTACTTCCTCAGGCTACAGAACATATACTAACGTTCCGTTTTACTGAGGTAAAAAGCAGGCAGGAACATAGATTCAAAAACAACCACTATAAATTGGCATAAGAGGCTATATTATACTACTAAATATAAACAAATTTTCTCATTAAACTCTTCCTGTTTTTTTAAGTAAACATATTGATGAAATTAGATACTAATAACATAAAACCTGAAGGACTTCTTGAGTTAAAAGAAGTAGGTATATCTATAAATGGGTATAAACTATTCGAAAAACTGAATATAAAAATCCCACAAGGAAGTATTGTTAGCGTTATGGGCCCCAGTGGTTGCGGTAAATCATCTCTTTTGTCTTTTATATGCGGAACTATATCAAATGACTTCAGCACATGTGGCCAAATACATCTCGGTGGTAAAACCATATTAGACAAGCCTCCTGAAGAACGAAATATTGGGATATTATTCCAAGATGATTTATTATTTCCCCATATGTCTGTAGGAGAAAATTTATCTTTTGGCATACCATCATCTATTGTTGGCCGGCGTAAACGACAGAACATGGTACAAAAAGCACTTAGCGAGGCTGGATTAAGAGGTATGGAAAATCAAGATCCTAATACTTTATCCGGCGGTCAAAAAGGTCGTATAGCAGTTATGCGAACATTACTTTCTCAGCCGAATGCCCTTTTGCTAGATGAACCATTCTCAAAATTAGACCTGGATTTAAAAATTCGCTTTCGTTCTTTTGTATATAGACATGTGCGTAAAAATAATCTTCCCACTTTACTTGTTACTCACGACCCTAATGACGCCGAAGAGGCAGGTGGGCCAATAATTCAACTGGTTTAGCATGAACGAAACAATCAATTTATTACCATCTGGTATTTGGAACATAGACCTTGCCATCGCATCAATAACTTTATTGACTGCAGGACTTATCAGAGGTTTCGCGGGTTTTGGGTCTGCAATGATCAATGCTCCTATATTAAGTCTACTTTGGGGCCCAACAATTGGTATACCTATAGCTGCATTAATCGAGTTCGTTCCAGCAATACAACTAACTCCCAGGGCAATTCCCAACGCACAATGGAAGCTGGTGTGGCTATTAGGAATTCCAGCGTTACTAATAATACCAGCTGGTTCTTGGCTATTAATCATTCTACCTAGCGATATAATCCGTCGCATTGTGGCGATTGCCGTTCTCATTCTTGTAATAACTTTATGGTCAGGTTGGCGTTATAAAGGTAAACGGACATCAATCATAAGTGGTCTTGTTGGGGCTATGAGTGGGTTACTTTCTGGCGCAACTGGAATAGGAGGCCCCCCCGTAATTCTCTACTTAATGGCGGGCGAGGATAAACCAACAACTTTACGCGCCAATATGATAGGTTATTTTACTATTGTCTTAATTGGCTTAGCAGTAACTTATTATTTACTAGGGCTTTTCAATCAATATGTTATTTGGCGTACAGCCTTATTAGTACCTTCATTTATTGTTGGAATTTTTATTGGCTCCTTAATTTTTCCATATTCGTCTGAGCGTGTTTTTAGAAATATAGCCTTGCTTATATTAGCTTGCTCAGCAACTTACGTATTATTAGCCTAAAAAGTTTGTTTACTTACAAGTTAGTGGCAGCGCTTCATGGGCAGCACTCATAAAGGTTTTCCAAATTTCGGCTGGAATACCTCCTCCTGTGATGGATCTCCCTCGTTTTTGTTTCATAGGGCTATTATTATCGTTACCTAGCCATACTCCCGTTACGAGTTTATCCGTATACCCAATAAACCAGGCATCTCGCGATTGCTGACTTGTTCCCGACTTGCCTGCTGCCATATAACCAAAGTTTGCTGCACGACCTGTACCTTTTTGAATAACGGCACGTAACAGTGTTTCCATGACATCAACATACTTAGAATTTATAACTTGGTGACTAGATAATTTTCTTCTGTGATATAGTCTTTGTTCGCCTGACCTAACCTCAACTAAACCATAAGGCAAAACAGCCCTACCACCATTAGCGAATACCGCATAAGCAGCAGTGAGCTCAAGTAGTGTTACTTCACCAGTCCCCAGTGATAGTGAGGGATGGCTTGTAAGTTCTGATGTAATACCTAAGCGACGCGCAGCCTTTAAGATATTATCTCGTCCAATGTCTTCAGCAACCCTTACAGCCGTTGAATTAATTGAACGCGCAACTGCATCAAGAAGTGATACTTTACCGTAAAATCTACCCGAGAAATTTCTAGGCGACCAACCATCAACTGTTATTGGTGCATCCAAAACAATTGTGTCTGGTTTCATCCCCGCCTCAACCGCAGGTAGATACACAATTGGTTTAAAGGCAGAACCTGGCTGCCGATAAGCTTGAGTTGCCCTATTAAACTGGCTTTTTTTGTAATTACGGCCACCAATCATAGCGCAAACTCTGCCTTGCGGGGTCATTGCAACCAATGCTACTTGGGACTCAATATCTATTTGTTTAATGACTTTATATGCTAGTCTTTGAAGGTGGGGGCTTAAAGTAGTATAAACAGTGAGGTCACTGCTCCTGTTGCTTGCTATAGCTACCGCACTGTCAAGTACCCAGTCAGCAAAATAACGCCTGCTATATTCAGATCTTTCCATATCTTTAGATAAGTGTTTCTGATTATTTAATACAAATCCCTGAGAAACAGTTTTTATATTTAATTTATCTACAAATGAATTAGGCAAAAGCCCCTGCTCAACCATTTTAGACAAAACTATATTCGCCCTGCCTATTGCTGCCTCCAGATTATAGGCGGGGTTTAGCCTAGACGGGGCTTTCAAAAGACCGGCAAGAATTGCAGATTGATAAACATCTAAATCTCGAGCAGATATTCCAAAATACCTTTGAGAGGCCGCCTCTACCCCATAAGTCCCGGAACCTAGATAAACTCGATTTAAGTAAATAGAAAGCAAATCCTCTTTTGTAAAATTATGTTCAAGCCAAAATGCTAGAATTAGCTCCTTAATTTTACGATCAATAGTGCGCTCTGGTGTAAGAAATAGGTTTTTTGCAAGTTGTTGAGTTAAAGTTGATCCCCCTTGGACGAACCGACCCTTGCGCAAGTTAACGGTCATAGCTCTTATTAAACCCCGACCATCAAACCCTCTATGTCTAAAAAAGCGCTGGTCTTCTATCGCAACGACGGCCTGCACCAAGTGGAGAGGAAGTTCTTTAACATCTAAAAGACTTCCATAAAGATCTCCATAAGAAGCTAAACGCCCACCCTCAGCATCAGTAATTATTACACCTGGTCTTCGCATTTTTGCTGAAGTGCTGCTAAGGCCATCAATAGACGGCAAGTCCCAAGCAAAATAAACTACAGCCAGTGCGCTAATAAGCACACCCCAAATCACTATAACCACAGTCCATTTTATAAACCGCGCTACAAGATTGATAGTTTTATTAAAAAAGGCCAATATACCCTAAGCCATTCTCACTCTTATATTTAAATTTAGTTCTTTAGATTATCAGAGCGCTTTTGTTTAACCATATAAAAATAGGCTTTAAATATCTAGGTTAGCCACCTTCAGAGCATTCTGCTGTATAAACTCTCGGCGAGGTTCAACTTCATCTCCCATCAATGTAGTAAACAGATCTTTAGCAGATTCTGCCTGAGCTACCCGCACTTGCAAAAGAGAACGAGCCTCAACATCTAGAGTAGTCTCCCACAATTGTTCCGGATTCATTTCACCAAGTCCTTTATAACGAGATATGGATAGGCCTTTTCGTCCTATGTCTAAGACCGCGTTTAGTAAAGAAATAGGACCAGTTATAGGATACTCTTTATCTTTAGTGACAAGTGTTAGATGGCGCATATAATCCTTCTGCAACTCTTCTCGCAAAGAATTTAAACCTCGAGCTTCCGAAGAGTTTATTATTTTTTGATCAACAACTAAGCGCTCGGGCACCCCACGTAAAGATCGACTGAATGCTAAACCACCGTTTGTATCAACCGTTCCCTGCCAACCCCTTTCTAGAGGAGGCGAGAGCGCATCAAGACGAAGGGATATATATTCAGCAGCACCTCTAGAGTTTTCCGGGTTAGCCAAAACCTCAGGATCGAGTGCCCCCGCTATAGCGGCCTGCTCAACTACTGCTGAATTAGGCAAATGTTGAGTCAATGGTCTCATTAAACTGCGCACTTCCCTTGCCGTATTCAACATTATTTGTAGGTCTTCACCACCCCTCTGATCCCCATCAGGCAATGCTAATACAACCTCACTAATTCCTGATTCAATTAAATGGTTTTCTAATGCAGGTTCATCTTTTAAATAAACCGCTGATTTGCCCCGAGACACCTGAAAAAGTGGGGGTTGCGCTATATATAAATGTCCTTCTTCAATTAACTCTGGCATCTGTCTATAGAAAAACGTCAGTAATAGTGTTCTTATATGTGAACCATCAACATCTGCATCAGTCATTATAATAATTTTATGATAACGTAGCTTTTCAATATTAAAATCTTCACGTATTCCCGTGCCTAATGCGGTAATCAAAGTTCCAATTTCTACCGACGACAACATTTTATCGAAACGAGCACGTTCTACATTAAGAATTTTGCCCTTAAGTGGCAAAATCGCCTGATATTTGCGTTCTCGACCTTGCTTAGCAGAGCCACCAGCACTATCACCCTCAACTAGAAATAATTCAGACTTAGATGGATCTCTCTCCTGACAGTCCGCCAATTTACCTGGCAAAGAAGCAATATCTAAAGCGCCCTTTCGCCTCGTTAACTCACGTGCCTTTCGAGCCGCCTCCCTTGCTGCAGCAGCTTCTATTATTTTGTCAATAACGGCTCGGGCCTCGTTAGGATGCTCCTCAAACCACTGGCTAAGTTTGTCCCCAACAATTGATTCTACAATCTGTCTAACCTCGGAGGAAACTAACTTATCTTTCGTTTGTGATGAGAATTTTGGATCTGGAACCTTAGCAGAAAGAACACACGTTAACCCTTCACGAGCATCATCACCGGTAAGTGATAGTTTAGCACGTTTGGCTAAACCACTGGACTGTGAATAATTATTAATGGTTCTTGTTAACGCCCCTCTTAAACCAGCTAAATGAGTGCCACCATCCCGTTGAGGTATATTATTAGTAAAGCACAATACTGTTTCATGGTAGCTATCATTCCACTGCATCGCTACTTCAATTACGACATCATCTCGCTCGCTAACTAAATGCACAATATCGCCACTTAATGATGCTTTATTGCGATCAAGGTATTCTACATAAGCTTTCAAACCGCCTTCATAGTGCATTTCAATGCTTTTTTCTTCAACACCACGGTTATCGTTAAGAATTAATACAACCCCCGAATTCAAAAATGCGAGCTCTCGCAACCTATGCTCTAGGGTATCTAAAACAAAGACTACGCTGCTAAAAGTTTCTGTAGATGGTAGGAACGTTATTTCAGTACCAGTACGTAGATTTTTTGTGCCACTAGAATTTATTTCTTCAGGGGCTGAGCCAACTATCTCTAAATCTGAATCCGGAACACCGTCGTGATACACCATAACGTGCTCGTTTCCATTACGCCATATTCGTAACTCGAGCTTGCTAGAGAGCGCATTTACAACTGAAACACCTACTCCATGCAGTCCACCAGAGACTTTATATGAATTTTGATCAAATTTCCCTCCAGCGTGTAGTTGAGTCATTATCACTTGTGCGGCAGAAACCCCTTCTTCATCATGAAGATCTGTTGGGATACCGCGCCCATTATCAGCAACAGTGACTGAGCCGTCAGGATTAAGAGTTACTTGTATCGTATCACAGTGGCCAGCTAACGCCTCATCAATTGAATTATCAACCACCTCATACACCATATGATGCAAACCCGAACCATCATCAGTATCACCAATATACATACCTGGGCGTTTGCGGACAGCATCAAGTCCTCTTAACACCTTTATAGAATCCGCTCCATATTCTTCGTCAGAGATAATTTTAGCGACAGTATCTAAATCATCTAATTCTGGTGTATCCGTCATCCGATCCGGTTCCCTTTAGATATATATTATTTTGTCCACCACCAGACAAACTAACTGTGGCATCGGCAACTTTAAAGTATTGCGCCGAACCACCAAAACTCTCAAAAAGACTTTCATCAGTACCTGTTAACCAAGCCTGAATACCAAGGTTCTTTATATTTTCTGCTAAAGCGGACCGGCGTTTTTCATCAAGATGCGCAGCCACCTCATCAAGTAATATTATGGGTGTTGCTTGACGATCTATAGTTAATAAATGGGCATAAGCTAAAACAATAGCAATTAAAAGTGCTTTTTGTTCACCAGTAGAGCATTTTTCAGCTGGCATGTTTTTATCTGTATTAACGACCAACAAGTCGCTACGGTGAGGACCATGCTCAGTACGACCGCTGGCTCTATCACTTTGCCGGCTACTGGACATTAGAGCTCTAAGTCGGTCTTCGACAGCCAGTGCCGGATTTGTTCTAAGGAGCGTATCTATTTCTCCAAAAACCTCCAGTGATGCGCTGGGAAATTGAACACCTGTTTTTTCCCTACGAAACGATAATGCTGCGTTAAGCCTAGTCACAACATCTTTTCGCGCGGCGCTTAAAGCTACACCATTAGATGCAATGGTGTCTTCTAAAACCGAAAGCCAAACATTATCACTAGAGTTCTCTTTCAATAAACGTTGGCGAGCTCGTAATGCTTGCTCATATGATGCAAGCCTACTAGCATGCTCAGAATCAAAGCCAAAAACTATACGGTCAATAAACCTTCGTCTTCCTGAAGAGCCCTCCATAAACAAACGATCCATCTCTGGGGTTAGCCAGACCATACTTAAGTGTTTAGTAAGCTGGGAGTGACCTTTTGTTACCACGCCATCGACACTTATAACTCTCCGCACTCGTTGATCGCGTGATTTTAGGTATTCTACACCGGTACCAAGCTTCAGCAATCCATTTCTTGAGTCCAATTGGACCGCCACAGCCCAACTATCAGCAGCGGTTTGATTACCGATAAATGCAATATCCCCTAGTGCGGCGTGGCGCAAACCTCTACCTGGCGCCAAAAATGACAGAGCTTCCATAATATTAGTTTTACCAGCCCCGTTATTTCCCGTTAGCACGACAGGTTTATCATCCAATTCAAATCTCAAGGAGCGATAATTACGAAAATTATTAAGGTCAAGACGCCGAATAGCCGATTTTAAACCATTTATTGGTAAATTAGATACTTCTTGCAGAGGATTGCCCTGCTGTAATTCACCGACCTGACTGAGGGCTGATTTACTCACACTCGCATCGGCATTAGAACGTATAACGCTCTATCATCACTGGAATCACGAACAATCGTAGGGGATGCGGGATCAGCAAGGACAAATTGAGCATTATCCCCTTCAATTTGTGCAGTAATATCAAGTAGATATTTAGAATTAAAGCCAATCTCCATATCATCTTCAGAATAACTAACTTCGAGTTCTTCTATGGCACTTCCATTATCAGTACTGGTCGCGGACAAAGTTAATGTTCCAGGGCTTACAACCAATTTTATTGAACGGCTTTTTTCTGAAGATATGGTGGACACACGATCAACTGCATCCGCAAAGACATCGCTATTTACTAGTAATATTTTATCATTATCAGTTGGAATAACACGTTCATAATCGGGGAATGTACCATCAATTAGCTTAGAAGTAAGAATAACATCATCAAATTCTATACGAATTCTAGTTTCACTGAGGGCCACATCTATATTTTCTAATGTCTCGTCAATTAACTTACGCACCTCAGTGATTGCCTTGCGAGGTAGAATCACCCCAGTCATATTTTCTGCCCCAACTGGTAACGGCATTTCAACCCTTGCTAGCCTATGCCCATCAGTCGCAACAGCTCTTAGAAATTTTTTGTCACCCATGTCAACTGAATGAAGATATATACCGTTTAAATAATAACGGGTTTCTTCAGTGGATATTGCAAACCTTGTGCGATCTATTACCGCGCGCAGTTCATCAGCCGGTATAGAAAAAACAACTGGAAGGTCACCGCCTGTAAGAATTGGAAAATCCTCAGTAGGCAAGGTGCTTAAGCTAAAGCGAGACCTACCTGAGTTTATCAATAGCTTTCCTTCCGCCGCATCAGTTTCTATTTCGACCTGTGATCCATCAGCGAGTTTACGAACAATATCATAAAGAGTATGAGCTGGAGCTGTACTCGCACCCTTAACGCTAACATCAGCGCCTATTTTTTCGTTTATAGCTAGGTCCATGTCTGTGGCTGTTAAAGTTAGAGATCCATCAGTTGCATCTAACAATACGTTAGCTAAAATTGGTATCGTATTACGTCTTTCAACAACACTCTGCACATGAGCTAGTGCTTTTAGTAAGGTAGATCGTTCGATCGTCAGCTTCATTGTCTTTCTCAAACTCTTTTTGCCGCTCTCCGACCTAAAGAGGGCTATAAAACTAGTTAGTATAAAAGCTATATTTGCCTAATTAATTGCCCTTAAAAACCTAAGCCTTTGAAGCAAATACAGCTATTGTTTATACACTACATAAATTAAAACAAATGCTACTTTATTATAGCAGTAAAAGAATGATTCGACAGTGAAATCATACTAATTTAAGAAAGAACAATTCTAATTAGCTTTTGTAAATATATCATTAAATTTGATAGATAATGTAATCTAACTAAATTTCTAGCATACGCCGTAACAATTCAACATCTTCATGAAAACTGCTATCCAATGTTCGAAGTTCTTCTACTTTTTTAACGGCATGCATAACAGTAGTGTGGTCTCTTCCACCAAATTTGCGCCCAATCTCAGGCAAAGAGCGCGCAGTTAATTGCTTAGATAAATACATTGCGACCTGCCTCGGCCTTGCTACCGCTCTAGCTCGACGCGCAGAGTGCATATCTACCAATCTTACATTAAAATGCTCAGCTACGCACTTTTGTATTTCTTCAATCGTAATTCGCCTATCATTAGCCCTAAGGAGATCACGTAATATTTCCTGGGTCACCTCTAATGTAACCGCATCGCCAACCAAGGTCGATTGAGCAACAATGCGATTAAGTGCACCCTCTAATTCACGAACGTTAGAGTTAATCTTGTGAGCAAGAAACTCCACCACCTTATCAGGCAACTTAGCCCCCAATCTCTCTGCCTTATCCTTAAGAATCCCCAAACGTAATTCATAATCTGTTGGGTGTATGTCAGCAACCAACCCACATCCTAACCTTGAACGCAGGCGTTCCTCCATGCCCTCAAGATCTGATGGTGACTTATCAGCTGATACAACTATTTGACGGTTTTGATCAACTAAAGCGTTAAATGTATGAAAGAATTCTTCTTGTGTAGAATCTTTTCCACAAATGAACTGAATATCATCGATCATTAAAACATCAACCGAACGAAATTGCTCCTTAAAATCCATAGTGGTTCGAAATCTCAATGCCCTTACAAACTGGTACATAAATTTCTCAGCTGACATATACAAGACCCTTCGCCCAGGGTTTTCACTAGTTATATGCCAAGCTATAGCGTGCATCAGATGCGTTTTACCTAATCCCACACCCCCAAATAAAAATAAGGGATTAAATTGAACGCTATCTGATTCCGCTGCCCTTCTAGCAGCAGCATGAGCTAATTCATTAGTACGCCCAACGATAAAATTTTTGAAAGTAAATCGCTTATCCAACAAATCAGTAACGTTTTTTGTGTCAGACTGCTCTAAATTACCCTCTCCATTATTATCACCCTGATCTGAAAGAGGAATAGCTGTTAGACTTTGATTGCCTCCATCTTTATCACGACCTGCCAAACTAGGCGTTTTTATCAAGGTACTAATCGGCTCAACAATTATCTCTACCTCAGTTACACCAGAATTTTTCTCCTGCCAGAGCTCAGTTAATCTATCCCCATAATTCTGCTCTATCCAGTCCCGCATAAACCTCGTCGGAACAGTAATACGCAATCGGCTGCCTAGAATTTCGCCCAGAGTTAGTGGTTTTAACCAACTATTAAACGCAGCGTCCCCAACCTCTGCACGCAGTTGACCTCTTACACTGGCCCATTGTTCAGCCAAGGTTGAATTAGAATTTTCCCAATGATCTACCATGTCAAACACTGAGTATTTTTATTAAACGAACTATTTATAACAGAACCACATTTTTGGATTAAGCAATCATTAGCAAAAACAACTTTATCGGGCCAATCTTGGAATAGTCTTCTGTGATGGTAATATCCGGTACTCAAATGCTCTCTCCCCAAAACGCCTGCCAGCAAGTGAAAGACTACTTGTCTTTAGCTTACCCTAAGTTGGCAACACACTCATTTAACAATCCGTAAAAACCGGAGAACAATTCTCCAAATAAACCAACAAAAATAAGGTTTTTATTACTAGACTGCTTTACTTAACTTTTACTTAACTTTTTATTACCGTTACTTCAATTTGACACCAGGGTAGGTTTTATTACTTAGTTTTATTAAACAATCTAATCACCATAATTAATAAGTGAGTCGAGTTAGTAATGAATATTATATAATTATTATATTTATTGGCCCAAGAGCGAGGACTACCATACATACCACAGGCTCAGGCCGCAACAACTCTAAGCAAGTTTTGAAGAAAAAAATTGTTTTTTTTTTTATTTTTTGCAAAAATAAAGCCGCGCTCCGAGGGCGCGGCTTCACACAAAATATATAATCTACAATCGCTTACGACATAACCTTAATACGAGCCGATAACCTGGACAAGCGTCGGTTAACAGTATTCTTTTTTAGAACACCTTTCGTTACTCCGCGATGTAATTCAGGTTGAGCCGCCCGAAATGCCTCAACAGCGTCTCCACGGTCACCATTTTCAATAGCTTGTTCAACCTTTTTAACGTGTGTCCGAATACGGCTAACACGATTTCGGTTAATTAATGTACGTCTTTCATTGCGACGAATTCTTTGTTTCGCCGATGCATGATGTGCCATAATATCAATTCTTCTTTCATGTAGACTGCGGCGCGGCTTATAACGGGGCTTCCCTATTGCGTCAAGACCACTAGTGAAAATGCAATCTTTTTATTTCTATCTATTTTTAAAATTTGGACGCTTTTTAGCGATAAAGGCTGCCATACCTTCTTTTTGATCGTATGAAGCAAAAGTTGAATGAAATAATCGGCGCTCGTAATGAATTCCCGCAGCCAAGGATACCTCATAAGCCTGGTTAACAGAATCTTTTGCCAAATAAGTAATAGGTCGAGACATACTAGCGATAAGACCGGCGGTTTTGACTGCATCCTCCATTAAATTCGCCAAAGGCACCACACGGCTAATCAAACCAGACCTTTCGGCTTCTTCAGAATCCATCATTCTACCAGACAAGACCATTTCCATAGCTTTAGACTTGCCGACCAGACGGGTAAGCCTCTGCGTTCCACCAGCCCCTGGTATTGTCCCAAGAGTTATTTCTGGTTGTCCAAACTTTGCATTGTCCGCAGCAATTATAAAGTCACACATCATTGCAAGTTCACAACCACCACCCAATGCAAAACCGGCCACTGCTGCGATAATTGGCTTACGACAATTACTTACTTTTTCCCAATCACCAGTAATGAAATCTTCCATATAGGCACTAATGAAAGTTTTTTTCTCCATTTCCTTAATATCAGCTCCAGCAGCAAAAGCCTTCTCTGAACCAGTGAGCACTATGCAACCAATATCATCATTAGCTTCAAAAGCATCTAAGGCGTTTCCTAACTCAGAAATTAAATCAGCACAAAGTGCATTTAGTGCCTCTGGCCTATCCAATGTTATAATTCCAACATGCTCTTGTATTTCAGTTTTAATGTTTTCATAACTCATAACCAAACCGTCCTTAGTTGCACCCCATCCTGAGTGTGATAAATTATTAATATTATTTAGGCGTGATAGAAAACTTCACTATCAAAATATTATTTTTCTCTTTAGACACAATTTCTAGAACTTCCCCGGCGCGTAACCAGCTATTAAGAGCACCACTAGTATTATATTTTTTCCACCCCAACCTAGGCAATGTAGTATTATAGAAAGAAACGACTGCATTTTTTGAAGAATTCCCTCGTGCTTTAGCTTCAACAATACGGCCCTCCAACTTATTAAAGCTTAAGCTCGCATCTACTTCTTCAACGAAACCAGGTGGCAAGGGTAGGTCCGCAACAAAAGATAAGTACTTTTGGCCCAAAGCCTGTAAGGGAATTACAAGAAAAGTCAGCAAAAAAAAACTAACTATAATCGTATATAATTTTTTATTCAAAAACCATAGCATATATTAGGCTCACTTTAGGTTTAACGTTGCCATTGAGAACAAAAAAAAGTGGATCTTCCACTTTGCGAAATACGCTGTATACAACCTTCTAATCTGTCAGTTATTTCACAGCGAGGACAATATTCTCGTTCCCGTCCATAAACAGCAAACTGATGCTGAAAATATCCTAACCCCCCATCGGCATGCCGAAAATCGCGCAAAGAGGATCCACCGGCAGAGATAGCTAACAACAATACATGTTTAATAGAAGCGGCTAATCTCTCTGCCCTAACCCCCTGAATTGTATAAGCACCTCTTTTAGGCGATATATTAGAGTGATACAGCGCCTCACAAACATAGATATTTCCAAGCCCAGCAACAATTTTCTGATTAAGTAATGCTGATTTTATTGATGTTCGTCGCCCGTATAACTTAGCAGCTAATGCGGGCCCATTAAAGGAATTACCTAAAGGTTCCGGTCCAAGATCGCGTATAAATTTATGATTATTAACCTCAGTAGTTGCCAGCAGGGCCATAAACCCAAAACGTCTAGGATCATTGAAGCGAACTTCACAACCACGCCGGGTTCGAAAAATAACATGATCATGCTTTTGCCTGGGTGGCTTATCTGAACCCGGAGAAAACACTTGAAAGCGACCACTCATTCCTAGATGGACGAGCAATTCATGTCCATTACTCAGTCTAATCAAAAGATACTTGGCTCTCCTTGCTATATCCAAAACCTTGCAGCCTGCTAGACGCTCGTGCATATTATCTGGCAAAGGAAACCTAAGGGCAGAAGTATGTATTTCAACACCTCTTATTACATCCCCCTCTATGGCCTTAAGTAAACCTTTTCGGGTAGTTTCAACTTCGGGTAGTTCAGGCATATTTATTCCGGGAAATAATCCAGGCGTTTATGTTAACTAATAATAGATATAGCCGATGAATGACTACGGCACAAACATTAGTACTATCGAAAAAAATAATCCAGCAGCGTAACATTTTCTAATATATATTTAATCTATGACAGATCAAAAAAAGAAAAAAGAAAAACAAACAACACATTTCGGGTTCACTGAAATACCATTGGCAGAGAAAACACTAAAAGTAAGAACAGTTTTCGATTCTGTGTCCAGTAACTACGACCTCATGAATGACATGATGAGTTTTGGTGTGCACCGTCTATGGAAGTCATCCCTTATAGATCAGCTCAACCCCAAAGCCGGTATGGATATAATTGATGTAGCTGGTGGCACAGGGGATATAGCAAAGAAAATTATTAAAAGGTGTGATGATAAAGTTAGAGTTACAATCTGCGATATAAATGCCAATATGTTACAAACTTGCCGCAATAAATTCATAGATAGTGGACAAATATCAGGCCCTAATATTCCTACATTAGTGTGCGGAAATGCTGAAGACTTGCCCTTCGCAGATGCCTCAGTAGATGCTTATACGATAGCTTTTGGCCTTAGGAATATAACTGAGATAGACCTAGCTCTAAAAGAAGCCCATCGAGTGCTAAAGCCAGGGGGACATTTTTTATGTCTAGAGTTTAGCCAAGTTGCTTCACCTATAATATCTGAACTCTATGACAAATACTCCTTCCTTGTGCTTCCAAAACTAGGAGAGGTAATTGCAAATGACCGAGAATCATATGTCTACCTAGTAGAAAGCATTCGTAAATTTCCTAAACAGGAGGAGTTAGTATCTATGCTCCATAAGGCTAAGTTTAGTCGAATAAATTTTAGAAATTTATCCGGTGGAATCGTAGCAATCCACTCTGCTTGGCGAATTTAGGAACATTTAGCATGCTTGGGTTCGTAAAAAATATAATTCGCCTAGTGAAGATTGCGCGCACATTAGCAAGTCACGACGCGTTATTCCCATTAGAGTGGGTATCTAGCACTTCAGGCCTAGTGCTAACCGCAAAAATATTATCGGGCTTTAGGGTTAAACGCAGTGTACGTTCTCAGCGCCCCGGTGTGAGACTGTCCATTGCTCTACAAGAATTAGGTCCCAGCTTCATTAAATTTGGGCAAATGCTTAGTACGCGCCCAGACCTCATTGGAGAAGTAATTGCTAACGATTTGTCCACTCTACAAGACAACCTACCTTCATTTTCCTCTCAAGAAGCCCGAAAAACCATAGAAACGGAGCTTAAAGCAAAAATAAATGAACTATTCGATGACTTTGAAGATAAACCCGTAGCCGCCGCTTCTATTGCTCAAGTCCATTTTGCTACCACCAAACTTACGTCATATGAAATTTCTATAGCCAAAAAAAATAACTTACCCCCCGCAGGTCGTAAAGTGGCAGTTAAAGTTTTACGACCTGGAATAGAAGAAGCATTCGCAAAGGACATAGATCTATTTCGATGGATAGCCAAATTGCTCGAGAAATACCAACCCCAACTGCGAAGACTTAAACCAATTGCTGTTATAGAAACATTTTCCGAATCCGTTCACTGGGAATTGGATCTGCGCCTAGAATCTTCAGCAGCATCCGAACTGGCTGAAAATTTTTCCAATGACCCCAAATACCTAGTACCCGATGTTGATTGGATTAGAACTAGTCAAAGGGTTTTAACAACCGAGAGAATAGACGGCATACCAATTCATAACTTTAGAGAATTGAGTGAAGCTGGTCATGACTTAGAAAGCATTGTTAAACGCGCCTCAGAAAATTTCTTTCTTCAAGTATTTCGCGATGGCTATTTTCATGCAGATATGCATCCTGGTAATGCCTTTATTTTGGATGACGGGACTTTGGCTGTTGTCGACTTCGGCATAATGGGCAGAATAGACAGAAATACGAGGTTTTATCTCGCTGATATGTTGCTGGGATTTGTCACAGGTGACTATAACCGAGTTGCCGAAGTGCATTTCCGCGCGGGCTACGTGCCAGCCAACGAAGACAAACAAGCGTTTAAACAAGCAGTTAGAGCGATTGGAGAGCCAATATTTGGCCAAAGCTCCTCAGATATCTCTGTAGCGCGCCTATTATCTCAGCTATTCCAAGTTACAAAAGAATTTAATATGGAAACACAGCCGCAACTACTTCTGCTACAAAAAACCATGCTATTAGCGGAAGGGGTTGGGCGGCAGCTAGCTCCAGATACAAATATGTGGCAACTAGCTCAACCTCTAATTGAAGAGTGGATGATAGAAAATAGAGGACCGGAAGCACGTTTTGCCGAAGTTATAACCAATATTTTTTGGGCGGCAGAAAGGTTACCCACTACAATAACAGAACTAGAAAAAAGACTTTACCAGGCCAATGATAGTTCTTCTAAAAAAAATAGAAGTAAAAATCAAAAAAGCAATGCACAATGGCCTATTTGGTTGGCTATAATTCTTCTCGCTATTTTATTTCTTACTAAATTTTAATTATTCGTACCGTATTCTTCAAAAATACGTAAATTTCATAACTTGCTCAAACACCTCCGCTTGAGCTATGTAATTACATTATTCTTACGTAATATATTCAAAATTAGTTAACTAACTGGTTTTATTAGGTAATTATTATAATGCTTCATGGAAAAAGTGTATTACTTATCATAAGCGGTGGCATCGCAGCCTATAAGAGTCTCGAATTAATCAGGCTTTTACGCAAAAATGGGCTGACAGTGAGGTGTATTTTAACTGATGGCGGTGCTAAATTTATTACCCCTCTATCAGTGGCCGCATTAACAGAAAACAAGGTATTTACTGACCTATTCTCCCTAACAGATGAAGCTGAAATGGGCCATATAAGCCTGTCTCGTGAGACAGATCTGTTACTAGTTGCGCCCGCTAGTGCTAACATCTTAGCGAAAATGGCACAGGGGTTAGCCAATGATCTAGCATCGACGGTTTTATTAGCTACCGATAAACCAGTAATGATTGCCCCTGCCATGAATGTTAGAATGTGGCAGCACGAAGCCACACAGAATAATATCAGCATCCTTTCACAAAGAGGGGTTCTGATAGTTGGTCCCGATGAAGGAGATATGGCGTGCGGCGAATATGGTCCTGGTCGCTTGGCTGACACCGAAGAAATATTAAGAAATGTTAAAATTTATTTTGGAAAAAAATCACCTCTGGCAGATTGCACGGCGCTGGTTACTAGCGGTCCAACCCATGAACCTATTGACCCTGTAAGATACATAGCCAACCGTTCATCGGGACGACAAGGGCATGCTATTGCTGCGGCGCTAGCTAATAAAGGAGCTAAAACAACTCTAATCTCAGGACCTACAAGCCTTCCAGACCCAGCTGGCGTAAAAGTAATAAAAATTGAAACTGCTCAACAAATGCTAACTGCTTGCCAGAAAGCACTTCCAGCAGACGTTATGGTATGCGCTGCAGCTGTAGCTGATTTTCGTATGGCAACTAATTCTAATAAAAAAATAAAAAAATCGAATGGCAAAATTCCAGTTTTAGAAATTACAGAAAACCCAGACGTGCTAGCTACCATCAGTAAGACTAAAAAGACTCGACCAAAATTATTAATAGGCTTTGCTGCTGAAACTCACGATATTATTCCCAATGCACAACTTAAGCTTAAAGACAAAAAGTGTGATTGGCTTTTGGCAAATGACGTGTCTGAAGAATCAGGTACGTTTGGAGGTGATAATAACACAATACACTTAGTAACAGCCGATAGTGTAGAGAACTGGCCTCAAATGACTAAAAATGATGTTGCTAAACGTTTGGCTGAACGAATAGCTTCAGCTTTGATTAAATAGCACGGTTTGTTCTGTAATCAGAAAAGCCTTCTAACATAGATAAAACCGGTGACAGTTCATCACCAACTAAAGTAGTTATCAATACCATTAAGAAAGCGTTTCTATTTAGATTATGTGTTAACTATATATATTCTATTACAACTTAAGCCCCATATAATCATATGCGAGAGGCAGGAAAGGGCAAAACAAATAGGCTGCGCGTTATAAAACAAGTATGTTACGCGACCTCGTTTGAAAAAATGATAAAAAAAATATTTGCATTTTCCTCTATGATATATCTATCAATTGTGACTTTTGAAGGGTTATTTAGGCAAAAAAATGGAACTCACAGAACAAGAATTTCATAGATATGCTCGACACTTAATTATGAATGAAATTGGTGAAGAGGGACAAGAGAAATTATTAAAGTCTAAAATACTAGTAGTTGGAGCGGGAGGACTAGGCGCCCCCGCACTAATGTATCTTGCTGCAGCAGGAATAGGGGTTTTGGGAGTAATTGATGACGATGAGGTAGATATCACAAATTTACAACGCCAAATAATCCATATGACTCATCGGGTAGGTGATCAGAAAGTTATTAGCGCTAAAGATACAATAGCTGCAATTAATCCAGGTGTTCAGGTAATAACTTACAATTATCGTTTAAAAGCCGACAATGCTTTTGATTTAATCAAGGAGTATGACTTAATAATTGACGGGTCAGATAACTTTGAAACTAGATATCTAATAAATGATTTATGTTATTTCCATAAAAAACCCCTAGTCAGTGCAGCACTTCTCCGATTTGAGGGACATCTATATACTTTTAGACATAGTGATAGTGTTAGGACCGCTTGTTATCGCTGTGTTTTTGCCGAAGCTCCTCCTGATGACTTAGTACCTAGATGTGAAGAAGCTGGTATATTAGGTGTAATTGCTGGCGTTATGGGCTCACTTCAAGCTACTGAAGCCATCAAAGAAATATTAGGTATAGGAGAAAGCCTAGCAGGACGTTTTCTGATATATGATGCCCTAGAAACCTCATTTCATACTATAAAATTACCCCATAACCCCAATTGCCCACTGTGCGGAGATAAGCCAAGTATCAATGATGTTGAAATTTAAAAAAGCGTTAAGTTACATTTTGATGTGCTCCATTATAGAGCTAACTTTAATAACATTATCAGCAAATGCTCAAGCTGCAGCTAATAGGCCTTTGCCGCGATTTGTCAGTCTTGGAGCTGATAAAATTCACTTACGAACAGGACCAGGGAAAAGGTATCCCATTGATTGGGTATACAAAAGACCCAATTTACCAGCCAAGATTGTGGCTGAACACGATACATGGCGCAAGGTTATTATGAAGGATGGAACATCTGGTTGGATGTCTAGTAAACTACTATCTAATAAGCGCACAGTTATTGTTAAAAACTCAGAAGGGCGGATTTATCAAAAACCAAGAGAAAACTCGAAGGTTACTGCAGTTGTTAAATATGGAGTGATAGCTAGTTTAGATAAATGCACCCAAAGGTGGTGTAAAGTAAAATTGGAAAGCTATAAACTTACTGGTTGGATTCAACAAAATATGCTCTGGGGCATACTTCCTAATGAATTTCATGATTAAACCGGTTTTCTAATCAAAATCAGTGACTAATGCTTTTCGTACTGACTGAGACATAACCGCCATATGGCTATAATTAGCGTGCTCAAACCCTATTATAACTTCTACCTCTTTAGAAGAAAATTTAGAAATCTGACTTTGACTAAATGGAAAGCGTAAAAATTGTACGGCACTAGCTTTACCTTCAGCAGTAGTGCGATCTAGATCAGCTTCTGCTATTCCCCTGATTTTTTCATCAGCAAATTTCAAAAACCCAGTTTCCTCAACTCCGCCCAGACGGCCAAGAAAATTTCGACGCCTAACTTCATCATCAATTTCAAACATAACCGTCGCAATTAACTCATGTCCTTTTGGAATTAATGGGTTATAGGCAGCTAATTCATCTGCTATTTGTTCCTCACCACCTCGCTCTATATATAACATTTCATGAACTTGATGCCACATGGTGTCATAGTTTTCGAAGTAAAATGCTGCGACTGGGCCAACTTCCATTCTTCTGTTGCGTTTCATTGCTACAGCTTCACGGCGTCTATCTCGGCGTTCAATTGCATAGGTTTCCATAGACAATATATTTTCACGAGAAATTTCATGTCTATCCATCATTGTTTCTAACCTTTATCATTTGCATTATTGTTAAATAAACCATAGGACATGGCGAACAACTCAAGAGGATGATAGGTACGTTTAGGCAATAGTTTTAAATCTTCTATATTCTCAGCGTTGCGCTTTTTTTGAAATTCTATGCCTTGTAATATATGATCAGCTGCTAAAGGACATTCAGACGAAATAAACGGCATTTCACCAGCCTGACGAACAACAGGTCTACCAACCTTAAGAGCCGTTTCAAAATTATTTTTATAAACGCCCCATGTTCCTCCATGGCCGGAACAACGCTCAATAACCTTAATATTTCCGTCAGGAATTAGATTTAGCATCTCGGATGCTTTTTTACCCATATTTTGAGCTCGAGAATGACAAGCAAGATGAAGAGCTATTCCACCTGATAACGCCTGGAGGCCATCAGTAAGTCCTTCATTTCGGGAAATGTTAACTATATATTCAGTTATATCAAATGTAGCTTTGCTAAGTCGAATAACGTCTTCATTACCGGCGAGAATGAGTGGCCACTCATATTTCAACATTAGTGAACAGCTTGGGGTTAAGGCAATTATATCATACCCATCATCAATCCACTTGCGCATTTCTTTGGCTACCTTCATAGCATTATCGGCAACCTTTTCTATGTTTCCTTGTTCTAATTGTGGCATTCCACAACAATTTGGATAAACTGCCTGAGTGATAACCCCATTGTGCGCAAGAACTTTTTGAGTTAATTCACCCATATTAGGATTATTAAAATTAACAAAACAAGTCGAATAAAGCACTGCCTTACGCCCATAAGCAGGAGCAGATTTATTTACTATTGAACCAAATGATTTTGATCTAGAATTAAAAGTCTTATGGTAAAACTTTGGTAAAATAGCTCGTCGATCAACCCCTGACAAAAACTCAATTAACGTCCGTATAAATTTATTATCTAATTGAAAAGTCCAATTTACCGCTAAAGATAAATAAGACATAACTCTGCCATTTCTATCAGTTTTTGATATTTGGCGTTGAGTATATGGAATTTTTTTCTGAGCATTTTCTACGGCTCGATACCGTAACATTAGATGCGGAAAATCAAGGTCAAATTGATGGGGGGGAACGTAAGGGCATTTAGTCATAAAACACATATCACAAAGGGTGCATGCGTCAACAACTTGTTTAAAATCTTTACTATCGACAGTATCTAGCTCGCCTGATTCTGACTCATCAATCAAATCAAAAAGACGCGGAAAACTATCACATAGATTAAAACAACGGCGACAACCATGACAAATATCAAAAACTCGTCTTAACTCAATATCTAGTTCATCTTCATCATAAAAACTAGGCTCTTGCCAGGGAATAGGATGACGAACTGGCGCCCCAAGCCCGCCCTCCCCTTGAGGGAGAGTCGTGTCGGTACTCTTACGATTATTCAACTAAAAATACTCACTATAATCACTTTCTATGAGTGACTAAGCATCTAAAGAAACAAGTAAAAATCCTTATACGTATTAAAAAAAGAAATATAGAGGTTCCCAAATATGCTATATTATAACCGAGGTTACTCTAGCTCATCACGTGCTTTCTGAAATCGTCCCGCATGACTCTTTTCAGCTTTAGCAAGTGTTTCAAACCAATCGGAAATTTCATCAAAACCTTCTTCACGCGCAGTACGTGCCATACCTGGGTACATATCTGTGTACTCGTGAGTTTCACCAGCCACAGCAGCCTCAAGATTAAGCGATGTCGTACCAATAGGTTTACCAGTTGCTGGATCACCAACCTCCTCAAGAAATTCAAGATGCCCATGGGCATGACCTGTTTCTCCCTCAGCGGTTGAACGGAATACTGCTGCAACATCATTATAGCCCTCAACATCAGCTTTTTGAGCAAAATAAAGATAGCGGCGGTTAGCTTGGCTTTCGCCCGCAAAGGCGTCTTTTAAATTGTCTTCAGTTTTGCTTCCTTTAAGTGACATTAAACTCTCCTTTTTTGATCTGGTAATATTTACACAAGAAATATTGGTATATGAAAATAAAAATTCGCACACATAGGTATTATATGTACGATCTAAATTAAGGTGTCAATAGAATAGAATGATTCTAATATATATTATAAAAAACTGTTATTAATAATTATTATCATCGTCTGATTTATGATTTCTTTTTAAGTGCACTACAACACTAACTCTATCTATTAGCATGTCTGCCGGAGGGTCAGGCAATATAGTCAATGATATTTGGTCTTCTGATATATCTTTAAGGTTATCATCTTCTTTACAATAAAAATGATGGTGGTGGTGCGTGTTCGTATCAAAATATGAACGACCCGGAGCCACAACAACCTCTCGCAATAAGCCTGCTTCAGTAAACTGATTAAGAGTATTGTAAACAGTAGCTAACGAAACTTTTATACCAAAACTACAGGCCTCTTCATAAAGGGATTCAGCGGTTAAATGCCTGTCTTCACCTTCAAATAACAACTTACTAAGAGCTAAGCGCTGTTTAGTAGGACGAAGTTTACCCTCTTTTAATCGTCTCAAAGCATCTGTATAGGGTCTATTTCTTATTTTAGTGGGTATGTATTTCATAACAATTAATATTTGCCCTTATTGCTAGATTTAAACTAGCATCTATCTAATATATACCACTTCACATAATAGTGTATTATATGTTTCTAAAATAGCTTAAATTTAAAACTTATTGCAATAAGTTATGTTATCTATATAGAAACTAAAATATTGCCTGGAATAAAAAGTGATGATTAATTTGCAAATCTATTGTTTTTACGACCGGCTTAATGAGATAAACTACACTGCAAATTAACCGCATTACACCCACATGTTTATTAATGTATTGAGCTGACAAGTATGGAAGAGCCTTTTTCAAAATCAAGTTTCACTTATGAAGACCTATTAAAGTGTGCCCACGGAGACCTATTTGGCCCTGGGAATGCCCGCCTTCCCCTTCCGCCAATGTTAATGTTCGATCGTATTGTTTCAATTAGTTCGAACGGTGGTAAGTATAAACAAGGCAAAATTATTGCAGAATTAGACATAACCGAAGATCTGTGGTTCTATAAGTGCCATTTTGAAGGAGACCCGGTTATGCCTGGCTGTCTAGGGCTTGATGCTTTGTGGCAAATGCTTGGTTTTTTCTTGGGGTGGTTAAACAGACCCGGACCAGGTCGGGCCCTCTCAGTTGGAGAAGTAAAATTCTCTGGAGAAGTGAAGCCTAAAGGAAAAACCCTGAGATATCATATTGATGTAAAGAAAGTAATAAAGCGTGCCTTCACACTAGCTATTGCAGATGGCTATGCAGAGCTGGACGACCAACTAGTATATGAGGCCACAAATTTACGTGTTGGCTTGTTTCCTGACGGCAAAAAGGAAGGTGCGTAATGCCTAAACTACGGCGCGTCGCCATAACTGGCATGGGAATAGTATCACCTCTCGGTAATAATATTAAGGAAGTGGCAAAGAGCTTATATAATGGTCATTCAGGGGTCGTTTTTTGTGAAGATTATGCAGAAAGAGGATTCAGGAGTCACCTTCATGGAGCACCGAATATAGACTTAGACAATCATATTGATCGAAAGTTAAGAAGGTTTATGGGTAATGGATCGGCTTATAATTATGTAGCCATGAAAGAAGCTATAGAAACCTCTGGTTTAGTTGAATCTGAAATAAGTGATGAACGAACAGGTTTAGTAATGGGCTCTGGAGGACCATCTACCTCAGCACTTGTAACTGCTGCCGACACCGCAAGAAATAGTAGCGCAAAACGAGTTGGTCCATATGCTGTGCCCAAGTCAATGTGCTCAACTAACTCAGCTAATATTTCCACTGCATTTCATATGCGTGGTCTAAGTTATTCTATAAGCTCTGCCTGTTCAACGAGCGCACACTGTATCGGAAACGGAGCAGAACTAATTCAATGGGGAAAACAGGATATAGTTTTTGCTGGTGGCGGAGAAGAACTTCATTGGAGCCTGACTGTCCTTTTTGATGCTATGGGGGCTTTATCATCAAAATATAATAATTCACCCGAAAAAGCGTCCCGACCATTCGACATCAGCAGAGATGGATTCGTAATTGCAGGAGGGGCAGGGGTTATTGTTCTAGAAGAACTAGAGCGCGCTAAATCTCGGGGTGCTAAAATATACGGTGAGATAGTTGGTTACGGAGCCACATCAGATGGAGTAGATATGGTGGCCCCCTCTGGTGAAGGCGCTGTGAGATGTATGCGCATGGCAACTGAAAATATAGGCAATACTGCTGTGGATTATATAAATGCCCACGGCACTTCAACGCCTGCAGGCGATATCACAGAATTAAAAGCTATACGTGAAGTATTTAAAACACAAAAACCTCGTATTTCTTCAACTAAATCATTAACAGGACACTCACAAGGGGCCACGGGGGTACACGAGGCCATCTACTCACTACTTATGCTCGACCATGATTTTATAGCGGCATCAGCCAATATAGAAGAACTTGATCCCGAGGCTGAAGACTCAGAAATTGTTACCAAACGAATTGATAACGCAGGTCTTGAATGCGTGATGTCTAATAGTTTCGGCTTTGGAGGCACTAATGCTGCTCTAATATTCAAGAGCTATAATGACTGAAGTCAAGGAATCCATGAACACAGAACCTAAAATTGAGCTAAGTAACACAGACCAGAATCCAGTGTCTGGATCAATTATGCAGGGTAAACGCGGCTTAATAATGGGCGTGGCAAATGACCATTCAATAGCCTGGGGAATTGCACGCGCACTAGCCTCACAAGGGGCTGAACTTGCCTTCACCTACCAGTCCGATTCTTTTGCCAAACGCGTTGAACCGCTGGCGGCCTCTGTTGGAACATCCAAGCTTATTGAGTGTGACGTGGCCGACCCCACGAGTATAGAAAAAGCTTTTTCTAAAACCACCATAATTTGGGAAGATCTAGATTTCATTGTTCACGCAATTGCGTACTCCGATAAAGAAGAATTAAAAGGAAGATATGTAGACACATCCCAAGAAAACTTTCTTAATACTATGAACATTTCTTGTTACTCATTTACAGCCGTAGCTCAAAAAGCAGCCCAATTAATGAAAAATGGTGGTGCTATGGTGACCCTAACTTATCATGGGGCACAGCAAGTAATGCCTAACTATAACGTTATGGGGGTTGCTAAAGCCGCACTTGAGTCATCTGTAAGATATTTAGCAGCTGATTTAGGGCCCGATAAAATTAGAGTGAACGCAATATCAGCTGGCCCCATGCGAACTCTCGCTGGCTCTGCTGTAGGTTCTGCACGCCAAGTTTACAACTATAATCGTGAAGTTGCTCCGCTAAGAAGAAATGTTATATTGGATGATGTTGGAGGCGCAGGGCTATACTTGCTGTCTGACCTAGCAAGTGCAGTTACTGGAGAAGTGCATTATGTAGACTGTGGCTTTAAGGCCATAGGGATGCCCTCACCAAAATAAAACCAAGTAAAACCATAGGCGACAGTAGGTATATTAGGCGGCCAGATTTAAACCTGAGCCGCCCTTAATATAAACTTTCGATTATTATTATCTATCAGTTGATCGAGGACGGCGTGATCGGCGCGACGGGCGTCCTTCACCTCCGCTATCTCCAGAGGCCCGAGGTTCACGCGGAGGACGTGTATCTTCTAACTCTTCGCCGGTCTCTTGATCTACGAGGCGCATAGAAAGTTTCACCTTTCCTCTATCATCAAGGCCTATAACCTTAACCTTAACCTCATCTCCTTCGTTAACAACATCCGTCACTTGTGCAACTCTCTCATTCAATATCTCAGAAATATGAACTAAGCCATCTTTAGGGCCAAGAAAATTAACAAATGCTCCAAAGTCCATAACCTTAACAACTTTGCCCGTATATATAGCACCGACTTCTGCTTCAGCTACAATATCCTTAATCCAGTCCATTGCTCGCTGAGCTGCATCTCCGTCAGCAGAAGCTATTTTAATGAGTCCTTCGTCATTAATGTCAATTTTACATCCAGTTTCCTCACATATTTCTCTTATTACCTTGCCTCCTGTTCCAATAACTTCTCGAATTTTATCTGCCGGAACATTCATGGTAGTTATACGAGGAGCATGGGCTGATAGCTCACCTCTTGACTCAGTGAGTGCCTTAGACATTTCACCAAGGATATGCAGACGACCGTCTCTTGCTTGCCCCAAAGCAATTTGCATAATTTCTTCAGTTATAGAGGTGATTTTAATGTCCATCTGTAGAGATGTTATACCGGTCTCAGTACCTGCTACTTTAAAATCGATGTCACCAAGGTGATCCTCATCACCAAGAATATCTGACAAAACAGCATAGCCATCATCTTCTTTTATAAGCCCCATAGCTATTCCAGCAACAGGGGCCTTTAAGGGTACTCCTGCATCCATCATTGATAATGAGCTACCGCAGACCGTAGCCATAGACGAGGAACCATTTGATTCTGTTATCTCGGACACAACTCGGATAGTATAAGGAAACTCCTCTTTTGGAGGTAATAATGGGCGAATAGCTCTCCACGCTAACTTACCATGGCCAATTTCTCTCCGCCCAGGGCCAAACATGCGACCTGCTTCTCCCACAGAATAAGGTGGAAAATTATAGTGCAACATGAAATGTTCACGATACTCACCTTCAAGCGCGTCTATTATCTGTTCGTCCTGACCAGTGCCCAACGTGGTTACTACCATAGCTTGGGTCTCACCGCGGGTGAAAACAGCAGAGCCATGACTCCTAGGTAACATTGAAACCAAACAATCTATAGGTCTAACCGTAGTGGTATCACGACCATCTATACGTTTACCAGTATCGAGAATGTCTCTACGAACAATATCTTTTTCTAGGTTTTTAAGAGGGCTACTTACAATCTTCTCTTCTTCTTCCGAAAGTTGCTCAATAACGGATTTTTTTGCCTCAGATATTTTTTCTTGACGAACTTGCTTAACAGTTTCTTTATAAGCTTCCCTTAAACCCGCCTCACCCAGTTCTTGTACTTTCTGAGCCAAATCAATAACTTCTTGCGGAGTATCCTCAATTGGCCGTGGTTCTTTAGCCGCCTGTTCTGCTAATTCTATAATGGCATTAATTACATCTTGGTAAGCTTCATGTCCAAACATTACAGCGCCCAACATAATCTCCTCAGAAAGCTCATTGGCCTCTGATTCAACCATCAAAACACCCTCTCGAGTTCCTGCAACCACAAGGTCTAACTGGGAATCAGCCATTTGTTCGGCTATTGGGTTTAAAACGTATTCACCCTCTATATAACCAACTCTCGCACCAGCAATTGGACCCATGAAAGGTAGGCCTGATATAGTTAACGCTGCAGATGCGCCAACTAGTGCAACAATGTCTGGATCATTTTCTAAATCATGGGATATTACAGTCGTTATAATCTGTGTTTCACAACGAAAGCTAGGGTGAAATAAAGGACGGACCGGCCTATCAATAAGCCTTGAAGTAAGAGTCTCTTTCTCTGTTGCGCGTCCTTCACGTTTAAAAAAACCACCAGGTATTTTGCCTGCCGCAAAAGTTTTTTCTTGATAATTAACAGTTAATGGAAAAAAATCCAGTCCAGCTCTTTGTTCTTTAGCACCGACCACAGTGCATAAAGCTGATGTTTCTCCATATGTAACTAAAACAGCTCCATCAGCTTGTCGGGCAACTCGACCCGTTTCAAAAATGAGCGGCCTTCCGCCCCATTCAATTTCTTTACGAACGACATCAAACATATATTTACCCCAACTTACTTCAGCCATCCAAGCCACTCTCGAATGACTGACCCGCACATAGGCGGGATATCAAATACTACTGGTATATTTAACCTAAAGCAGCATGTGCGCAGCGGATCCGCGCTACGACCGGTATCGCCGAATTGCGCAACCGAATCGGTGTTTCATATTTATAGATAAACATTATAAAATATTATTATCGACGAAGACCTAGACGATCCACTAATACTTTATAACGTTCTTCGCTCTTGCGCTTTGTGTAATTTAACAGCCTACGCCTTTGCCCCACCATAAGCAGCAGCCCTCGGCGCGAATGATGGTCTTTTGCGTGAGTTTTTAAATGTTCAGTTAAATTTATAATACGCTCAGTCAAAACAGCAACCTGCACTTCAGGTGAGCCTGTATCATCTTCTTTGGTTTGAAATTCTTTAATAACTTCAGCTTTACGGTGTGATGTAATCGACATTTTAACTTCTCCCGGTATCAAAGGTTTAATACACGAATAGGGCGGATTTTTATTCCGTCAACACGAACCAGGGCTACAGGCCCAGTCGTCTCAACTGCCAGGACAATTCCTTTATCGCCCACCGCCTCAATCTGTTTTCGATTCTGCTCTTCCAGAACCTGAATCGCCTGCCCATTACGTAACCGCAATGCTTCTGTATCCGATATATTCAGAGACGGGATACCGTCCAGCGCTGTCTCAATCGGAAGCAGGATTGGATACTTAGCCGCACTATGACCAAGTTTTTTAATTTTTGCCAGCGAAATTGCTTCAGATACGTTAAAAGGGCCAACTGAAATTCGCTTCAAATCAGATAAATAGCCACATGTCCCCAACTCGGCGGCTAAATCACGGGCAAGTCCACGCATATAAGCCCCTTTACCGCTTTTAACTGAAAAGACAGCACTATCTCTATTATTTACGTACATTAACTCAAATGACAAGATCGTTATCTCCCTTGGTGACAATTTTACATCCTCACCAGACCTTGCCAGTGCATAAGCCCTAACTCCATCTACCATTATAGCAGAATAAGCAGGGGGCACCTGAATAATATTTCCTATAAAAAGGGGCAGTTTAGCAATTATATCAGATTCTCTTGGTCTGGAGTTAGAAACCTCAATCGTGCTTCCTTGTTCATCATCAGTGTCTCTTCTTTCACCCCAGTTAATTGTAAATACATATTCTTTATGTGCATTCACTGCGAAAGGCACTGTTTTAGTTGCCTCTCCTAAAGCCATAGGTAAAACTCCACTTGCGGATGGATCCAAAGTTCCGGCATGCCCTAACTTAGCTGCCTCAGTCGTACGCCTAACAATATTTACACATGAGGCAGAAGTCATACCTGCAGGCTTATCAACATTAATCCACCCATTAATAATTCTACCACCACGCCTACGACCCATTTTCTCCCTCCTGGTTGAAGCGAGGTTTTCCAGTATGATTTTTATTAATAATCATCTCTATACGTTCTGCATTATCAAAGCTATCATCGTACTCAAACTTAAGGTTAGGAGTGTGTCGTAATTTAATGCTACCCGCCAATTGGCCGCGTATATAGCTAGCGGCACGGCTGAGTGCAGGCAATATTTTTTCGGGGTCTCCTATTAGAGGAATAACAAATACTGTTGCATTACGCATATCAGGACTTACTTTAACTTCTGTTACAGTAATTGGCTGATCAACTAATTCTGGATCACGAAAATTAGCCTGTAAAACCATTTGCGACAATGCATGCCGTATTTCCTCAGAAACGCGAAGTTGCCGCTGACTTGGAGCTCTACTCGTACCGGCACTATTAGCTTTTTTTCTCATTGATTACATTCCATAAATCACCTTTAAGACTTCAAAGGGATTCTTAAGGGGTATCCTCGTGTGATACACATCACCTATTTAGTGGTAATTACTATCCTGGCCTAATTTAGATTAATTTAATTCAAGTTGGCGGGCGATCTCTTCTACCTCATAACACTCGATAACGTCACCGACTTGTATATCGTTATAATTTTCTAAGGCCATGCCACATTCAAAACTATTCTGAACTTCCCGTACATCGTCCTTAAACCTTTTCAGCTGTGCAAGGTCTCCTTCATAGACAACAACGCTATCTCTTAATAGGCGTACTTTCGCACCTCGTTTGACTAGTCCTGAAGTAATCATACAACCAGCAACTTTGCCAATTTTGGATACACTAAATACCTCACGAATCTCGGCATTTCCCAGATGATTCTCAAGTAAAGTTGGCGATAATTTACCCTCAAGAAGGGCTTTTACATCATCAACAACGTTATAGATAATATTATAATAACGTATATCAACTCCATCACGCTTTGCTTGCTCTCTAGCCTGAGGTATTGCTCTAACATTAAACCCAATAACTAAGCCACCAGAAGCTGCGGCCAATGAAATATCTGACTCATTTATGCCCCCCACCCCAGAATGCAATACTTCTACTCTTACTTCGTCATTAGACATTTTTTGTAAAGAAGCAATTATTGCCTCTACAGAGCCCTGAACATCGCCTTTGACAACAATTGGAACAAGTGCGGCTTCACCCGCTGATATCTGATCAAACATCTCATCCAAGGTACCCCTAGCTTCATTAGAAGCACGACGACTTTTTAATATTTCTGCTCTGTACTCAACAATTTCTCGAGCCCTAGATTCATTTTCAACAACGGCAAAGTCATCACCAGCCTGGGGCGTTGCATTAAACCCAAGGACTTCTACTGGCATAGAAGGAAGGCCCAAACCAACATTTTCAGCGCGATCATTAATTACAGCCCGAGTGCGCCCCCATTCGGCGCCCGCTACAAATATATCACCCACCTTAAGTGTTCCACCCTGAATCAAAACCGTAGCCACCGCACCCCGACCTTTCTCCAATTTAGCCTCAACAATTGAGCCATAAGCCTGACGATCAGGGTTAGCCTTCAGCTCCAAAAGTTCAGCCTGAAGCACAATAGATTCAGTCAGTGTATCCAAACCTATTTTCTCGGTTGCCGAAACCTCTACACATTGAACTTCACCACCCATATCTTCAGAAACTATCTCATGTGTAAGTAATTCAGTTTTAATACGGGCCGGATCAGCCTCTGGTCTGTCAATTTTATTAATAGCTACAATAATTGGCACATTCGCGGCCCGAGCATGGTTAATAGCCTCTATTGTTTGAGGTTGTACGCTATCATCAGCTGCAACAACTAAGATAACTAGATCAGTAACATTGGTTCCACGTTGCCGCATCGCCGTAAATGCAGCGTGGCCAGGCGTATCTAAAAATGTTATTTTTTCACCTGAGGAAAGCTCAACTTGATAAGCACCGATATGTTGCGTTATCCCTCCAGCTTCCCTGCTAACCACATCCGTTTCTCGCAAAGCGTCCAGCAAAGATGTTTTACCGTGGTCAACGTGCCCCATAATTGTAACCACCGCACCCCTTGGAACACCCGTTCCTTCGTCTTCTTCAAGATTAGCTCCTAGCCCAATTTCAACATCAGATGCTGAAACTAACTTTATCTCATGACCAAATTCCTCTGCTACGACCTGAGCAACATCCTGGCCAATAATCTGGCTAGGTGTCGCCATAGTCCCCATATTCATTAATGATTTAATTACCTCGTTAGCCCGGACTGCCATACGGTTTGCTAGCTCACCAACAGTTATAGTATCAGGGATTTGAACTTCACGAATTATCTTTTTTTGCGACTGCGCCCGGCCTGACTCGCCTTGAACCCGACGACGTTCACGTTCTTGTCTACGCCTAAAAGCAGCAACCGAGCGCTGGCGAGCGCCATCTTCTTCATCCAGAGCTTCAGATATAGTTAATTTTCCACTACGCCGACGGCGCTGTTCTGCATTAGGCTTAGGCCCTGATACACGTGCATCAGATCTGGTACTAGAACCTCGCTCGCGACCACGAACAGGCTCCTCCTCGCCGGCTTCTGCTTCGCTATCAACTGCCTCAGCTCTACGCCTCGCCAATTCATTGGCACGTATTGCTGCTTCATCGGCGGCCTTTACTGCTGCGGCCTCCACTTCACGCCTAGCCGCTTCTTCTTCCTCCCGCTGTTCAGCAAGAGATTTAGGGGCCTGCTTTGTTTCCTTCTTCTGATCGACTATTGGGGCCGCCTCGATTTCAGCCTCTGGCTCTGGTTTTTTTGCCTCCTGTACTGATTCTTCTTCAAGTTCTAAAGCGGCCTTACGAGAAGCCTCTAAAGCAACCCTTTCGGCCTCTTCGACCCGAGCAGCTTCAGCCATTTTACGCGCATCCTCAAGGGCTCTCACTCTAGTAGCTTGTTCCGCCTCGGTAAGAGTTCTGGCAGGAGGGGTTTCCACCACAGGTTCTACAGGTTTTGTCTCAACAGGTTTTTCAACCTCGACCTTTACCTCAGCCGGTGCCTTTACCTCCGTCATTTCTCCACCGGCATCCTGACGGAAAGTTCTTTTTTTCTTTACCTCTACTGCAACTGTTTTTGAACGACCGTGACTGAAACTTTGTTTTACTTGGCCGCCTTCAACAGTTTTATTAAGCTCTAATCGTCCTGGACGCGACAAAGTCAGAGGCTTTTTCTTTTCGTTGTTTTTTTCAGTTGTCGCCATTTTTCTATTCCACACTCACCAAGTTTAGAGATGCCGTCTCAGATCCCTTAAAGCAGGCTATATCATAATCGCCTCGATAAACAGCTAGACGCTTTGCTGCCCTGTATAGTTGATCGCGAGCTATGTCTGTTTCCACTAATCCATGCATAAATTGATTGCGACCAATAGCTTTTCCCATAGCTTTAGAATCAAATAGTACAAATTTTTTTATATTGGCCCCTGATTCTCCTAATCTATCTGCAAGTGCTTTTAATTTATTCTGCCCATCAGAAGAAGCATCTTTCGCTGTAATTAATATAGCTGACTTAACGAATACAGACTTATCTAATCCTCTATTAACAGACATCTTCTTGAGCGCAGAGCGCACTTGTTCAAAACCTACAACTATTTTCCCTGCTCGGCGAGCCAATCCCAGAGAAAACAAGCCCCTCTTAGCTAATTCAACATCAATTAAATTAGCTAAAAATTCTCCATTGTCTTTCCCCAAAGGTTTTACCGATCGACGGGCCACACGTTGAAAAGCTCCAGTAGATGTTGCCTTAAGTATCATATCATACTGACCGGTTAACCAAAGACCACGACCTGGCAAACTCTCAGAGAGGTCTGGAACAATATTACCATCGGAATCAATAACAAACCTTATTAAAAATTCAGTAGGTAATTTTTTCCCAGATAATATACATCTACGCCAAACCACTTTGTTATCAAAGGAGGTGGTTCCTGTTTCCCTGTTTCTGGCTAAAGCTATTTTGTTCATTTACCCTACCGTTTTTCACTCGCCAGCATCAGATGAATTATCAAACAATGCATCCGCCTCGCTTTTTGCTGCTTCAGAACTTACCCCAACCTCAGCTTCTGCATCCAAATTATCTTCATCTAAGGGTTCAGGCTTAATAACATCATCCCCATATATGATTTGCCGTGCTGCCATAATAATCGAGTTTGCTTCATCACCATGCAGAGGGCTATGCCTAACAAGGCGACCAACATCACTTTCTGACATTTCCCACAGATCATCAACCTTAACTTCAGTCTCAATTTCCATAAGTAGAAATCTTAGCTCGTCCGGGGTTAAACCGGCAATGTCATCGACAGTTCGCGTTCCCTTGCGCCCCAGCAAGACAGTTTGCGCTAGAGTAAGCCTCTGCATATTGACCACGGCTTCCTCCACACCAAGTTTTTTCCGCTCAAGGTCTAAAGATTTATCACGCTCTTCTAGCCAGTTGCGCGCTCTTTCTTGCAATTCTTCTGAAATTTCTTCATCAAAACCTTCAATCGTCGACAAATCCTCCCTAGGAACAAACGCAACCTCTTCTACTGACGCAAACCCTTCGGTTACCATTAGGTGCGCTATAACATCTTCGATGTCGAGTGCTTCAATAAACATTTGACTGCGTGTATTAAATTCTTCTTGTCTCCTCTTTGATTCTTCTTCTTCAGTTAAAATATCAATATCCCAACCACTTAACATAGACGCCAATCGAACATTCTGCCCTCGACGACCAATCGCCAGAGATAACTGCTCATCAGGAACAACCACTTCTATGTTGTGGGCATCTTCGTCTATAACAACCTTAGTAACTTCTGCTGGAGCAAGGGCATTAACTACAAATGTAGCTGTATCGGGCGACCACGGTATAATATCAATTTTTTCACCTTGTAGTTCGCCTACTACAGCTTGTACTCGGCTACCACGCATCCCGACACAAGCACCTACAGGATCTATTGAGCCATCTTTAGAAATAACAGCAATTTTAGCACGGCTACCTGGATCACGTGCCGCTGAACGTATTTCAATAATAGAATCATATATTTCAGGGACCTCTTGCGCAAACAAAGCCTTCATAAACTCTGGACGAGTGCGAGTTAAAAATATTTGTGGCCCTCTTGGTTCACGACGAACATCAAATATGTATGCTCGTACTCTGTCACCAGTTCGAAAATTTTCACGCGGTAGACTTTCATCGCGCCTTAAAATTGCCTCACCCCGCCCCAAGTCAACAGTCACGTTCCCATATTCAACGCGCTTTACTAAGCCGTTAACTATTTCTCCTGCTCGATCCTTATACTCTTCATACTGTCGCTCCCGTTCTGCATCTCTCACTCTCTGAACTATAACTTGTTTTGCCGTTTGAGCGGCAATACGGCCAAAGTCAATAGGGGGCAATTCATCAATTAAAAAATCACCAACTATAGCATCATCTTTTTCACGATGAGCTTGCTCAAGAGTTAATTGGGTATGCTCGTCTTCTACCATCGCGACTACTTCCCGATAGCGTGAAAGGGATATATGACCAGTTTCTCTACCTATAGTTACCCGGATATCGTGTTCTGGACCGTATTTTGAGCGACCGGCTTTCTGTATGGCTTGCTCCATGGCCTCCAAAACCTCTTCTCGCTCAATACCCTTATCTCGCGCAACAGCATCAGCAACAGCCAACATTTCTATCCTACTTGGGCCTCCGTCCATATCTCTTACCCTTATTTGTTTTGTGCACGCTGAAAATCAGCAAGAAGCTTATCAGTTAGCACTATTTTAGCTTTCTCTATTGCCTCAAATGGAAGTGCAAATTCTCTTTCAACTGACTCAATAGGGACAACAATTTTTACAAAGCCTTCCTCTAGCCCAAGTAGACGCCCCCGGTATCTACGACGACCTTCAAAGGGGTCTTTTAGTTCAACTCTAGCTTCACTTCCACTATAAGTCTGAAAATCCTTAGCACGAGTTAGTGGCCTATCAAGGCCAGGAGAACTTACTTCAAGCTCATAGGGGTTTGTAATCGGATCGGCCACATCGAGTAAAACTGAAACAGTACGACTAACTATTGCACAATCCTCAACCCCTACTTCATCTCCATCGGCACGGTCAATCATAAGTTGTAAAGTTGCCTTTCCATCATCATTGAATCTTACGCGCACAACCTCATAGCCCAGATCAACTAACGACGGCTCAACCACCCCCAAGACTGCGTCAGTTTTTACCGTTTCACTTACAAGGTTCATTTAGTTTTTTTCTCTTCTATTTCAATCCAAATAAATTTAATAAATCACGTCTAAGAACAGGCAATAAAAAAGGTGGCTCCGGCTTTCCCGGGCCACCCCTTATTCACCCGTTTCCAGGTAACTGGGATTTATAATCCTAACTATATGCAAAAACAGCAAAAATGCAAGCTAACTTAGTAAAATATCTAAGCACGATGGCGGCGTATAAACCTTAAAAAAACAGGACCCTTGCCACCGGACTTATTCTTTTTCTCATATCTTGTCGATGGCCAGTCATCAGGCCTTAACCGCCAATCATCAGAACGTTTTGCTAGCCAATCAAATGAACTATGTGAAATTCCTAGCCTCAGTATCGAGGCTGCATAATCTGCATCATCTGTAGCTAGTCTCAATTCTGCTCCATCAGCCATAATATCAGCTAGCCTATCTAGTGTTTCTTGACTTACCAATCTACGTTTATGATGGCGTAACTTAGGCCAAGGGTCAGGAAAAAGTATAAAAACGCGTCCGATAGAACAATCAGGGAGTTTATCTAATAAAGGCCTTACATCTTCTGGTAAAATCCTGATGTTTTCAACGTCGCTATCTTCAATATAAGACAGCAAACAAGAAACACCATTCATAAAAGGCTCAGCTCCAATTAATCCTACATTTTTATAATTCTTTGCCTGCCATATTAAATGCTCCCCATTTCCAAAACCTATCTCCAACCAAATCTCATCCACTGGATCTTTAAATAGATTTGTCAAATCCAGGTTTCTAGAATCAACTGTTAATTGTAATTCATAATTTGGTAGCAGATTATCAAGTAATCTTTGTCTCTTTTTTCTAAGCCGGCGACCTCGACGCCGACCATGAAAACGTTTGTCTTCTAAAGTTGACAATTGCGAAACCCAAACGTACCGTTTTTAAATAAGACTAAAACCCTAGAATGCACTGGCAAGTTCTTCAGATAAATCAGTCTTTTCCCAAGAAAAACCTCCATCGTTTTCCGACTTCCTACCGAAATGTCCATAAGCAGCAGTTCTAGCGTATATAGGTTTACTAAGCCCAAGATGTTCACGTATGCCTCGCGGTGTCAAATCCATGACTTCTCTTAATACATTTGAAAGCTTGCCTTCTTCCACTTGTCCGGTACCATGAGTATCTACATAGACTGATAAAGGATGAGAGACCCCAATTGCATAAGCTATCTGAATAGTACATTTATCTGCTAAACCCGCTGCAACTACATTTTTTGCAAGATATCTGGTTGCATAGGCAGCTGACCTATCAACCTTAGTAGGGTCTTTACCAGAAAATGCACCTCCTCCATGAGGAGCTGCACCACCATAAGTATCAACAATTATTTTGCGGCCTGTTAAACCAGAATCACCATCAGGGCCACCTATAACAAATCGGCCCGTTGGATTCACATAGAAGTTGTTCTCCTCGCACATCCAGCCATCAGGCAGAATTTGAAGAACGTAAGGTCTAACAATCTCACGCACTTCTTCTTGACCGAGCAAATCTGAATGTTGTGTTGATACAACTACCGACTCTGCACAAACAGGTATTCCGTTTTCATAACGCAGGGTTATTTGGCTCTTAGAATCAGGCCCAAGAGCAGGCTCTTTACCTAAGTGACGTGCCTTAGAAAGAGATTTAAGAATTGCGTGTGCATAAAAGATTGGGGCAGGCATAAGTGCTGGTGTTTCTTTACAAGCGTATCCAAACATAAGGCCTTGATCACCCGCCCCCTCGTCTTTATTACCATCAGCATCTACCCCCATAGCAATATCTGATGATTGAGAATGCACAAAACAATCAACTATCATTTTTTCCCAATGAAACCCTTCTTGTTCATAACCGATATCTCTCACAGCATCACGAGCAATAGATATCATTTTATCAGAATTTATAGAGCCAGGCCCACGTACTTCTCCAGCCATAACCACCCGATTAGTAGTCGTTAATGTTTCTATAGCCACACGACTAAACGGGTCTACTGATAAAAAACTGTCTACCAACTCATCTGAAATGCGGTCGCAAACCTTGTCCGGATGACCTTCGGAAACCGACTCGCTGGTAAAAAGATAATCACTTTTAGACAAGTTATTTACTCCCTGTTGATTAAGTTCACTATTATTATTTAGTTTTTTAAACTATTGCATTAAAGTTTTAGTGCATCTTTATAACTCAAATTAGTACCCTGTAGTATTGAACGTTTGTGCAAAAAACAAGGTTATTTTGTCAAGTGGCCTCACCGTCGGTCTTGATAAACCTTATATCTAAAACTTGAAGCAATATTATCAATATTATCACCAGCCCAATTAATCCAGCAGAGGTTACATTGCCCCACTTGGCGTATAATGTCTGCTTCTTAAGTGCGCGTGGAAGCCCCGAATTTATTACCCCTTCAACACCAACATCTAACATCTTTATTATTCTACCGTAAGGATCAACTATAGCTGAAATACCTGTGTTAGCCGCACGAACAAGAGGTAAGCCTTCTTCTATTGAACGAAAAATAGTAATAGCAAAATGCTGTTGAGGCCCAGCATAACTGCCAAACCAAGCATCATTAGTTAAACTTAATAACCAATCGGGTCGATCATCAGATATGTATGTACGACCAGAAAATATTCCTTCATAACAAATCAACGGACTTACCGGCGGCAAACCCGGTATCTTTATTGTTTTACGACTGTTTCCAGAGATAAAGTCACCATGCCCAGGAACTAGCTTGTCGATGGGCAAAATACTGCGAAATGGGACATATTCTCCAAAGGGAACCAAATCGCTTTTATCATAAAGGGCAATATTTTTCCCTAAATCATTTATAAATAATACGGAATTCCAAAAGTCTTGGTCTGTTGCTCCACCGCGACGCACCGCACCCGTTATTAAAGCCCCTCCAGGTGATATAAAGTTTTTGGCTACTAAACGCACATAATCACCATACACTTTAATAGGAGGAACTGTTGCTTCAGGCCAAATCACATGGGTCGGAAGACTTAACAACTCATCTTCACTCAGCAAAACATGTCTTTGCAGGTTACTTTCCTGATATTGTGGCTTCCACTTTTTATTTTGGGGAATATTTGCTTGCACTATTCGTAAATTTACTTCTGGGACCATATTAAGTCTATCACTACTATGATAATTTGGAGCACCCCCTAAGCGCAATGCACCAGCACCCCACAAAGTAGAGGGCAAAAATATGGTAAATAGCAAAACGATAAAAATATTCTTATAACCGCCTCTGATGCCAAGAATGGCAGGCATTCCTGCTGCTATAACCGTCAACAAACTTATGCCTAAAACTCCTACAAATGCGGCCATCTGCATAACTTCTATGTTCGTTGACCAAATATACCCAATAAAATTCCAAGGAAATCCAGTAAACAGCCAACTACGCACCCATTCAATAAACACCCAAATAACAGAGAACAAAAGTACTCTTGCTATAGGGGATAGAAGAAAAATTCGATTACAAAAAGTAAGAAGCACAACTGTAATTGCTATAAAAATAGCTAGGCCACCAGACAAGCCTAATAAAACAAAAGGTATTAACCAACTATGACGAGTAGCATCTACCAGAAATGGTTCTGCTATCCAGTGCATACCAACAAAGAAATGCCCGAAACCAAAAAACCAGGCTGTTATCGCTGATCTACTAAATGGATATGGAGATTTTTCTGCAGCATCTATTAGCCACAAAAAGCCAGTGAATGCAGGAATTATTAACGGTAGAAAAGACCAGGGGGGCAAGGCAAATGCAGATAAAGCACCTAGTATTGCTGAAAGGACAAAACAATGCCAAATGCCTAGATTTGAAAACAAAATATAGAGATACGTAAACATCGTATTTTACTATAGTTTTACAATACCCAATATGGAATATTATTTATTATAGATCTGTTTTATCACGCAAATCTCTAACATACAGTTTTTTAACTCGTCGGGTATCAGCTTCAACTATCTCGAACTCAAGTCCCGAAGGATGAGTTATAACCTCATTCCGCTGTGGAACACGATCAATTAGGCTAAAAACAATTCCCCCTAATGTATCAATTTCTTTTCGCTCTTCTTCAGTAGCAAAAACTCCTATCAATTCTTCTAAATCTTCAATTTCATTTCTAGCATCTGCAAGAATACTTCCGTCAGGGCGTTTAATAATACTAGGCCCTCCAGTATCATGCTCATCTTCTATTTCACCAACTATTTCTTCAACTAAGTCCTCTATCGTTACTAAGCCATCGACCCCTCCAAACTCGTCAACGACAATAGCAATATGCGTACGTTTCGCTCGCATTTCTAATAAGAGGTCTAGAACACGGATAGAAGGAGCTGCAAATAAAATATCACGCAATATATCATTAACTTGTATAACCCGTTTACTGTGAACAGCCATCAGAACATCTTTTATGTGAACAAAGCCAGTGACATTATCAAGTTGCTCCCTATAAACAGGTACGCGTGAATGTGAATCCTCCGCCATAAGGTTCACTAGGTCATCGAATTTACAGTTAACATCTGCGGCCACAATATCCGCTCGGGGCACCATCACGTCTTCGGCAGTTAACTCATGGAGTTTTAATATATTAACAATTAACTCACCTTGATCAGCCCCAATCTGTTTAGAGTCATCGTCAACCTCCTCAATTAATTCTTCTATATGCTCGCGCACCGTAGCCTCATCATTGCGGCCGTTTGACATTAATCTGAGCCGCTTAAATATAAACCCTAGAAGGGGTATGTTTATGAGCTTATCGGTAACTTCATCTGGTTTTTCCGCACGGGGAAGGTCCGCCATCAGCTAGAGTATTCCTTTCTATTTACTTATATTAATATATTGATCTGTTATGCCTAGAGGAGTAAGGCTCTTTCTTTCAAAATTCTCCATTATAATTGCCTCCTCTTCGTTATCGTGATCGTGACCAAGTAAATGTAGTGTGCCATGGATAATCATATGGCATAGATAATCTTCCATAAGCCGTGATTGCGCAGAAGCTTCTTTAGAGCAAGTTTCATAGGCAACAACAACATCTCCCAAAAGTTTTGGCAAATCTGTCGGTTGGGCAGGACTTAGGTGGCTTGGAGTAGATGAATTAGAAATTGCAAAAGATAATACGTTAGTTGGCATATCTTTATCTCTATAATTCTGATTCAATGCCCTAATTTCATCATCATTAGTTAACAGTATACTTACCTCAACAGAACGAGCTGGGCCTGCCGTTGATAGTGCTGATTTAGCCGCAGAGATAACAAGTTTTTTTAGTAGACCCTCATCAGGAAAACTGGTTGCCCATTCTTCGGCAACAACGTCGACAGCAATAATATCATTCGGGCGAGTAATTTGATGAATCAAAGTTTTATTTCAGCTTCTTCTATTATCACGAGAATCATAAGCACGTACTATACGCATAACCAGAGAGTGTCGCACCACATCTTTTTCCGTAAAGTTAACCATACCAATCCCTGCAACACCATCCAATACTTGCAAAGCATCTCCTAAGCCCGAACGTGTTCCAGCTGGTAAATCAATTTGACTCATGTCACCAGTAATCACCATCCTCGATTTTTCCCCTAAACGGGTTAAAAACATTTTCATCTGCATAACAGAAGTATTTTGTGCCTCATCAAGTATAACAAAAGCATGATCTAAGGTGCGGCCGCGCATAAATGCAAGAGGGGCCACCTCGATCTCACCACTTCCCATCCTTCGGATTACCTGATCCCCTGGTAACATATCATGAAGAGCATCATAAAGGGGGCGTAAATAAGGATCAATTTTATCTTGTAGGTCGCCGGGCAAGTAGCCCAGTCTTTCGCCAGCCTCAACTGCCGGTCGTGACAATATTATTCGATCAATTTTTCCTTGAAGAAGATAGGTAACGGCTACAGCTACCGCGAGATATGTCTTTCCTGTTCCAGCAGGGCCCAAACCAAAAACTAGGTCATATTTCTCAAGTGCTCTTATATAATCAGCTTGATTGGGCGACCTAGGCATAATTGTACGTTTTCGCGTGCGTAGCTGCAGATTTCCAGCAGTATTATCTTGCCCTGATGCAATCCTAACAGCGGCCATAACCTCTCCAGAGCCTACTTCTAAGTCGTTTTTTAAACGAGTGTATAATGAAACTATAGCTTTATCCGCAATTTCACATGAAGTCGTTGGACCTAATATTTCAAGGTTATTTCCTCGATACCGCAACCTAACATCTAATAGTTGTTCTATTTGTAAAAGATGCTCATCGTGATTACCAAATAAAGCTGGCAAAAGAGAGTTATCATCAAACTGTATTTTGCCTTTTGGTTCAGTGTAAACCTCTGAAGTGCTCATAAAGAATTTCCGTTAACGGCCGACGATCCTAATCCACCGTGTTCCACAACTTTACCGCCAAGACTGTGCGAGAGGTTTGAATCAATTTTAACATTCCTTATAGCACCAATAAGATCTGCAGGTGCGTCATTGACAGATACGGATTGATTATAAGGGCTGCGACCAATTAATTGTCCCTCATGACGACCTTGACGTTCAAATAACACGGGGAGTTCTTTTCCTATTTTTGAAGAGTTATAATCGTTCTGTTGTTCTAGTAAAACACTTTGCAAGTAAGCCAAACGTTCATTTTTTACCGAATCGTCAACCTGATCATTTAACATACCTGCCGGCGTTCCAGGCCGTATACTATATTTGAATGAATAAGCCTGTGAAAATTTAATTTCCTTTATTAGAGCTATAGTTGCCTCAAAATCTGCTTCAGTTTCTCCAGGAAAACCAACAATAAAGTCTGAGCTTAAAGCAATATCAGGCCTCGCCTTTCGAAGAGAATGTATTATATTTAGGTATTCCTCTGCTGTGTGCCGTCTATTCATCGCGGCAAGTATTCGGTCACTTCCGGATTGCACCGGCAAATGAAGGTATGGCATCAAAGTACCCACCTTACCATGGGAATTAATTAAACTTTCATCCATATCTTTGGGATGGCTTGTTGTATACCGCAATCTATCCAGGCCCGTAATTTCCGATAAACGTTCAATGAGATAACTAAGTCCAACTTCTGATCCCGTTTCATTTTTACCGTGATAAGCATTAACATTTTGTCCCAGTAGAGTAATTTCCCTAGCCCCCTTTTTAACCAGACGTTGAGCTTCTTCAAAAACCTGCTCAATAGGCCTAGAAAATTCAACGCCCCGTGTGTAAGGTACTACACAGAAAGTACAAAACTTGTCACACCCCTCCTGGACGGATAAAAAAGCAGATATACCTTGTGAAGAATTCTCAACAGGTAAATGATCAAATTTACTTGAGACTGGGAATTCGGTATCAAGAATACCATTTCCATTTCCATTTCTCTTATCGCTTGCCCTAGTAGCAAGTGCCACCATTTCAGGAAGTCGATGATAGGTCTGCGGGCCAAGAACAATGTCAACATAAGGCGCACGGCGCAAAATTTCTTCACCTTCAGCTTGGGCAACACAACCCGCAACAGCAATAACCATTTTATTGTTAGAGCCCGTACGGGCTTTCTTAATTTTTCTAAGGCGGCCTAACTCTGAGTAAACTTTCTCACTAGCCCTTTCTCGAATATGACAGGTATTTAATATGACCATGTCTGCGCCATCAGGCCCAGAACTAGACACGTAGCCCAAGGGAGCCAAGACATCCGCCATTCTTGCGGAGTCATAAACATTCATTTGGCATCCATATGTCTTAATAAAAAGCTTTCTAGTCACAGGAATTACACCATGCGTCAAATACGGCATTCATTGCAACCCGGCAAACCTTCAAGCTTGGCACTAAACACTTATTTCTCATATTAAAATCACACCTAAGCTGTCATTCAGCGTGAGTCAAGTCGGTGGCGACCTTCGATGCCCGCCTTAATACCTGGAGCCCGTCGTCTACTTCGTATATCGCGTAACCTTGGTCGAGGACGCCAGCTTATCCAATCCCATCTTCCAGCCTTGCCTACTAATGGTTGCAGTCTTCCAGCTAGAGCCTCAGCATGTCCATGACTAATTTTATTAAAACAATAAGTCGCAAGTTCTTTACGAGACGAAAACTCTTCTATTGTTATGGGCTCATGAAAGCTAACAGTAACTGTCAAACGACCTAGGCCAATAAGCCTGCTAGCGTGAGAAAACATATCAACATCACCATACCAAGCAAATAAGGGCCTTAAATGACGGCCAATAGGTACGCCATCAAGACGAGAATATGTAAGCGAAACCGGCTGTAAAACAAGTGGTTGCCCTTTAGGTGTTATGTTTGCTACTGCGAATAGAGCGCTTTTAAATGGAAGCACCCTATTACCATCACCGCTAGTACCCTCAGGAAATAATATAATACTGTCGCCTTTTTCAAGACGATTTAAAATTGAATTGGCTTGTAAGCGTGATGTACGAACCTTACGATCAACAAAGACGGAGTTTTGCAATTTTGCTAGAAGACCAAATATTGGCCAATTCTCTACCTCCGCTTTAGCAACGAAAGAGCCTTGTATTAAAGCTCCATAAATTGCTATATCCAAATACGATGCGTGATTTGCAATAAAAAGTGTGGGCCGGGTGCGAGATCGGCGTCCAAATACCTCAATTCGAATACCTAGAATACGACAGCACATCCGGTGATACCACATGGGCAAGCTCTTAGAGATGGGAAGGCGTAATAACAGACCCACAACTTGTATAGGGATAAGAAGCAAAGTTAGTAAAGTATAGAGTGAAACTCTAATAAGAGAGGTTGATAAAGATGTTCTAGCGGTTGTTATAATCGGTGAAGCCATGATTTTTTTATGTCCCTAATCACGCTCAATCTCGTCTGTATTTCCTGCCTCAGAAGCAGTACGTATATAATGCCGGTAGTATTTATCCGTAACTAAATCTGTCTTAACTATTATACAAACGTCTGTTGTATTAAACTGTTCATCGACAACCGCACCATCCCCTACAAACCCTCCCAACCGTAGATAACCCTTAATCAATGGAGGAAGGCTAGCGAGAGCTCTCCTTTTGTCAAGCTCTTCAGGCGAACAAAAATTCATGTCAACATAAAGATTGGGTAATGCCTTTGTACGCAAACCAGGCGGTGCCGAATGAAAGTGGTGAAGATAGCTTAAAGGAATGGCTAAAGATTTAGGATCCGTGCCCTGCAAACTCGCACACCCAAACATTACTGAAATATTATGATGAAAGACGTAAGTTGCTATACCCCGCCAAAGTAACTGCATTGTTGGTCTATTACGGCTTCTAGCATCCACACACGAACGCCCTAGTTCTAACATTTCGCCGGGTAATCCATAGAGATTTGTTATATCATATTCACTCGCAGTGTAAAAACTTCCGTGGGAATCAGCTACGGCGCCCCTCAATAATCTGTAAGTAGCAACTACACTCTCAGCCCCATCACCTATAGAATGGTCAGTTACCAATAAATGGTCACACACCTCATCAAAAGGATCCACATCTCTTCTAAGTCTTGCTGCTTCTTCAGATGCTTTTGCCTGCATTTCTTCATAGAAAACTCTGTAACGAAGTGCTTGTGCCGCATCTATATCAGCTGCTGTCCTAGCTAAACGCATACTCACCGTGCCAGTTCGCAAGGCATCTAAAGCAGCATCAAGGTCGGGCATAATTGCTCTCTATTATTCTATTAGGGCTTATAGACAACAAATACTACAATTGCCTAGACAGATAATGTATTATGGGCAGAAATCACTGAATTTCACCATCGTCGTCAGACGGTTCCTTTACAGATCTAGGAGTAGCATATAGCTCCAATCTATGGTCAACTAGGTCATAGCCAAGCTCTTTAGCTATTTTTATTTTCATACGCTCAATTTCATCATTATAAAATTCAATAACTTCACCATTTTTAATATTTATTAAATGGTCATGATGATTATTTGAAGCCTCCTCATAACGAGCCCGACCATCACCAAAATCATGTTTTTCTAAAATATTTGCCTCTTCGAATAAACGCACTGTTCTATAAACAGTTGCAATTGAAATATTCGGATCCAGTGTTATAGCTCTCTGATAGAGAAGATCAACATCGGGATGATCCATACTATCCGAAAGAACTTGGGCTATTGTTCGGCGTTGGTCGGTCATCCTCAGACCTTTTTCTGAGCATATCTGCTCAATTCTCGACTGCATGTTCCCTCACATATACAATATTTATCATACTGGTAATTCGGCATAGAAACTTATCAAAAATAATTTTCTATCAATAATATACTTCAACTTATTAAAATTATCGACCAATGGTTAAAAAAACTTCCCTATTTGGTCAAGTACAACTATTTATGGATGTTCCCACGTTTGCCAAGGCCTATCTCTTTTGCCAGATTGCTGCGGCGTTTTGCATAATTTGGTGCGACCATGGGGTAATCTGCCGCTAACCCCCAGCGTTCACGATATTGGCTTGGCGTAAGATCATAAGCGGTTTTTAAATGACGTTTAAGCATTTTTAGCTTTTTACCATCTTCCAAACACACTAAATAGTCGGGAGTAACCGATTTTTTTATAGAAACGGCCGGGGTTGGGCGTTCTCTAGAACCCACCGACTTTCCCGTATCAGACAAACTGGAATGTACTTGCGAAATCAATTGCGGTAATTCAGACGCAGGTAATGTATTGTTAGACACATGTGCAGAAATTATTTCTACTGTTAACTTCAGCAGATCGTCAGAATCGCTTTCGCTATTCATTCTTTAGCCTCTTTAACTTAGTGCAAAAACCTATATTAATTTTGCACGTTATTCACAATAAGTGGCGTTATATTTAAATATTTAATTTTTACAAAGTATACACGTTTATATCATGTAAATCTTTAATTTAACACTAAGCATTTTATTATTATAAACCATACATCAGAATCAAGGCATCAGATTTTCCATTATTTGATTGATAATAACCCTCTCTTCTTCCCACTTCACTAAAACCCAGTGACTGATAAAGTTTTTGCGCAGGGGTATTATCAACCGACACTTCTAGAAAGATACGGTTAGGTGTCTTTAGTAAAAGTTTAAACTCTGTGAATAGCTCAGTAGCCACCCCTTCACGACGAGCTGAAGGCAAAACACATAAAGTTATTAATTCACCCTCATCAATAGTAATGCGGGCTAATAAGAATCCAATTGCCTCCCCATTTAAATCTAAGGCAATAAATCCGACGCTTCCCGGCGCCTTAAAAAGTGAAGAAAACACATTTGATGACCACCTCCTCTTAGGGGATAAACCAAAGCAAATTTTATGCATTTCCGAAAGTTGTGTATATATTGTCGATGAGCCAACTAATGCCTCAACATTAAAAAGTTTTTTATCTACCTCCAACTAAACTCTCCGATAAATATCACGAATTGACTTGCGGCGGAGAAACATCAGGAGACCTAATGTAAACTGGCCTAGGAGGAGATTGATCCATAACACTTGACCCAAGTAAAATATTTTCTGCTGCTTCAGCCGCTACGATAGCTGCATCAGCCAATCCACTGCCTTCACTTACAATAAAATTGTGGTTTTTTGGCAAGACAGGCACCAGTCGACTTACCGCGTCCCCAACTATAACTACAGGATACTCCAAAAACCATATTTCAGGAAAAGCCAAAACTACTTCTTCCGGGTTCATGCAGGCCGGCGGAGTTAATGGAACCAAATTATTATCTAGGGTTTGAATATACAAATCGTCCCTCTTCGTATCAAGGGCAACAAGAATTGGGCCATTAATTTCATCTGTAATTAATGCACCTCGAGCAATAGCTTTAAAGCTACTAACGCTTATAATTTTTAATTTAGCTGCCAAAGCAAGGCCTCGAGCTACTGCTATGCCAATCCTTAAACCAGTGTAAGAACCCGGCCCAACAGTAACTGCAATCGCATCCAAGTCAGAATAACTATAGCCGATCATTACCGATGAAATCATAGGCATCAAAATTTCAGCATGGCCTCGCGATATTGCAACCCATTCTCGACGAGATACTTCTCCATTAATAAACAAAGCAGCGGAACAAGCTCCCCCAGCGGAATCAAGCGCCAATATTGTTGGTGGATTAACCTTTTTCATTAAATATATCCTATTAAACACACGCTGGTTTTGAAAGGCAGCATTGTAAGTACTGCTTATGATTATTACAGTTAATATCTAACATCGCTTAATAAAATATTATAGCCAAGTAGAAAGTGAGTTTACGTGTCGATCATTGAAATAACCCCTGATGTATATGACGTCGATATAGGTTTGACTTATGCTACAAATCAAAATTTTACAGGAAAACCAATATATGCTTCATCACATTGTTATCTTCACCAAGACGCAGCAAAAAAGCTTGAGAAAGCTATAGAGCTAGTGAAACAATTTGATTTGCGAATAAGAATTTTTGATTGTTTGCGCCCGACTGAAGCTCAATGGATGCTGTGGCGTCATACGCCAGATCCCGACTTCTTAGCCCACCCCGCTAATGGCTCGCCCCATAGTAGAGGAGTTGCTATTGACTTAAGTTTATCAGATAAATCTGGTAAATTGTTGAATATGGGCACTACATTTGATGAGTTTACAAATTTATCTCATCACGGAGCGATAAATATATCGCTGGAAGCGCAGCGCAATCGTTTCTTTTTATTAGGTATCATGACAACTGCTGGTTGGGATTTTTATAATAATGAATGGTGGCATTATCAATTATTTGATGCTCGCAATTATCCGCTTATTCATGATAAAGATTTAGAAAAGAGTATGATGGAGAATTAGTTTAGTGAATAAAATTAGTGTGAATCGCCTTATAGCTAAAATTGGGTGTTCTTTTCTAATAATGCTTTCTACCTTGCACTCGGCACAAGCTGGGGAGTCAGCTGTAATATTAATGTATCATCGATTTGGTGAAAGTGTGCATCCATCAACAAATATAGGAATTGATCAGTTCGAAGCACATATTGAAGAACTTCAAGTCGGTGGCTACTCAGTCCTTCCTATTCCTGATATTCTGTCCGCAATTAATGAAGACCAGCCACTTCCAGATAAAACGATAGGAATTACAATTGATGATGCGTATTTATCAGTTTACAAAGAAGCATGGCCCCGCCTAAGACGAGCAAATTTTCCTTTCACATTGTTTATCGCAACAGACGCAATAGATCGCAAGTTCGACGGGTATATGAACTGGGAGCAAGTCCGTGAGTTGCAAGCTTCCGGTGTTACCATTGGAAGTCAAACGGCTTCCCATCTGCATATGTCGGCAAACCAGACGGACCGAAATAGAGAAGACATTCAAACATCAAATACCCGTTTTAAGAATGAAACCGGAGTTAAACCTTCTTTATTTGCTTATCCATTCGGTGAAGCCAGCATAAAAGTTCAAAATATTGTAAAAGAAGCTGGGTTCACGCATGCGTTTGGCCAGCACTCAGGAGCCCTAAATGCCTCCTCTGATAAATATTACATGCCACGTTTTGCTTTAAATGAGAGTTTTGGTGGGATAAAAAGATTTAGATTAATATCAAATGTATTAGGAATAAATTATACCGATTTATCTCCGTTAAACCCAACATTGGAAGAAAACCCTCCGCTATTTGGTTTCACTTTAAAAAAAGAAGCAGAACATATTAAAAACATAACTTGCTATTCAGGAAACCAGGGTAAATTGCTAATGCAACGTCTTGGGCCACGTGTTGAAGTTCGCCTGGCTCATAGATTTCGTCCGGGAAGGGCCCGGATAAACTGTACCGCGCCAACTCCTAGTGGAAGTTGGAGATGGTTTGGTATGCTGTATTATGTTCCGAAAACACTATAAAAATTTCGCACTAGCTAGCTGAGGATAGACTAGGTTCAACCCTAACTGATCTACTTTCAAGCTGTGTTGTTTCTAACTCTTCTAAACGATCAGCCCGTAAAATTTTTCTAATAGTTTGAACATAAACATCGCGATGTTCTGAATAAGCTTGCAAGGTTCCAACTAAATGATAAGGATTTAATACTAAGTTTTTCACTCTCATATCTGCACGAAGAAGTCTAAAATCTCTATAAGCAGAGTGAATGTTTAAGTTTCGAGCATAACTACGTACACTATCAATTAGAGAAGGAAATGATTTTACCTCATACTTACCGCTGCGCCTCTTAGGAACCATACCAAAGCCCTTATCCCAAGTTCTTTGACCAAACAAAGCATTCCCCTTTATTGCAAACCTTGATCGACCCCACCCACTTTCCTGCGCTGCTTGGGCAAGAGCAAGGGCAGGTGATACAGCATCAACCCGATTAAGTAATTCAGTTATATTACCTGGGGTTACATCGTAACTTTTTGAAAGATTATACAACCATTTGCTTTGTACATCATTTATCTCTTGGCCAGCCAGCAGCGTGCTTTGAAGTAGCTCTAATTTTACACGATCCGCCAGAATTTCCTCATTCACTTTTAAAATGAGTGGCAATAGAGCTCTGAAAAAAGTTTGTTTTAATTCGCTAACCTCTGAAACCAATTTAAGGTCTGCTGGAAGCGTATCCGCAAATAACCTTGGAACACTTTGTTTGCCGTTTCGAACTGCCCTAAGTTCAAAAGAAGCAGCGCTAAACCTATCTCTAAGCTGCTCTACTGTGTTAATAAGCCTAATTGATGTTTTATCTTCTTCAATATTACTTATAGCTAACTGCTGAACATCAGATACAGCAATACTGAGGTCAGCAGATTTCTTTTCCATTACCTTATTAAGGTCATTAGAAACAGCAGTCGCCGCACCATAAACTATTATGGCGACCACAGTTACAAAACCTGCAGCTGCAAGCTGGTAATTCTTAAACCTATTCATCACAAATCTTATTTTTAAGCTTACCTAGTTAATCATCTATTCGTGATTTAATATAGAAGCTTAGCAAAACCGTCTACTAACGATCTGCATACACCCCCCCTAAACACGCCGTTTCTTAAGGAACGGCTTGCACTTCCTGAACCTCTGGTACGTAGTGACGCAATAGGTTTTCAATACCCATTTTAAGCGTAACCGTCGAGCTCGGACAACCTGAACACGCTCCCTGCATGTGAAGGTAGACAACCCCCTCCTCAAACCCATGAAATACTATATCTCCGCCATCCATTGCAACCGCTGGACGAACCCGAGTATCAAGAAGCTCAACTATCTGTGACACAATATTTTCATTGTCACCTTCTCCGCTAGCATGAACCGACCCAACTATCTCATTAATCACGGGCTCTCCTGAGGTGAAATGCTCCATTATAGCGCCCAAGACAGACGGTTTCAAAACCTGCCAATCAATATCCGCTGATTTTGTAACCGTTATAAAGTCTGCTCCTAAAAACACTCCTGAAACATTGGGCACACCAAACAACCGTATAGCCAAAGGAGAATCTACAGCTGCCTCTACATTAGGATAGTCTGCGGTACCCGTAGCAATAACTTCTTTACCTGGCAAAAACTTTAAAGTCGCAGGGTTTGGAGTTTCTTCGGTCTGTATAAACACGTCTTATCCTCTCCTGAGCTGGTTTTTATATCAATATAAAACGCTAAACCTAAAAGACAGTATAACATCTATAGTATAGATAGAAAAGCATAGCCAAATAATCAAAAACTAACACACATATAGTAATTTCTTAAATCATCTTCAATACGCAACCTTAAGTACTTAGAAATCCAAGTATTTTATGAGCCTCTTTAAGAATCGGCTCGGCAATAGTATTAGCCCTCATCGCTCCATCTTTCAATACACCATCAACGTAGCCCGGATCAGCCATAAGCCTTTGCATCTCATTTCCAATAGGGCCTAGCTTCTCAACCGATAAATCAACAAGTTTGTTTTTAAAACTGCTAAACTGTGCTCCCTCGAACTGCCCTAGTACTGACACCAGAGATTGTTCTGAAAGAGCGGCATATATCGACAAAAGATTAAAAGCTTCTGGTCGTGCCTTTTCCTGATCAGGATCAATTTCTTTCCCCTCATTAATCAAAGCAGCGGGCCCCGGCAAAGCTTCTGGATCAGTTTTGGCTTTACGAATTTTCTGCGCAATGGCATCTGGGCTATCTGTAAGATTTATACGTGAGTAATCAGAAGGGTCAGACTTAGACATTTTATTAGTACCATCGCGCAAACTCATGACTCGAGTGGCTTCACCAAAAATCAGCGGCTCAACAATAGGAAAAAAATCTATGCCAAAATCATTATTAAATTTAATGGCAATATCTCGTGTTAACTCTAAATGTTGTTTTTGGTCTTCTCCTACCGGCACATGGGTTGCTTTATAAGTTAAAATATCTGCAGCCATTAAGTTCGGATAAACATATAGCCCAGTTGAGGCATTTTCACGACGTTTACCTGCCTTTTCCTTAAATTGAGTCATCCGATTTAACCACCCCACCCGAGATACACAATTAAATACCCAGGCAAGTTCAGCATGGGCTGATACCTGGCTTTGGTTAAATATAATGCTATTTGTTGGGTTAATACCGGCGGCAAGAAATGCTGCTGCAACTTCCCGAGTATTTGCAGCTAGCTTCATAGGCTCCTGCCAAACTGTAACAGCATGCAAATCAACCACACAGTAAAGGCACTCGGAATCATTTTGCAAACGAACAAAGTTACGAATAGCTCCAAGGTAATTACCCAGGTGAAGATCACCCGTAGGTTGAACTCCAGAAAAAACACGACGTTTCATAATTTACTCCTTGGGGACTAAACCCCTAAGGTAAAATATCTATTAATATCCGCTGCTTATCGCTTCAGAAAAGCCTGCCGTCAAGTTAACTTCGTTTCTTGCTGAGCATAGAGCACATTTCATTCCAACGCATAACACCCAAAATTTGTAGTAACAGGGCATAAACAAAAACCCCAAAAATAACGAGAAAGGCCAATGCAATAATTCCCTGATAAGAACCCGAAGAAAGCCAATAAAATAGCCAAGTAGAAATCTTCCATAAAACTATCGCCATAGCTATCGAGGCAAGGCAAGAACCGGCCGCACGAAAAAATAGTCGCTTATCCGGCCTCAGCATCCCGCGACGGTATAGCAAGAATGCAAGACTTAAAGCATTTATCCATGCCGATATTGCCGCTGCCAAAGCTATACCTACATGTTCCAAAAAAGACATTAATGTTATAGCCAAAAAAACATTTAACACACATGCAAAGATGGCAATTTTAACAGGTGTTGAAGTGTCCTCTCTGGCAAAAAAACCAGGTGCTAGTGCTTTAATTAATACATAAGCCGGCATACCAATGGCAAATGCAACTAGGGCAGCCGCCGTCGCATTGGTTGCATCACCCCCAAACTCCCCCAGTTGAAATAAAACAGTAATAATGGGGGTGGGCAAAACTATCAACGCAGCCATAGCCGGCAACGTCAAAATCAAAGAATATTCGATTGCTCGATTTTGGCTAAGACACGCAGCCTCGGTATCACCAGATTTTAATTGCCGTGTTAGTAAGGGTAGTAAAGCAACTCCGATCGCCGCACCGACAACTCCCAATGGTAATTGACTAACTCTATCTGCAAAATACAAAAACGATACAGAGCCCTCAGGTAGCTCAGTAGCTAAACGAACTCCAACTAGGATGTTTATCTGATATACTCCCGCCCCGAGTATACCAGGCAACATTAGTATAAATAATCGACGCACCTTAGGGCTAAGAGTTAGTCGTGGCATCCGCGGCAAAAGGCCTGCTCGCAAACAAGCGATTGATAACCAGCCCAACTGACCGAAGCCAGCAATTAAAACTGCCCAGCTTAGCGTCTGACCAGGCTTAATGAACCATCCCATCTCAACACCCATAAGCGCTAATATTAAGAATACATTCAATATCAGTGGCGCTGCTGCAGCTGCAACAAAGCGTTCAAAGGTGTTAAGAATGCCGCTAAACATAGCGGCAATAGAGACAAAAAATAAATAGGGGAAAGTTAAACGAGCGCAATCTACAGCAAGACTAAATGTCTCTGGGTTTTCACTAAAACCACCAGCAATTAAGCTAATGACTTCCGGCATATATATTTCCACCAAAACACTTATTATAATTAATAATAATAACATGAACCCTAATACTTGCCCTGCAAATTCTCGAGCTTTCAGGCGGCCATGGTCATTTAGCTCTCCTGTAAGTATTGGTATGAAAGCAGAATTAAATGCACCCTCAGCAAATAGCCGTCGAAAAATATTAGGTAGCTGAAGGGCCACAAAAAAAGCGTCTGTAACCTGTCCTGCACCAAGCATGCTTGCGATTAGAATATCGCGAACAAAACCAAGTACCCGGCTTCCCATGGTCCAACTACCAATTGTAGCGATCGATCTAAAAAGGGCCATATCAAGGCTAATAAAGGTAAATTAGGGCCAGGGAAAGGCAAGGCAGATATATTTTTACTAATTACTATTCAGCTGCCGCCTTTTGCGGGGGATTACCATCATCAGAATCGTGTATTGCCCTAAGCAATTCATCATGTATTTTTTTTGATCTACCTTTGTGTGTTACCTTCATCCCAAAACCGTCTTTAACATAAAAAACATCTACTGCTCGCTCTCCATAAGTAGATATTTTAGATGATGATATTTGTAGCGATAGAGAGTATAAAACTCTTGTAACAGAGAATAAAAATCCAGGACGATCTCGCCCGTTAATTTCGATTACCGTATGGGTAGCACTTGCTTGATTATCAATGATAACTCGAGGTGCCACGGTAAAGACACGAGTTCGTGCGGCTATAAACATATGTTCAGTCTGAATTTCACCAAGCTTTGTCTCACCGGCAATAGACTTTTCAACTTGCAATTCCATACGACTTAATGCTGAGGGCTCATCAAACGCTCGATCATTGAAATCTTGCAATCGGAAAACATCCAACGCCATACCTTGGGGAGTAGTAAATATTTTTGCATCAACAACATTGGCACCGACTGCCGCAAATGCTCCAGCAATCAAAGAAAATAATCCTGGATGGTCCTGGGTATATATTGTTACTTCTGTGACATCGAGGTCATTAACAACCCGACTCTCAATAGATAAAAGCTTCCCTGAAACTTCCGCGGCACGCATCAAATAAGCCTGCCTTACCAAAGTATCAACATCAAATGTCAACCAATATCCAGGATAACCCCTACTTAGGTGAACCTCTATATCTTTTTCTGACCAATCATTTAGACGTGCGCGAAGGGACTCCTTAGCAATATCAACACGCCTATTATCGGTATGGTTTAATTGACTGCCAGATAAAACATCCGCAGTAGAATAATAAAGTTCACGAAGCAATTCAGCTTTCCAATTATTCCATACAGTTGGCCCAGTCGCGCGCATATCAACTACAGTAAGACAGAGCAATAACCTTAAACGTTCAAGCGACTGAACCAAATTGGCAAAATCACTAATAGTTTTGCTATCTGACAAATCCCGTTTCTGAGCAACATTACTAAAAGACAAGTGCTGCTTCACCAGCCATTCAACTGTTTCAGTTTCCTCAGAATTAAGGCCTAGCCGAGGACAAACCTTCCTTGCAACCTGAGCTCCAATTTCTGAATGATTACCCCCCCGCCCTTTAGCTATATCATGTAAAAGAACAGATACATACAATGCCTTACGTGATCCAACCATGGGTAGGACCTCACTTACTAGGGGATGTTCTGTGCGTCTTTCTCCCCTTTCTATTGACGCCAACAAACCAATAGCCTGGATAGTATGTTCATCAACTGTATATACGTGGTACATGTCATGCTGGGTCTGACCAACTACTCTACCAAAGTCAGGTAAAAATCTTCCTAATACCCCAGCTTCACTCATGCGTGTTAACGCTATTTCAGGTTCATTCTGGGAAGTCATTATTTCTATAAATAATCGGTTAGCTTCCGGGTCTTTCTGCAGCTTAGTATCTAATTTGCGTAAGTTTTGCGTCATTAGACGTAACGCATGCGGATGTATGTCCAGCCCTTGCTGCTGTCCAACGTAAAAAAGCCGTATCATAGACAAAGGTTCTCTTTCAAACATCTTATCATCACTAACCGTTAAACGGTCGCGATCCAGACTGAAACCTTGGAGATCTCGTGGCAAACCAAAACGTGGCATTTTAATAAAAGGTTTCCTAACGCTATCAGCTTCAATAGAGGCACAAAAAATACGAGTTAGATCTCCAATGTCTTTAGCTACAAGGTAGTAGTGTTTCATAAACCGTTCTACACCACTAGCTCCTGCGCGATCAGAATAATTCATTCGTTTAGCCAATTTAGACTGCAAATCAAAAGTTAAGCGATCTTCAGACCGCCCTGCCAAATAATGGAGATGGAATCGGACTGTCCAGAGAAAGTTATGGTCCTTAGCAAAGTTTTTTGCCTCAACTGCCGACAGCACCCTATTAGATACAAGATCGCCTACCGTACTTGCTTGATATGTGTATTTTGCAATCCAAAACAAAGTTTGAAGATCTCGTAAACCGCCCTTACCGTCCTTTACATTAGGCTCAACAAGATACCTACTATCTCCAAGTTTTTTATGCCTAAAGTCTCTTTCTGCTAATTTACCTTCCACAAAATCAAGGGCACTACCAGCAACTATACGGTCCTGAAAACTCTTACGAAAACTTAAAAAAAGTTCCTGGTCACCCCACAAATAACGCGCCTCAAGAAGTGCTGTTTTAATAGTAAGGTCTTGCCTGGCCAGTCGCACACAATCGTCTGTAGAGCGAGTAGAGTGACCGACTTTAATTCCTAGATCCCACAGTAGATACAAAATATACTCGACTATTTGTTCGCCACGGGGCGTTTGTTTGTATGGAAATAAAAAAAGTAAATCTATATCTGAAAACGGAGCCAACTCTCTTCTGCCATATCCGCCCACTGCTACTATCGATAGACGATCAGCACTAGTAGGATTTGCAGATGGATATTCCTCCTCAGCAATATCATATGAAATACGTATTAGCTGATCGAATAGAAAGGACAGGTTTTCTGCTGTTTTTATTCCATTTGATCTAGAACTGTCGAACTGTGTGCGAATTTCTTTCCGACCACAATTCAAGGCATCACGTAACTTATTCAAAACAGTCTTTCGACGCTCCGATTCATTCCCCGCGGCAGCTCGCAACGTCGAGATCTCTTCATATAGAAGAGCACGGTTAATAATTTTACGATGAAGTTTTGTTTCGGTCATAAATAAGCCATTAATGAAAATTATGAATTACTTTTGCAGCTCTTTCTAAGCTCACAACCAGATAATACAGACCAAAAATTAGTACACTTAACATTTAATTGCACCCCATTGATATAGTATACATCAATGCAAATTATTATAAATCTTTCGGTTCCTCCAATAAGCTCTGCAAACGTAATCTTCTAGAATTACCTATGGCGTATGCCAAAAGCCCTATCGCGGCACCTATTGCAACTGGCCATGACAAACCCGTTGAATCAGCTACCCAACCCATAAGCAATGCCCCTAATGCCGGTCCTGAGCGAAATACCATACCAAACAAACTTAAAACCCGCCCACGCATTTTATCTGGCACTGAAAGTTGGATAAGTTGTTGTGTTGCTATACCACAACTCGTCATACTAAATCCTAGTATAGATAAACATATTAAAGCGAGTGGCAACCAACTAATTAATGCAAAAAGTAATGCGGCTCCTCCGCCAAAAATACCTGACATCAGAGCAATTCTAGTTATTCCACCGCGATTCCCCTGGCGAAGCATCCATATTGCCCCGCACATTGCTCCAACGCCGACGGAAGAAACCATCATAGAATAACCGCCAACGCCAAGTCCGTAAACAATATCGGCGAATCCTGGCATTAGTTCAGTTAATGGACGTATTCCTATGCCTAAAAGTAATAATAGCAAGAGCATCGGCGCTATACCAGGGTGTGTAAGCCCATAACGCATTCCCTCTATCATATCAGTAAATATGCTGGCTCGCTCATGTCTAAGATCTACTGAGGTAGGTACATTAATAGCTAGTAATGCCCAAACCATAATACCAGCAGCAAACACCGTGAATGAAAATGCTAAACCCGGACCACCTAAGGTTAATAGGCCACTAGCTAAGGCAGGGCCTATAAATTGAGCTGTATTGAAAATACTAGAATTTAAAGCAATTGCTATCGGAATTTCTTCCCTAGGAACTAAATTTGGCATGAGAGATAAACGAACTGGCTGCCAGAAACCAAAAGTCATTCCACGAAATAAAGCTAAAAAGAATAGCAACCAGATAGTTATCAGCCCCGAAAACGTCAAGACTGCCAATATTAACGAAACAACACATAGTGCCGCTTGTGTAGCGACGCTTATTTTTCGGCGATCAAAACGATCGGCGAGAACGCCACCAAAAGGCCCCAACAATAGAACTGGTAGAGAATCAGCAGCTGCGATTGCTCCCAACCAAAAAGCAGAACCTGTTAGTTCCCACGCCAGCCAACCGATTGCAACACGAGTTACCCATACACCGATAACGCTAGGTATGTGGCCTATCAAATAAATACTAAAACTATGATGGCGCATAACTTGTTCAACAGCCCCGAAACCAGCAAGAGCTAATAAGCGCAATAAAAATTTAGACATCTAATGCAGCTTTTAGACGATATATAAGCTCAAGAGCATCACGGGGGGTTAATTCATCGGCAGAAACACTTTTAAGTAATGTGTATATTGGATCTTCTTGTTCTTTTTTATCGTTGCTGGGAGAAGTAGTGGTTTTAAACAATGGTAGATCATCCACTAACCTGCTTAACGATATACGCTGCTCACCGCTCTCTAGAAGCTTTAATACTTCTTCCGCTCGCTTTAAAACATCATCTGGTAAACCAGCCAATCTTCCGACGTGAATACCATAGGAACGATCGGCATTTCCTTCCACCACTTCATGCATAAATACTACGTCACCCTTCCATTCCTTAACACGCATAGTACGACAAACTAGGTTTTCAAGGCGCTTAGAGAGATCCGTTAGCTCATGAAAGTGAGTAGCAAACAATGTTCTGCATCTATTTAAATTATGTAGTTGTTCTATGGTGGCCCAAGCAATAGAAAGCCCATCGAAGGTCGCGGTACCACGTCCAATTTCGTCTAATATTACTAAACTTCGATCGCTAGCTTGGTTAAGGATGGCTGCTGTCTCAACCATCTCAACCATAAAGGTTGCCCTCCCTTGCGCCAAATCATCAGCTGCCCCAACTCTGCTAAAAAGTCTATCAACCACCCCAATTACTGCCTCACTTGCGGGCACATAAGAGCCGATCTGTGCCATCAACATAATTAATGCATTTTGTCTCAGAAATGTGCTCTTCCCAGCCATATTTGGACCAGTTAACAGCCATAACCTGCCGTTCTTAGGCTCATCGGTCAGATTGCAGTTATTAGGGATGAAAGAGCCCGCACCCTCATAAAGAGATGACTCAACAACGGGGTGTCGTCCCTCAATAATATTGAAATCTTTGTTATCTTGTACTTTTGGGCAACAATAATTATTATTAATAGCCAAATCAGCTAAACCAGTCGCAACGTCTATTGAAGCCAAAGCTCTTGCTGCCATTATTATAAAATTTGAACACGAAAGAATTTCGTTTACAATTTTTGCATAAATATCTAACTCAATTACCAGTGCTCTTTCAGCAGCTTTTGAAATCTGCTCCTCTAATTCTGATAATTCTACATTTGTAAATCTCACGGCATTAGACATGGTTTGACGATGTAGTAGGCCGTGTTGCTCCGCAAGGTTGGCTTTCCCATCCTCCATTAGTTTCTCAGCCTGAGCGGCAGTAACTTCTATAAAATATCCAAGAACATTATTATGTCTAATTTTCAGTGTGCTTATTTCTGTTTGATCCGCAAAACGTTGTTGTAAGTTTGCAATCGTTTTGCGGCTGGCATCACGAAGTTGTATTTGTTCATCTAAAATCTCAGAGTAACCTGGTGCAATAAAGCCTCCATCACGTGTATGTATTGGTAAAGAATCATTTAAAGCCAGCTCTAAATTTTCAACTATTTTATGGTGATCTCCTAGTTGATCACGGAGATGTACTAATTCACCCAAACCGATAGAAGATGAAATATGTTCTCCTAATAATATTACTATTTCTCCTGCAGATTCTAAGCCGGCGCGCAATGTCGATAGATCACGAGGACCCCCGCGCCCTAAACTTAGACGAGATAATGATCTCTCAATGTCTGGGCACTTACGAAGAGAAATACGAATATCTTCACGTAGCTTGGAAGACTGGACAAATGAAGAGACTAAGTTCAAGCGTGATGATATTTCAATTACATTTGTCAAAGGTGTAGTAAGGCGTTCAGCCAGTAGGCGGGCCCCAGCTCCCGTTAAAGTCTTGTCAATAGCCTCAAGAAGAGAGCCCTTGCGATTTCCAGAGAGTGTTTTTGTAAGCTCTAGGTTTCTTCGCGTTGCCAAGTCAATTTCCATAACCCCTCCCGCACTTCCTAAAGGAGGCAAGATTTTTGGTGAAGACAAAAGAGGTTGGCTATCTAACTGAGTAATAAACAAATAATCGAGTAACGCTCCAGTAGCAGCCATCATTGCTCGGTTAATATTGCCCAGTGAATCTAGGGTTGTTAAACTATAATAATCTTTAATTCGTCGTTCCGCATTAATAGAATCAAAGCGAGCGTCGGGTAATGGCGTTATTACCTCACAAAGTTGGGATAAAGATTTATAAAAATTATTATTTTCAGTAAATCCTTCAGGCAGTAATAACTCTCCTGGTGCAACACGTGCTAAGGCTGAAGATAGGTTAATATTATTATGGTCATTCTTTCCCAAAGACTGGATCCATATTTCGCTGGTCGACATGTCCAACCACGACAAGCCCAACTCACCGCCTGATATTCCTACAGCAGCTAAATAATTATGCTGTCTAGCGTCTAATAAAACTTCTTCGCTAAGGGTCCCAGGCGTTACTATCCGAACTACTTCGCGACGTACAATAGATTTCGATCCTCGTTTTTTCGCAAGCTTGGGATCTTCGACTTGTTCACAAACTGCTACTCGATGCCCCGCCTTAATTAACTTAGGAAGATACTGTTCGGCTGCATGAACTGGGACTCCTGCCATAGGTACCGGCGTTCCATCCTGATGACCTCTTTTAGTAAGGGCGATATCTAACGCCTCAGAAGCCACAACTGCATCTTCAAAAAATAATTCATAGAAATCCCCCATACGAAAAAAAAGCAAGCACTCGGGGTGATCTGATTTAGCTTTATGCCATTGCTCAAACATCGGGGTTGTACCTTTTTTGTCTTTAGGTACAGACTCTCCTCCCTCTGAACTTTGGGAATGGCTAGTGTTGGTTCTTTTATCTTTTAGAGGTATAGACATAGTGAATTCACAATATATAACCAGAAATCCATTGCAGAAAGAATCTTTTCAAAAAGTTGGTAAAAATTTTAAGCAACAGAGAAAATTATGTTTATGCTAAGTTTAACCATACACTTATAAAGCTGCTTAGTATCGTAAAATGGAAAAACCTAAAATAACCCATATACTAGCAGGTACTGCAACTATTTCCTTACCTATTTTGGTATTACTAATTTTTTTAGTAGGAATAGAAGAATTAGCTTTTAGCTCAGCAATAATAGCAGGGTTTATAGGAATTATTACATGTATAATAATTATAACCCTGCAAACTCTTAGAATAAAGAAAATACAGAACTTTGTTGAAAAAGACTTGGTTTTAAAAGAGTTGGAGATTAAGCAAACTGCATTTGACGCAGGCAGCGGTCCGATTGGTGAACTGATATCAGCAACGCTGAGAGTTGAAAGAAAGTGGATAAACGAACGTAAAACTCTAAAAGCAGGCCTGCTATCGGCTGCTAATCTTTTCGACGCTCTTCCAGACCCTCTAGTCACTCTGGATCATCAAGCTCGCCTTGTGTATGCCAATGCTGCCGCAAGAACTTTGTTAGCGGAGAATAAACCAGATATTGATCTGCGTGGTAATGATATATCATCCATTCTTAGACAACCACTCGTTCTTGAAGCAGTTCAAGATGTGCTAGATGGGGCAAAAACACGTTATATAGAGTTTAAATTTGCAGAAAAAATAGAACTGACTTTTGAAGCTCGTATTGAAGCGATTTCTGCAGCAGATAAGGAGGAAAATGACGCTGTTATTTTATTATTATTACGCGACGTGACCTCACAAAAACTAAATGAAGAATCTCGGGCAGACTTTGTTGCAAATGTTAGCCATGAGCTACGGACACCATTGACATCACTAATTGGGTTTATTGAAACCTTAAGAGAATCTGCAAAAAATGATCCAAATGCCCGTGAGAGATTTCTATCACTTATGGCAACTCAATCAGATAGAATGGCGAGGCTTGTTAATGACTTACTATCCTTATCCAGGATAGAAATGAATGTACATGATAATCCTGCCAAATCTGTAGATCTAAGAAAAGTGATAGAAAACGTAATAGATATGCTTGCCCCACAAGCCAAACAAAGAAGCATAACCATTGAAGCCGACCTTAGAAATATAACCAGCCCTATAATAGGAGATTCAGACGAACTCTTACAGTTATTTCAAAACTTGATAGAAAACTCCATTAAATACGCCAACAAAAAATCAATTGTTAGAATAACTTCTAATTGTAATATTAAAGCGTGCTCAATATCAGTAATTGACGAAAGTAATGGTATACCTAGAGAACATATTACTCGTTTAACTGAGAGATTCTATAGAATAGATACAGCACGGTCACGTGAACTCGGAGGCACAGGATTGGGTTTGGCCATAGTTAAACATATAGTCAATCGTCATCTGGGAAAACTCAAGATAGAAAGCGTCGAAGGACAAGGAAGTACTTTTTCAGTAAGCCTTCCGATCTCTGAAGAAACCAACTTATGAATTTACCCGGTAATAAGGTAATGAAAATAGTCGGGTTATGTGTGTTGTTAAAACAACATCGGCAACACATTATTACAACATACTGCCTGTAATAGGCTTGTGATTTTACAGAAACCATTCAGAAACACAACTTCTCTAAGAAATAACCATTAGATGTTTGAAAGGGGAATTGTCCCCTGATGACAGAACCTGTGATGGGCCAAATATTTTTATATAAAAAAGGTTTGCGTATCTCAAATAATGTGCTAATGAGAATTATTATCACTGCTATTGATAATCATTATCATATCTATTAGATACTAAGCACTTGGAGATTACACGATGTTAAAGAGTTCACTACTCGGGAGTACCATTCTTGCCGGAATGATTGTTTTTAGCGGAGCAGCTTCAGCTGGTTCAGTAGGCGCAGGTTCTTCTATGTTTGTAAAAATGGGTGGCACTTTCCGCCACCACCTTGCCATGCAAAGTCAAGACATAAGAGAAGGTTATACGCGAGGATATGCTTTAAATGTTGATGAAGCTGAGCTTAAAATTTCGGCCTCAAATAAATCAGATAATGGCATCAAATACGGTATCACCGTTGAATTAAATGTTAATACTACTGATACAAAGGCCGCTGACGAAGTTTATGCTTACCTTAAAGGTGATTTTGGGCAAGTAGTAATGGGTGACCAAGACGACGTCACAGATAAAATGGCAATTGGTGGTCATAAAGTTCTAGTCGGACGTGCTGGTTTTGATGGTGATGTAGCCGACTATTTCAACTTTGGCTCTGGTGGAACGATAGACGGGCCAGGAGTTGATGAAACCAGCGATGCAACTAAAATTTCATATTTTTCCCCAAGAGTGAATGGATTTCAGTTTGGTGTTTCTCATACCCCTGATGATGGAGCCAGTGGTTCTAGCTTCGGAGAAAAAGATAATGATGGTGATTATGAAAACATATGGGGCGTCGGTGGCAACTACAGTGGTAAATTTAGTGGAATGAAGGTTAAATTATCAGCTACTTATGAATTTGGTGAAAGTGAATCAAAAACTGGTGCTAAAACAGAAGGTGACCTGTCAACAATTAGCATCGGCGGTTCAGTTACATCCAATGGGTTTGGTTTTGCGGCTGGATTTGCTGATTTTGGTGACAAAGGCCAGAGCAACTCTAATATAGCCCTAGGCGAAGATTCTGGCTCACACTGGTCTGTAGGGGCATCATATGCAAACGGACCTTATGCAATTAGTGCAGGTTACTTTGCCAGTGAAAAAGCACAGCCTTCAGGATCTGGAAGTGATACCACCGTCGACATAATTTCTTTAGACGGCCAATATAAAGTTGCCCCTGGATATACAGTGGCAGCAAGTATTAATTTTGTTGAAGCAAAAAACATAAACGGCACCAGCGCTGAAGTAGATAATGAAGGAACTGTTGTCATCTTAAGTAACATTTTTAAATTCTAATCAATACCTTGTCCTCATTTGACACCTTAACGGCATCCGTTTGATGCCGTTTTTTTTTGCTATTTGAGCCTTAGTCATAAAAATGTAATAGAAACTTGGTATATTTTCTCGGGTGAAAATTTTAACTACATTCCCGAGATAAAAATGAATCAAGAAAAACAACATAATATATTATTTTTATGCACCGCCAATTCAGCTAGAAGTATAATAGCTGAATCGTGAAGGTAATGGTTTTTTGCGAGGATATAGTGCTGGTAGCTTGCCCGCAGAAAAAATAAATCCAGAGGCAATTAAACAGTGATTAATTATGATATACGGCGTCGACTAGCCGCTGAACTTTTTGGAACAATGTTATTACTAATGACTGTCGTGGGCTCAGGCATTATGGCAGAGAATCTATCTGGTGGAAATGACGCTTTATCATTATTGGGGAATACCATACCTACAGGTTGTATACTCGTAGTTCTAATAATAATATTTGGTCCAGTATCTGGCGCACATTTTAATCCAGCCGTAACATTAATATTTTATTTACAAAATAATTTAAAAGTTGGAGTGGCTTTAGCCTATATAGCCGTGCAAATAATTGGTGGCTTGCTGGGCACCGGTGCTGCACATTTTATGTTTGAAGAACCCTTAATACAATTTTCAGAAAAAATTAGAAGCGGTCCTTCTCACTGGTTTTCTGAGTTTGTGGCCGCTTTCGGCTTAATTGCTACAATACTAGGAACTCTTCGCTGGAAGCCTGAAGCAGTGGCCTGGACTGTGGGTCTTTTTATAACAGCTGGGTATTGGTTTACAGCATCAACTTCATTTGCCAATCCAGCCGTAACCATAGCTCGTACAATTACAAATACATTTAGCGGAATTGCTCCGGAAAATATGCCAGCTTTTATTTTAGCTCAATTTATAGGCGCAATCATGGCTGCTGTTTTTTTCAAATGGCTGTTAGTTCCCAAAAACAACTGAAAATAGCATTATGTCATAAAACTGTAACAAGTTTGACATAAAAGGTTCTCCAAACTTTCATAAGTTCACGCCACTTGCAAAGTGGCACCTAGAAAGTGGCTTTTGTGCAAGGAAACTTAAACTAGAGCAATAGGAGATCATAGTGTATTTAAAGACAATGTCATTTTTAGCGGCAATTTTATTTGTAGCTATTACTGCTGCGGAAGCACGGGACCAAATCCGTATCGTTGGATCATCAACGGTTTTCCCTTTTTCTACCTCAGTAGCCGAACAATTCGGTAAGGTATCAAAATTTAAAACCCCAATTGTTGAGAGCACTGGCTCCGGCGGTGGCATGAAACTGTTTTGTGCGGGGGTTGGTCAAAAGCATCCAGATATAACAAATTCTTCAAGAAGAATTAAAAAATCTGAGTTTAACAAATGCAATAAAAATGGCGTTGGTATAACTGAGGTAAAAATTGGTTTTGATGGGATAGTACTTGGTAATTCCAAAGCTGGTCCCGATCTTAATTTTTCTCTCAAGCATGTTTTTCAAGCGCTGGCAGCAAAGGTACCTGTAGATGGTAAGTTAATAGACAATCCTTATAAAATGTGGAGTGATATTGATCCTTCCCTGCCAAAAATAAAAATTGAGATTTTAGGTCCGCCACCAACAAGCGGCACACGTGATGCGTTTGTAGAAATAGCCATGGAAGGTGGCGCAAAGAAGTTTCCTTCTTTGAAAGCTTTGAAAAAATCCAACAAAAAGCAATTTAAAGCCATTGCACACACCATACGTGAAGATGGCGTTTTCATCGAAGCAGGCGAGAACGATAATTTAATTGTTCAGAAACTCCTGGCCAACCCCAAAGCCTTAGGCATCTTTGGTTTCAGCTTCCTGGATCAAAATGCAGATAAAATAAAAGGCGCAAGCATAAAGGGGGTTAGTCCTGAATTTGAGAAAATCGCTGAGGGGCAATACCCAATTTCACGTTCCCTGTATTTTTATGTGAAACAACAACACTTAGGTGTTATTCCTGGTATTAAAGAATTTGTAAAAGAGTTCACAAAGGAAGGTACTTGGGGTATCGATGGCTACCTTGTTGATAAGGGCCTAATTCCTTTACCAAGCGATGTACGTAAAGCAACCATGAAGGCTGCTAGAGGAATGGATACATTATCCATGTAATAAATTAATATTAGCCACGCTGATTACTTAAAATAATGACCGTGGCTAATATTCTTTAAGTTTTTATTAACATAGATTGAAACAAGAAACTGACTAATGAGCCCTCTAATTCTAATAGCTTTTTTACTTGTTTTTTTGGTGTTAACCTATCAATTTGGCCGTTTTCATATTTTACGTAAAGCCGGTTTACAAAAGAAAAAACCTCACTCTCTTCCTGGCTACTACGGCACATATATAGCCCTTTTTTGTGGTATTCCATCCTTATGTATTTTTGGTTTATGGATAGGGCTAGAACCTCACATTGTAGAGGTCTTATTATTAAATGAGATACCATCTGACCTAAAAATTTTACCCCCAGGGGAATTAAATTTATTATTAAATGAAATAAAAAATATAGCTCAAAAAAGCGAATATGTAAGCAACACTAATCCCGTTCTAATCTCTGCGGCTGAAAGATATAACGATTTACATAAAATAAGTATGATTGCTTTGGCTATATTAATTACAGCACTGTGCGTTGGTATATTGGCCTTTGCCTTTAATAAAATTCAATTGGATTTAAAAGCCCGTCCGATAGTAGAAAAATGTATTCAGTTTATATTAGTTATTGCTTCCATTATCGCAATTATAACCACCATAGGTATTGTGTTATCTTTATTATTCGAGTCAATTAGGTTTTTTAACATTGTATCACCATTTGAGTTTTTATTCGGGATTACCTGGAGTCCACAAACCGCTCTTAGAGACGATCAAGTCGGTGCCTCTGGAACATTTGGTGCAATACCTATATTTGCCGGAACCCTATTAATTACTCTTATAGCGATGGTAGTATCAGTTCCAGTAGGACTTTTGTCAGCCACTTACATGGCTGAGTATGCATCACCAAAAGTGCGAGCAGTTGTTAAGCCCCTACTTGAAATTTTAGCAGGCATTCCCACAGTTGTTTATGGATTTTTTGCTGCACTAACGATAGGCCCGGCATTTCGAGGTTTTGGTGAACAAATTGGGATAGGCATCGCCTCAGAAAGCGCTTTAGTGGCTGGCCTCGTAATGGGCGTTATGATTATACCATTTGTTTCATCACTTTCCGATGATGTTATTAATGCCGTTCCACAGTCACTTAGGGACGGAGCATATGCCTTGGGAGCAACAAAGTCAGAAACAGTTCGCCAAGTTGTACTGCCAGCCGCTTTACATGGAATAGTTGGTGCTGTTCTTCTGGCTATAAGCAGAGCTATCGGTGAGACAATGATAGTTGTAATGGCCGCAGGTTTAGCAGCCAATCTCACAGCCAATCCGTTTGAGGCGGTAACAACCGTAACAGTTCAAATTGTAACACTTCTAGTAGGCGATCAAGAATTCGATAGCGCCAAAACTTTAGCTGCATTCGCTTTAGGGTTAGTCCTCTTTTTGGTAACACTGGCACTTAATGTTTTGGCACTCATAGCAGTCAGACGATATAGAGAAGAATATGAGTGATACATCAAAATTTAAACTCTCTGAAGCAAAACCGGATTTATCCCCCAAAAGGCTTCAAAAAAGATATAGAGCAGAGGCTCGATTTCGTCTTTACGGAATTACTGCAATTGTCTTCGCTATTGGTGTACTTGGCATTCTACTTGGTAGTATTATTTCCAGTGGAACTAGCGCCTTTATACAAACCGAAATTGCCTTAGATATAAACTTCGACGCAAACATCGTAGACCCAGAAGGGACGCGCACCAAAGAATCATTTTTAGAAGGTAATTACCGAAAACTTTGGCGTGATTCACTCTTCACATTATTTCCTGAAGTTAAAGGTCGCAAACAGAAAAGGGCTCTTTCCAAACTAATAAGCAGGGGCGCAGACCTAACATTACGTGAAAAAGTATTAAATGACCCCTCAATAATTGGCACTACTAAACGCATCTGGGTGAAATCATCTGCCGATATAGATTCCTTGAATAAAGGCAAAATATCACGCAGTACAATCGAATCCGACAGGAGAGTTAAAAACCATCAAATTGCATGGTTTGATAAACTCATAGATGAGAACCGCGAAAGATTAGCCTTTAACTCATCCTTATTCACTGCTGGCGATAGCCGTGAGCCTGAACAAGCTGGAATTGGTGGTGCTGTAGTTGGATCGTTTTTAACCTTAATAGTAACACTTTTGTTGTCATTTCCGATTGGGGTGATGGCTGCTGTCTATCTAGAGTCGTTCGCACCTAAAAACCGATGGACGGATATTATAGAAGTAAATATTAACAATTTAGCAGCGGTGCCTTCAATAGTATTTGGACTATTGGGACTGGCAGTATTTCTCAATTTTTTTGGAATGCCAAGATCAGCACCCATCGTAGGAGGAACGGTACTAGCACTAATGACACTGCCCACTGTCATAATAGCCGGCAGAGCCGCTTTGAAAGCCGTTCCCCCATCAATTCAAGAGGCCGCACTAGCAATGGGAGCATCTAGGCTACAAGCAGTCAGCCATCATGTATTACCTCTGGCGATGCCAGGAATATTAACAGGAACTATAATAGGTATGGCAAGAGCGCTCGGAGAAACCGCTCCCCTTCTAATGATTGGAATGGTTGCTTTTATAGTCGATATTCCTCGAGGTCTGTCTGACCCATCCACAGTGCTACCAGTTCAAATTTATTTATGGGCTGATGCACCGGAGCGCGCCTTTGTAGAAAAAACATCTGCAGCAATTATGGTGTTATTACTATTTCTAATTTTAATGAATTTAGCGGCCGTAATATTGCGTAAAAAATTTGAAAAAAGATGGTAATAAAATGAATGTTACCATACCTTCTAAGCTAAGAGGCATAGTTAAAGCAGACACAAATAGAGGAACCACCTAATTAATGGATAATGCTGAAATTAAGTCTGAGTTACCTAACAAAGTGACCGCCGCAAATGTGGATGTCTTTTATGCTGATAAACAAGCACTAGAATCAGTTTCATTAAGCATATATGCGAATGAGGTTACATCCCTAATAGGTCCTTCTGGATGTGGAAAATCGACCTTTCTTCGGTGTTTAAATAGAATGAATGATACAATTGACAGCTGCCGTATAACTGGAGAAATATTATTAGATGGCGCTGACATATATGATAAGAATATCGACGTAGTACAGTTGCGCGCGCGCGTTGGTATGGTTTTTCAAAAACCCAACCCATTCCCTAAATCTATTTATGAGAACGTAGCCTATGGCCCTCGTATACATGGAATGACAAAAAATAAAACGGAACTTAATGATTTAGTTGAAGCCAGTTTACACCGAGCAGGACTCTTGGAAGAAGTTAAAGATCGACTTGATCAGCCAGGTACTAGCCTTTCTGGTGGACAACAACAAAGGCTATGCATCGCAAGAGCTATCGCTGTAAACCCTGAAGTAATTCTCATGGATGAGCCTTGCTCAGCTCTGGACCCAATAGCCACCGCAAGAATCGAAGAGTTAATGGATGAACTTCGACAAAATTACACAATTGTAATTGTCACCCATTCGATGCAACAAGCGGCACGCGTAAGCCAGAGAACGGCTTTTTTCCACTTGGGCATCCTTGTGGAAGAGGGTGATACAGAACGAATTTTTACAAACCCTGAAAACCAACGAACACAAGATTATATTACGGGCCGCTTTGGCTAAAAACTTTTACTGTGTAAGGGGGAAAATATAAAATGCCTACAGATCACAGCCATATAGTTACCGCTTATGATGAAGAACTGGCTCGATTAAGTGATTTAATAAGTCGGATAGGTGGACTAGCAGAAACTCAGTTAGAACAAGCAATCCAAGCTCTACAAAAACGTGACGCCACGCTCGCCGAAATGGCAATAGAGCATGATCATAAAATCGATCAATTACATATCGAGGCAGACGAATTGGCAATAAAGTTATTGGCCTTAAGGCAGCCAGTTGCTGGTGATTTAAGACATATAGTAACAGGCCTGAAAATAGCTCCTATAGTTGAGAGAATTGGGGACTATTCTAAAAATGTGGCAAAACGTGCTATCGCACTTAATCAGATGCCTCCAGTAAAACCTCTATATACCATTCCACGAATGGGTTACATGGTACGTGAAATGACTAAAGATGTACTTGACGCATTCGCAAATAAAGATGTTGGCAAAGCTAAAGAGGTCTGGCTGCGTGATGAAGAAGTAGATGATATGTATGACAGCTTATTTCGCGAGCTACTAACTTATATGATGGAGGACCCACGTAATATAACACCTTGTACGCACCTACTATTTGCTGCCAGAAATATGGAACGCATAGGAGACTTAACCACTAATATAGCTGAACTTATCGTTTACCAGGTCGATGGGGTATTGCTTGATGACAATCGCCCGAAAACTGATGAAGCCAGCGTTACGGTGGTTGAACCCGAAAACATCTGATAGACTAAAAGACTTTAAAATGAATAAAAACACTAACCTAAAACCAAATATTTTAATCGTGGAAGATGAGCCCGCACTTGTTGAAATGCTTCAATATAATCTTGAGAAGGCTGCCTTTAGAACCGAGGTCGCTCGTGATGGAGAAGAGGCATTATTAGTTGTTTCAGAGACAAAACCTGATCTAGTAATATTAGATTGGATGCTCCCCTACATATCAGGAATAGAAGTTTGTCGTCGGATTAGACGTGATCCTGAAACCCGCGACCTACCAGTTATAATGCTAACCGCCAGAGGAGAAGAAAGTGATAGGATACGTGGTTTGGAATCGGGGGCTGACGATTACGTAACAAAACCGTTTTCTCCAAGCGAGTTAGTCGCCAGGACAAAAGCAGTTATGAGACGCACCAGGCCAATATTTAATAGTGAAGCACTTACTTACGCTGATGTTCATATGGATTTATCAAGCCACAGAGTTACACGGAACGATAAAATAGTTCTGTTAGGACCAACTGAATTTCGTTTGCTTCGCTTCCTCCTAGAAAGACCCGAAAGAGTATTTGAACGTGAGCAATTACTTGATCACGTTTGGGGGCTAGAAGCAGATATTGAACCACGAACCGTTGACGTGCACATACGACGCCTGAGGATGGCAATGAACCAGCCAGGTGCTCCAGACCTTATTCGAACAGTGCGATCTGCGGGATATGCCTTAGAACTAAGAAATGAAGTTTAACAAAGAACTAAAAATATATTTGAACATTAGTGAGAACAAAGTATTTGCTAACCCAGAAGGCTATAATATTTAAATTTACTGCGATTATTCTTTTTGTATGTTTAATCCAAGTATTTTTCCATGAGGCTTGCGCATCTTCTACCCATGCAATTGCCATGCATGGTCAACCTAAATACCCAGAAAATTTTACAAGTTTTGAATATGTAAACCCCAATGCTAAAAAGGGTGGAACTCTTCGGCTGCACGCTATTGGCACTTATGACACCTTGAACCCGTATATAATTAAAGGAAAATCGGCCGCAGGTCTCCACCATAGCTATGGATATTTTTTCGAAACTCTAACAAGTCGTAGTAAAGATGAACCCTTTTCATTGTATGGCCTAATAGCTGAAACAATAGAGACACCAAACGAGCGAGATTGGGTTGAATTCAAATTAAGAAAAGAAGCTCGTTTTTCCGATGGCAAGCCAATCACTGTAGAAGATGTGATATTCAGTTGGAATACCTTGAAAAAAAAGGGTAGCCCCAATGCTCGCGCTACATGGTCACGAATCAATGAAGTAATTCAAACTGGCCCAAGAAAAGTAAAGTTTATTTTTCTAGATAATAAGGATAGAGAATTACCACTTCTAATAGCTGGTTTTCTTCCAGTTTTGTCAAAAAGTTGGTGGTCAGAGAGAAATTTTTCTGAAACCACTCTTGATAAGCCCATTTCTAGTGGTCCCTATGTAATATCAGAGGCTATTCCAGGACGTAGTATCACTTTTCACCAGAATAAAAACTACTGGGGAAAAAATCTACCTGTTAATAACGGAAGATTTAATTTTGACTTCATTAATTTCACTTACTACCGAGATGACTCGGTCGCATTAGAAGCTTTCAAAGCAGGTGATTATGATTATAGGCGAGAACTGAATGCCGCCCGTTGGGCAACACAATACAGTTTTCCAGCAATCAACAAAGGTAATGTTATTCGAGAAACAGTAGACAAAAAAACCCCCGCAGGGCTAAATGCGCTAGTTTTTAACCTTCGGAAGTCATTCTTTTCTGATATTGATGTTCGAAAAGCATTAAATCTCGCATTTGATTTTGAGTGGATTAACCGAGCGTTACTTCATCAAGCATATACTAGAACTAGAGGTATGTTTGACAATTCTGAGCTCTCACCAAATAGTCTACCATCCAAGGCCGAGATACTTCTCCTTAATCCTTGGCGTGAAAGGCTACCTAAGGAGTTGTTTACAACCCCCTTTAAACCAATGACTACTGATGGATCGGGAACTGATAGATTAAACCTCCGCAAAGCTGTAAAACTTTTAAAAAAATCAGGGTTTATTATAAAAAACAAAACCTTGGTTGGAACAGATGGCGTGCCTGTTGAAATCGAAATTACACTTAGGAGAAGATCTAACGAAAAGATAGCTTTAGCCTACGCAAGAAACCTAAAAAAACTTGGCATATCAGCAAGTGTGCGCCTGGTTGAATCAGCACAATTTCAAAATATAATTAATGATTATGATTTTGATATGGTGTTCGGGTTTTGGGGGGTGACACTGTCACCGGGCAATGAACAACAAAACTATTGGAGTTCAATAACAGCCAATCAAACAGGGGGAAGAAACTGGGCTGGAATTTCCGACCCCGTTATAAATTCATTAATCTCTAATCTACAATCTGCCTATACTAATGAAGAATTGGTAACTGCTGCCAGAGCACTAGACCGAGTATTAATGTGGAATTATTATTTACTTCCTCTTTATCATGATTCGTATCAGAGGTTTGCCTATTGGCAGAAACTTTCTAGGCCAAAAATCGTTCCTATTTATGGAATTCGTTTACAGACGTTTTGGAATACTAATTCGCAGTAGTGCGTTGCATAACGAGTTCTGAAAGACTAGATTCAGGCCTTGGCCCGAAATGGGATATAACTTCAGCAGCAGCAATTCCGCCAATCTCAGCACATGCAGTAAGATCACAGCCAGATGTGTAACCATAAAGAAAACCAGCCGCATATTGATCACCAGCTCCAGTGGTATCAACTACATTAGATACATTCACTGAGGGTACAACCATTACGTCATCACCCGATATCACTACAGAACCTTTCTCTGAGCGTGTTAAAGCCGAAATTTTACAATCCTTACGCGCTAGCCTGACTGCAGAATCAAAATTATCTACCTCATATAAAGAAATTATTTCATCTTCATTGGCAAATAGAATATCAATGTGGTCCCTAATTAAGGTATGAAAAGAATCACGGTGTCTATCAACACAAAATGAATCCGATAAGGTAAGCGCCGTCAGACGGCCAGCCTGATGAGATAATTTAGCAGCCTTTAGAAAAGCTTGTTTGGCCTGCTCCCGATCCCACAGATAACCTTCTAGGTAGGTTATCTGAGAACGGCTAATTAATCTGTCATCTATGTCATTCGGGCCTAAATCGCTACAAGCCCCCAGATAAGTCTGCATTGTACGCTCAGCATCAGGCGTCACACATATTAGGCAGCGTGCTGTTGATGGACCTTCAATAGATGGTGAAGTATCATATATAGTTCCAACTGCTCTAATGTCATCAGAAAATATTTTGCCTATATTATCATCACGAACCTTACCTATATAAGCACATTTAGCTCCTAATGAAGCCAAACCAGCAGCCGTATTTGCGGCAGATCCACCAGAAGTTTCAATACCCGGTCCCAATTGATCATATAGTAAATTTATTTTTTCATAATCAACAATAGACATAGACCCCTTTTGAACGCCAAGTCGAGCTAGAGTTTCCTCATCGGTTTGCGTTAATAAATCAACTATTGCATTACCAATACATAGAACGTGGATATCAGCCGGTACTGAAGTCTTTAAATTCATTACAAAATTCCGTAGAGAGAAAATTTACAGGGTTATAATCATTTTAAATCAAGTAATTTCCAAAATATATCAATAGATGGCATGCTACAATTATAATAGGCAAGAAGATAAATTTAACATGCTAAATTCTATAATAAAAAGTCTTAATCAAATTTATACTGCTCCTTTCCGCCGTGTGCTTTTTTTAAGTATATTCCTAAGTCTATTAACAACATTATTATTGTGGGCCTTAATAAATAAAATAATGTTTAACACCACCCTGACCAGTATAACTTGGTTAGAATGGATTTTAGATATACTAGGAGGGGGGGCAACATTTATATTATTAGTATTATTTTTACCCACCCTGGTAGGGCTTATCGCAAGCTTTATGTTAGAATCAATTTGTAGATCTGTAGAATTAGTTTACTACCCAAGTCTTCCAAAAGCCAAAGGCCAGACTCTGTTTACAGGTGTGTTAGTCGGATTGCGCTTTACCGTTACCATGATTGCCCTGAACCTGATTTTCTTACCATTGATAGTGATACCACCTGTTTATCTATTTGCCAGTTGGGCTTTAAATGGCTATTTACTAAGTAGAGAGTTTTTTGAGCTAGTTGCCTACAGAAGGCTAGACATAGTAAATGTTAACAGAATATACAAAAAATTTCGGTTTACATTATTAGGGTATGGGCTAGTAATTGCATTTATATCTATTATACCTGTTATAAATTTTATAGTTCCTTTATTTGGTACTGCGGTCATGTTACATGCTTTTCAACGAATCCAGAGTACTGAGTTGGTTTAGTGTAATTTAGTATCATTTAACTACCTATTAATAGGATATCCGGTTTTTCATATGCTGATCTGGAGGAATAATTATGACATCCGCAGATAATGAAAAAAATGAACGTGGTGAACCTGACTGGAGTTATCTTGAGGGGCGCCCCGGTAGAGATGTAAGTATTCCCAACTTAGAATTAGGTGCTGGCGGCTCCACAAATAGAGGGCGCCCGATAGAAGGTAAAATGTTAACTATTGGCAGAGAAACTAAACTTTCCGGGGATGTAACTGAGTGTGAGTTATTGATAGTTGAAGGAAATATAGAAAAATCAAATGTTAATGCAAAATCAATGGAAATATCACAAACTGGTTCGTTTACTGGAACTGCTGTTCTAGAAGAGGCAAAAATAGGTGGGAGTTTCGACGGAAACCTAAAAATTACAGGTAAATTACATATAACCAATACTGGAAAAGTAAGCGGTAAGATAAAATATAGCACCCTCGAAATCGAAAATGGTGGCCAGATCATTGGCGATATAAAAATTTCTAATAAAAAATGATTTTTCGAAATACCATAAGCGCATGCATTATGCTTTTTTTAGCCTCATGCAGCTATACAGAATCAACGAAACAAGTCCCATTACAAACAACTCCATTTACTACTAAGAGTAATTCCGAAGCAAAACCTCCTGAAAAAAAGGTTACATATTTTAAGGCTGAAAAAAGTAAAAAAGTAATTCCTAAAAAAGAAACCGTCCAATTAGATAAACAGGAATATAAAAAACCTAAGGAAAAATTAAGAGAGCAAAATCAAACAAAGCATTTAGACCCCAAAACACTGCTTGGGCTTCACGCAGTTAATGCAGATAATTTACTTGGCTCTCCTGATTTAGTTCGGCTCGAGGAACCCGCTGAGATCAGGCTTTATCGACATATTAATAACATCTGCACATTGCACATATTTTTATACCCGAAGAACACCTCTGCTACAGATCGAACAATAGAATATATTGAGGCGCGCAATACTGAGGGGAGGATTACAGGACCAAAGCTCATCAACTGTTTTAACGCGCTAATTAAATCAGCGAAGTTCTCATAAAACTCTAGGGGCAGTAACCACTGCTATAAAATGGTCTTTTCCTTATAATTACATTGTAAATTTACAATGCATTTATCGCATAGAGGTTTTCGTGCTTTACACACATAGCGACCATGGAGGATGAGCCAATGGTGAGCATTATGCCGATACGCCATAGGCACACGTTTCATTAGCTTTTTTTCAACATCATCCACATTCTTGCCGGGCGCTAAACCGGTTCGATTTGATACACGAAATATGTGAGTATCAACTGCAATTGTTGGGTCACCAAAGGCAGTATTTAATACTACATTAGCAGTTTTGCGTCCAACCCCGGGCAAAGCTTCAAGATCAGACCTATTACATGGAACCTGACCAGCATGAAGATCTATAAGCTTACGGCTTAAAGCTATCACATTTTTTGATTTGTTACGATAAAGTCCAATTGTTTTAATGTGATTAGTAACTTTTTTTTCGCCCAGCCTTAGCATATCCGATGGATTGTCTGCTGCTTTGAATAATTCTTCAGTAGCTTTATTTACACTAATATCGGTGGCCTGGGCAGAAAGTACAACTGCAACTAGTAAGGTATAATTATTTGAATATATTAGTTCCGTTTTTGGGAAAGGGTTTTGTTCTTGCAAACCCTTAAAGAAAGCCTCAACTTGATCCCTTTTCATCCTTACCATATGGGCCTAAGTCCATTCGAAGTTTTACAAAAACCTATAAGTTTAACCCTAAAACATCATTCATAGAATATAACCCAGCTGGTTGAGTAACAGCCCAAAAAGCCGCGCGCAGCGCACCTCTAGCGAATATAGCTCGATCCGTAGCTTTATGCGAAATTTCAATGCGTTCGCCAGCTCCTGCAAATACTACTGTATGGTCCCCGACCACATCCCCACCACGCATCGTAGCAAAACCAATATTTCCGGCCTGTCTCTCTCCAATTATACCTTCTCGTGATAAGACTTTAGAGCTATTAAAATCTATTCCTCGTCCTTTTGCCGCTGCTTCACCGAGTCCTAAAGCTGTTCCTGAAGGTGAGTCAATCTTATGCTTATGATGCATCTCAACTATTTCTATATCAAAATCTTCATCAAGAACCTTTGCTACCTGTTGGGTAATAGCAAATAACAGATTAACACCCGCAGACATATTTGGTGCCATTACAATTGGCACATTATTAGATGCAGATAACAGAGAGTCCCGATGGGCTTGTTCCATTCCTGTCGTACCTACAATTAGAGCACAACCAGTATTTGAGGCAATCTCAGCATGTTTTTGAGTGGCGTCAGGGATAGTGAAGTCAATGACAACATCCAGTCCCGTAAACATTTTTTCAGTATCATCGGTAATTATAACCCCATTATTTTCAGCGCCAACCAAAAAACCCACATCAGTGCCCACATATTTCGACCCAGACACTTCTGATGCCCCTGAAAGTTCGCATCCCGACAAATGTAAAATATTATTAATTACCATACGACCCATGCGACCTGAAGCACCAACTACGCCAATTCTTAATGGTTTTGTCATCTAAAAGATCCAAAATTGTTATAAAAACATTATATAATATAACACTTTTGGAACAATATGGTAGCCTAACTCTTCTTTATAAAATGAGTGTCTACTCTTTTAGGTCTTCCCAGAGTTCTTTTACCTTAGTAAAGAAACCTTCCGCCTGTGGACTATGCGATTTTCCACCACCAGCTTTATCAAACTCCCGTAATAATTCTCGTTGTTTCTTTGTTAAATTAACGGGAGTTTCTACTTCTGACTGCACATACATATCCCCTCGAGCTTTACTTCGTAAAACGGACATACCTTTACCTCTAAGACGAAATTGCTGTCCGGTTTGAGTACCCGCCGGGACATTAACTCTAGCCCTATTACCGTCTATAGTGGGAACATCTAAGTTACCTCCTAATATCGCCGTAGTCATTGGGATAGGAACTCGGCAATAAATATCGGCCCCCTCACGACCAAAAAATCTATGTGATTTTATCGATACAAAGATGTATAAATCACCCTGTGGGCCACCGCGCAAACCAGCCTCTCCTTCTCCTGAAACTCTTATGCGGGTTCCATCTTCTACTCCCGAGGGTATGTTTACTGACAGGGTTTTTTCGCGTTCAACACGACCTGACCCAGCACATGATCTGCAAGGATTATCAATAACTCGACCCGCACCCTGGCAAGTGGGACAACTTCTTTCTACCGTAAAGAAACCCTGCTGTGATCGAACCTTTCCTGCACCCTGGCAACTCGGGCAGGCCACTGGAGTAGCGCCACCTTCGGCCCCACTACCTTGACAGCTTTCACAAGAAACAGCCTTTTTGACTCTAACTCTAGTCTCCTTTCCGGAAAAAGCATCCTCGAGTGTTACATCTAAATTATATCTTAGATCAGCGCCTTGTACATTGGTTTGCCGTCGGGAACGACCCCCAGCAAAATCTCCAAACATTTCGTCAAAGATATCTGAAAAACCGCCACTAAACCCAAAACCGCCACCTCCTTGTGCTCCACCACCTTCAAAAGCGGCGTGCCCGTATTGATCATAAGCAGCACGTTTATCATCATTTTGTAGGACATCATAAGCTTCATTAACTTCTTTAAATTTTTGTTCAGCTTCTGAATTATCCGGGTTACGATCAGGGTGATATTTCATAGCCAACTTGCGGTAGGCACTCTTCATTCCAGCCGCATCAGCTGAGCGATCAACTCCCAGCACCTCATAATAATCTCTTTTAGCCATCAGCATGCCCCCCCGCTCAACATAAACTTAATCTAACCTTCGTCTCCCCTAGACAAATGCGGCCGTGGCATAAACAGAAATGAAGGACCAACTTGGAGTTTGGCAAGAACATTGTAATTAGGCAGATGACTGATCCTTTTTATCATCTTCGTTCTCTACCTCTTCAAAATCCGCATCAACTATTCCATCATCATCTGAACCCATTGATGCATCTGCTTCTCCTGCCGCCGCCCCTGTCTCTGCTGCCGCTTGTTCCGCTTTATAGATTGCCTCCCCAAGCTTCATAGAAGACATACTTAATGCTTCAGATTTTTCTGTTATTAATGCAGAATCCTCTCCTTCTAGGGCCTCCTTCAAACTTGCAATATCACCTTCAATACCTGACTTTTCTTCATCAGTAATTTTGTCGCCGTGTTCAGAAAGGCTTTTTTCTACCTGATTTACAAGACTCTCAGCGTGGTTTCTAGCCTCAACCTCTGCACGCCGCGCTTTATCATCCTCTGCATGTTCTTCTGCTTCTTGCACCATGCGATCAATATCATCATCAGAGAGTCCTCCGGATGCTTGGATTCGTATTTGCTGCTCCTTACCGGTTCCCTTATCAGTTGCAGACACATTAACAATTCCATTTGCATCAATGTCAAAAGCAACCTCAACCTGTGGCACCCCACGAGGGGCGGAGGGAATTCCAACCAGATCAAACTGGCCAAGTATTTTATTATCAGCTGCCATCTCACGCTCCCCTTGAAAAACTCGGATTGTGACAGCAGATTGATTGTCCTCAGCAGTAGAAAACACCTGGCTCTTTTTTGTTGGTATAGTTGTATTACGATCAATTAACCTAGTAAAAACGCCTCCAAGGGTTTCTATCCCCAAAGATAAAGGGGTTACATCTAGTAATAAAACATCTTTGACATCGCCTGCCAAAACTCCACCTTGAATTGCAGCGCCAATTGCCACAACCTCATCTGGATTGACCCCTCGATGTGGCTCTCTACCAAAGTGATTTTTAACAATCTCCTGAATTTTTGGCATACGAGTCATTCCGCCCACAAGAATAACTTCGTCAATTTCACCGGCCGATAACCCAGCATCTTTTAATGCTGCCTTACATGGGTCAATGGTCCGCTGAACCAAATTTTCAACAAGTGCTTCTAGTTTAGCTCGTGTTAGCTTGATATTCAGATGTTTTGGTCCCGCTTGATCAGCTGTTATAAAAGGCAAATTGACCTCTGTTTGGGTCGCAGAACTAAGTTCAATTTTGGCCTTTTCAGCAGCTTCCTTTAAACGCTGCAAGGCTAATTTATCTTGCCGAAGATCAATAGATTGTTCTTTTTTAAATTCATCCGCCAAATACTCAATTATTCGAGCGTCAAAATCCTCTCCACCCAGGAACGTGTCACCATTAGTGGATTTTACCTCAAAAACACCATCACCGATTTCTAATACCGATACATCAAAGGTTCCCCCACCTAAATCATATACAGCAATAGTTCCCCCATCTTTCTTATCAAGACCATAAGCTAGTGCTGCTGCAGTGGGTTCGTTTATAATGCGCAACACATCAATTCCAGCTATTTTTCCAGCATCTTTAGTTGCTTGTCTTTGTGAATCATTAAAATATGCTGGCACGGTCACAACGGCTTGGGGAGTTTCTTCACCTAAAAAGGCTTCCGCAGTTTCTCTCATTTTTTGTAGTATAAAAGCGCTAATCTCAGATGGGCTATAGTCCTTACCCTGTGCTTTGACCCAAGCATCACCGTTTTCACCCTTAACAATTTCATAAGGAACTAAGTCTCTATCTTTTTCAGTCACTGGATCATCAGCTCTTCGACCAATTAATCTCTTAATTGCAAATAAAGTATTTTCTGGATTAGTAACCGCTTGGCGTTTCGCAGGCTGCCCTACGAGCCTCTCTCCGTCATCAGAAAACGCAACCATGGACGGCGTAGTGCGCGAACCCTCCGCATTTTCAATAACTTTATCTTGTCCAGCATCCATAACAGCGACACAATAATTTGTTGTCCCCAGATCAATACCTATAACTTTTGCCATATTATCCTCGCTATTTCGGTGCGCTACTAAAGCCCTGACCGACTCCCTTTTACTAACCCCCAGCTTGTTGAAAAATACATGGTACAAGCAAACTTTCTAAGTAACTCCGGCACATATAGGAAAGCAAAAGAGTTTCTTCAACCACTAGAGCCGATGTTAGTGAGTTTTTAGTAAATATTTTACTAATTTATTTTTTGAATAAAACAGAGCTTTGAAACAAAAAACGCACATTTACGCCATATTGATAGGTTTTAGTGTTAATAATTATTTATGCAAAATTATTAATTTTCTGTATCACCATTATCAGACTTTACTTCTAAATCTTTTGCGACCCCAACTCTAGCTGGCCTAAGTAAACGGTCATGCAAACTGTAGCCCGGCTGCACCACCTGAGCGACAGTACCGTTAGAAAACCCACTATCAGGCACTTCATACATTGCCTCATGAAAATTTGGATCAAACGGCTCTCCTGTTGGATCAATACGATTAATATTGTTAGATTCAAGGGCCTTAACTAGTTCTCTCTCAACCGCCTCTACCCCACCTAACAAAGTCTGCAATAAACCTTCACCATCACGTTGATCTTCAGGCACAGCCTGTAAAGCGCGTGAAAGGTCGTCGGCAACGGTAAGTATGGAACGAGCTAAGTTTGCCACTCCATATTTATGGGCCTCAGCTAAGTGTCGTTCGCTTCTCTTGCGAACATTTTCAGCTTCCGCCATAAAGCGTAATAATTGATCTTTTAAATCAGCAATTTCTTTTTCCATTTTAGAAATTTTTGATTCTGTGTCTACGGGCTCAAGAGAGATTGCTTCAGATTCTATGCTGGTTTTAGTCTGATCTTGCTCTGCTTCAGCATCTAAAATAACATTATCAGTACCATTTTCTGACATAGTATTAGAAGACGTCGATTCTTCAGTATTTTCATCTTCATTGTCTTGAGTGCTCATTTACTTTTACTACCTCTAACAATTAAAAGCCCGGCTGCGGGGCCAATTCATCAGCCTATCAACCGACCAATTACCTTTGCAGTATAATCAACGACCGGAATAACTCTTGCATAATTTAACCTTGTAGGACCTATAACTCCAATAGCTCCAACTATCTGTTCTTTACTATTGGTATATGGTGCAACTACCACAGAACAACCAGTAAGGTTAAATAATTCATCTTCTGCTCCTATAAAAATTTGAACCCCTTCGCCACCACGGGTTGCATCGAGCAACCATGACCATGATTCTTTTGTCTCAAGGGCTCCGTATAAAGCACGAACCCTTTCTAGATCTTCGACTGCCTGTACATCATCAAGCAATCGTTCTGTACCACTAACAATAAGGACTGCACCAGAGCCTTCACCGGCACTTGTAGCCATTCCAGCTTCGACAAGCCGCTGTGTTAAAATATCAAGCTCCTGTCTATGAGCTGATAGCTCTGACGCAATTTGATTCTGCCCCTCTTCTAGAGTCTTACCCACCATACGAGCTGAAAGAAAATTAGTCGCTTCTACTATCGTTGAGGCCGGCATACCAACTGGTATATCAATAACCCGATTTTCAACAGCACCATCGTCTGTAACTAATATTACCAATGCACGGTCCGGGCCTAAAGCAACAAATTCAATGTGCTTGAGACGAACGTCTGCCTTTGGTACAACGACTAAACTAGCATAATTACTAAGACCCGATAAAACACGGCTCGCCTCTTCGAGTGTTTTTTGAGAATTTCGACCCTGTGCAGCACACTGTGATTCTATAGAAGATCTCTCATCTTCGGTTAGTCGTCCAACTTCCAACAAGCCATCAACAAAAAATCTTAGCCCGGCTTCAGTTGGCAACCTCCCAGAGGAGACATGCGGTGAATAGAGTAAACCTGCATCTTGTAAATCTGACATAACATTTCGAACAGTAGCGGGCGATAACTCAAGCCCTAATTGCTTAGATAGCGTATGAGAACCAACAGCTTCTCCTGTTTCCAAGTAGGCATCTATAATTTTCCTTAGAATTTCTCGACTGCGACTGTTTAGGTCTGGAATTATACGGCTCATTACAAATTACCTAATTAGGGTATTTAATAATTATTGTTTATTATAGATAACTATTTACTTAAGGCCTGCAATGCCGCTAATCAAGATACACATACAACCAAATACCTTCACTTGCATATGCTGGGCGCACTACTTCACAATAGTTAGATGTCATAAAAAGCTCTATAGAATAAAAGATTCGTATAAACACAGGACAACTCAATGAATAAAAGCTTCAAACGCCCTTCTGGTCGCCAGCCAAATGAAATGCGAAAAATTATCCTTAAAACTAATGCCTCTAAATACGCAGAAGGGTCTTGTCTTGCCCAATTTGGTAATACTCATGTCCTTTGTGCAGCTACTATAGAAGAAAGGGTTCCTCCATGGATGCGCGGCAGTGGGTCTGGCTGGATTACCGCTGAATACGGCATGCTACCGCGCTCAACTCACACCCGAACTGCAAGAGAAGCAGCCAGGGGAAAACAATCCGGTCGAACGCAGGAAATCCAAAGGCTGATTGGTAGAAGCCTGCGAGCAGCAACGGATATGCAAGTCTTGGGGGAAAGACAAATACGCATAGACTGCGATGTTATACAAGCCGACGGGGGGACAAGAACCGCGGCAATTACTGGCTCCTACGTTGCTCTTCATCAAGCCTGTGAAAAGCTTTTACGCGCCGGAGAAATAAATTCTTTACCTATAAATGATATGGTTGCTGCAGTTTCATGTGGCCTTTATGAAGGCAGGGCCGTATTAGATTTAGACTATAACGAAGACTCCAATGCTCAAGCTGATGCTAATTTTGTATTTACTGATCGGGGCCGCATTATCGAGGTACAAGGTACCGCGGAAGATAAACCCTTCACGCGTGCACAATTCATAAGTTTACTGGCATTAGCCAGGGAGGGAACAAAACACCTAACTAATATTCAACGTGCCGTTCTTAAAGTTTAATTGAGCTTTGATCAAAATAAGGTAGAATTATTATTATGGGTCGAAAGTTTATTTATGATCAACTAGTAATAGCTAGCCATAATTTAGGGAAAATAGATGAGATTACTGAGCTTATGGCTCCTCTAGGCATAACCGTTAGAAACTCTGTAGAGCTTCAACTTCCTGAACCCATTGAAGATGGTTTAACCTTTACAGAAAACGCCACTATAAAAGCAATATCTGCATCTAATAATACTGGTCTTCCAGCACTTTCAGACGATAGTGGGCTTTCTATAAATGCCCTTTCCGGAGCACCCGGGATATACTCAGCCAGATGGGCGGAAACAAATAATGGCAGGGATTTTAACGTTGCAATGGAAAGAATCCATAATGAACTAATTAAGCACGATGACCTTACTGCACAGTTTACTTGTGCTCTAGCACTGAGCTGGCCAGATGGCCACATAGAAACTTTCGAAGGTATTCTAAATGGAAAAATTATATGGCCCCCAAGAGGAACGAAAGGGTTTGGGTACGACCCAATTTTTCAAAAATTAGGAGATTCGCGGACATTTGGGGAAATTGAGCCAATGGAAAAACAAAATATATCACATAGGGCTATTGCTTTTAATAAAATGCTTGAGAGCTGTTTTCTGCAAAAAGATGATTAATAAAATAGAAACACCGAAAACGGTGGCAATTTATGTGCACTGGCCGTTTTGTCTTTCTCTTTGTCCGTATTGTGACTTTAATAGTCATGTTAGGGAAAATATTAACTACATGCACTGGCAATCATCACTTATAAAAGAACTAAAACACTACGCAAAATTTACAGGTAAAAGAATCGTAAAAAGTATTTTCTTTGGTGGAGGCACTCCCTCACTAATGCCTCCGAGTATCGTTGATAAAATTATTAACGAAATAGAAAAACTTTTTTATATAGATAAAAACATAGAAATTACGCTGGAAGCTAATCCCACGTCTGCAGAATCATATAAGTTCAAGGAATTTTCAAGGGCTGGAATAAATCGCGTTAGTCTTGGGGTCCAAGCATTAAATGATGACGCACTGAATTTTTTAGGCAGAAACCATAGTCTTTTAGAAGCAGAGAAGGCTATAGATATAATAGGCAGCACCTTCGCAAGGTACTCTTTCGATTTAATATATAATCGGCCTAACCAGTCTATTGATATGTGGGTAAGTGAGCTCCAAAAAGCTATAAAAATGGCAAAAAATCATCTATCAGTATATCAATTAACCATAGAGCCAGGAACACCTTTTTACTTATTATTGGCCCGTGGCGCTCTAAAGCTCCCCGATGAAGGTACTTCAGCATCTTTGTATGAAATAACACAAGAAGTTCTAAGTGACGTAGGTATGGACGCTTATGAAATTTCTAATCACGCATCTTATGGTGAAGCCTGCCGCCATAATTTAGTTTATTGGCAATATGGCGACTATATAGGTATTGGTCCCGGTGCTCATGGGCGAATAACTATAAATGGCGCTATCTACGCCACCAGACAACACCGAGCACCTGAGATCTGGCTCAGCCGGGTAGAAGAAAACGGCCATGCCACACAAACACATCAAGCACTAGACACAAATTCTATAATTAATGAAATGATAATGATGGGTCTTAGGGTTACTGAAGGAATTGATGAACAGAATTTTTTAAACCGTACCGGCATTAAATTGAAAAACGCCATTAACGGAGAAGTATCCAAACGCCTACAAGAAGGAGGTTTTATAATTCATGACAGTAATAAACTGCTAGCTACTTTCTCTGGTAGACAGCGATTGGATTCAGTAATATCCAGTCTGTTAAATAAAGCTAATGTTTATTGATTAATGAGCTTCTTAAAAGTTACAGGAGCTGAGTCTATTTTTCGCATACCACCATTCTCAATTTCAAATATCGCTAGACCCCTCTCAACCAATCCAGAAGAAAGCAATCGAAAAATTCCATCAACACCAGAAAAACCATTGGGATTAGTCAAAGCTTCATTAGAAAATGTCTCTAGGCCTAGTTTATTAGCCCTTAATGCATTTTGTGCCAAAAACACTACTAAAGCAGTTGAATCGTATGCTAAAGACGCCTGTTGAGTTGGCACACGTCCAAAATTTTTTCTAAATTTATCTATAAAGAACTTTCGTTTATTTATAGATGGGGCGACGAACCAAGCCCCGAGCAAGCTTGGCTCAGAATATAGGGGTTGCTCTGCCCAATTTGAAGTTCCCAAGAACTTAACTTGGGAAGGATCAATATCATAGAAAGCAAGTAGCGGTGCGATTCGTAATACTTGTCTACCATCAGCTGGTAAAAGCAAAGCCTCAAAACCAACTTTACCGAGTGTTTCATGTTTCTCTAATTTTTGAAGAGCTCGTTTAGAAATATCATCTTTGCGATCGGCTAAAATACGTCGCTGATATAACAATTCATTACGTCTCCTAGTGTAATTAGAAAATTTCTTTATTGTTCCGGTTAAGCTTTGGGTTTCTTCAAGATAATAAGCGGCCTCTTTTGAAAGGTTATTTTCTTTCTGTATGCTCTCCTTTAATGCCGCGACCATTCGCTTCCCATATGAATTATCGGGAGCCAAAGCCGAAAAATTATTAAGTTTTTGATTTTGAGAATATCTTATAATTCTTTTAACCTGTTCTTCTGGTGAAAACCCCATAGCAAAAACGCCATCACCAACAATTCTGCGATTATTTGAAAAAGTTAGCATTGGAATTTTATGAAGTCTGGTAACTTCGGCCGCTGCAAGTGATGTATTGGAGAATAATGGGCCAAGAATTAGTGAGGCACCATCATCGAGAGCCGATATTGCAGCCGCTCTGGCCTGATTTTCTTTCCCCCCTGTGTCGTATAACCTCAATTCTATGCTACTACCATTTAGATCAAATAATGCCATTTGCGATGCCGAAAGAAGGTCTTGTCCAAATAATGCTGCATTTCCCGTCATCGGTACTAGAATACCAACTATTAATTTACCTAATTCATTAATTTTGACATCAGGCTGCTTCACTAAAGGGGGTTTGTTAGATTCATCAAGCTCTGGTACTTTAGCTGGAGTTCGTATTTTTTTATGCTCTGCTATAATCGACGGTTTAGCTATAGGGCTAGGAGTAATCAAAAGCTGCTTTTTCTTATCGGGCTTTTTAATTGTTGGAATTTCTTGTTTATTAGTTGATGTTTCCGATATATCTGGATTTTCGCAACCAAATAGAAATAAGATTACTAGTGCAAGATATATAAACTGGAGTGGCTTTTGCTCCATGTAAGTTAGGAAATTTAGAAATCGTGACACCTCGCCACCCCATTTCAAAAAGTTCTATTAAGGCCCGCCAGTCGAGTAAGCGGCAAAACAATCCTAACGAACCAAAAGTTTCACAACAACCATCTCAATCTTTAATCGAACCGGGCCTATACATTATTGCCTCTCCAATTGGTAATCTCGGCGACATAACATTACGAGCAATTGAAACTCTTAAAAGCTCTAATTTAATAGCCTGTGAAGACACTCGAATTACACGTCGATTATTATCACATTATAATATTAACATACCAACAACCGCATATCATGAGCATAATGCCAATACTGCACTACCACGACTTATTAAGCGACTAAAAAATAATGAAATAGTTTCACTTATCAGTGACGCTGGAACCCCCTTGATTTCTGATCCCGGTTATAGGTTAGTTCAAGCCGCTATAGCCGAAGACATACTGATAACCACCACCCCAGGACCAGTAGCGGCCATAGCAGCTCTTACACTTTCAGGTTTACCAACTGATAGCTTTTTCTTCGCAGGTTTTTTACCTCCGAAACAAACTGCAAAAAAGAACCGGATTTATCAGTTAGCAAACGTGCCCTCTACGTTAATTTTTTATGAATCACCTCGTAGACTCTCACAGACCTTAAAAGAAATGGCCAATATATATGGAAATCGGCCCGCTGCACTCGTAAGAGAAATAAGCAAAAAATTTGAAGAAGTGCGCAGAGGTACTATAGGGGAATTATCAAATGAATTAAATGCCTTGGGCCAGCCTCGGGGAGAGATAGTTCTACTTATTGGACCTCCAACACCAGAAAAAATAATTGATAATAGTGAAATTGATGCCGAGTTAATAAAAGCTTTGGCAGAAATGAGTTTACGAGATGCAGTGGAAAAAATATCCCTGAGCTTTGGTATGCCTAAAAGACAAATTTATAGGCGCGCTTTGGAAATAACATCTCTTGACGAGACAGAGTTATAAGAGTCCTATTACCCAAGCAATATAAACTAAAATCACTATTTATGTTGAAAATTAAAACAAAGTAATGATCAATAGATATTAAAGCCAACATAAACTAATTTATTGGAGAAAATATTGGTAACCTTCTAAAATTGTAGCCATACACCTTAGGTTTGCCTTGCACTCATTAAAATTGGATTTCAGCTATGAACAGTATAATAAAAACTATAATTACCAAAAAATATATTATTAGTTTTTCCTCAGCAGTACTTCTCTCATTATTTGTTCTGTCGTCTTGCACACCAACCGGGGTTGTACTGAGCGCTGGAGCTACTGCAGGTGTGGCTGCTTATGAAGAAAGAGGTGTAAAAGGGGCGGCCAAAGATTTAAGCATTAGGGTTGAGATCAATAATAGTTGGCTAAACGCCGGACTTGAGCTCTATAACTTAGTTAGCCTGCAAGTGTATGAAGGCAGAGTACTTCTCACGGGCCACGTTCCAAACAATGATATGGCTGATCGTGCTGTACGCCTAGCATGGCAACCTAAATACGTACGGGAGGTTATCAATGAAATTCAAGTTAGAAGAGACATTGGAATAGAAACTTTTGCTAGAGACGCTCTGATTAATGCGCGTCTGGACTCCGCATTATTATTTGCAAACAATATTCAATCAATAAATTACTCAACACGTTCTGTTGCTGGAACTATCTACTTACTAGGCATAGCTAAAAACCAAGAGGAGCTTAACCTAGTTTTGCAGGTTGCAAGAAACATTCCAGATGTTAAAAATGTGATTAGTCACGTTTTACTAAATACTGACTCTCGTCGTTTGCAACAGCCATCGAAAAAGATGGGCGACAAGAGTTAACATAAAACATGGAAAAATATTTCGATACAGGTGAAACCGCTCTTCAAAAAATTGGCAAAACCAAAGACGTAGTCATCCCTTTAGCGGAAGCAGCTCTTTTATTGGCATCTCGTGACCGACCTGACATTTCATTAGATAGGTATCGACAGCATCTATCACAAATTTCTCAAAAGGTAAGGAATGCTTATATAGAAAAAAGACAAATAGATACAAATCAGATTAATGCGCTAAAATCGGTATTGGTATCAGAGTACGGATATTCTGGAGACACTGTTTCTTACGACTCCTTACAAAATGCAAATTTAATTCAAGTCATTGATCGTCGTAAAGGCCTTCCTATAACTCTAGGTATAATTTATATACACGCGGCCCGAGCACAGGGATGGGATATTGATGGCTTAAATTTCCCAGGTCACTTTTTATTACGTATTGAAGATGGGGTCAAACGAACCATATTTGACCCTTTTAATGGTGGTAAGACCATTGAAATAAGTGATATGCGGGCGCTTATCAAGAAAACACTTGGAAATAACGCAGAGCTATCTGCAAAACATTATCGAGCAGCAAGCAATCGAGAGATATTAATTCGTCTGCAAAACAATAAAAAAATACGATTACTAAAATCTAGAAAAATAACCGAAGCGCTTACCGTGGTTGAAAGCATGCTCGAATTTTCTCCATCATCCCCAGAAATATGGTATGATGCAGGGATATTACATAAATATCTAGGAAATTTACAGGCCGCAATAATAGCCTTCAACCACTGTTATGATGTTTCCACATCCATCAATCGTAAAAATCAAGTTATGCAAATTATTAATGAATTGCATAGGAATTTAAACTAAATGAGCCATCTATTTTAGTCTATATCGCTAGACGAATAACAGTTCCCCTGCAATTATAGAAAAATAAATAACTCCTGTGATCCATGTTTATTATTTTAAATTTAGGAGAAAACGTATGAGTCTAGATATTGCGCTTCAAATGGACCCTATAGAGTCTATTGATATATCAGGGGATTCAACTTTCGCACTAGCTTTGGAAGCACAATCAAGAGGATATAAACTATTTCACTATCTGCCGGAAAACTTAAGCCTCAAAGATGGCAGGGTAATAGCTCTCGCAGAACCGCTTACAGTATCCCGGCAGGACACAAGTTATTTTACTAAAGGTGACACCCAAATCATGGACCTTTCTGAGGTTGATGTTGTTCTAATGAGGCAAGACCCACCTTTTAACATGTCGTATATAACTGCAACGCATATATTAGAACACATACATCCCAAAACCCTGGTTGTTAATGATCCAGTATCCGTTAGAAACGCCCCAGAAAAGCTATTTGTAACGCACTTTAATGGTCTCTTACCGCCAACATTAATCACATCAAACCATAATGAAATAAAGAAATTTCGAGAAGAACATAAAGATATAATTATAAAGCCATTATATGGAAATGGGGGAGCGGGGGTATTTCATATAAAACCTAGTGATGAAAACCTTACAACTCTTCTAGAGATATTTAAAATTCACTATGCGGAACCAATTATTGCCCAACTCTATTTACCCGAGGTGCGAAACGGAGATAAGCGAATTATCCTAGTTAACGGTAAACCCGCTGGAGCAATTAACAGAATACCAGCAGTAGGGGAAGCGCGGTCCAACATGCATGTCGGAGGGGTGCCTTTAAAAACAGAGTTAACAGCTCGTGAAAAACATATCTGTGATTCTATCGGGCCATCTCTAAAAGAGCTCGGGCTTATTTTTGTGGGTATTGATGTTATCGGTGATTATCTGACGGAAATAAACGTAACCTCGCCAACTGGGATTCAAGAGATTGACCGTTTTGATAAAACCAACATTTCTGCACTGATATGGAACGCTATAGAATCAAAAATAAAGTAATAACAAAATAAAAAAGCGGGCAAAAACCCGCTTTTTAAATCCCCAAAAATAGCAGTCGCTAATTAGCAGGAAACTCACTTAGATCTGGCGGAGGTCCATCAGGACGCTGCAAAAGGTCTTCCTCAGACTCACCTGCCTTATACCTTGCAAATAATTCCTCGGGATCAAATTTTACACCTATTGGATTAGCAGAAAATTCGCCATTATCAAAATACTCAGCAAATCGCTCCTCAGGCACGTTATCTACCTGTAACTCAACCTGATTTTTATCTGGGTCAAAATAATACATAGATGTTGTTGGTCCATGATTTATTGTGAATTCCGGAAGAATTCCTTCACCCTTCAGGCGATCATAGGTATGTACTAAATCTCCAAGGCTTTCATAAGTAAAAGCAACGTGATGTAATCCAGCGTAACCATCAATATGTTCCTTTATGCCAGGAAAACCCAAAACGGCAATTCGATGATGCTCGTCATCATAGGTTATAAAACCTCCGAATCCTGCTTCATACATAGCCTCACCTTCTAAAACTACTTTGTACCAATCAAGTATCATCTGGGCCCGCTCCGGCGGTGTTCGCAGAACTACGTGAGCTAGTTTTGCGGGCGCTACCTTACCACGTTCTTTAGCAGTTTTTGGCATTTTAGCAACTGGTGCACTTCCATCCACAATCATTCTCCCTAAATAATTATTTTTTAGAAAATACTAACAATTAATAATACCTTAGTACGGCCAATAATCCGTGTCAAAGCTCTGATTTAGTTTATTCTAATGTTTAATATTAAGATTTACGCCTTATAAGCCACTAGTGGGCATGTTCAGTAGGACCATAAAAGCTAGTAAATATTATGCAACCCACAGGATAACTCAACGGACCGTGGGCAATTTCATCACCTGGGCCAAATAGATAATCACCAGGCATTAGAATTTTTCCATCTACATGCATTTCACCTTCTACTATTAGATTGCTGTGCCAGCCTTTATGAGTATGACGAGGCTCTGTATATCCTGCCGGAAAACGGACATAAAAGTCTCTTCTGCCGGTCTCAGGGTCATGAGAAAACATTTTTACCTGTACCCCTTTTGGTAGGGTAAAAAGATCCGTATCGTCCTCCCACTCTAATTCATCTGGATGAACTACTATAAGGTTTTTACTTCCAGTCTCCATTTTTTTTCCTTAAACCATAAAATAAAGTCACACTTTAGAAAGGAACATCACCTTGAATAACAATACGGTGCATTAAACGATGTTTAGTATAGTCAAACAGGGCATAATGAAGCGACAGCCTATTATCCCATACAGCAAGATCATTAGTTTGCCATTTATGGCGATAATTAAATTCAGGTGTTTTTAAATAATCAAATAGATATCTAAGTAGAAAATCGCTTTCACGTTTATCCATGCCTTTAATTAGAGAGGTCATGGATTCATTCACGAACAAACCTTTCTTTCCTGTTACCGGGTGGGTTCTTACCATTGGGTGCAACGCTGGACGGTAAGATGCTCGCTGATCCTTAATAGAATCGGTTCCTTCTCCATCCCACATCTCGGGCCTTACATGCTCATCATAAGGTTGATATGAGTCGTGATACGCCCAGAGCCCGTCTATATGAGCCTTCATACGGTCAGACAATGCCTCATAAGCAGCGACTGTACTAACCCAAATAGTATCCCCTCCCAAAGGTGGAATATCTTTCGCATATAACACAGTTCCAAGAGTTGGTTTTTTTCTTCCTACAAAATCTGTATGCCAAAGATCACGGGTTACATGAGGTGGATTTTCGGAATCGTATTCGAGTATATCTATTTCAGGGTAATCAGGGCTTTTTTCAAAACCGGAGACCGCCGCCGGCTGTGGTTCACCAAAGCGGCGGGAAAACGCTACTTGCTGATGAGAACTAATTTTTTGATCTCGGAATATTATTACAGTACGGTCAAGTAATGCACTATGTATTTCATTAAATTGTGCATTAGTAAGTTCTTTTGATAAATCAATTCCCTCTATAACCCCGCCGCATGCAGCAGACATCTCAGTTAGAGTGAAACTTTCATAATCCATTTATACTCCCCCTCTATTTATCCCTTTGTATTTTCAATCATCCGACCAAGGTTCTTTCCCCCTAATACATGGACGTGAAAATGAGGGACTTCCTGGTTAGCATCTTCGCCATTATTAGCTAAAATTCGATAACCTGATTTTACTATATCAAAATCATTTGCCACTTGCGATACAATGCGCATAAAACTAGCAATTTCATGGTCATTTGCATTTGTCGTAAATTCTTGAAGAGATCTATACTCCCCCTTAGGTATGACAAGAATGTGAACTGGTGCTTGTGGATTAATATCCTGAAATGCTAGGGAATATTCGTCTTCGCAAACTTTTTTACAAGGAATTTCACCACGAAGAATTTTAGCAAAAATATTATTTTTGTCATAAGACATCTTATTTAACTCTCATTTCCCTTCTTGGGCCTAGATGATTTTTCAACTAACCCAGAAACTCCCTCGCGACTAGATAACTCCGACCATATATCATCAAGCTTTATGCCCTGATCAACCCATAAAACACATAAATGGTATAGCAGGTCTGCGCTTTCTCGTATGAGTGCGTCTGATCCTTCGTCTAAAGCAGCAAATACAACCTCTTCAGCCTCTTCTGTAACTTTTGCACCTATTTTAGCAGTACCCTTTGTTAATAGACTCGCTGTATAGGAGGTATTAGTTGAAGCCCTTTGACGCTCTTGAATAATTTGGCAAAGCTTCTCGAGAGCTGGTTGATTTTTCTGACTGCCCACCTAAATTGTCCTCCGATTTACTGCATCCAATCTAACAGGAACCCCCGCCGCTTCCATATACTCTTTAGTTTCTGTTATAGAATATTCACCAAAATGGAATATAGACGCAGCCAGAACAGCAGAAGCATGACCCTTACTAACACCATCTACCATATGCTCTAAAGAACCAACTCCCCCAGAAGCAATCAACGGGATAGAAACTTTATCAGCTATCTTACGTGTCAGATCTATATCAAAACCAGCCTTAGTGCCATCACGGTCCATCGACGTCAAAAGTATTTCACCTGCGCCAAATGACTCCATCTTTTTTGCCCATTCAACAGCATCAAGGCCAACTGATACACGACCGCCATGAGTAAATACCCCCCAGCTTCCAAAACCAGTTGATTTTGCATCAATGGCCACGACGATACATTGACTACCAAATTTTTCAGATGCCTCGCGAACAAATTCAGGTCTGGACACAGCAGCAGTATTTATTGAAACCTTGTCCGCTCCAGCTCTAAGTAACTTGCGAATATCATTAATATCCCGGACACCCCCTCCCACTGTAAGAGGCATGAAGCAGGCCTCTGCCGTGCGAGAAACTACGTCATAAATAATATCTCTGTTATCACTGGATGCAGTTATATCTAGGAAACAAAGCTCATCTGCACCTTCATAATCATATATTTTTGCTTGCTCAACTGGGTCACCGGCATCACGTAAATCAACAAAGTTTACCCCCTTAACAACACGACCGTCTTTAACATCAAGACATGGAATAACTCTTATTTTTAGCATAAAACTTAGTTTCCTAAAAAATTTAAGGCTTTTTTCAGGTCCAGTTGGCCATCATATAAAGCACGCCCACTAATGACACCTATAACTCCATCAGCTTCATGGGGCTTCAAAGATATTAAATCCTTTATTGAAGATATCCCACCGGAAGCTATTATGGGTGTTGTCAGTCTTCTCGCTATATTAGCTGTAGCATCTACATTGACCCCAGATAGGACCCCATCGCGATCAATGTCTGTATAAATAATTGCAGAGACACCAGCGTCTTCAAAACGAAAACCCAGCTCAATTGCAGTCATTGTAGCAGTTTCCGCCCAACCTTCGATTGCAACTAATCCTTTACGCGCATCAACACCAACAGCAATCTGGGTAGGAAATAGTTTACATGCCTCCTTTACCAATTCTGGCTCTTTAACAGCAGCCGTCCCTAGAATTACCCTATTTATCCCAGCAGCCAACCACTTTTCAATTTGTGCGAGAGATCGAATACCCCCACCTAATTGAACATGAACAAAGCTGTGCTTAGCAACTTCTAAAATATTTTCTACCGCTTCCTTATTTACCGGCTCTCCTGCAAAAGCACCGTTTAGGTCAACAACATGCAGCCATTTCGTACCGGCATCTATGAAGGCCTTTGCCTGTCCCGCGGGATTATGACTAAAAATTGTCGCCTCTTCCATATCACCACGAAGCAATCGCACACATTTCCCATCTTTTAAATCAATTGCCGGAAACAAAATCATAGTAATCCTTAAAGGTCTTTTGTGTAATATAAACCACGTACGTATTCGCCATTAATCCGTGCATACTTAGGATGAACTCCCCATCGAGCATAGCCACTTTCTTCAAATATTTGTATTGCCCTCTCTTGTGTTTCTCGTACATCTAGATTGAGTACGGTATAAGCCTCTCTTCGAGCTAAATCCTCACAAGCCTCTAGTATAGCTGGCGCCAAACTATGCCCACGAGCCCAAGGCGCCAGGAAAAAAGTAGTTACAGTAACTGTAAATGATTGTGCTTCAGCATTAGATCGCGGGCGATTAAGTTGAGCAGATCCTGCTATCACGCCATCCAATCTACCGCCAAAAACAGTTCTTCCTGGCACCAACAAGGTGCCACGCCAATAAGATTCCATCACATCCCTACGTGGAGGCTTAAGCCAACCAAAACCTCCACCTGCGGTAATTGCCGCTTCTGCGGCATCACACATATCTGCTAGGTCATTACCTCTAAACTCCGATAATCTATCCACAACAATTTCTGCCATTATGAGTTACTAAACCCCTTATTATTTTAAGGCGACCAGGCCAGAAAGTTAGATATAAGACGCAAACCAGCTGTCTGGCTTTTTTCTGGATGAAATTGTGTTCCCACCATATTATCTCTTCCAATTGCAGCAACAATCTCATCTCCATATTCAGTAGTAGCTAAAACATTCTGTGAATCAGCTCCAGTAAATTGATAACTGTGAACAAAATAAACATGGGGAATTTTAGTTTCGTTTTGTAACCCGTTAAATAGAGGGTGGTCGCATGAAACAATTTTTAATTCATTCCATCCCATATGAGGAATCTTTAGATTGGTGCCCGTTGTATTAATAGGCATTACATTACCCGTTATCCAATTAAAACCAGGAGTTACTGAATGCTCATAGGAACTTGTTGCCATTAGCTGCATACCAACACATATACCAAGAAAAGGACGATTTTTTTCAATAACAGCAATATGTAATGACTCGCTGAGTCCCGGCGATTCCATTACGCCTTTGTAACAATCCGCAAATGCCCCTACCCCCGGCAGCACTAAGCGGTCTGCGCTAGAAACAATCGACGAATCAGAAGTGACCTCAACCTTCAGAGGCAAACCTGCCTCAATTGCCATTCTTTCAAATGCCTTCGCAACTGAACGCAGATTACCTGATCCATAATCAATTATGGCAATCGTTTGCATCCCATACCCCTAAGACTCAACTAAAACTGTATTTAATAAATATCTATGCTCGGCTTCATTTTTATTTCTGCCAGCAATCACTACATAATCAACATAGCCTCTTTGGGATAAAGCGGCCCGTCTAAGGTCATTAGCCCAAATTCCAACAAAAAGCATAACCTGAAATTGCGAAATTATTACTACATAATTTGTTAAATATAACGCATCACAAGTAATAGGTATTGCGATCAAAATTAGAGAAATGGCTATCATCGTTTTCCACATTCCATGCCACAAGGCCCAAAATGGACCCAATAAAAAACCAGCCCAATTGAATCCCTCTTTAGTTAACACTACCTCACCATCTGATGATGTTGACCACGGAGCTATTTGTGCGGTGTAAATTTTCACGACGGCCTTTCTCATCATAAAGAAACTACATTTCTAGTAGACTATTTAATAATAAAACCTTTTATGCCTTTAGTATAGAAATTAGCACTTTCTTAGAACTAGCCTTGAGTCACAATACTTAAAGAGATCCTCCTAATATACCTTTTGTTGAAGGAATGGAATCCGCACGTCTAGGATCAATTTCCACTGCATCACGTAAAGACCTAGCCAAGCCTTTATAACACGACTCAATCATGTGATGATTATTTTCACCATAAATAGTTTCAACATGAAGCGTTAATCCAGCCGCTTGAGCAAATGCCTTAAACCATTCTTGAAATAGCTCAGTATCCATATCTCCTAATTTAGGACGACTGATTGGTACCTTCCAAACTAAATAAGGTCGGTTAGACGCATCTAAAGCGACTCTTGTGAGGGTTTCATCCATAGGAACTAATGCAAAACCATAGCGTCGAATTCCTCGCCGCTCACCTAAAGCTTGACTGATAGCCTCACCAACAGCATAGCCGCTATCTTCAGTAGTATGATGAAAATCAATATGTAAATCTCCAGAGGCACGAACCTTAAGATCTATTAAACTATGACGTGATAGTTGTTCCAACATATGATCTAGAAATCCAATACCTGTTTCAATGTCATAAATACCTGTTCCATCTAAGTTTACTTCAACCAATATTTCTGTTTCTCGAGTTTGACGAGTAACAGCGCCTAATCGAGCTAACTGATCAGAGTTTTTATTTATATTTTGTTTACTCATTTTAATCCCCGGGGAACTAAATCTAACACAAATTTAAAGCCTACATAGCAGGGGCGGCAATGCAATACTACCACATCTAATAATCTATGGGCTTGACGGAAGCGTACGAATAACCAAATGAAGTAACATAGTATACTATAGCCTAACAGTTTAAAATTATTTAAATACCTTAACAACAAACATAAAAAGGCGGATATATGAATGTATACAGAAAATAAAGGCGCCGAAATTGATCTATGGCACGGCACTACAATTCTTTCAATCCGCAAAAAAGGAAGCGTAATCATAGCGGGTGACGGTCAGGTAACCCTAGGTTCCACCATAATAAAGTCTTCGGCACGTAAAGTTAGACCACTCGCAGATGGTAATGTAATTGCAGGCTTTGCAGGAGCTACAGCTGATGCTTTTGCCCTTTTTGAAAGGCTAGAATCTAAACTGGAGCAACACCCGGGACAGCTTACTCGCGCTTGCGTAGAAATGGCTAAAGATTGGCGTACCGACCGATATTTACGTAGACTAGAGGCCATGATGGCAGTAGCTGACAAAGAGACCTCTTTAGTTCTTACTGGAACGGGTGATGTTTTAGAGCCTGACGATGGCATAATAGCAATAGGCTCGGGCGGCAACTATGCACTTGCAGCCGCTCGCGCTTTAATAAACGAGGATAACATATCCGCTCATGAAATAGCTAAAAGAGCTATGGCAATTGCAGCAGATATTTGTGTTTATACAAATACCAACGTGACAATAGAGAGCCTATGACAAATTTTTCCCCCCGCGAAATAGTATCCGAATTAGATCGATTCATAATTGGCCAGAATGACGCCAAGCGCGCTGTAGCAGTGGCTTTAAGGAACCGCTGGCGTAGACAACAACTTCCTGAGGATTTAAAAGAGGAGGTTTTGCCCAAAAACATTCTGATGATTGGACCAACTGGAGTTGGAAAAACAGAAATATCTCGTAGACTTGCCAAATTAGCTAATGCACCATTCATAAAGATTGAAGCAACTAAGTTTACTGAGGTCGGTTATGTAGGCCGTGATGTGGAATCTATAGTACGTGATTTAGTTGAGCAATCCATAATGATGACACGTGAAGTCCGACGTAGAGAAGTAAATGCACAAGCTGAGGTAAATGCAGAGCAGAGAGTTTTAGATGCTATTGTTGGAGAAAATGCAAGTGATTCCACCCGGCAATCTTTTCGAGAAAAATTAAGGCGTGGCGAGTTAGACGAAAAAGAAATTGAGATAGAAGTTACAGAAACGGGCGGTATTCAAATGCCGACTATGGATATACCTGGAATGCCCGGTTCTCAAATGGGTATGATAAACTTCAATGATATGCTTGGGAAAGCTTTCGGCCAACGTACTTCTCCACGTAAATTGAGCGTCGTTGAAAGCTATGAGATCCTCATGGCCGATGAATCTGACAAACTTTTAGACGATGATAAAATTGTTAAAGAAGCACTAAGCGCTGTTGAAAACAATGGAATAGTGTTTCTAGATGAAATTGATAAAATAACTGGTCGCAGCGAACGTTCTGGAGGAGGGGATGTTAGCCGAGAAGGTGTTCAACGCGATTTATTACCGTTAATAGAAGGAACCACAGTGGCAACGAAGCACGGTGCTGTAAAAACAGATCATATTTTATTTATTGCTTCTGGTGCGTTTCATTTAGCAAAACCCTCTGACCTTTTGCCTGAATTACAGGGACGTCTGCCAATACGCGTGGCATTAAAAGCACTCACAAGGGATGACTTTGGTAGAATACTTCGGGAACCAGAAAATAGCTTGATTAGACAATCGGTAGCTCTATTAAAAACAGAAGGATTGACGCTTGATTTTACTCAGGATTCTATTGATGCAATTGCAGATCTCAGTGCGGAGATAAATCAAAATGTTGAAAATATAGGAGCCCGCCGATTACACACTGTTATTGAGCGGCTACTCGAGGAAATAAGTTTTACTGCGACCGATCGAGGAGGAGAAACTATTGAAATTGATGCTGCAATGGTTCGTGATCGTGTTGAAGAATTAGCAAAGAACGCCGACCTATCAAAATTTATTCTATAAATTAACTTAGTATATTTTTTGTGACATTATAAAAAACATTACAAACAAATTAATTATCTGGGAGTTAAAAAATGAAAATGCCCTCTAAAATAGTTGATATATCTATGCCCTTAGATAATGAAACAGTCTGCGATCCAGAAATAATGAGACCAAAAATTAAATATGTTAGCCAAAAAGATAATGCTGAGGCGATGGCTGGCTTTTTCGATGAAATGAAACCCTCAGACTTACCTAATGGTGAAGGTTGGGCGTGGGAGGTAATAACATTAACCACACATAATGGGACTCATATCGATGCACCCTGGCATTATCATTCGCATGACAAGGATGGTAATCCCATGCAAACTATTGATGAGCTTCCACTGGATTGGTTTTTTCGCCCAGGTGTTAAACTTGATTTCCGTAATATGCCAGACGGCTATGTGGTCCAGCCAGAAGATATAGAATCTGAACTCAAACGAATTGGGCATGATTTACAACCACTCGATATCGTGCTTGTTAACACGAAAGCCAGTGAATATTATGGCACAAACGAGTATATCGATCATGGAATCGGTATTGGTAAAGAAGCAACCCTTTATTTAACCCGTGATCATGGCGTAAGAGTAACTGGCATAGATGCCTGGGGATGGGACGCACCATTTAAGTTTGCAAAAGAAGAATGGTTAAAGGACCGTGATGCAAATAAAATATGGCAGGGACACTGGGCAGGTATTGAACAACCATATTGTCATATGGAGAAGTTGTTAAATTTAGAAACGTTGCCGGATAAAGGCTTTACCGTTAGTTGTTTTCCATGGAAAATTAAGGGGGCTTCAGCTGGGTTCATACGAGCGGTGGCAATGTTTGATTAGGAAATAATAAAGATCTGCAATTTTATAAAACCGATTATTTATGGACAATATTCAACTTTGATAAAAAAATCACGAACTTTAATTATTTGAGCGGCGAAGCAAAATATAAAATGCACCCCCGCCGCCATGTTCGGGACGTGCCGCACAAAAAGCTAAAATATAAGGCCGACACGATGGCTGATTAAGCCAATCAGGTAAATTCTTTCGCAAGACCCCGCCGCCCTTACTCAATGATCCCTTGCCGGTTATCACTAATACAACTCGTCTGCCAGATAAGGCACAACTGCTAATAAATGAATTAAGTTCTGATTGGGCTACGTCCTGATAGTAGCCATGCAAGTCTAAACGTGCCTCAATACTTAGTTTTCCACGACGAAGTCTTTCCATTGTGCGTCTATCAACACCAGAAAATTTATCAATATAAAGTTTTGGTTGCAGTGTGTTTTTTTTCACTGTCTTTGATGTTGCATTGGACAAGCCTGTAAAAGAAGTCTTTGATAGTCCTGAGCTCAAACGGGTCGGTCTACTTACCTTTTTTTCTCTAGTTGACCGAAACCGTTTATTATTAAGAGGCTTTACGCCAGTCATGGTTTTCTTAAAGAGAACCTCATCGTGTTCATCAATGTCTTTGTCAGTTAAGGTTTTAGATCGCCCCTTTTCTTGTGAATGCGTTACCATATTTTATTCAGATTCAACTAGAATTAAATGTAAACGTCTAGGCCCATGAGCCCCCAATAATAATGTCTGCTCTATATCTCCTGATCGAGACGGGCCAGTTATAAAATTTACCGTTCTAGGCATTCGTATTAATTTATCTTCAACAGTAGATCTTTGGCGTATTATATCCCAAATATCCTAGTAGTTCTTTGTGATGCGGTCTACAGGTAAAACAACTACATGGGTTTCCGGCAAAAAATTCAAGGTGGAGGGGTGGCTGGGACCTGAGAACATAGCTAAAGTACCAGTTTCAGCCACTGCTCCTGCCGCTGAAGTCACGCTAACCATATCCTGTTCATTGGGTATACCCTTTCTAATTTCGAGTAGTGGTTGTTTTTCCCAAGGTGTATTGTCTAAATAGGGATCGGGAGACATAACAACTTGAGCAGGTAAATTTTCTTTCTTTAGATAGTCCGTAAGGGAATCAGGAATTTCATCTGTGTTTTTTACTCTTTCAACAGTTGCAAACACATCCTCAGCCATTTTTTGAAATAAATTTATTAACTCATTTTTTGGTAATTCTGTTCGAGAAGGTAGAAGATTCCGCACTGGTTTATTGACTCTTGCATTTAACTCTTTCGCTTCTTCAGAGCATATTGGTCCAGCACGCCCTAATGATTTTCTTATATTGTTAATTATATTATTACGTTCATTATTCATTAAGAGCGTTCCGACCACTGTTTCTGAAAAGTTTTACCTTCAGGAGCAGGTAAATCTCTATATTTAGTCCAACCCTTAGCCATGGGTAAGCTAGAAAACCTTCCACGCCGGCGACCAATCCATCCTAAAATACGTATGTGAAAACTAGTTAATCGCTTATAAAGATTTGGACGAAGCGCAATAAATGACCATAGCTGAATTCCCTTTCTATATGCATTTGGGGTTAAATGGCGTTCAAATTCACGCTCTCGCCAGTGCCTCATCATTTTGGGCAATGGTATATGAACAGGGCAAACTTCCTCACATCGGCCACAAAAAGTAGACGCATTTGGTAAATGTCCAGCTTCATCAACACCCAGTAAGCCTGGAGACAAAACAGCTCCCATAGGGCCAGGGTAAACCCAGCCATATGCATGACCACCCACCGATTGGTAAACTGGGCAATGATTCATACAAGCACCACAACGTATGCATCTCAGCATATCTTGAAACTCTGTTCCCAACATACTAGTTCGGCCGTTATCGAGTAGAATCACATGATATTCTTCCGGGCCATCCAAGTCTTCGTCCCTTCTTGGGCCTGTTGATATAGTAGTGTAAACACTGAACTCTTGTCCGGTCGCCGATCGTGCCAAAACACGTAACAAGGTAGAGGCATCTTCTAGGTTAGGTACAACCTTTTCTATACTTGCTAATACTATGTGCACACGAGGTAATAATTGCGACAAATCTCCGTTACCCTCATTTGTTACAATTATGGAAGAACCAGTTTCAGCCACTAAAAAGTTTGCTCCTGTAATTCCAACCTCGGCTTCAAAATATTTTTTTCGTAATACCTTTCTGGCCTCCTCAAGAAGGGTTGGGGGTTCATCCAATACTCTTTCAGGATCTAGATGGGTATGCGTTTCTCTAAAACTTTCTTCTACCTGAGCCTTCGTTAGGTGCACCGCAGGAGCAATGATATGACTAGGTCTTTCGTTCCGGATTTGGATTATATATTCACCAAGATCAGTTTCTACAGCATTTATGCCAGCAGCCTCGAGTGCCTCATTTATATCACACTCTTCACCAATCATGGATTTTCCTTTGTTTACAGAAGTGGCCCCTACAGTTTGACAGATATTTAATACTATTTCCTGAGCATCTTTTGCAGTGCTAGCCCAATGCACATGACCACCACTAGATAAAACCTTTTTCTCATAGGCTTCGAGATAAAAGTCTAGGTTTTCTATCGTATGATTTTTAATATCACGTGCCTTATCGCGTAACTCCTCAAACTCTGGGAGGTTATCTATGGACTTTTGCCTTCCGCCTGTAAAATGACCCTTACTCTTAGTGAGTGCTTGACGCAGATCTTCGTCTGCGAGTTGGCGCACCGCATTTTCTTTAAATTGGCTCGGGATAGATTCTGTCATAAGCTATTCTAATCCTTACTTGGTACACCAATGGCTGGTTTATCCGCCATACCCGCCAAAACTTCTGCTACATGCCTAACATTTAATTCAACCCCGTCTCGTTGGAGTTTACCAGCCATATTTAGTAAGCAACCTAAATCACCTGCCAATAAAGTATCAGCTCCTGTCGCTATAACTTGTTCCGCCTTAGTTTCAACCATACGATTAGAAATATCAGCATATTTGACACAAAACGTGCCTCCAAAACCACAACAAACATTAGCATCATCAAGTTCACGTAAATGTAAACCATCTATAGAAGATAGAAGGCGTCGCGGTTGATCATGGATTGATAATTCTCTTAGACCTGAACATGCATCGTGATAGGTAACTGTTCCTTGAAATTCAGAATCTACTGAATCTACCCCCATAATATCTGTTAAAAAGGAAATTAGTTCATAAGTTTTTTTACTAAGTCTATTAGCACGATCAAGCCAATTAGAATCTTGAGAAAAAAGTGCTGGATAATGCTTGCTAATCATTCCGGCACATGAGCCTGATGGCACTATGATGTAGTCATAGTCCTCAAACTCTACTATAACCTGTTTTGCAATAGAAATAGTATCAGCTCTATCACCGGTATTGTAAGCGGGTTGTCCACAACAGGTTTGTTGCCGAGGCACTACCACTTCGCAGCCAGCTTCTTCTAGTAATTTAATACTAGCAAAACCTACCGTGGGCCTAAATAAATCAACCAAACAAGTAATAAATAATGCAACCCTATTATTTTTCATTTTATAACTCTATCAAAACATGGTGTTAACTATGAAGCACTTTTAGCAGGGTTTAAAAATTATTTGCTAAAAAACGTCTAATTAGAAATCCTAATATTAGCTGGTATGAGAACAAAATACACTCCAGAACTTTTCATCTTCCCTGCTAATTGAAGGGCTCGGTATCCTGTTCCCCAAAATATATCGCCTCGAACTGGACCCCGAATAGCATTTCCAACATCTTGAGCTAAAACTAAATGCTGAAAACGTTTATTTTTTTTCCCTGGATATTTTGTGTCTACCCATAAAGGAACGTGCATTGGTATGAATTTTCTATCTACAGCTATTGAATGTTTAGGGATTAGTGGCACCCCCGCGAACCCTCGCGGACCAATTTCGTCTGTTTTTTTAAAAAAAATATATCGAGGATTTAAATCTAATAAGCTCCTCCCTAAATCCTTTTGTCGCTCCATCCATTTTCTAATACCTTTCCAACTAGCTTTTCCAGATATAATCTGATTTCTATTAATAAGTATTTGGCCTACAGAAACATAATCATGTCCATTATGACCAGCGAACCCAATTCTTTGTCTTTTTCCATCTGTGAGCTGTATAACCCCTGAACCCTGTACTTGCATAATGTAAACGCCTAATAAATCATCCGCCCAATAGAGAATGGGCAGGGTAGAACTATCCATTTTACGTATTTCAGAACGAGTATAATAGGGAACTAAACGCCTATTTTTAAGCCTTCCAACAATATTAGTATCAGGGAGCTTGGGATCAAAATCCTGAAGGTTTATTGAAATATGATCACGGGGTATTCCATATATAGGAAAACGGTATTGATTATTAGGAAATTCTGATGCCTTAACTATCGGTTCAAAATAGCCCGTAAAAAGACCTTGATTATTATCTCCATTAAATATGGCGTAGGGAAAGAAATTAGACTCAACAAATTCTCTTACTGTCTCGCTTTCCTTGGGAAGGTCTTTAATTTTTGTGCAAACATGAAACCATTCGCCTGCTTTTCCAACCATTAAGTTTACACTAAGCGTTTTTTCCGGTTCCATTTGTAAAATACGATCACAAGAATACTTCCAGGCCTCTAGAGATTTTTCCTGACTCCCTAAACTCCACCCGGGTAATTTTTCAAAACCGACCTGCATCATACTAATATTAGTCTCCTTATCAGGAAAATTAGTTTGAGCACATGCAGAAAAAAACCACATCATCATTAAAAGACCCCATCTCTGGTTATGGATAGTCTTATTTTTTAATTTATTGAAAAATATATATGGTCTGATCCGGCAACAGAACTTCAATTTGGGGCTTCTGTCGCTACAAGCGTCCAATTTGGGTTTCTTGACCTTGTATTTCTAGCAAAGGTCCAAATATCTGTAACAGTAGTAACACGAACCGGGTCCCCATCAACAACCTCTCCAGCCAAGTCCTTAGTTACCTCTATTTGTTCAGTTACAAATTTATTAGTAACAAATGCTACAGAACCATCCATTGAGGCTTCTATAATTTCGCTTGACTGAATTCCAACCAAAGTCATTTCAATTACTTGACCATTATCAGCACGCGCAGAAATCGCACCAGAAAATTTATCATAAACTTCATCACTTAAAAGTGGTCGAAGCGATTCACTATCCCCATTAGCATAAGAAGTTATTATGATTTCAAAAGCAGCTCGACTTCCCTCAACAAAAGCACTTGAATTAAAGGAACTATCCGCTTTTCTGATTTTACGAAGGTTTTCCCCAAACTCTCCCTGAGACTGATCTATAAAGGGATCTTCAGATTGGCGATCGGGAAGCGCAACAACATTTTGTCCATTTGCATTTTCTTCACTCACTTGGGGTTTATCTTCACTATTCTCACCCGAACCAAAGGGTGAACGATCATTACCCATTCTTCGGCCAAGAACATTTCTAAGACGAAATACAAGAAAGGCTGCTATTGCAGCAAATAATAGTAGATCAAGTGACACTGTATTTCCTATATAACCGCTCTAAAGGAGCTATTTCAAAGATTAAACACTTATTTTTTTTAAAACTTTATATTGTTTACATGATCTAAGCTATTTTAGCGCCCACCCACAACTAAAAAAATGAATTATTTTATATAATCGCACTAAATAGGGCTAATCTTTGAATTATAAAAAAAATAAACGCTGTAATTTTAAATTTAATTAATACATTACATAAGCATAATGGGATGAAAGAACAAGAATGAGTATATGGATTCTAGCAATTTTCATTGGTGTACCACTGATGGAAATAATGCTTTTTATAAAAATCGGAGCATACATTGGTCTATGGTATACTCTAGCAATAGTTGTTATAACAGCTATTATAGGAACTGCGCTAATACGTAGGCAAGGACTGCAGACTCTAAATAGAGCACAACATGAAATGCAGTCCCAAAGATTGCCTGTTCAAGAGCTTTTCGAGGGAATATGTCTGATAATTTCTGGTGTGTTGCTTTTAACCCCTGGATTTCTAACTGACTTATTCGGCTTTATGTTGCTAGTTCCACCTTTACGCAGGGTTTTAGGCCACTATTTATGGAAAACAATACAAAATTCTGGAACCACGAGGTTCGTAATGCCGGGTCAGGCAAACCATTATAGTAGAAATGATGATGGGCCTATAATTGATGCTGAAGCCAAAAATATATCAGAAGAAGATGAAAAAGGAAAAGAGTAGGGTGAAGAATAAAGAATAAATAAGGGCGTGATAAAATTATATAAAAATAAATTGGTTATTCACATTAATTCTGAGTGATGGCCTAATCGTGCAATACCATCCATAGACCGCTATAATATATTAGGAGTTTCTCTATGTCTGAAGATAATGAACAACCACAAAACATGAACGAAGAAGCACAAACTGGGCAGCCATCACTAGTTGTTAACGCACAATATGTGAAAGATTTGTCCTTTGAAAACCCAAATGCCCCAAAGAGTCTTATGCAACAAAGTGGAGAACCCAATGTAGAGGTTGGCGTGGACACCTCCGCAGTTAAACTGGAAGGTTCCACCTTCGAAGTAACATTAACCATTAGGGCAGAGGGTAAGTCAGGTGAAGAAACACTATTTATGGTAGAAACTTCTTACGGTGGAGTCTTTACACTTGGAGAAACGCCAGAGGAATATATTGCTCTTATGCTATACGTTGAAGCACCACGCTTGCTCTTTCCATTTGCACGTGCGGTGGTAGCTGAGTGTGTTCGTGAGGGAGGCTTTCCGCCCTTACTTATTCATCCTGTAGATTTTATGGCTCTATTTCAAGAACGCGCCAAACAAGCACAAGAAGAAGCCAAAAAAGCCGAGAGCCCAGCTAATGGATCTAGTGAAAATAAATTCGAATTTGAGCTTTAGATACTCTACATTATTATTCGGTTCGCCAAATAGGGTCTTTTATCTGATCGAGAAGAGCCTCATGATCATCTAACTCTTCAGCCGACGCCAAATGTGATCGAACTAATCGCACTGGAAGATCATCCTGTGATAACTGCTTTTGTTCTAGTTGAGAAAGATCTGAATTCAAATCTAAACCACGTTGACGCCCCCCCATTAAATATAAATAAACCTCAGCTAAAAGCTCTGCATCCAGCAATGCGCCGTGTTTGTCACGCCTAGATAGGTCAATTTCAAATCTTCGGCAGAGTGCGTCAAGGCTGACTTGAGCTCCTGGATATCGTCTACGAGCTATTTTTACAGTATCCACAGACCTAGAACGTTCTATTGGTTCTTTTTCTAATAATAACAACTCTGAATCAATAAAACGTAGATCAAATTCTGCATTGTGTATCACCAATGGTGCATCAGCAATAAACTCAAGAAACTCGTCCACGATGTTTTTAAATTTTGGTTTATCTAATAAAAACTCAGTGCTTAAACCGTGAATAGCAAACGCTTCTTCAGGCATATCTCTCTCGGGATTAACATAAGTATGAAAAAAATTTCCTGTAGGAACTTGGTTAAGAAGCTCAATGCAACCAATCTCAACTATGCGGTCACCCGATGATGCATTCAGACCTGTAGTTTCTGTATCTAGTATTATCTCTCTCATTTTGCATTTCTTTCACAAATTGCAATTCTATCTTCGAAGTAGATTTACCAATCTGCTTAGCGCTCTAAAAGTATAAGCCTTTCCTATCCCTGTCTCCACTATGAAATCCGCTCGTCTTCTTTTATCAAAATCTGACATTTGGCTTTTCATAATACCTTCTAGTTTTTTAATATTCATACCAGGCCGCATTAGTACCCTACGAAGTTGCAAGAATTTAGGCGCTGTAACCACGACTACAGAGTCCACCCTTGAATCAGCGCCCGTTTCATAAAGCAACGGAATATCAAGTACAACTAATCGGGTGCCAATTCGACATTGATTTCTAACGAATTTTTTCGACATCTCACGTACCTGTGGGTGGATAATATTTTCTAGATCTTTACGAGCCTTAATATCATTAAAAACTATAGCCCCTAAAACCTGACGGTCTATAGAAAATCCATCAAAAGACTCTGGAAACCTATCGGCAACTTTATTCAACACTAATGTATCTTTAGAAAGCAAATAGTGTACTGATGAATCTGCATCATGGACGGGAACACCTAATAGTTTAAACATATTTGCGGCTGTGGATTTTCCCATTCCTATCGATCCGGTAAGGCCTAAGACAAACAAAATATTCTCCGTTATTTAGAAAGTGTAGCCAGCACCACTTGACGAAGCTGAGAACTAACAGAGGGATCAGTGCCAAACCAAGAACAAAAACCGGGGCGAGCCTGATGAAGCAACATGCCTAAACCATCCACCACTTTATTGCCACGCTGCTGGGCATTAATTAAAAGATCAGTTTCTAGTGGAGAATAAACTATATCATGGACAGTAGAATTAATTGGCAGTTCCGTTAAATCAATGTGCAGGGGAGATTTGCCAGTCATACCTAGTGATGTAGTATTAACTAGAAGACCAGCATCTGATAGTGCGTCAGATCGGTTATCCCAACTATATACATCAGATAAGTTCGACATTCCCTCTACTTGTTCAATTAACCCAAAAGCACGATCAGAGTTACGATTTACTAGCCGTATTTCTTTAACTCCAATATCTATTAAGGCAACACAAACAGCACGAGCAGCGCCTCCTGCCCCCAAAACAACTGCAGGTTTACCGGACCAACCGCATTCCACCTCTTCAGGTACGATATCTTTTAGATTTTCTGTAAAGCCCATTGCATCAGTGTTAGAACCAACTAATACGCCAGAATCTTCTACAAGAATTGTATTAATAGCCCCTATCCTTTTAGCCATACTGTCAATCCTATCAACATAACCCAAAGCTAATTCTTTATGTGGAACTGTTAAATTAACTCCTCTGAAAATATTTTTCCGCAGATCAGTAAGTGCTTTTTCTAAGTCTTCTGGATGAACTGGAATAGCTTCATATGACCCATTAATATTATATTTAGAAAGCCAGTAACTATGTAAAACAGGAGATAATGAATGTGAAACTGGCCACCCCATAACTCCGGCTTTAAGCTTTTTTATATGGTTATCCTTCATGCTGAAATTACACCGTGATTTCTTAATTCCTTAAGTAATGGCAATAACGGAAGACCAAGTATAGAGAAAAAATCTCCCTCTATAGAACTGAAAAGCTGAGCTCCCAATCCCTCTATCCTATATGCTCCTAATGTTTCGCAAACCTGTTCTTTAATTTCATTGATATACCAATCTATATATGATTCACTTAATAACCGCATTTCCATATTGGCTTTATCAGTGAATTGCCACAAAATATTTCCATTTAAAAAAATACAAGTACTTACCAAAAGTGTATGATTCCTGCCACTTAGCTTATTAAGGTGCTCTTTTGCGTCCTGTATGTTTATTGGTTTGTTAAGCATTTCATCGTCATAGTACAATACTTGATCAGCACCAATCACTAATGAATTACTATGTAAGTAAGAAATTTTTTGAGCTTTCATTTCAGCTAGTGTCTTAGCAACGGTTGCTGGATCAGAATCAGTTTCTATCAATTTTACTTTTACTCGGGCTTCGTCAATATTAGCTGGAATAATCTCGTGTGAAATACCAACAGCGCTGAGAATGCGAGACCTGGACTTACTGGCAGAAGCAAGTATCAGATGAGGGGATTTTATTATGGGAGTAGCATTCATAAATTACTAATTATTCGCATGAATAGATAGTTGTGCCATTACTGCTGCAGCTGTTTCTTCAATCGACCGCCTAGTTACATCGATAACTGGCCAGTTTCTTTCTGAAAAATAACGCCTTGCTTCAGTAATTTCCGCACGTACTTTATCGGGGTCTATATATGGGGTTTCTTCTTTTTGTTTTAATATTGCTAGACGAGCCCTTCTTAGTTCAACCAATCTTTTAGGGTCATTAGTTAGTCCAATAACTATGGCATTTTTGATCCGATCCAAAATTTCTGGAAGCGGAATCCCTGGCACATATGGCACATTAACAGCTTTTACACCACGGTTTGCCAAATATAGACAGGTAGGTGTTTTGGATGTTCTGGAGACGCCAACTAATATAACATCAGATTGATCATATTCCTCCGAACGTTGCCCATCATCATGTGCTAAAGCCCAATCCATGGCTTCAATACGCTCAAAATATTCAGCATCCATCTCGTGTTGTCCACCTATTCGATGCACGGGTTGAGCGCCCAGAAATTGACCAAAGGCTGCAATAACTGGATCAAGAACAGAAATACATGGTATTTTTAACCTACGACAACCTTCTCGCAACTGCTTTCGTAAAGCATCATTCACTAGAGTGAACATAACCGGTCCGGGTTTATCCTTAATAGCGTCAAGAACAATTTGCATGGCTTCTTCTGAGCTAGCCATTGGCCAAACATGTTCCACTGCCTCCACATGATCAAATTGAACTAAGCAAGCACGCGCTACAGAGTGGATAGTTTCTCCGGTAGAATCAGATACCAAGTGTAAATCAAACACCTGGTTTCCTAAAGATTCACTTTTATTCATTTACATTTAACCTGTTGAAAAGATTCTATAAACGTAGATAACTTATCTTTAAAAAATACATTATAAATAAATTAAATATCTCTGTTTTGATATCAACAGACTGATACCCATTAGTATAAAGATATTCATATTCTGTGGATTAAAAATTAAATACTTTTTATCCCCAACTTTGTCCCTCAATATATTCATATTAACAAACAAGAAAAGTCCCTTACAACTTATACTTAAATATACATTTCCACAGTAACATCACGATATGAATAAAATATAATATAAGCTAATAAGTCTGAAGATTAAAAATTACTCACATAATTCCTATCCACTACTATATCTACAACCTTTTAAATTAATTTATAAATTAATATTTAGATATGGATTTGAATAGAATTCTAAGCTTAATATCAATAAATTATTAAGCACATATTTAATACCAATATAGAATTGAAAATAAATTGAAAAAAATATTTTTAGAAGCTTTAAATGGTAAAATTCTAGAAAGACCACCATTTTGGTTTATGCGGCAAGCTGGTAGATATTTGCCGGAATATAGAGAAATTCGACACAATATTCCTTCATTTTTAGATCTGTGTTATAATCCTGTGTTTGCATCAGAAGTAACAATGCAGCCTATTGATAGATTTAAACCAGATGTTGCCATACTTTTTTCAGATATTTTAGTCATACCTGATGCACTGGGAAGAAAAGTTTCTTTTTCTAAAGGCATTGGACCTAAGCTTGATCCGATTATCTCTACAAAAGATGTTGAGAATCTATTAGTAAATAATATTAATCATCACCTATCTCCAGTTTACGAAACAGTAAAAAAGGTTAAAAATAGACTTCCTGAAGATGTATCTTTATTAGGATTCGCTGGAGCACCCTGGACCGTTGCAACATATATGGTTGAGGGAGGCTCTAGTCGTGATTTTTTAAAAGTAAAAACATGGGCTCGAGAAGATGCTGAAAGGTTTGATTGTCTTCTCTCAATATTAGTAGAAGCGACAACTGATTATTTAATTGGTCAGATAGAGGCTGGTGCTGATGCCATACAGATTTTTGATACTTGGGCAGGGATAGTACCATCTGATCAATTTAATAAATTTGTAATAACTCCTACAAAAAAAATTATTTCTAATGTCCGTAAATTAAAACCTGATATTAAATTTATCGGTTTTCCTAAGGGAATAGGACCGGAGATATCTACATATATTTCTGAAACAGGAATTGATTGTATAAGTATTGATAGTACTTTATCTCCAAATTACGCTGCTAAATATCTACAGGGAGATTGTACAATACAAGGAAACCTTGATCCAGTTGCGTTGTTAATTGGTGGTAAAACTATGCTAAAAGCAGCAGATGAAATAATAAAAAATTTGAATGATGGCCCATTTATATTTAATTTAGGTCATGGAGTTATGCCTCAAACACCACCAGAAAATGTTGTGTTATTAGCTGAACATATTAAGTCTCAAGGTAATCAATGAAAATAGCTGTTGTCCTTTATAATTTAGGTGGTCCCGATAAAATTGAAGATGTTCAGCCGTTTCTATTTAATTTATTTAATGATCCAATGATTATAGGTGTTCCTACTCCGCTAAGGTGGTTACTAGCAAAAATTATATCTAGACGTAGAGCACCAATAGCTAAAGAAATATATAAATATTTAGGCGGGGGTTCTCCTCTTCTAGAAAATACTAGGAAGCAAGCAGAAGCTTTAGAATTAGAACTTAAGACTCAAGGTGATAATGAATTTAGAGTCTTTGTGGCTATGAGATATTGGCATCCGACAGCCTATGAAGTGGCCCTTAAAATAAAAAGTTATAAACCAGATCAGATTATTCTTATGCCGCTCTATCCTCAATACTCGACTACTACAGTTGGTTCATTTCTTAATGTTTGGAGGAAGGTAGTTAAAAGAGTGGATTTAGATTGTATTACTAAATCAATTTGTTGTTATCCCAGAGAACAGGGTTTTATATCTCCTATTTCTGAGTTTATAAAATCTTCGCTAAAGAATATTGGAGAAGATAAAAAAACTCGTATTTTGTTTTCGGCCCACGGACTTCCCAAAAAAATTGTAGACAAAGGAGACCCCTATCAATGGCAGGTTGAACAATCTGCGCAAGCAATTGTAGAAGACATCTCAATAGATGGTTTAGATTGGGTTAACTGCTATCAAAGTAGGGTAGGGCCCTTGGAGTGGATAGGTCCCTCGACTGAAGAAGAGATCAGGCGTGCGGGTAGAGAAAAATTGGCCGTTATAGTTGTACCATTAGCTTTTGTGTCGGAACATTCAGAAACTTTAGTGGAGTTGGATATTGAATATAAGCTTATTGCAGATAAAGCTAATGTAATAGAATATACTCGCGCACCAACTGTTAGTTTAGATAAAAAATTTATAAAAAGCCTCGCTAAAATAGTTCTATTATCTTTGTCTAATACAAGGGGTATTTGTAGCGGGTCACCAGGACAATTATGTCCAAAAAGGTGGAAAAAATGCCCAGCCTCTCAGGCTCAGGTGTTTTGATGTATGTGTTTATTCTTATAGTAAAAGCACTTCATATTATTTCCGTTATTTCTTGGATGGCAGGACTGCTATATTTACCTAGGCTGTTTGTTTATCACAGTCAGGTTGAAATTAAATCTCCCGAAAGTGAAATGCTCAAGAAAATGGAACGTCGTTTAACCTGGATAATCATGACCCCAGCCATGATACTATCTTTAATATTTGGGGGAATACTAATGTCATATCCTGGTCTTGTTGATTGGGAAAGCGGCTGGATATGGGTTAAACTTTTTTCTGTTTTTTTATTGTTTATTACTCATATTATTTTCTGTCGTTGGCAAAAATATTTTTATATAGATGACAATAAAAACTCTACGCGTACCTACAGATTGGCCAATGAAGTTCCTACTTTTTTAATGGTTATTATCGTTATAATGGTGGTTTTAAAGCCGTTCTAAGCTTTATAAAGGTTGACTTGCAGGTGTATTATAACATATTGGGTAATTATTAGACGCAAAGTTATGTTGTTTAGCGTGCGATTAATCCTACCTAATTTGTCGAATATAGTCTTGATAAGTATTTGACATTATCACTGCCAGAGAAAATTAAAACCCTGGAAATTAAAAGCATTTACGGAATCCGTGGGTTTATAAACTCTTTATTACATTACCGGTAAAAAAAATGGATCTACAAGAACTAAAACAAAAAACACCTAGCGATCTTCTAGCATTTGCTGAAGAATTAGAAATTGAAGGCGCCAGCAACCTTAGAATGCAGGATATGATGTTCGGTATTTTAAAGGCACTTGCTGAAAGTGGAATACCGATTCATGGGGGAGGTGTTCTAGAGGTTTTACAGGATGGGTTTGGCTTTCTCCGTTCTCCTGAATCTAATTACTTACCAGGTCCAGATGATATATATGTATCACCTAGCCAGGTTAGGCGATTTGCTTTGCGCACTGGTGATACAGTTGAAGGAGAAATTCGTGCTCCAAAAGATGGCGAGCGATATTTTGCGTTGTTAAAAACAAATAAAGTAAACTTTGATGATGCGGAACAAACTCGTCATCGTATAAATTTTGATAACCTTACCCCACTATACCCAGAAGAAAAAATATCTCTTGAAATTGAAACAAGTGCTGATAAAGATCCCACACTCAGGGTAATTGATATAGTCGCTCCACTGGGCAAGGGACAAAGAGCTTTACTTGTTGCACCACCTCGCACTGGTAAAACTGTTATGATGCAAAATGTGGCCAAAGCAATTATGGCTAATCACCCCGATGTTTACCTTTTGGTTTTACTAATCGATGAAAGGCCAGAAGAAGTAACAGATATGCAGCGAACTGTTAGAGGAGAGGTTATTGCATCTACTTTTGATGAGCCAGCCTCTAGACACGTACAGGTTGCAGAGATGGTTATAGCTAAGGCTAAGCGTTTGGTTGAGCATAAGCGTGATGTAGTGATTTTGTTGGATTCTATAACACGTTTGGCACGTGCTTATAATACTGTAATTCCTTCCTCTGGAAAAGTTTTAACAGGTGGCGTGGATGCAAATGCTTTGCAAAGACCTAAAAGATTTTTTGGGGCGGCTCGAAATATAGAAGAGGGTGGATCATTAACCATTATTTCGACTGCCTTAATAGAGACTGGGTCTAGGATGGATGAGGTTATATTTGAAGAGTTTAAGGGTACAGGTAATTCAGAAATTATTCTCGATCGTAAACTTGCCGATAAACGAACTTGGCCCTCAATCGATATCACCAAATCAGGTACTCGCAAAGAAGAGTTATTAGTTCAAAAAGATACACTCTCTAAAATGTGGATGTTGAGACGAATTCTGATGCCGATGGGGGTAGTAGATGGAATGGAGTTTTTATTGGATAAAATGAAGCAAACAAAAACGAATAATGAATTCTATGATTCTATGAATCAATAGGTTTATTATTTTTGTATGAATAAGCTATCGTGTTTGAATTGATCTAGCACAATCGATACAAATAGCAGTAGCTAAGTCTTGCTTTAGTCTCTCTTGAGATATTTCTTCACCGCAATTTATACAGAATCCGTACTCATCATTATCGATACGGCTAAGTGCACTATCTATTTTCTTGATTTGTAATATACGTCTTTTTTGGGCTGCACCTGCAGTTTCTTTTGCTATCAAGGCATCCATTCTTGATAGTCTTCCAATGCGTTGCTGATCTAGCTCTACGGGCGCAATGGATTTCGATGCTTTCTCTTTATGATTAATCACTTCCTTTTTCAAAGATTCTAGGGCAAATCTTATTGCTTTAACGTTTTTGTTAGTTTTTTTAACCAATTTTTTACTAAGGCAACAATACCGTAGATCCAGTAGTTTTTCGGGCCTCAAGGTCCCGATGGGCTTGAGCAGTATTTTCGAGTGGATAGGTTTGATGAATCTCGATTTTAACTGCGCCAGAGCCAATCACACTAAATAAATCGTTAGCGCAGGACTCAAGGGCAGGGCGTGAAGCTGTGTAGTGAAATAACACTGGGCGAGTTACATAAATTGATCCATATGTTGAAAGGTCAATTATATTAAGTGGATCAGTAGCACCGGATGCGGCGCCAAAACATACTAGCATTCCAAGTGGTGATAAGCATTTCATAGAATTATAGAAAGTATCTTTTCCAACTCCATCGTATACTACGGGAACGCCCTCGCCTCCAGTAATTTCATTTACGCGCTCAACAAAGTCTTCAGTTTGGTAGTTTATCGTATGATGTACGCCATGCGCTTTTGCTAAATCTGCTTTTTCTTTACTACCCACTGTTCCTATTACTGTTGCTCCTAAGTGGTTTAACCACTGACTGGCAATAAGACCAACTCCCCCCGCTGCAGCGTGAAGTAAAACAGTCATTCCTGGTTCTACTCTAAATGTTTGTCTAATAAGAAACTGAGCTGTCATTCCCTTTAGCATAGATGCTGCAGCTACTTGGTCATTTACCCCATCTGGCAATTTAACAGCAATTTTAGCGGGCATAACACGTGCTTCTGAATACGCTCCGGCCGGCATATCAGCATATCCGATGCGATCCCCTACAGATAGGTGGTTTACGCCTTCGCCGACCTCCTCAACAATACCAGCGGCCTCTAGTCCAAGTATTGAGGGCATAGGTAGAGGTCTGACACCAGTTCGTAAGTATGTATCTATGTAATTGAGTCCTATGGCTGTGTGACGAACAAGAATTTCGCCTTCAGATGGAGATCCTACATTAACTTCATCCCAGCTTAAAACTTCGGGACCACCCGTTTCGTGTATACGTATTGCATGAACCATATTTACCTCCCAGCTATCATATTTGTGGAATAAATTTATAATGTTTTATCTATTAGCCTATGTATTAATATCAACACCTTCAAGATTAAGTAAATATTTTTTCGTTTTAGATCCTCCTTTTCCAGAATACCCACTTATTGTTATTTTTTTTGTTAAAACTCTGTGACAGGGGATAATTATTGGCAAGGGGTTTTTTCCGCAAGCGTTACCAATAGCTCTAGGCGATGATTTAATATTGGAAGCTATTTCTCCGTATGTTAAAAAGTCCCCATATTTTATTGCGTTTATAATATTCCAAGTTTTTACCTGATGCATAGTTCCTTTCGGGTTTAACGGAAGATTGAAATCTTTTAAAGTTTTAGAAAAATATGCCTTTAACTGATCGGATGCTTCACTAAGTAATGCATTAGGTGTTTCATTGGGCTGTTTATTCCATTCTAGTTTTATTAAAAACCCGTTTTCTTCTATCAATGTGAGTGGGCCAAGTGGGCTGGTGATACTAAGTCGACTTTTGGTCATTATGATTCCAGATGTCTTTTTAGGGTTTCTGCATTCTCAAGGGGGACTGAACATACTTGACCATAACAGACATACGCGGTGGCATTTTCATTTATTTTGGTTTTTCCAAATGCCGGATGTTCGGGATACAATGCCTCACCGTCGGGTATTATTGATAAAACGCGAGTGGGTATATTAAAAAGATTTTGAGCAGCTAAGAGTTCTTTTGTATCCTCATCATCCATATCACCTATAATTATGATTTGGACCGCTTCAATTAAGAATTGGGCCGCATTGATAAGGGTTACATGTCCATAGGGATTTTTTTCTGCTTCGGCTGAGAAGGCAGTAATTACAGATTCGCAACGTTTCCTATAATAGTCATGACCAGTTAGGTAATAAAGGCGGGCAAGTACTTCTGCGATTATTCCATTTCCTGACGGAGTAGCATTATCTAAGCAAGTCTTTGTTCGGACTATAACATCTTCAGCATCTTGTGATGTAAAATAATATCCCCCAAGATCCTCGTCCCAGTAAAATTTATCCAAGACTTTAATCCAACATTTAACATTATCTAAGTATTCATAATTATTTGTGCTTTCAAAAAGAAGAAGACCAGCTCTGGACATATTGGCATAGTCATCAAGTGTTGCTAAGTGTTTCGCAATATCAAGTCGATAAGAGTGGAGTAGACGAAGTTTTTCATCTCCTGAATGGCACATATTTGTAACAACAAAATTAAATGCTTTTTCAGCCTTGCGTAACCAATTAGGTTTTTCGAAGACTTGTGAAGCCCGCACAAGTGCGCTGATCATAAGCCCATTCCAGTCTGCTAAAATTTTGTCATCTAGTGCGGGGGCTATTCTTTTTTTTCGATAATTAAACAGTGTTTTTCTATTTTGAAGAAGCTGATTCTCAATGTCTATTGTTTTTAGTATTGGATCACCAGACCTATTAAGTATGTTTTTGCCTTCCCAATTACCATCTGTTCTAATGTCGTAGGTAGCTATGAATGTATTAGCATCATTACCCAGTAAATGACGTATTTCCGATTCTGACCAGACATAGAACTTACCTTCCTCACCTTCAGAATCAGCATCGATGGTAGAGTAAAAACCACCAGAAGGATTGGTTGCTTTTACCATTTCTCGACTAACCCAATCTATGATTTCGGTTACTCTTTCTAAATAGAGCGGTTCTTTTGTGTCCTGATGGGCGTCTGAGTAAAGTTCAATAAGTTGCGCGTTATCGTACAGCATTTTTTCAAAATGAGGCACTAGCCATGAGGGGTCAGTCGAGTAACGTGCAAAACCACCGCCTAAATGATCGTAAATTCCTCCCTGCGCCATCTTATTTAAAGTAAGTAAAACGGCATCGCCTAAATCTTTTCTATTGTTTTGTTTATAACCCCTCCATAAAAGATTTAAGACGGGGCATTGAGGAAATTTAGGTGCTGTACCTATGCCTCCGTTTTGATAGTCGATTTGTTCGATAATAGATCTAGCTGCTTTAAAAACATTATCTGGCTCAATAATGGAGCCCCTTGCTGGACTAGATAAGTCCTCTAATGCTTTGACTACAGAATTGCTATTTTGAGAAACCTTTTCTGGCTCTTGATGGTAAATATTAGCTACATGGTGGAGTAGTTCTGGGAAACCTGGTCTACCATATCGCGAGGTTGGGGGAAAATACGTACCCCCCCAAAATGGTTTACCTTCCGGAGTACAAAACATGGTTAGAGGCCATCCCCCTTGCTCACCAAAAAGCGCAAGTGATGTCATATAAATGTTATCAATGTCTGGTCGTTCTTCGCGATCAACTTTTATATTAATAAATAGTTTATTCATTAATATAGCTGTATCTGGATCTTCAAAACTTTCATGAGCCATAACGTGACACCAATGACATGCGGCATAGCCAATGGATAGAAGAATGGGGCGGTCATTCTCTCGAGCAATGTTTAGTGCTATTTCCCCCCAAGGATACCAGTCAACATGATTATCTGCATGCTGAAGAAGATAGGGACTTGTTTCGTTGGCTAGCCTATTTTTTGCCATGCGTGTTTCCTTAAGGGCAAAATGATTTGACCGATTTCTTGGCAAATTATTGAACTGGTTGTTACGAGCTATTAGTTGATATCATATACTACTGACCGGGGGATAGAATTATGTCTGAATTTTATCAGACTTAATATTTATTAAAGCTAGGTATAAAAGTAAAATAATTATGTTTAAGAAACGAGGCCTCAATGAACGATACTATTTATGCACTTGCTAGTGGCCATGGTACCGCCGGTGTTGCAGTTATTAGGGTTTCAGGTCCTCGGGCGAACTATGTTTTATTAAAGATATCGTCAGAACCAATACCTAAACCACGCTTGGCCAGTCTAAGGCGTTTACGTGATATTGAAACTGGACGTGATATCGATGATGCTCTTGTTATTTGGTTTCCGGGCCCAGCTAGTTTTACCGGTGAAGATATAGTTGAATTCCATGCGCATGGTGGAACAGCAGTAATAAATGAAATATTTTCAGCTATTTCTGGTATTGAGTCATGTAGAATGGCGAACCCAGGTGAATTTACTCGCAGGGCATTTGAAAATAGAAAACTAGATTTGACATCTGCTGAGGCAGTTGCTGATCTAGTGGCAGCTGAAACGACCGAACAAAGGCGACTGGCTTTGGCTCAATATGATGGGGCTCTTGCTAATCTCTATGATGGGTGGCGAACCAAGTTAACCGAGATACTAGCTAATACAGAGGTTATGATAGATTTCTCTGATGAGGAGATACCAGACGATCTGAATTTAACCAATAAACACAATATATTGTGCATAAAAAAAATTATAACACAATATATTGATGATGGAAGGATAGGTGAAAGAATTAGAACGGGCTTTCGTGTGGCTATAATTGGAGAACCTAATGTTGGTAAATCAAGTTTGTTAAATAAGATCTCTGGAAGAGAGGCGGCGATTGTATCTAAAACAAAAGGAACTACTCGAGATATCATAGAGGTTCATATTCAGCTCGGGGGCTATGCTGTAATTATTGCTGACACAGCGGGTTTACGTGAAACGCAAGATGAAGTGGAATCTGAGGGAGTTCGTCGGGCACAAAAACTCGCTGAAGATGCTGATATGAAATTAGTTATATTCGATGCAACTAATTTTCCTAATATAGACGATATGTCAAAGAGGTATTTAGATAGGAATTCTATAGCTGTGTTTAACAAAGTAGATATTATAAAAAAGCCTGTTCGATTTGAGATTAACGCTCACGAAATATTTTCAATTTCTGCTCTTACTGGGGAGGGATTAGACTCACTTTTGGCATTTTTACAAGAAAAAATACAAATGCGACTGCAATACGCTGAAAATCCACCATTGACGAGAGCTCGTCATAGAGAGGCCCTTGAGGCGGTTGTTGAGGCTTTAGGGAGAGCTGAAAATGCTGTTCTTCCAGAGTTACAAGCCGAAGACTTAAGGTTAGCCAATAGGGCATTGGCACGAATTACAGGGCGTGTTGATGTCGAGGATGTCTTGGATGTTATCTTTATGGACTTTTGTATTGGTAAATAGAGACTTTAGATTATCAGATAGCTAACTTAAATACCGTATGTTTTGACTTCATACTCTGGGTCAATTAAATAGTCTATTATGAATGAATACGATGTCATTGTTATTGGAGGTGGGCACGCTGGTAGTGAGGCAGCCTCAGCATCTGCGCGAATGGGCGCGCGGACAATCTTGATTACACATAAATTAGAAACCATTGGCGTGATGTCATGTAACCCTGCAATAGGAGGTCTAGGTAAGGGGCACTTAGTACGTGAAATTGATGCACTCGACGGCATAATGGCCCGGGCCATTGATAAAGCAGGTATTCAGTTTCGTGTTCTAAATCGTAGTAAGGGCCCCGCAGTATGGGGCCCACGAGCTCAAGCGGATAGAAAGCTTTATTTAAAGGCTGTGCAAGACTTATTGAATGATCAGAAGAATCTAGAGATACGATCAGGAAGCGTTGAAGACCTTACGTTTGATGCGTCTGGTAGGGTATCTGGCGTTGTATTACAAGACGGTGAAAGCATAAAATGTAGTAAGGTAATACTGACAACAGGTACTTTTTTAAATGGTGTAATTCATGTGGGTAATAGAAAAATCTCTGCAGGAAGAGTTGGGGACGCCCCCTCCCTAGGATTGTCAAAAACTTTATATAAATCAGGATTTTCCATGGGACGTCTTAAGACAGGGACTCCACCAAGATTAGATGGAAAAACTATAAATTGGGAAGACCTAGAGGTTCAATTGGGAGATAATGTACCTCAACCGTTTTCATTTATGACGGATAAAATAACTATTCCGCAGATTGAGTGCCATATCACACATACCAACCAAAAAGCGCACGATATTATTATAAAAAACCTTGATCGTGCTCCTATATATTCTGGACAGATTGAGGGTATGGGCCCAAGATATTGTCCATCAATAGAAGATAAAGTAGTTCGTTTTGCCCACAAAACCCATCACCAAATATTTCTTGAGCCTGAGGGCTTGGATGACGACACTATTTATCCAAATGGAATATCCACTTCGCTACCGGAAGATGTACAAGTTGATCTAATAAAAACAATAAAGGGCCTTGAGAAAGCACGTATAATCCGCCCTGGCTATGCCATTGAATATGACTTCGTTGACCCTAGAGAACTAAAACCCACCCTAGAAACTCGTAACATATCGGGACTCTATTTGGCGGGGCAAATTAATGGCACCACTGGCTACGAGGAGGCTGCAGCGCAGGGGCTTATGGCGGGCTTAAACGCTGCTATGTCTAATGAAGATAGTTTTATTTTAGATAGGGCAGATGCTTATATAGGCGTTATGATTGATGATTTAATTACCCGAGGAACTGATGAGCCATACCGTATGTTTACTTCAAGAGCTGAATATAGATTGCTTTTGCGTGCCGATAACGCTGATGAGAGATTAACGCCTTATGGTATCTCCTTGGGTTGCGTTAGCACTGAAAGGGGTGCCGCTTTTGGTCATAAAACAGAAAGTTTGTCTCGTTCTCGAGAATTAGTAAAGTCATTATCTGAAAGCCCGAATGCCCTCAAGAATCTAGGTTTTTCCATTAACCAAGATGGGGTAAGGCGCACCGCCTTTGAGTTGCTGGCTTATTCGGAAATTACAGTGGCAAAGCTTACTAAAGTTTGGCCTGAACTTAATAGTATTTCAGATCAAGTGTCTGAGAGACTAGAGATAGAAGCCCTTTATAATAGTTATGTCCGTAGGCAGGAGGCTGATGTTATTGCATTTAGGCGAGATGAGGGTCTAGCGCTGCCCGGTGATCTAGACTACTCCCTTATCGGGGGGCTTTCCAGAGAGGCACAGGAGAAGCTTTCAAAAGCTGCTCCTAGGACCTTAGGTCAAGCCGGACGGGTGCCTGGGGTAACCCCAGCAGCTATGGTTGCTTTGCTGCGTTATGTGCGAAGGGATTCAGGTGAAAAAAAGTCGCAATTAAAATTAGCATAGCCTATTATTTACTTAACCACTATATATAGTAGTCATAAACAATCTATCTATCGGATGGGCACTATATGGTACAGATGGCCTCTATGACTGCCTCAGAGTTTTCTTCAATTCTAAATGTTTCACGTGAAACATTAGAGCGCCTTAAAGTATATGAGACAATGCTTAGGATATGGCAAAACAAGATAAATTTAGTTGGGCCATCTACATTGGATGATGTATGGAGGCGCCACTTTCTCGATTCAGGGCAGCTCTGTAAATTCTTGGGGAAGGCGACCACAGTAGCTGATTTTGGAAGTGGAGGTGGATTTCCAGGTTTAGTTGTAGCTATAATTTCAGATCTTCCTGTAGTCTTGGTGGAATCCGATAAGAGAAAAGCCGTTTTCTTGCGAGAAGTTTCACGTGAAACATCTGCTAATACTGAAATTATTGAAGACCGTATTGAAAATATAAAGGCTAGGCCTGCCGAGGCCTTAACAGTTCGCGCTCTAGCCCCGGTAGCGAAGCTATTAAACACCCTGGAACCTTGGGTTAGTCCCGGCGGTGTATGTTATTTTTTAAAGGGCCTTAATGTAGAAGATGAATTGACCGACGCGATGAAATATTGGGATATTAATTATGATATTATACCCAGTTTATCTGATCCCTTGGGGTCAATCTTGTGCATAAGGGAGTTTTACCGTGTCTGATGTCTCTATAGCGAGCAATGGTGATGGAATAGAGGGAGCTAGTTCTAATATTATCGCTGTGGCTAATCAGAAAGGAGGTGTTGGAAAAACTACGACGGCAATAAACCTGGCCACGGCATTGGCAGCTAGTGGTCAGAGTGTGTTATTAATAGATTTAGATCCTCAAGGAAATGCCTCAACCGGTTTAGGAATAGATTTAGGTAATAGTACAAATGATATATACGCCGCTTTAATCGGTGAACAGAAAATATCTAACGTTATTCAGAAGACATCTATTCCTGGTTTAGATATTGCTCCCGCTTCTGTAGATTTAGCGGGTGCTGAAATAGAACTGATTAGTATAGAGAAGAGAGAAAGTAGATTAAAATCTGCGGTTGAGGATATTAAACAAAATTATGAATATGTTTTTATTGACTGTCCCCCGGCCCTTGGTTTGCTAACTCTAAATGCCCTTGTGGCGGCACAGTCAGTTTTGGTTCCTTTACAGTGTGAGTTCTTTGCTCTTGAGGGTCTTAGTAGGTTATCTCACTCAATAGATAGAATTAGAAAATCATTTAATTCAAACTTACACATAAAAGGTGTAGTTTTAACGATGTATGATGCAAGAAATAATTTATGTAAGTCAGTTGAGGCTGATGTTCGAGAACATTATGGTACCAGAGTCTATAAAACTGTAATACCAAGAAATGTTAGAGTTTCTGAGGCGCCATCATTTGGTTTGCCGGCAATTGTCTATGATATGAAATGTTCTGGGGCGCTGGCTTATATACACTTAGCGGCCGAATTATTACGTAAGGAAGGGCAATTATCTAACAATGAGGCTGCGGCATGATAGATGAAACACGCAAGGGCTTGGGTAGGGGGCTATCAGCGCTTTTAGGAGATAATCCCGTCTCTAGTCATTATAATTCTAACCAACAGAGTAATTCAGTTCCAATAGAAAAAGTATACCCTGGAAAATATCAACCTAGACGAAGGTTTGGTGAAGAGGAATTAGATTCATTAGTAGATTCAATAAAATCAAAAGGTATCTTGCAGCCTATATTAGTTCGTTCTAATCCTCTAAATCCAGATTCTTATGAAATAGTTGCAGGCGAGAGGCGTTGGCGTGCTGCACAGCGTGCCCAATTACATGAAATTCCTATAATTATTCGTGATCTATCAGACGAAGAGTCTCTGGAAATCGGTCTGATAGAAAACTTACAACGTGAAAATTTATCACCAATTGAAGAGGCTAAAGCCTATCGAAGATTAATGGATGAGTTTGCAAGCACGCAAGAAATGCTGGCAAACGTGGTTGGTAAAAGCCGAAGCAGTATAGCTAACTCATTGAGATTGCTGACTTTACCAGAATTCGTACAAGACTTAGTCGATGCAGGAGAGTTGCAGGCTGGGCACGCTAGGGCATTGGTAGGAAATAATGAAGCAGAGAAACTGGCCAAAAAGATATTAGATAAAGGCTTGTCGGTTAGACAGGCTGAATTGCTTACCAAAGATCCTAGTCAGGGGACAAAAAGAATACAGAAGAAAAAGCCCAAGGATCCTGATACTCTTGCATTAGAAAACGATTTATCACTCATGCTTGGGCTGAAGGTATCTATTACATTTAATGGTGATGGTGCTAAGGGCGGTTTAATTTCTTTTAGATACTCCAGTCTTGATCAGCTAGATGATATCCTTCAACGTTTAAATAAATAATAAAATACGCGTTGGTCATGTTATTTCTATATTTGTTATGAATATCCTATAAGTAATTGATAATATTAGTGTTTTATCTTTTCTTTATCTTTGATTTCTTAGCAAATTGACTAATAGAAAGTAATGCGCGGTCACATGCTAAAGGACCAGGTATGTTTCCTTTTATGATGGATATTTCTGCTTCTGTTAGCCGTAATAGTGATGATTCTATAAGTTCTATCGACCATATGTTTAATTGTGTTTTAAAACGGCTGGTTGCCCGCCAGAATATTGGCGGTTTAAGTTGCTTTATGGCTGTATCAACAGATATGCCAGCATTTATAGCAGAGAGTACGAAGTGTAGTCTTTGAAAGTGCCTTTGTGCACTTCGGATTACATTAATGGGATTACTACCATTCTCCCATATTCTGTTCAGGTTTAACATAAGGATTTCATAATTTCCTTCAGCTGCTCCTAGAATAACCTCATCGTTTGTGGCTTCAGCATTATCCCCCAAACAATCCATCACCATTTCTTCTGTAAGTTCTTGGTCAGGGCCGACAAATGTAGTTAGTTTCTCTATTTCTTGTTGATTTAATAGTCGGTCATTTCCAAGTAAGTTTAGTATTGTATTAAATGCTCCAGGCATACTCTTTATATTTTCTTCTTCTAATGCTTTGGAGATAAGCATTGATGTAGTTGCTTTGTCATCATCATAGCATGGCAAGGCAGCACAACCTTCATTTTGTTCAAAGAAACGCCTTAAAGATGATCGGGGAGATAAATTGTCAGATCCAATTATTACTAGAGCAGCAAGTGGATGGTTTGCTGAATCGTCGTCGAGAACATTTTTTATTGATGGTAATATCTCTTCCCCCGAGCCACGTACGACAAGTACACGCCTTTCTCCATTGAATGAAATAGCTAGAACTTCATCAAGTAGTAAGGATTTTTTATTAATTATGTTTTGTGTATTAATATCAATGACTTGAAAGGGATCTGATGGGGTAGTAGTAACCCTATTTGTTATGAGAGATATGCGTTCGCGTACTAATCCACTATTAGGCCCATATACAAGTACAGCGCGTAAGTCATCTTTAAATGAGTTTATATAGTTATTTACCTGATTAGCGGCTATTTTCACATTTCGTCCAGAGTATTTAAAATTTATTTAACTTTTTCAAATTTAAAAATATAAATCTCATAATAATCTATATTTTCTTAAACTTCACATTAAGGAGCTAGTTCCTAATAACACTCAACCTTGAACGGATTTCCGTTGCTAGGTCCTTTGCTGCCCTTTTTTTCGCATCTGTCATTACGCTCATAGTAGCAAAGTCTGCGTCTAATATATTGTAACTGATAACAGAGCGCGCAGAGCCTACAAATACTACTTTTTTAGTACTCAATTCTATTAGTTTAAAAGACGCTTTTACAATTAAATCAGTTCTTGTTTCTGTTGTGTCTTTGCGAACTCCTAAATTTCTACTAGTTTCAGATATGGATATATTTAATGAATAACTAGGTGCGTCTGGAGCTCCGTATGGCGTTAATTGGTTAAAAAGTTCTATTCTAAGTAATTGTCCTATTCTTTCCGGGATAGGAGCTATCACTACTTTTTGTAAGTTTAAAACAGAATGATGGTTTGCATTATTTTGTTTATGAAGTGGAGAAAACCCGCAATTAGCTAGTAAAGCTAATACTGAAACTATGGCAAGAAATTTAAACAACAAAATTTACCAATTTATCAGGAACGAAGATTACTTTACGAACTTTACGTTTTCCAATAGATGCCTGTACATTTGGCATAGAATGAGCAAGCTCTTCAGCACTTTTTTTGTTAATGCCAGCCTCAACGTTAATTGTTCCTCTAAGTTTCCCCCCCACTTGGATTGCCAATGTAACTTTATCATCGGTAATCAATTTCTCTTCGGCGTTAGGCCAATCCATATTTGTTAGTAGGGTTTTATGTCCTAGTTTTTGCCACATATCTTCTGCCAGGTGTGGTGTCATTGGTGAAAGTAGTCTCACAAGTGTTTCTAGTGATTCCCTTATTGCCCATGATATGTCATGTTCTAAATTATCAAGATCAACAGAAGATATAGCGTTAGTTAGTTCATATAGCCTGGCGACTGACTTATTAAAGTGGAAATTTTCATAATCCCCAGTAACGCCTGCTATTGTTTTATGGGTGATTTGCCTTAATTCTAAAGCTGTAGTACTGAATTCTTTAGGTTTAGTTGTTTTGGGAATACCTATGAGGGGGAGGCGGTCATCAATTATACGAGCTACTCGGTTTATATAACGAAACGCTCCTTCTATTCCTGCATTTGTCCACTCCATATCACGATCAGGAGGGCTATCTGATAAAATAAACCAACGAGCCGTATCTGCACCGTAGTGTTCTATAACGTCAGTCGGGTCAACAGTATTTTTCTTGGATTTAGACATTTTTTCAACGCGACCAATTTCAACAGGCAAACCGGTATCAGCGCGTTCTATTTTATTCTCATTTGTATGAATAACATTTTGTGGTTCTACCCAATTACCTCCAGAATCCCTAAAAGTGGCGTGATTAACCATACCTTGTGTAAAAAGCCCCGAAAAAGGTTCATCTATTTCTATGTGACCGCTTTGTTGCATAGCCCGCATAAAGAACCTTGAATATAGAAGGTGTAATATAGCATGTTCGATACCACCTATATATTGATCTACAGGCAGCCAGTATTGGGCTGCTTTGGGATCTACAGGCACTTTTGAATCGGGGGAACAGAATCGAGCAAAATACCATGAAGAATCAATAAATGTATCGAAAGTGTCAGTGTCGCGTTGCGCAGCTTTTTTACATTTTGGGCACTTAACGTTTTTCCAGGTTTCATGACGATCAAGGGGATTTCCATGACCAGAGAAGTCTATATCATCCGGAAGTATTACGGGTAATTGATCTCTAGGCACTGGAACTAGGCCACAATCCTCGCAATGAACGATGGGTATAGGGCATCCCCAGTATCTTTGGCGTGATATTAACCAGTCTCTAAGGCGATAGTTGGTTGTGCCTTTACCTTTTTTTTCCAATTCAAGGCGTTCAATAATTGCTCTTTTAGCTTTTTCAACATCTAAGCCATCTAGAAATTCTGAGTTTTCTAGCCTACCTTCGCCAATATACGCTTCATTAGTTATGGTAAATTTATCAGCGTTTTCGTCCGGTGGAACAACTACTGGTATTACAGGAAGTCTGTACGTTAGTGCAAAATCTAGGTCCCGCTGATCATGTGCTGGACATCCAAATATAGCCCCTGTGCCATACCCCATTAAAACAAAATTAGCTGTATACACAGGTAGATCTTTATCTAAGAATGGATGCTTTACTCTTAAGCCAGTATCAATTCCTTTCTTTTCAGCAGTTTGTATCGCTTCTTCACTAGTGCCTAGTTGTCTACATTCTTCAACAAATTCTTCAATTTCTGTATTTTTCTTAGCAAGCTCTTCAGTAATTGGGTGGTCGGCAGCTATTGCACAAAAACTAGCTCCGAATATTGTGTCAGGCCGAGTTGTGTAGACTTTTAGAGGATTTTTACGGCTTGTTTCTGTGAACTTAAATTCTATGTAGGCCCCTTCAGAACGGCCTATCCAGTTTTCTTGCATGGTTCGGACCTTCTTAGGCCACCTATGCAAATGATCCAGTTTTTTAAGTAAATTATCATTATAAGATGTTATACGACAGAACCATTGTGATAAGCGGCGGCGCTCAATTAGTGCTCCTGAACGCCAACCCTTGCCATCTATAACTTGTTCATTGGCAAGTACCGTGTGGTCGACCGGGTCCCAATTTACCCAGCCCTCCTCTCTGTAAATTAGGTTTTGTTCCATAAAGTCAAGAAACATAGTTTGTTCGTGTTGGTAATATTTAGGATCGCATGTTGCTATTTCACGAGTCCAATCAATTGAAAGCCCCATTGCCTTTAATTGATTGCGCATGGTGGAGATATTTTTATATGTCCACTCTGCGGGATGTATCCCTTGTTCCATGGCTGCATTTTCTGCAGGAAGGCCAAATGCATCCCAGCCCATTGGATGCAGCACATTAAAACCCCTGGCTCTTTTATAACGAGCTATTACGTCCCCAAGTGTATAACACCGCAAATGCCCCATATGAATTCGACCGGATGGGTAGGGAAACATTTCAAGGACATAATATTTTTGCTTCTCCGGAGATTCTATCGCGGAAAAGGCAGCTTCTTTTTCCCATGCGCTTTGCCACTTGGCCTCCGATTCTCTGAAATTATAACGAGGCATAATTTATGGACTCTTGAGACATAATATATCTTTTAATTCTACTGAATATTTTGATCAGGAGAAATGAGGTTTTAATCATATTAATATATAATGAGTTAATTAGTATTATTGATTTTTTGATGAAACACGGAGTTCTCTTGCACGGCTTAATATAGCATCTTCTAACTGAGAGTTTGTGGTATCATCTAAGTAAGCATTAACCCAACCTGTATTTTTCTTATATTCTTGCTTGAATGCAGAAATACGAATTCCATCAGACCTGAGCTGGCGCCCAATTAAATAAGCAGTTACTTTTAAGCGTTCATTAGGACTTTCAGGCGGTGTATACCAATCAGTTATAATAACTCCACCGAATGGATCTGCCGATGAAAGGGGTAAAAATGAAAGCGTATCAAGAGAAGCGCGCCATAAGAAGCCATTAATATTAATGTCAGAAGCTCTTCCAGGTTCAGTATCACGATTGCCACCTAATAAATTAATATCCCCAAATAGTTTTCCTGCCTTAGGGCGGCCGTCATCATACTTATCTAGTTCGGGTGGTTGAATATCCAAACCACTACAGGAGGTTAGTAAAAATATGGGTGTAATTATAATTAGTATAAAGCTAAAATTTGCCTTCATTTTTTAAACCAAAAATTGTTTGTTTATTATATAAAATATACTTATTTCTATACAATAACAGAGAATTTTGAACAAAAAAATAGGGCGGCAGAAAAACTGCCGCCCTATCATAATAATTCTATAACAATATGTCTTAGAATATAAAGAAGTTTGTTAGTATAACAGCTTGCTGATCATTATCAGCTGCGCCAGTTTTCTCTAGCTTGGCGCTGTTATAGTCAGCCCTGAGTAGCCAACCTGGAGCCATTACCTTCTGGAAACCTAAGCCCCATCTGGTTACGTCTTGGGAAACACTAGATGATACATCTTGTGATCCAGCACCATACCAGATACTGGCTTTAGTTCCCTTGCCCATGTTGTAGCCACCGCCAACGGCATACCAGCTACCACCTTCACCACCGGCAGCAAGTTGTGCAGCTGTTTGATCTAAGTCTCCGTTATCACGGAAGTTAGCACCAACACTGATTTTACCCATTGTGAGACGGGCACCTGCGGCTAGGACATCATGTTGTTTACCGCCAGCATTTTCAGCGTCTGCAGATTCATGCACTATAGAAGCATTAAATCCTACATCATTGAACTTACCACCATATTTTAGACCCATTTCAATAATGTTTTCATAAGATCCGTTGTTGTCTTTTTCACCAAAGCTGGAGCCATTTGCTTTATGATCTGGTGTAAAGGATATACCGGCTTGAAAACCTGAGAACTTAGGTGTTTGATAGGTGATCTTTGTGGCATCAGCTGAAGTCCATGGCTGCCAGTCAGTACGCGCTATATATTTAGGCAATCCACGCGTTACTTTGGCTAAGCCCATGAGACCACCGAATGGGCCTGATGCACCAGCGTGCGTTTTATGGGCGCCTTCTAACCATTGGTTAGATACACCATCTTGATCACCTAGTGTAACTGCTCCGAAATCACCTTTAAGGAAGGCATAGATTTCGTCAGCGTTACCTGTGGCATTTGTATTTACTTCCAGCTCAACTCTGACACCGTATGTGATGCCATTGTCGCTTTTGTTTGTAGCTTTTACCCAGAGCTCGGCTTCAGGCATATTTAGCCCATAACCTCTCGTGAAGCCATCTGCTCCACCATCGAGCACGTGACCTTGGAAAAAAACCATACCATTTAGGTTCACGGAATAATTCTTTCCGGTCCCCACTGAGCCAGCCATTGCTGGCGCACTTAGCAATGCAGCACCAACTATGGCTGTGCTTGCTAGAAGAGCTTTATTCATATTGATTAACCTCATATAAAATCTTGGACTTGCGTCCGCTTTGTTCCTAATGGAACTCGTCAACTTCCGCGTGCGGGTTTGCGTTAAAGCGGACACAATACCTCTACACTGAAGCCTTACCTGGGATAAGAGCGCGGAATTCATACAAAATGCAATGATTTCCGTAACATAAGTGTCACGATTTCATCGCACTGTTGCACAACTGCAACACGACTGCTTTGCTTGTTTATAGCCAATATATTTTTATTTTTGGATTGGTGTAAGAAACAAAGATTATTTGCTTACCTATACAGGCGCTATAGCCTTCATGGCCACCATGTTTGATATTAGTTTTTCACAATCATAATTCGATAGCTTGGGATGTTCTAAAATAAGTTGTTCTAATGAAAAATTTCCTTTTTTAATAATCCAAGAAATCGGACTCTCAAGTCCATGAGGTATCTCAACCCCACCTTTTTCACTTTGTAATATAAATTTATTATTTTTCTTTATTACTTTAAGACTGCTAACTATAACTGTAAACTCATCATTATTGTTTTTGCTATAGGCGTCTTCCGGTAAGTTAAATCCCCCTCGGTAGTAACGAAAATCTTTTATATAAGCGTCTAAATTTCCATAAAGTTCTGCACTGGTGGATATATTTTGCAGTTTACTTAGTATTTTTTTCATCCATTTTTTTCTGCCTTCTACTCCCTCTTCAGGCAAGGGTATATTGCTTCGAAAAAGTGGATCAGCCATAGCTTGTTCAAAAAGCAATTGTAGTATGTCGTATCCAATTATATGAGTAAGACCATAAGAGAGGTGTATAGCACCATCACTTGATGCTAGTGCATCATGGTATTGTCCCCTAGGAATGTAAAGTAGATCGCCTGGTCTTAAAGTAATCTCTTCGAGTAAAGGCCCACGATTTTTTATATGGTATTCTTTACTTAGGCTATTTGTTGCCTCATCAGAAATAGGGTTTTTTAGACGTCCTTCATAGATACGCCAAATTTTCTCTCCTGCAATATGTATAGCAAAAACTTCATGATTATCGAAGTGAGTGTCAAATGCTTGGTGTTGATTCCAGGAACAATATAAGTTGGCTTGTGCCCGTCCCCCGGTGCGCTTTTCTAGAGCGTTTGAAATCGCTGATGTTCCGGGCCAGAGTGCATCGATATCATTAGCCACCAAAGAAGCCCCTCTTTTGAGCCAGCTTTTAACTTTTTCAGCATCTGGCTGTAGACTGGTTTGGTTATTTCTATCAATAGCTTGGCGACAGTATTGGTCGGCTGGTATTGGTGAGGTGTCAAGATACACTGCTAAAGACGTTGAACTCCAGATCGTAGTCATATTAAGCAGGTTAGTGAGAATTTCCCATGACATTGCTTCGGCGAATTTATTCGGCTCATTAGCAGGGATGTGGAGGTGTTTTTTGTCATGATATAAACTGAAAAATTTATCCTCGGAAATAGGTGAGATAATTTCAGCAAAAGATTCTTTAATATTTGTCATAGCAACCAATATAATAAGTTATGCCTAATAATTAAATTCTAAAATTTGTTTTGTTCGCACTTGAAGGGTAACATTTAATTAAAAAGTGATAGATATGACCGCAGATGTTATCAAAAATATAGACCTTGTTGAATACCAAATATCAGAAGCAGCGAAGGTCTCTGGACGCTTAAGAGCCGATATCACACTTATTGCCGTAAGCAAAGGGCAGACATTAGATCGTATTAATTCTGTTTTATCTTCTGGGCAACTTTTTTTTGGAGAAAACAGAGTTCAAGAAGCTCAAAAACATTGGCTGTCTAGACGTAAAGATTATCAAATGGAATTACATTTAATTGGACCCCTGCAAACTAATAAAGTTACTGCTGCTGTTGAATTGTTCGATGTTATTCAAACAGTAGACCGTCCCAAACTAGTTGTTGAACTTGTTAAAGCATTCGATAAGTTGGGCTTTGAGCGTGATTGTTTTGTACAAATTAATACCGGAGAAGAAGCACAAAAGAACGGTATTTTTCCTGAGCAAGCAGACTCATTTATAGCTTATTGTCGATCGAATGGAATTCCAGTATCAGGTCTTATGTGTATTCCACCAGCATCAGAGACTTCAGCACCACATTTTGCTTTGCTAAGAACAATAGCTGAACGAAATGGTGTGTTAAAATTGAGTATGGGTATGTCAGCTGATTTTGAAACGGCAATAACCCTAGGGGCGACGCATATACGTGTGGGAACCGGAGTTTTTGGCCCTCGACAAGTGCTTTAAGCGAATATTTTATTAATATTGCATTATATTAATTGACGATTTTTTCGTTATGTGCGGCAATATACTAATGAGCGTTTTTTTAGCCAAAGCAATACAGCCTTTTGTTGGCTTATAATCTCTGGTGCTACAATGCATGAATATTGCACTGCCATAAGGAACACGAGCTGGGTTATCGTTGTATCCAATTACTAATATGACATCATATAGATTGTCTTTGCGCCATAATAATTCATATGAACCAGAAAATGGTAGTTTCACCATACGGTTATATTCGTCGTGGGAGGGATCATCGCACCAGGCATCTATGGGAGACAGTGCTTTTGTTGGTAATTTACTAATTGGTCTATCAATTCTATCGGGTCGATATAGAATTTTTCGTATTAAGAAATTACCTACAGGAGTTGTTCCATCACCCTCTCGCTTTTTAAGTTTGGCGCCGTTGTAACCTATAGAACATTTATATTGCCGGCCTCGGAAAATTAGTTGGGAAGCCCTATCTATATAGGGTGAAACAAAAATCTGCGTTTCATTACTTGTAGCTGTTTTCAACATTAAAACCTACAATAGATGACCACCTTTGGTTTGTTTCGTTTCTAAGTAGCGTTCACTATATTGATTAGAGGGAAATGCATGGGGAACCCTTTCAACTACGGCTATACCCTTTTCTATCAGGGCATCTATTTTTTGGGGGTTATTAGTTAACAAACGTACACTTGATACCCCTAATTGCTCTAAAATTTCAGCAGCTGGTTGGTATATTCGTTCATCAGGGTCAAAACCTAATTGTTCATTAGCATCTATAGTATCAAAACCTTTATCTTGCAGTTCATAAGCTCTAAGCTTATTAACTAACCCTATACCGCGTCCCTCCTGTGCCATGTATAGTAATAACCCTCCACCTGATTTGTTTATCTCTGAAACAGCTCCTCGCAATTGATCCCCACAGTCGCATCTTAAACTACCTAGCAAGTCTCCGGTAAAACATTCAGAGTGAATCCTAATAAGACAATCACTTTTAGGGTCAAAGTTGCCTATTATTATAGCTAGGTGTTCACGCCCTCCATCTGGTGGGCGAAATGCAATAACCCTCGTATTTTCTGAATCACTAAGCGGTACAGTAGCTTCACCCACACACTCTAATGTTCGAGCTTCAGCTTCCCGATATTGACTAATATCACCTAGCTCTACCACCAGAAGAGATTCAGTGTTAGCCCAGGAGGGTAAGTAAGCCATTCTTTCTTTTGGCAGGGTAGCTACCACTGTAGCTGGTAATAGTCTTGCTAACTTAGCTATTTCAATTGCTCCTAACTCGGCTGCACCTGGTTCTGTGTCAGGATCAATAAGGTCAATTGTTACAACTGATTTATAATTATCAGGTTGACGCCCTGCGGGATCTGCCATCATGCGAACGACCTCAGCAGTTATTGTATGGCTCAAGCTAATTCTTACTGCTCCATTTATTTGGTCAGTCAAACCTAAAATCGTAGCTCTTCTTGCGGTTAATAATAGAGAAGGTGTGTTTTTTGAAAGAGCAGCCATGCGTGCGAGTGCATCTCGCGTGCAGCCCTCTGCAGCTTGCACTATTATTGCATGCTCTTTACCTGCTACGACGACCATAGCACCGCGGCGTAAATCAGATATTGCCCTTTCCGCAGATTGTAATGTTAACGGAAGTATGTTCACTTCTTAGCTCATCCTACTTTTTGGTGTTATTAGTTAAATATACTTTTATTGATGACTTAGATTACCTGTTTGCAACCCAATACTAAAGAATTATATAACAGATTTATCGCAGAAGATTGATAACGTAAAAATATATTGTTTAAAAAATTAAATCTACATTGTACTAAATATTTTTAGCTTGTTAACTACCAAAACTATTCTTGTAAATGTAAAGTTCTGATAGAAAGTATTTTAGCGGTGTATTAAGTTTTTTGAATAACATATTAAATTATAAAGCTATGAGGGTTTATGTTATTAATTTAATTTTGTACCGGAGATTTTCTCATGGTAACTAAAAAGACAGTTTTGCTAGTATGCCAAGATGATAATTTACGTGTAGCCCTAATAGAACAACTGCAAAGCTATAGCGAATTTCAAGTTATAGAATCTTCCGGCGCTATAGAGTTAATTCAAATATCTGAGAAGTTAAATTTTGATGTTATCATTTTAGATTCTGAATTACAGGATATAGATTGCTTATCTGCTATTCGATTAATTAGGGATAGAGATTCTGAAGCTGTAATAATAATGATATCGGGAAATGATACTATAGAAAATAAAGATTTATATGAAGAAGCAGGGCTAGCTGATTATATTATTCGTCCTTTCCGTTTTAATGAGTTTCTCGAGCTAATTCGTGTTCGCATAAGACAAAAGGAACAAGGAGAGTCCAACTTAATACCTATTGGACCCTATCTATTTCAGCCCGCGCGTAGTTTGCTAATCGATGATGATGACCACAAAATAAAATTGACTGAAAAAGAAGTGGCGATCATAAAATATCTATATAAATATAAAAATTCAGTAGTTAGTCGTGACAGGTTATTAGAAGAAGTTTGGGGTTATAACGCGGCTATTACAACGCACACATTGGAAACACATGTTTATATACTGCGACATAAAATCGAAGCTGACCCATATAATGCTGAAATTCTTGTTACTGAACCGGGTGGTTATCGTCTAATTATCTAAATTTAAGGTGTTAATTCTTTTATGCGGCTGGATAGCATGTAAAGATAAAACGCAGTTAAGGTGCAAATCGCTGTAATTGCTCCAAATGTATAGGCCACCACTATCCAATCACCACTAGACTTAAATATAGCTACAGCGATAAGAGGTCCTGCGAGAATACCAATATAACGACCTGTCAGCACTATTGCGAAAGCTTGAGTATCTGCTCTGTGCCCGCCCAGTAAGACTGATGGTAATGCCCAGAGGCACGTGGGAGTTATACCTGCGGCTATTCCCCATGCCACTAGACTAATAGTGCCTGTTAAAGTGTTATCAGAAAAAGGAACAAGTAACCACGAAACAGCTTGTAGCGAGAGAGCAAATAACAAAAGAGGAAAAAACCTTACGCCTGCCTTTATAACGAAGCCCGTCAATAAGGCGAAAACTAAAAGTATAACAACTGGTATTTGATTTATTAGAACAGCTCCATCGGCGGTAAAGCTGCGGACATCTACCAGGTAAACTGGAAGCCAGGTAAAATAAGCCATGAATTGTGCCTGCCACAAGAAAAATAGGGTGGCAGCAATGAACATAGAGATTTGTTCATTTTGATTGATCGGCGGGACTTCAGATTTGGTCTGTATTGCTTGACGACCAAAATCCTTAGAATTTTTTTTGTATATTAATAACGTCCATCCAGCGACTGCTAGAGTAGCGATAATACCGGCCCACCAAACAGGTTGCCAGTTGTTATTGGCAACTGCTGGTTGAGCAATTAGGTTGGCAGTAAGCTGTCCGATAGGTATCCATGTTGCCTGAATAGCAATTATAATTGGAAGGTGACGGGGTCCTGCATTCATATTTGCAAAGGCAGGCATACAAATAGCTAGAATTGCTGCGCCTAAGCCCTCAACAGCTCTTGATACCAACATCATAATACCGCTTTCGGGAACAGTAAGGCCTATAAGACTTCCAGCAATCATAAGAATGAATGCCCCTATTAGGTAACGCAAAGCCCCATTTTTTCTTATTTTCTTTCCAACACGTACGCTTATTGCCATGCCCGCTATTGCAAAAATTGACATGAAGCCACCCGCAATAAATTTATCATAATTATAGTCTTCAAGTAGAACGGGAAGAACAGGTGGGACTTTAAATTGAAAATATGCGGCAACAAAACCTATTACGATGCCATAGCTAACGCCATTCCAGTTCGTGGCTATGTTTTTAGTAACGGGTTGGGACATGTATTTTATTTTCGGTAAAAATTAAAAAATAATACTATTGTTTTATAAAGATGGCTGTTATCTATTCTTTTTTAAGATACCTAGTTCTGCAAAATTACGTTCACTAGTCTTGGTTATTGGTATATTATTGTCAGAAGCGGCTTGATATGCTCGGGCACAAATTTCTTCAAATTTTTCCAGATTAGATTCTATGGTAATTTTTCTTGACTTTCCCTCTAATTTTAGCTGCATCCACCCGTCCTTTTTATTTCGACGGGTTGAAAAATAACTAAGTTTTAAACCCCTTAGTTCGTTCCATTCTAATGACCTCGATATTGGGCCACTAATTATTATTTCATTTTCTTTGAAGTTAACCCGCACACTTCTTCTTAACCAGGTCTTTATCCCAAAAACCAAGAAAAGTAATGATGAGGCTATAAGTATTCCGTTAATTAATGGTTCTGCAACTATTAATATAACCGGGCATATGCACAAGCCGAATCCTATAATGGCTCTTAATATATCAGCATTAAGAGATTTAGTTGAGTACCGCAATTCAGTCATTCAGTTATCCCAAACACATCACTAGCTGATGTCCATTTTACAGCTTGGTGATACTTAGTGTAAGTGATGAATTTTTCAATAAAAACCCATGTATCTTCGTCCTGAATATCATGCTGTGAAAGTAGGCCAATTATATCTCTGCCATTATTTTTTTTAGTTCTTGTATCTTTTAAATTTATTATAGCTTTTGAGATTGATAATTGAGTACCCAGAAAGGTATGCGTATCTTTGTTATTGAGATTTCCAAATGGTGATATATGAACATTGTTTTGCTTAAGCGTTGGTGGCAACATTGGACTAGGTCTGGGCCCAAGGGAGCTTAGCCCACAATACCCTATTTCGGGTAATAATGGTATAAGTTGAGGTGCTATATGATTCCAAGGAGGCACCAGAACAGGAAGCGCTTTTGGGTGTTGGGCAAGTTTCTGCATGCCCACAGCAAGGTCGGCTAAAATATGCTCTATTGGCCGTGTTCCGTTTAGTTCAGTTTTGGCCTCATAGGTATCTGCAAAATTATAGTGAGAATAGCCATTTTGTAATATTTCTATTGATTCCTCATGTGATAAACGAGACCAAAATAGATTGTCTACTAAAGTTGGGATTACGGATAGGGCTATACTAATATCTAACTTCTTTCGTAATTTAAGCAAACGATCTAACTGGTTATTTAATTTACCCGCACCATCATCACGCCACCAAAATATAGCGGTGCGCCCGTCTTTCTGCCACTGGTCTAGTTCTTGATTGAGAATGTCCCAATATGGTTCTTTCAATAGGTCTGAATCATCTCTTGACCCAGCTTGATTATACAAACTTTACTCCTTTATTCATATATTAATGTCGATAAACACTGGGGCGTGGTCTGAAGGTTTTATCCAATCTCTTGCATCGTGAAACACTGTCGCTGATGTTATTTTTTCTTTTAGATTGGGTGTAACCCAAATATGATCTAAACGGCGTCCTCGATTTGATAGTCTCCAATCTTTAGACCGGTAACTCCACCAAGTGTATAGCTTTTCAGTGTAGGGGATAACGTAACGCACTGCATCAACCCAGTTTTGGCTGTCCTGTAATTTTTTTAATTTTTCAATTTCTATTATAGTATGGCTAACCACTTTTTGGAGCTGTTTATGAGACCAAACATCGTTTTCGTGGGGAGCGATATTAAGATCTCCAACTAATATCTTAAGTTTATCAGGGTGTGAGTTTTTTGTACCCCATTCAGTGATTTCATCCAAAAAATTTAATTTATGCTCAAATTTTTTGTTTGTCTTTGGGTTAGGCTCATCGCCTCCAGCTGGTATGTAAAAATTGTGTATTTCTATACCGTTTATTAATTTGGCACTTATATGACGACAATCATTAAGACCGCACCAGTTTTTACTATCCGTTGATACGAAGGGTATTCGTGATAGGATAGCTACACCATTATAAGACTTCATCCCGCGAACATGACGGTGTTCAAATAAATTTTCAAGCATGTTGTGGGGAAAAAGTTCGTCAACAACCTTGGTTTCCTGCAGACATATAATGTCTGGGTTAACCTCTTTAACAAAACGTTGTATTAACCCAGCGCGGAGACGAACAGAGTTAATATTCCAGGTGGCAATCCTCATCAAATTATCTCGGTTTTCATGAAAACCTGGCCTTAATGGTTAATGTAATAATATTTATCAAATTTTTAACAGACTGTTATGTTGAGTGTATCCAGTCCCTCGATATGAGCACTCATTTTATCACCAGGAACAACTGGTCCTACTCCATCAGGGGTTCCTGTATAGATTAGGTCTCCAGGAGATAATTCTATTAATTCAGAAAGATTGGCTATTGTTTCTTGAAGATTCCAGATCATTAGTTCAAGATCTGAGTCTTGTTTTATCTCACCATTTACTTCTAGCCATAACCTTCCTTTAGGAAAATGACCAACTTGTTCTACGGGGTGAATGTCTCCGCACGGTGCTGATTGGTCAAACCCTTTACCCATATCCCAAGGCCTTCCTTTTTCACGCAAAGCAATTTGTAAGTCGCGACGCGTCATGTCTAGGCCAACCGCGTATCCATAAACATGGTCAAGAGCCATATCTTCAGATATGTTGCATCCCCCCACCCCAATAGCTGCTACTAATTCACATTCATAATGCAGGTTTGAGGTACAGGGCGGGTATTTTAATTGAGAGCCATTAGGAATAATTGAATCGGCCGGTTTTGCAAAGTAAAAGGGGGGGTCACGTTCATCACCACCCATTTCACGAATGTGGGCCATATAATTACGGCCTACACACATCACTCGTCTGACAGGGAAACGTTTATTTTGATTGGTGACAGCGATAGACACTAATGGAGGCTTTGAAACTACAAATTCCATTTTTTATTCCTTTTATTTAAATATTGTTTCTATTTTTAGCCCTTGCTTTTGCCGAGGCGCCAAATTCCGCATATAACTCCCTGTTAAAAGTGTGACCAAGCAAACGAAACTCTGCATGCCATTGCACTCCAACTAAAAAGTTTTTCGCAGATGGCATAGAAATACCTTCTATTACACCATCATCACTGAGAGCTTCTATCACCAGCCCTTTGGCTAGTTTATCTACTGCTTGCCCATGTAATGAATTAACCATGATTGATTTTCCATTAATTCCGGCTTTATTTGCTATATTAGCAAAATATCCACCTGGGGTTAACTTAACAGTGTGTCGGAGTGCAAACCTTTCTTCCATTATGTCCGTTCTGGGCATTCGATGATCATGCTTTCCCTCAACCTCCCAAAGATAAGGATAAAGTGTTCCACCTAACGCTACATTAATCTCTTGTATTCCCCTGCAAATTCCTAACAGTGGGACTGCTTGTTGAATAGCTGCTTTTACCATGGGAAGAGTTGTAGAATCTCTTACTGGGTCACGATAAGTCTCAGGGCGAAATGGAGCACCGCCGTAGTGTTGTGGCTCGATATTGGCCCTGCCGCCCGTCAGAATTATACCGTCTAGCCGCTCTATTAATTCATTAATAGAATATAAATCGTCACCGGCTATCTGCGAAAATGATGGAAGAATTACAGGCATGCCTCCGAAAGCTTCTACTACGCTGTACACATACTTATGACCAGCTGACTGAACATCAAAACCATTAAAATCTTTGAGCTCTCCTGATACCCCAATAAGAGGCCTAGGATTTCTAATTTTATTAGTATGAGGCATAATTATTATCCAGTTACTTGCTTTTTAGCATCTAGTTATGATGCTTCATAGCTTAATCGCTGCCCTCTATAGTAATATTGGGTGTAGGGTCAATTAAGGAAAATAATTCCTTATCAATAGCGATACCAAATTTAGAACTTTGAAGCGCAATGTCGATTTTATTCCCTTGGATATCCCTGATTTGCCATTTAGCTAATCTCAGGGGCTCGTCTTCAAATGTTAAGGTTACAGAACCTATGTTTGGGGCTGCAGTCTTTTGTAGGGTTATCCGCATGGAAGCCGGGCCATGTTCAAAGTTGGTGATTATTATTTCTTGTGACAGATTAATTTTTTCTTTCAGAAGAAAAAATATTGGTGTTTCACTTACTGGAAGATAACTAGTCTGTAGTAGATCTTTATCATGGTACATTAACGTTGAACCCTTAGCCACCATTAACACAGGTGTCGGGGGGTCATATTCGATTCGCATTGCATTAGGCCGGCTTAATAAAATACGCCCTTCTACTACACCTTCTCTGGAAAATTGTATAAATCGACTATCCAGGGTGGTTAATTTGTTTAAGTACGTTTCTATTCTATTTAGATCTGACCTCGTTGCTTCATCTATCGTAAACTTTGTCTCAGCCTTAGAGGTGTGGATGTTGATAATTAGAAAACAAATAAATAAGAGTGATGTTCCATATTTTCTCATAGAAATAAAATAATACAAAAATAAAATTTTTGCGAGCATACAAAACAGCTATTTTAGTTTTATGGCTGTTTTAATTATTCACCACTATGGTCCGCTACGAGTACTTCTCTTCGTCCAACGTGATTAGCAGTGCTGACAACACCTTGTTTTTCCATTTGCTCAATAATTCGTGCGGCACGATTATATCCTATTTGAAGGTGTCTTTGTACGAAACTTGTGGAGGCCTTTTGCTCTCGAGCAACTAGCGCAACAGCTTGGTCATATAACTTATCATTAGAATTACTTTCTGTGGAATCGAACCCCGGAATTCCATTAGCAACATCTACATCTTCCGTAACGTCGTCGAGATAGTCTGGTTCTCCCTGAGACTTTATAAATGAAACTAATGATTCCACTTCTACATCGGAAACAAAAGGTCCATGGACTCGAGTAATTTTTCCACCTCCCGCCATGTATAGCATGTCACCATGTCCCAGCAATTGCTCAGCTCCTTGGTCGCCAAGAATAGTTCGGCTGTCTATTTTTGTGGTTACTTGAAAACTGATACGTGTCGGTAAATTGGCCTTAATTGTTCCAGTTATAACGTCAACGGAAGGTCGTTGTGTGGCTAAGATAAGATGTATGCCAGCTGCACGTGCCATTTGTGCTAAGCGCTGTACGGCAGCTTCGACTTCTTTACCTGCCACCAACATAAGGTCTGCCATTTCGTCCACTACAACTACGATAAAAGGCAGAGGGACCATATCGAACGGTTGTTCTTCAAAAACGGGTTTACCGCTTTCTACATCGAAGCCGGTTTGAACCTTTCTTGATAGGATTTCCCCCTTTTTTCGTGCTTGCTCAATACGTTGGTTATAGCCAGCTATGTTCCTTACCCCAAGTTTAGACATAGAACGATATCTATTTTCCATTTCTCTGGTGACCCACTTAAGTGCTACAACTGCTTTTTTAGGTTCCGTTACTACTGGGGCAAGCAAATGAGGTATTCCATCATAAACTGATAACTCAAGCATTTTGGGGTCAATCATAATAAATCTGCACTCCTCGGGTTGCACCCTATAGAGAAGTGAGGCGATCATGGCATTTATTCCAACTGATTTTCCAGAGCCAGTAGTGCCTGCAATCAGTAAGTGTGGCATACGAGCTAGATCAACCATAACTGGCTCGCCGCCAATATTCTTACCTAGTGCTAAAGTTAGATCACCTGATTTTTTTTCGAATGAAGACGATGCAAGAAGTTCACGGAGACCAACGTGTTCGCGACTGGCATTTGGTAGTTCAATACCTATAACATTTCGTCCCGGCACGACAGCGATACGAACAGAAACGGCACTCATTGATCTAGCAATGTCATCAGCTAAACCTATTACTCTACTTGTTTTAGTACCTGGTGCTGGCTCTAGTTCATAAAGAGTAACTACTGGCCCTGGTCTGACATGCACAATTTCACCATAAACACCGAAGTCTTCTAAAACAGATTCAAGTACACGCGCATTTTGCTCTAATGCTTCCTCACTAATTTGGCTAGAGGCATTCGTAGTCTGACTAGTCTCTGTTAGTAAATCCAAAGAAGGTAATTCATAGCCTTCGCCTGGAGCTAGAAGCTCAAGTCTAGCCTGTCTATCTGTTAATGCTTGTTGACTAGGTTTTAGTGTTTTAGAACGAGGAGCAACCCGTGTTATCTTTGATGTGGAAACAATCTCGGGTTCTTTTTGTGCGGCTGAACCTTTAACCCTTGGAGCTCTAATTGGTTGTGGTTCCTGACGAGTCTTTATTGTTTTTTTAGAAGTGGGCATAAATCCAATATTTTTCCCCCTAGCCAGCATTAATGGCTTTCTTATGGTCCATGAAAAAATATGCTTAAATATATTTATTATGAACCTTACAATATTTGGTAATTTTCGCCAGTCACTCCAGTTTAAAGCTAGAGCGCTTAAAAAACTTATGATAGCTATTATACTGGAGCCTATGCCTAAAAAATGTTGAGGAATATTGTTAATAGCAGTTATATTTGAAGTTAGATTATAGGCTAGATAACCAAAAGTTCCTCCCAGTCCGGAATGTAAATGTAATGGCCAAAATTTAGGGGTGGCAAGATAGTTAAGGCTATATGAGGTCATTATGATTGAAAGTAACAAGGCAAGAAGTCGCCAGCCCACGTGATGTAATGGCTGATGCCTCAGCAGTTTTACGCCCCAAGTCAGGGCAATAAGTGATAGTAAAATTGAGGGTAGGCCAAAATACTGAAGAGCTAAGTCGGATATGGCTGCTCCATAAACTCCCATTATATTTTTAACGGGGCCGTCACCTGAGCTATTAATAGATGGGTCAAGACTATTATAATCTGCTATAGATATTGCGAATGCGATTCCCAAAGATAATAATAAAACCCCTAGGAGTTCTGAAAAGCGTCGTCTTAAAAAATTTCGCAAGGGTTCTGGTAAAATTGAAATTTGACTTGAAACTCCGCGAACAAATCTGCCGCGTATTTGTCCATTATCTACTCTAGCAATCATGGCTCGTCTGTCCCTTCTTTATGCTATTTTGTTAGAGTTTCATGTATTTGCGTAATTGCATTTCTCGTGGTGTCTAGATCATGAACGAGAGCCACCCGAATAAACTGTTTGCCTGGATTTGACCCATTAGCATCTTCTTTTGCTAAAAATTCACCAGGTAAAACTCTAATTCCTGAATGTTTCCATAATTTTTTAGCAGCAGTGGCTCCATCACCTACGTTTAGCCACAGATAGAATCCTCCACCTGGTCGTTTAGCCCCCAAGTCTCCATTTAGGATTTCCAGTGCAGAATCAAATTTTTTACGATAAAGATCCCGGCTTTTCTTAACATGTTCTTCATCTTTCCATAAAGCTTCTGATGCTCTCATGATTGGTAAGGGAATTTGGGCGCCTCCATACTGACGCAAACGTAAAAACTTTTTTATTAAATTTGAGTCACCAGCAACAAAACCTGATCTTAGACCTGGAGCGTTTGATCGCTTACTAAGGCTATGGAACACCAATATATTTTGACATTTGTTCGCGAGCTCTTTGCAAGCAGATAGACCACCAGGTGGAGCTCTTTCAGTGTAAATTTCTGAATAGCACTCGTCTATCGCCAGAATGAAGTCATATTTTTGTGCTAATTTAGCAGCATGCACTAAAAACTCTTTATCAGCTGTTGAACCTTGTGGGTTTGCCGGACTGTTTATGTAAGCTAGGGCTGTCCGCTCAAGTATTTTTGGTTCAATTGCAGAAAAATCTGGTTGAAAACCCGTTTCTGGCCCTGCGGGTAATAAAATAACTTTGGATCTCGCCATCTCTGCGGCGCCCATATAAACTTGGTAAAATGGGTTGGGCATTAAGACGAATGGTTTGAAACCCATTTTTTTCTCAGGCACTGCTAAAAGCGCTGCCATAAATAGGGCTTCTCTTGTTCCGGATACCACCGCAATATTTTGTTCTGGATCTATTAGGCTTGTTGGCAGTTTGTAACGATTTATGAGCCAATCAGATATAGCTAAACGCAGATTATCAGTGCCATTGGGGGGAGGGTACTTGCCCCAATCATCCATATTTTCTACTAGAATATTTTTAATAAACTCGGGCGCAGGGTGTTTCGGTTCACCTATTTGCATATATACGGGTGTTATATTCGCAGGAGGCTCTATATCAAACAATAGCTCCCTCAAGCGGTCGAATGGGTAATCAGTTAGTTTATCAAGTATGTCATTATGCATTGGCTAATCGACTATGGTTTGCCAAGATTATAGCAAAGAAAATATAAAATCATATAAGACTCAGAGTGTTGTAGCCATATTTTAAGATTTGACTCAAGCATAATTGTTGTTTTTCCAATTTATTTTTTGCTTCATATTTGCGTTTATTGTTACCCTGGGCTTAAAAAGTTAAGAATTTTATTGATTAAAGCAAAAATTAAGCCCGGCTAGTTAAGAAGAGCCGGGCTTAGGTTTGGAGATGCTTATCCTTAAGTGTATTGAATAATTTCCCCTATTATCTATGATCTAATAAAGACCTATATATTTTAAGTTTCTAACTACATTATAGATTGTGGTATCCACGTTCACCGTGCATCGCCAGATCTAGGCCCTGTTCTTCATCATCCTCACTCACCCTGAACCTAACAAAGGTAGATAATACTTTTACTAATATCCAGGTTATTAAGGCTGCCCAAATAACGACTGCTAACACACCGTAGGCTTGAACACCAAGTTGACTCGCGACCGTTTGCCCCTCTGCCAACCCAACACCGCCTAGGCTAGTGGTTACGAATATAGCAGCTAGTAAAGTACCTAGGGCTCCTCCTACGCCGTGAACAGCAAACACATCAAGTGAGTCATCAATATTGAATTTTTTCTTTACCATTTGTGTGACCGTAAAACATAGTACTCCACCTGCGAGCCCGAGTATTAGACCGCCAACAGGGCCAACAGACCCAGAAGCTGGAGTAATTGTTGCTAAACCAGCCACCATTCCGGTAACCGCACCAATGAGGCTTGCCTTTCTATAAAGCATGAGTTCTACGGAGGACCAGGCTATGGCTCCAGCGGCAGCAGAAATATGTGTTACTGTCATAGCCATTCCTGCAGAACCATCAGCGGCCAACGCCGAGCCGCCATTAAAGCCAAACCACCCTACCCAAAGCATAGCAGCTCCAATCATGGTCATGCCAGGATTGTGTGGTGGTTGTAGATCATTAGGGAATCCTTTTCTGCTTCCTAGCATAATGGCTAGGACTAGCGCTGACACCCCGGCCGTAACGTGGACAACTATGCCGCCAGCAAAATCAATTACTCCTTTATCGGCTAGGAAACCGCCGCCCCAGACCCAGTGCACGACTGGCGCGTAAACAAGTAGCACCCAAAACACTGAAAATATAATAACGAAAGAAAATTGTATTCTTTCTACAAATGCCCCAACTATTAAAGCAGGAGTAATGATGGCAAAGGTCATCTGAAATGTGAAGAATAGGGATTCTGGAATAGATCCGGATAAAGTGTCAAAACTAACACCCGATAAGAATGATTTACCAAGACCGCCCCACACTAGATTTCCTGAACCGCCGTCCCCAAATGCTATTGAGTAACCTGCAATAAGCCAAACAATTGACATAACACATGCAATAGCAAAACAGTTCATCAGAACAGAAACAACGTTTTGTGCTCTAACAAGACCTGCGTAAAACAAGGCTAAGCCGGGTAGTGTCATAAAAAGTACAAGAGCTGTTGCTGTTAGTATCCAGGCGGTGTCACCGCTGCCAAGACTACTTTCCTGTGCGAAGGCTGGCACTGAACTAGTAAGCACTGCCATAGCTGTAGCAGCTGTGTAAAATATAGTTTTAAACATTTTATTCTTCCTTTTTTCTTGCGCTTGGTTTCAGATAGCGTCTGAGCCGGTTTCCCCGGTTCGGATTCGCAGAGCGCTGTAAACTTCAGTCACAAATATTTTCCCATCACCAATCTTATCGGTGTTCGCCGTCTTTGTGATTGTTTCGACAACTTGGTCGGTCAGATGATCTTCTATGACTACCTCTACCTTAACTTTAGGCAGATAACTCACCTCATACTCAGCACCACGGTATATTTCGGTATGACCTTTTTGACGGCCAAACCCTTTTACCTCTGTAGCTGTTAGCCCTTGCAACCCAAGATCGGTTAATGCATCACGCACTTCATCGAGCTTAAACGGCTTAATAATTGCCATAACCATTTTCATGAAATACCCCTTTAGTGTATTTATTTTTGAATTACTCATAATTATTAATTCAAGAACTGTGCCAATTACGAATATTTTCCATAACCCATTGAAAAAACAAGGCTATTAAAAAATTAAGGCTTATATTACATTTTTATTAAATGATTAATATNTAGGCAAATAAAAATTATTGCTTAAATAAAGGGCAATTTATGTTAGTTTAAAGGAGATTGTGATAAATGGTATGTTGGCGAAGAGCAATAAAATAGGCCCGGCAAGGAAGAGTAACCGGGCCTAAGTCTGGAGATTTATATCCTGAGGTTTATTGGATATTTTCCCCATGTAGATTTAGATCTAATCCTTCCACTTCAGATTCATCGTCAACACGCAGCCCTAGAAGTGCTTTTATAATTTTTAAAATTATAAAAGTTACAACTGCCGAATATATTATGGTCGCCAATATGCCGACAAACTGTGTCCAAAGCTGGGTTATATTACCCTCTAAAACACCTGGCGTTCCTCCAATTGCTTCTACAGCAAATACACCAGTTAAAAGAGCTCCAACAATACCTCCGATACCGTGAACCCCAAACGCATCTAGAGAATCATCATAGCCGAGTGCTTGTTTTAGCTTTGTGGCGCCCCAATAACAGGCAGCCCCCCCAACTATTCCTATGACTAGCGCCCCTAAAGGATCGACAAATCCTGATGCAGGAGTGATGGCAACTAAGCCACCGATGCAGCCCGATATTATGCCAAGAACGCTTGGTTTACCTCTAACTAACCATTCTATTGTCATCCATGATAGGGCAGCAGAAGCGGCAGCTATTTGAGTTACTAGCATCGCCATACCGGCTGTTCCATTAGCTCCCACTGCTGAACCTGCATTAAATCCGAACCAGCCCACCNATAGTAACGAGGCACCTATAAGACTTAAGACTAAATTATGAGGTGCCATGTTTTCGCTTCCATATCCGCGCCTTTTGCCTAGTACTATTGCAGCGACTAATCCGGCAATACCGGCATTAATATGAACGACTGTACCACCAGCAAAATCTAAAACTCCTTCTGAACTTAGGAATCCGCCACCCCATACCCAGTGTGTTATTGGTGCGTAAACAATTAGTGACCAAGCCCCAAGAAATATTAGCATGGAAGAAAACTTCATACGGTCAGCAAAAGCACCTGTGATTAATGCTGGAGTTATAATTGCAAAGGTTAATTGGAATGTAATGAAAACAGACTCGGGAATGGTGCCTGATAAATCATCTAATGAAATCCCGGAAAAAAACGCTTTATCTAAACCCCCAACCCATGGGTTTAGGCTTCCACCATCAGAAAAAGCTATAGAATAACCAGCAACCATCCACAAAATAGTCATCAAGCAAGTAACTGCAAAACTTTGCATCACCGTTGATAAAACATTTTTCTTTCTTACCATTCCTCCGTAAAACAAAGCTAAGCCGGGAATAGTCATGAGAAGTACTAGAGCTGTTGCTGTTAGCATCCAGGCGGTGTCACCAGTATCAAGANTACTTTCCTGTGCGAAGGCTGGNACTGAACTAGTAAGCACTGCCATAGCTGCAGCAGCTGTGTAAAATATAGTTTTAAACATTTTCGTTTTTCCTTTTTTCTTGCGCTTGGTTTCAGATAGCGTCTGAGCCGGTTTCCCCGGTTCGGATTCGCAGAGCGCTGTAAACTTCAGTCACAAATATTTTCCCATCACCAATCTTATCGGTGTTCGCCGTCTTTGTGATTGTTTCGACAACTTGGTCGGTCAGATGATCTTCTATGACTACCTCTACCTTAACTTTAGGCAGATAACTCACCTCATACTCAGCACCACGGTATATTTCGGTATGACCTTTTTGACGGCCAAACCCTTTTACCTCTGTAGCTGTTAGCCCTTGCAACCCAAGATCGGTTAATGCATCACGCACTTCATCGAGCTTAAACGGCTTAATAATTGCCATAACCATTTTCATGAAATACCCCTTTAGTGTATTTATTTTTGAATTACTCATAATTATTAATTCAAGAACTGTGCCAATTACGAATATTTTCCATAACCCATTGAAAATAAATGATAAAAAAAAATTCAAGATTTAAACAAAGTATAAATATGCATAAGAAATAGGCAGTAGTATTTGTGTGCCTATATTATATGCACTCTGGTGTGTATTAGGTTGCGACAAAAGGTATGCTGGACACGGTGTCTTATGTTTGTAGGTTAGTAGATATGAGCTCATCTAATAAAAATGACAATATTATTGAAGTTGAAGCGCTTATTGTTGGCGGAGGTTTGGTGGGGCTTACTCTAGGAATAACTCTAGCAAGTGTTGGTTTGCCAGTTGTTATTATTGATCGAGTTAATCCCCAAACCACTATAACACCAGAATTTGATGGACGTGCCACAGCTATAGCGAATGGTAGTGCTCGTGTTTTGAAAGGAATAGGACTTTGGGAGGCTATTAATTCTTATGTTTGCCCTATAAATGATATTCGAGTCAGCGATGGTGATTCCATGCTTTTTTTGCATTATGATCATCGAGAAATTGGCAACGAACCTTTGGGTTATGTTATAGAAAATCGAGATTTACGCCTGGCTCTGTTAGAGCGTCTTTATTCCCTGGATAATTTAACAATGTTGGCGCCAACTGACGTCAGTAGTATCACTCGTAATTCTTCAGGCGTATCCACGCTAACTTCTGATGGTATTACAATTAGGTCACGAGTTTTATTAGCCTGTGATGGCCGTAACTCAGTTCTTCGGGAAGAGGCAGGTATAGGAGTTACTCGCTGGAGTTATAAGCAAACCAGCATTGTTTGCTCTGTTTTTCATGATTTGCCTCATAACAATATTGCCCATGAACGTTTTCTGCCTGGTGGACCATTTGCAATTTTACCAATGAAAGATTTAACTAATCGTTATAGATCTGCTGTTGTATGGACAGATAGTAATAAGTTAATGCCCGGAATAATTTCTCTGGATGATGAATCTTTTGTATCGGAATTAATGATTCGATTTGGCGATATTCTTGGTTCACTGGAGCTGGCCGGTCCGCGCTGGTCTCATCCACTCGGGCTTTCACATGCCAAGAAGTATGTTGATTGTCGTTTTGCTCTTGTTGGTGATGCGGCTCACGCAATCCATCCAATTGCAGGGCAAGGGCTAAATATGGGTATACGCGATATTGCAGCATTAGCTGAAGTATTAATAGATGCGCGTCGATTGGGTTTGGATATAGGGAGTCCTAATATTATAGGTGAATATGAACGTTGGAGGATTTTTGATAACTTACTACTCGCATTTGTTACTGACGCTATGAATAGGCTGTTTTCAAATAAGATTCCTCCTATCCGTGCAATTAGAGATGTTGGTTTAGGTGCAGTTAATAAAATAGCACCATTAAGACGCGATTTTATGCGTCACGCTACAGGAACTATGGGTGATCTACCACGGCTGGTAAGAGGTAAGCCTCTTTAAAATGTATTTTGAAATAAATTAAGGATGTCGTGATAAACCTTTCTCGACGAGTTTTTTTAAATAAGTTTTCCATATTTCATCTTTTCGTTTCCCTAAATCGTAAAGGTAACTCCAGCTATAAATCCCAGTATTATGCATATCATCGAAATAGATTTGTACGGCATAATTACCTACTGGTTCTATTTTAATAATGCCTACCTGCGAGCGACCTGGGATTATTTTTTTTTCTTCAATTCCGTGTCCCTTGACTTCTGCTGATGGACTTTCAACTCTAAGAAACTCGGCAGCATAAGTGAAGGTGCTGCCATTATCATAATCTATTGTTAATTTCTTTTTTTCCTTGTTGTAATGAATTGTAAGAGGCCAATACGTGATGTTTTCTGGTTTTTTTTCCGTCACGTTTTTACCTTCGGCTTTACTTCATCAGTGCTAAGTTCTCTAGCTTCATCAACTAGCATAATTGGTATGCCTTCATTTATTGGGTACGCTAGCCCTGCTTTATCACTTATCAACTCGTTTGTTTTCTCTTCATACCTTAGTGCAGTTTTAGTGAGAGGACACACAAGTATTTCTAGCAGTTTTGGGTCTAAAGTTTTTGTATTTTTTAGAACCATTCTTATATTTCCTTACAAAGTATATACATTAATTTACTGAAGTTGAGCTTCCGTTACTATCTCTTCGCAAAGCAGATTCAATTAAACCAATAATTAGTTTGCACCGTTTTGAAAGGTCTGTAGATTCTAAAAGAGCTTGCTTTTCATGAGGTTCAAATGGGCACACCATAGCTAATGTGGTTACTAACCTTTCATCTGGTGTTTGTTTTATAGTTTCCCAGTCTGCCTCTATATTTTCCATTTCAAAATAGGCACGCAAATCTGAAAGAAGCCTCTGCCGGTCTATCACCATATCTTTTTCTAGAATAAAGTCATTTTTATAATTAGAAAAATCTGGGATTATTCTTCGAAAACTTCTCATTAATGGAAGTTCGTCTATAATATTAAATCGACATATACCGCGTAGTGTGATCTGAATCTGTCCATCGGTGGCTTCTTTAAAGCTTATAATTCTTCCCACGCAACCAATTTCGTAGATTGCCGTGCTGTCTTCAGTGCTTGTGCCAGACTGGCCCTCTACCTTGGGCTGCGCTATACCAATGAGGCGTTGATTGGCTAGAGCATATTCTAACATATTTATATATCGTGGTTCAAAAATATTAAGAGGTAGTTGCGCTCCTGGTAAGAGCAAAACACCAATAAGAGGAAAGAGTGGCAAGTCTCCGGGCAAGTCCTCAAATTTTGGGAAAAAAGGATTTTTATTCATGAAAATAAAATTGAAGAGAGTTTGCGTCGTCCTGATATGGTTATAGGATCAGTTGGCCCATGAGCCTCAAATATTTTTAGGAGTTGTTGTCTGGCCTCCCCATCTCTCCAATCACGGTTTTCCCTAATTACTTCGATCAGTCTATCTATAGCAGCTTCTGCTTCTCCGTTGCCGTAAAGAGCGATACCTAGATCAAAGTTAGCTTGTAGGTTTTTCGGGTCCTTTTGTAGTATTTCAAGTAAATTTTCAATATCTTAGGTTGATGAAGAACTTTCTTCCGCTAGCTCAACAGCTGATATGACTGAACGAATATTCTCATCTGCACTTAATTCATCAGGAATTTTATCAAGTATTTCACGTGCTTTATCTATTTTATCTGCCTTTAAGTAACATTTAGCCATCCCTGCTAAGGCCTTAGTATTATTCTCTTCTATGTTAAGTACCTGAGCGTAAAGTGCTCCAGCACTACCAATGTCATTGTTTTCAAATGCTTGCTCTGCAGATATTAACGCCTCTTCTACAGGTGAAGGGGCGACTTTTTTACCATGTTGGGAAATTAATTGGTCAATCCATTTTTGAACCTCGCTCTCAGGAAGAGCACCTTGGAAAGCATCTACTGGTTGACCATTGCTAAATGCAATTACGGCAGGAATGGACTGTATCCTTAATTGTGACGATAATTCTGGGTTTTTATCAACGTCAATTTTTACTAATCCCACCAGTCCTTTAGAGTTAGCAATTACCTTTTCGAGTATCGGGGTGAGTGTCTTACAGGGACCGCACCACGTTGCCCAGAAGTCAACGACTATTATAGTATTATTTGACGCCTCTATAACATCGGTTCTAAACTCAGAGGTGCTAGAATCTTTTACTTGAGGCGCATTATTTTCGCCATTTATGCCAGCAAGTTCGCCAATTCCTGTGTTGGTCGGTTCCATGTTTTCTATTGCCTGTTTTTAATGTTTTACTACTTCAAGCCAAAAATGGCGGCTAATAGCTCTCGCATCAAGCCCTTACGTGAAAAATATAATAATAATTTTCTTATATTATAAGAGTTTTGGCTAATATTTTAGCTATGGTAATTCTATAATGATAGGAGGGTATCCGCATTCAATTAAAAATTTTAGTAAATCAGAGCTTAATATTGAAGCAGTTGCGCGATTATGCAGGGGGTGTGCATTTACATAATCATTAGCTAATACATTGCTTGCTAATACCATTTTTGTATCAGCCTTAGTGTTATTGATGACGGCAAAAGGAGTAACAGCACCAGGCTTAACACCTAAGGATTGATATAGTAGTTCAGGATTACCAAAAGAAAGATTTCCGCTTGCGCCTATAACATTACGCAATTCTTTAAGGTTTACTTCAGCGTCCTCTAGGACTGTTACTAGCCATTTATTTTTCTTTTTATCGCGTAAAAAAAGATTTTTTATGTGTGATCCTTGCATCTTTCCTCTTAATGCCTTTGATTCTGCTACAGTGTTAAGGGGAGGATGACGATGTATATCTACCGAAATCTCTAGATCTGCTAGTCGTGCAAGCAGGGGGGCTTCTATTGTTTTTTCTTCATTCATTGCAGGTTTTTTATAACTTTTTTTATGTTAGATTACAAAGGATGTGTAAAGGGACTTGCAATAATCGCTACGATGAGGTTATTTCGGTGGATGGATTATGCGGGAATAGCTCAGTGGTAGAGCATCACGTTGCCAACGTGAGGGTCGCGAGTTCGAATCTCGTTTCCCGCTCCATTTTTAGACGACACCTAATTAGTAATCTATTCGTGTGAGCTAGATTCCTAGATTAGACCTAGACTTTCTTCAGAGTGATAGAGCACTATTGGAACAATGAGATCTTCTTCATCGTTGAGATGAGAAACCAGGCCTTTGGATAAAGTCGCAAACTTCATAGTAGAATTTTCACCGGCTCTTTTTACCTCATCTCTTGGTTTATTCTTTAACTCAAATAAAGCTTGTAATTCTGTTTTCAAATTATCAGCGAATAAGTGAATAGACTGATGGTCAGTCTCTAATATAGAAAAACCATCAATTAATTTTGTTTCTGCTGCGGCAAATATAGGGAAAAGATGGAACTCTTCCACTTTATGATGGAGGTCTAGGTGATTTAATAAAAAACTTAGACGCGGAATAAACCATTGTGAAAATTCTTCAGCGTCAATTAAATTATTGCTTAATTTCTGACAACAGTCCTCTAGCATAACAATCATTTCACGGAACATATCGTGGCGGCTAAGCCAAAATTGTACCCGTTCTCCCAAATTAGGATGCTTATCCCATGATTCTCTCGGATACTTAGCACATAATTGTAATAAATCTTGCGGTAGGCCGTTGCGATAGTTTAATGAAAATCTATTAGCTTCTGTTGACTGCATTAATAACCACCATTCTATTTTAGTTATAGGACAGTTTCTTAGTTGCAGATATATAAGCATTACTCTTAAGCTTACAAGTTCATATATTATTTGGTGTTTTTGCACTTAATTATAACGACGATATATTTATGAGGTATTGAGAAAGGAGGTTTTATGTATTCTGAACACACAAATTTAGAAATGGCTGGCCAGTTAATGATAGCCGCCTTATTTCTTGGCACTGCACTTATAAACTCTCTAACCCAAGTCAAACAGCATGCCGAAAGAATGAGAGCTCTTGGTGTGCCGTGGCCGTACCTGTCGCTTTGGGCTGGTTTTGCAATTCAATACGTAGGTGGGGTTTTAGTATTACTAGATACTTACACAAGTCTGGGGGCCAGCCTTCTTATAGCATTTACGGTTTTGGCAACTATTATTTTCCATAGGTATTGGCTTACATCAGATTTGCTCATGCGGCATATACACAAATCAATTATATTTAGTAATATTGGGATTATTGGTGCCTTACTTTTATTGTTTTAATTAATAGTTAATGGACCTTTAACGGCCATATTTTGGAAGATATTATTTTAGGCTGGGTTTTAATTGAAATGCTTACAGATAATAGAGGGACGGAAAAGTTAATAATACCCTATGGTATTCCTTTGGTTTCAAAAGAAAATATAGATCGCGTACCCTATGTTGAGCTTATTAAAACTAAAAATAAGCCGTTACGTTTGGGGCATGGGCCTTATGACCGTAATACTATTTTTGAAGAGTCCAGCTTGCTCCTTAAAGACAAGCAACTCAGCAAAGGTGAGTCTAGTTTAGAAATATTAAGACGTATTCACCTAAGAGATTGCGGCTTTTTTGAAAAAAATCTAAGAACCTGGGTTAATAATTATTTTGATTTTATCATAAAACAAATAAATTTATTTTCTAAGGAAATACAACCTTTGTCTTCTATTTCTGAATATAACCTTGAGTTAAATTTATGGGGAATGGCTGCTATGCGCCCTTTACCACGAGCTCATATACCAGGAGCAAAACAAAAATTTTTACCGGTTGATATAGCTTTTTGGGATGGCAATGAAATTATCGCCTTATTACTGAAGGGCGGGGATAGGGCAAAAACACTGAAAGATGTATCAAGT
>PASR01000009.1 GCA_002713365.1 Rhodospirillaceae bacterium
CTCTGGACCCATGGAATGTATCAGGTCGCGTTTACCAGAACGTCCTAAAAGACCCAGGTCTGAAATCTAAAATCAAGATTGGTTCATACAAAGAAGGACAGGTAATGCTTGGTAACCAAGCAGCTGTTCTCAGCGGCGCAAACAATCCTAATGCAGGCAAGCTATTTATTGAGTTTTTGCTGAGCAAAGAGGGTGCCGACATAATAGTAGAAGGAGAAGCTGTTTATTCTTTCATAACTGGCTACCAAGTTCCTGCTGCTGCTGCCCCATATATGGCTGATCTGAGTAAAATTAACCTAATCGGTATGAAAGATTGGGTTGGAGCTCAGAAAAAGTTCAAAAAGACTCGTAACTTATGGATTAGTACCTTTAAGTAGAGGTAGTTTTCTTATTATACCTGGGCATCCTCTAACAGGGGACCCCAGGTATAATTCATTTTTTATTTAGAATTTATAACTTGAGAAAATTTCTCACTGTGATGTTAGATGACTACAAATACCTTAGATAATAGAGCTCCGTCTGGCCGATGGTCTAACAAACTAGAAGCACTCTTTACACAAGAAAATATAATAACGATTGTTGTTAGTATTATTGTGGGAGTGGCTGTAATACTTCCTCTGATTACTCTAGTTATCAGTAGTTTTTTAGTTCTTGATGATTTAGGTTTTGACACAGAGTGGGGATTTGGAAACTATGTCACTATTGTAACTGATCCAGTTATACCTAAAGCTTTTGTAAATACTTTGATTATATGTTCTGGCTGTACGGTCCTAGCAACACTACTTGGTGTTTCGTTGGCCTGGACCAATGCACGGACAAATTGCCCTGGACGGGCCTGGTTAGAGCCTTTCAACCTAATTCCTTTCTTCTTGAGTCCTTTTATTGGCGCCATAGCTTGGCACAACCTGGGAGAACCACAAACCGGACTATTAAATAACCTAGCGCGTGATGTTTTTAACATTGAAGGGGCTATACTGAATGTTGATAATATATGGGGCGTAATATGGGTGACAGGAATATTCTTTGCTCCGCTAGTATATTTATTCGTTATTGGTTCCCTTAGACGAATGGACCCTTCCCTCGAAGATAGTGCTAGAACAACTGGGGCAGGCTTACTAAGAACTACTATGACCATAACCCTTCCATTGGTAATGCCTGGAATTCTATCTGGAGCCATAATAGTATTTGTTACCAGTGCTGGTGAATTTGGCGTACCTTTTAAACTAAGTGCTCCATATGGATGGGAAACGCTAACAACACAAATTTTCACTAAAGCCGTCGGCGATGACGCAAACCATTATCTTGGCGCAACAATGGCTATGGCTCTAGGTGCGATTACTATTTTTCTAATTTTNATACAACGTCGCTATATAGCGCCNCGATCATTCGAAACCGTAACAGGAAAGGGCTTTAGGCCTAATGTACTAGATTTGGGCGGCTGGAAATGGGTTGCCTTTGGTTATAATATTCTTTTCATTTTTGTAGCGGTAATACTTCCAACTATCAGCTTAATAATAGTTAGCCTTCATCCTGTTTGGACAGGAGAAATTGTAATAGAGAAATTAACTCTAATTAATTACGAAAAGACTCTTTTCTTTTGGAGCCCAGAGAGCATAGATGCTGCAACCAATGGCATCTTAAATAGTCTATTTCTAGCTTTTGTTGGTGCCTCGATAGCCATGGTATTGGCGTTAGTAGTCAGNTATATGATTCATAGAACTAAGGGTATGGGCTCAGCAATATTAGATTTTCTATGCGTCGTCCCTATAGGCTTTCCGGGCATAGTACTCGCGATGGGTGTGCTAGTAACTTATATACAAACGCCTATATATGCTACGCTTTGGATTTTATTACTCGGTTATATAACGCGCTTTTTTCCCTATGGCCAAAGAAACATTGCAGCAATCATGCTGTCTATATCAGAAGAACTTGACCAAAGTTCGCGCATGGCAGGGGCCACATGGGTAACAACTATGCGGCGTATAACAATACCCCTCCTTAAACCAGGTATATTTGCAGGCTGGATTTTATTGTTTGTAATATTTCTACGAGAGCTGTCTATATCNATAATACTTTATACTTCTGGCACTGAGACACTTGCTGTTGGTGTTTACTATCTATCAAACTTTGAAAATGAACCTCTAACCGCTGCCCTTTCACTTGCCCAAACTGTGCTATGTCTTATCTGTATGTTCGCTTTCCGACGACTTGCAGGTAAAGAAGCACTGACAGCTTAATTGAGGGAAAAGAAATGAGCCACGAGAATATTTCAGATAAATACCTTCAAGTAAAAAACCTGGTAAAATGGTTTGGTGATGATAAAGCTGTAAATGATATTAGTTTTGGGATAGATGAAGGATCATTTCTAACCCTTCTAGGACCTTCTGGCTGTGGCAAGACCACAACCCTAATGAGTATAGCAGGTTTACATACTATTAACTCAGGTTCGATAGTGGTAGGAGGATTGAAATACACAGAACCTGAGGAANGTGTATTTCTGGCTCCTGAAAAACGCGATATAGGCATGGTATTTCAAAGCTATGCAATCTGGCCTCATATGAGCGTCACTCAAAATATTGCATATCCATTAGAGATAAGAAAATTNCCTAAATCAGAAATTGATGATCGAGTAGCAGAAACATTAGCTTTAGTAGACCTAACAGATATGGCAAGTAAAATGGCTACTCAGCTTTCTGGAGGACAGCAACAAAGGGCATCTCTAGCCAGGGCAATCGTTTCATCACCAAGGCTTTTACTATTTGATGAACCATTATCAAATCTTGACCTTAAATTAAGAGAACAGATGAGGGTAGAATTAAAGCGCATACAAAATGAAGTGGGCATAACATCAATCTATGTAACCCATGATCAGGCCGAAGCTTTAGTTATGAGTGATGAAATCATTGTTATGTCAAAGGGTAATATTGAGCAGACAGGCGCNCCACTTGAGATCTATAGTCAACCAGTAAACAAATATGTAAGCAATTTTATTGGAGTTGCTAATTTACTTGATGGGCATATATCAAAGATAACTACCCCAGGTAANGGTGAAGCAACTGTTAACTACGGAGATATGACAGCCAACTTACCATGTAAGATTGGGGTTGGTATAAACGAGGGAGATGAGACCACTATTTCTATACGACCAGAAAACGTGCACGCAGTTCGAGAAAAAACAGATGATAACTGCATAGAAGGTAGGGTAGAGAATGCAATATTCTTGGGAAACCATGTTGATTGCAGAGTAAGTTGGGGTGACTTTGAGTGGAAAGTCATAGCCCATCCTCGTGACCAATTAAAAGCTGGAGATAAGATATTTCTACGTTTTGATTCTGAACACACACTGGCGGTACAATAATGAGTTACAGTAATAATGCAGATGCAACTGTTCGTATAGATCATCTGGATAAACACTTTGGTCCTGAAACAGCTGTATTGGACTTTAATATATTAATTGAGCCAGGTGAGTTTGTTACACTTCTTGGACCATCAGGTTGCGGCAAAACCACAACTCTTCGATGTGTTGCAGGTCTTGAACGCCCTGATGCCGGAGAAATTCACATCGGAGATAAGCTGGTAGCATCTCATGATAAAGAAATCTATCTAAACCCTGAAGAACGAAATATTGGCATGGTTTTTCAAAGTTATGCTGTTTGGCCGCACATGACCGTATTCGATAATGTAGCATATGGCCTTAAAGTTCGACGAGCCAGCAAAGAAGAAACAAGAAAAAAGACGATGAATGCTTTGGAACTGGTTGGCCTTGATCAACAGGCAGATCGTTATGCAACGAAACTATCGGGTGGACAAAGGCAAAGGGTCGCTCTAGCGCGTGCAATAGTATACGAACCAAATGTAATTTTATTTGATGAACCTTTGTCAAATTTAGATGCTAAATTACGTGAAACAATGCGCGATGAGATTGTAAGATTACAGAAAGAAGTAGGAATAACGTCCATATTTGTTACCCATGACCAATCAGAAGCCTTAGTTATGAGTGACCGTGTCGTGGTAATGGATAAAGCAGTTATACAACAGGTTGGAAACCCCCAAGATATATATGCTAATCCAGCTAATTCATTTGTAGCTAACTTTATTGGAGTGACTAGTCTTCTAGAAGGAAAGATTATCGCAAGAGATGGTAATATATGCGATTTGGAAATCCTCGCAAATAAAGACAAAGGTTCCTTTAGAATACAAGCCGCGGGTGCTCCGAACGTTAGTGCCGGTGAGAATGTATACATTAGTTTAAGACCTGAGGACGTACTACTTCATATTAATGAGCCCACAGGAACTGATAATGGTAACGTTGTTGAAGCAAAAGTCATAGATACTGTATATTTAGGAAGCTTTTTAGAGTGTCGAGTAGATGTAAACGGACATGAAGTGAATATCCAGATTGATCATTTTGAACAACTATCTAATAATCAAACGGTTTTTATTAGTTNTCAACCTGAACNCGCATTGTGCTTAGAATCATAGAAGAATGAATCAAACTGCTAAATAATAAAATCATCTGAAAATCATTAATTACCGATTATAATAACTATCTTGGCTAGAGTTAGTTATTAACAATTTAATCCATATATATTCTTATTTTAGACAATTTCTATTAACTTTGGACATAAAAAAGTAATAGAATTTATGCGCTCCCAGATTCATAGCTAAACAAACAATGATAGCTTGATGTTAAAGCTGAATCACAGCGGTATACTAGCAATTTAAGAAACTTATATTTTCTATCAAAACTAGTATAATTAAAAGTATTATATTCCAATACAATATTAAAGTAATACTGTGCGCCTCAAAATAAGGAGTAGTAAGATGGCAAATAGACTTGAAGGTAAGGTAGCTATGATTACCGGGGCTAGCCGCGGTCAAGGGGAAGCAGAAGCCAGATTATTTGCTTCCGAAGGAGCAAAAGTTTTAGTCTGCGACATTTTAGACGATGAAGGCAGCGCTGTTGCTAGATCGATATGTGATGAAGGTTATAGTGCTATTTACCAACACTTAGATGTTTCAAGTGAACGTNATTGGAAAACAGCATTAAATATAGCAGAAAATAAATACGGCGGACTCAACATATTAATAAACAACGCAGGAATAGGTCTAAGAAAACCATCTATGTTAGATATTAGTATGACAGAATGGCAAAAGGTTATAGATATTAATTTGACGGGTCCGTTTTTAGGGACTAAGGCTTCCGCACCATTGATGCGTGATAGCGGAGGTGGATCAATCGTTAATATAGGTTCTATTGCAGGAACAACAGGGCATTTCGCGACTGCGTACACAACTACAAAATGGGGGATAAGAGGACTAACTAAAAGCTCTGCCATGGAATTTGCGTCATGGAATATACGGGTAAATGCGATACATCCAGGAATAGTTGATACACCACTGGTTGAAGGATCCGATGATTTTAAAGAAGCTATGAAGTGGATGACACCACTCAATCGAATAGCTGGCCCAGATGAAATAAGCCCTGTTGTTTTATTCTTGGCCAGTGATGATGCAAGTTTCGTTACAGGTATAGATATGACTGTAGATGGNGGATTTGCAAGCGGAGGTGCTTTCAGACAAGTTTTTCTGCGTGCTATGTCACAACCCGGTTCAAAACTTTAATAAATAATTAAAGTAAATCCACAGAGGAAAAAATGGGAAAAAGATATGAAAGCATCCTAGATACTNTTGGCAATACACCTGTAGTTAAGATTAACAACCTAGCTCCTACGGGAATTAATCTTTATGTAAAGATTGAATCTTTCAACCCTCTAGGATCTGTCAAAGATCGGCTGGCTCTTGGAGTAATAGAATCTGCAGAAAAATCCGGAGAGCTTAAGCCAGGTCAAACTATCATCGAAGGCACTAGCGGTAATACTGGTATTGGCTTAGCTATGGTTTGTGCCGCAAAAGGTTACCCCCTTATAGTTACTATGTCGGAAAGCTTTAGCGTTGAAAGAAGAAAACTAATGCGGTTTCTTGGTGCTAAAGTAGTTTTAACTCCCGCTTCAGCAAAAGGTTCAGGTATGGTTGCTAAAGCAACTGAACTTGCAGAAGCTAACGGATGGTTCATGACACGCCAGTTTGAAAACGAAGCAAATCCGGATACTCATTCATTAACTACAGCAAAAGAAATTATTGACGACTTTAGTGATACTAATCTTGATTACTGGGTTACCGGGTATGGCACCGGGGGGACAGTAAAGGGTGTAGCAAGAGTACTAGCGAATGAATTACCTAATACTAAAATCATATTATGTGAACCAGAAGATGCACCACTTTTGGTAAATGGCGGTGAGCAATCAAGAAATTCAGATGGTTCTCCAGCAGAATCTCATCCATCCTATAAGCCCCACCCAATACAAGGTTGGACGCCTGACTTTATTCCTAAACTGACCGGAGATGCAGTAGATTCTGGTAACATTCATCATATTATTTCAGTTTCTGGAACTGATGCCATCAGTAGCGCACAAAATTTAGCTCTAAAGGAAGGAATATTTGTAGGTATTTCTGGGGGTGCGACTTTTTCAGGAGCGCTTAAGTTTTGCAAAGAAATACAACAAGATTCAACAGTATTAGTAATGCTACCTGATACTGGTGAACGTTATCTAACTACTCCACTCTTTGCCAATATTAATACCGATATGACAGAAGAAGAGTTGCTGCTGTCATCTTCAACGCCCGGTTACCAACTCCTAGACACCTAGTTTTATTTTAGTTAATCGGAATAAATACTGAGTGTCGTGGCTTACCATTTACAGATTTCGAGCAATGCCCGCGGCCCTCAGTATCTTCCACTAGCAGCACTTCACCAGCTTCAATAACCCGCGTTTCTCCGTCGCTTACAGTGACTTCTACTCCAGCATCTAAATTGATCACATATTGACGACATGGAGCAGGATGCCATTCAAAATCGTAATCGCCCGCTGTTTTTCTGAACTTAATACCACTAGCGCTTTCTAATACCGAAAACACACTAGACAAAGAATCATCTACCCAGTCTACTTCAATATTTCGGAAATGGGTTTCACCATTTTCATCAGCATACACATTATGGATTCTCATTATATTTACCTTTTTAGATGAATTTATTCCGATGATATTATGTTCAAATCAATTAAGTCGCTAAATATGAGTACAAATATTGCTAAATCATAATTATTTCAAANCTTATGTCATTGTCTATTACTATCCATAAAATTAATTCAAACTAATATTTATAACCTAAATTTGTTAGTCTAAGTTCATCTGATAACTAGCTGGAATCCATATAAAGCCATCTTCTCTTCTTTCAATATAACCTACAGAGGGAAAAGGCATATGAAAACCAATAGCAGCCATTTTATTATCAGCTATCTGGCTCAGAACACGTCTACGTGATACTGCAGCTGTTTCGGGATCATCATCCATAGAAAAGTGCCATTCAGGGTTAGGAATAGATATTGCGTAATGCGCAACCGTGTCAGACATAATCATAAGCTCTTGTCCGTTACTTTCTATGTGATAGGCCATATGACCAGCCGAGTGTCCAAACGCATTTACAGCCGTCACTCCATTAACAATATTGTCCCCAGGCTCTATAAAACGAGCGTGTTCTGCCATGGGNTCACAAACCTCACGAAACATAGCCAGTGTGGGCGGACGAAAATCTGGTATATTGTCTCCTTTGCGCCAATAATCAAATTCAACACGTCCAAATACTATCTCCGCATTAGGAAAAGTNGGTTTACCATCAGCTAGTAAATTTCCAATATGATCAGGATGACAATGGGTAACGACAACTGCATCTACATCTTCTAAAGTATACCCACCCTCAGATAATAAGCCATTAAACCAACCAGTTGTAGGTCCATGCGCTTTTTCACCGAAGCCAGGATCAAATGCTATAAGCTTATCTCCTGTGTCAACCAAAGATGGTACAAAATTATGTTCNAGTTTAGGGAAAGGTAAGCGGTAACCCTTTGCTGCATCTTCCATTTCTTCAGCGCTTACATTCGTGCCTGCAAATGGGTGCATATCTTCTCTATGGATAAAACCCTCCAGTATATTTGTGATTGTGAAATCACCATGTTTAAATTGATACATACTTGGTCGAGTCATTTTTGGTTTATTAGCTACCACCGATTTTCCTCCAGTAAACTTTATAAGTTTCTACTTTCTATTATTTATTGGTATAGCACTGCAAGCGCATACCTAAAACACATTTTGTTAAAGCCTTAATAAAAAACACTTTCTTTCCTAAAATTATTAAAAACTAGGCTTTTATGCATAATATAAATCATTACTGATAGTTAAGTTTAATATATTAAAGGTATTTTATTTATATTTTTGGAAGACTATGAATATGTAAATCAGGTTTTTGACCTGAAACAAGATCCACAATGATATAACTAGGACCGCCTCCTATATTATCAGTAGGCGATCCGCTGTAGGCTGCAGCTGTGTAATCATTTAATATCTGTTTAGCTGCATGATGATGACCTAACGCAAGATAGTCACATGGACTTGTCTCTATTTGGTCCATAAATATTGGTGAAGACCGAAAAGTTTGTTCACCCCGGGGTACAAATAAGCCATGGCCCAAGCCAATATACCATTTGTAACCTTTTGGCTTATCTGGACAACCATCAAGAGGCCTATATTTACTATCATGTTGTACAATTCCTTTACCCCACATAGCGAGTTTNAATTCATCAAATCTTAATAATTCTCCTTCAGCTTCCATCAACATAAAAATATTGGGTATTGAATTAAAATCAAATTTTCTAAAAATAGTATCTTCTTCCATACAATCATGATTACCAGGAATAATTACTACATTGAAAGATAATTCAGATAGAATTTTCATTGCCCATTCTACAGTTTCATTACTTACATTATTATTATCAAATAAATCTCCTGCTATGATTAGTATGTGAGGAGAATGAGCACTAATTTTCTTTAAAACCAATGAAAAGGCATTAATAGTAACTTCATCATTAAAGCTATTCGCCCCAAGATGAATATCTGAACAATGAGCTATACTCAATTTATTAACCATTTTTTAAACCTAGAGCGTCAGAGATCTATTTAAAATTAACTTGTCAAAAAATATAAATTCAATAGTCATAAATTAATAATTTTCTAAAAGAGTTTTTCTTAAATAATCCAGTAAACTTATAACTGAGTAGCTGCGCATTCTGCTTAGAGCTCCGGGAAGAGTTATAGAACGAGATTTGCGGACACCTTGCATAGAAATAGCAATAAAAACAGTTCCCGGAGCATAGTCCTCATTTTCTTCTGGTAAAAGTGCAGCTATACCAATATCTGTAGAGAAATAAGCCCTTGCACTTTGGGCTGCAGCCGCAGCTCGGTTTGGTCCTGGTATTTTTAAGTTTNTTTCATCATGAGGTCTAACAATTGATCCCTTGTATAAGTCTAGTTTACTATCCAAAGCTGACATCCGGGTAGCTAAAATTCCTCCTGTTAGTGCTTCTGCTGATGATAAAGTTAGTTTCTGGTCCTTCAATAAATTTAGAATAACACTTTCCATAGATTCTTCATCTACACCGAAAATAACATCACCAAGTATATTTCTTATTAGTATTTCTTCGGTTGAAAGAACTTCTTGAACTAAGGCCTCGCTATCAGCCTTACAAGTAATTCGTACCTTTATCCCATCAATACCACTTGCCTGAAAAGCCAAAGTAGCGGTACCCAGATTATCAAGTTCTTCCATGCGTGACGCCAACATTTCAGCAAGACCTGATTCACTTTGCCCCCAAGTCCTTAATACTCTGCTTCGGATTACTGCGGACTTACCTGACCTTTTCTGTAAATCATTTAAGATCGTTCCCTTCATCATCTCACGCATTTCAAAAGGTACTCCGGGAACAGCATAAATAACTTTATTTCCAATTGGACATAATAATCCCGGCGCCGTTCCTGGCATCTGCGAAATTGGCATTGCTCCATTCGGAATATCAGCTTGTCGTAGATTATTTTCTGCCATTACACGTCCGCGAGCTTCAAACATCTCTCTTATTTTACCAGCAATATTCTCATCTCTGTGCATTCTGACACCCATTATCTTAGCAATAACTTCACGAGTAATATCGTCTTGAGTAGGTCCTAAGCCGCCGCAACAGATCACTGCATCGCTTCGTGCTAGCGCTGCACGTATGGTGTCTTCCATTCTTTCAGCATTATCGCCTACTTTAACTTGGTAAAGAGAATCAATTCCCACCAATGCCANCTGCTCTCCAATCCAAGATGAATTAGTATCAACAATCTGACCAAGCAATAACTCAGTTCCAATGGCTACAACTTCGCAGCGCATATATTTCTCTCCTGCACTATTAATTTATTTTAGACACAATGATTATTATTAAATTGTTACATAAGTATTATATAATTTAATTTTTTTTATTTAAATGAGGATACTGTTCAGTTAAAAGAGAACCATGGTAAAAAGTTGGTTGGAACGCAGGATGGTTTTTAATTAATTCTAACCAATGTGATATCTCGGGTTTATTATCCCACATATATTTAAGGCTTAAGTCTTCTAGTCGAATAATAACAGGCATCATAGCAATATCCGCAATTGAAAATTTATCACCTAAAAACCAAGGTCCTTTAGAATTATTAATTTCCGCCTGCATTCTTATTAGAGATCGTGATAGACGATCAAGAGATTCATTTAATTCTTTCTCAGAAAAACCCACACGACCAAATTTCAACAAAAACTCCTTACGCAGCGGTTTAGCATTGGCCATACTCTGAAACTCATCTTCTGGCATGTTTTTAAAATGAGTTAAAAATGCCATATTATATGAAGGTATACGAACCGCGGGAGTTGGCACTTCATCAATGTAGGCCATTAGGGAACGCATACGCGCCCTCATTGCGGGATTTTGAGGTGTGAAAGTTTCCGAGTTATTACATATCTCATCTAGATATTGAACAATAACTAGAGAATCAATAATATTAATACCGTTATGAACTAATGTAGGTACTAATCCATTGGGATTAATCAATAAGTACTCTGGTTTTAGCTGGTCTCCTGAAAATAGATCAAGTTTATATTCAGTAAACCTTATTCTCTTAGCATTTAGTGCAAATCTTACTTTATGACTACATATCGATTGAGAAGCATTATACAGCTTAAATTCTTCCATTTTCCCAACCTTGCATTATTAAAGCCCGGCACTTTAATAATCNTATTCCAAGCTTAACCGTTATAATTAAACAGACTTTGGCTTATATAGTACCATTCTATAACAGTCTAGATTTCGCGATAGGAATTCATATGTAGCTCCCCATAAATATAAGCGAAACCGGCGATATTCAAAATCACCAAACTGTCGTATAACATTCTCTTTGTTTTTTTCTAAATTCTCAGCCCATTGCTTGAAAGTAAGAAAATAACTATGTCTATCATTTTGAATCTCTAGCACTTCAAAATTAGTCTTGGCTACCTTGTTTATGAAGTCATCGAGAACCAAGAATGAATGGTTACCAGGATATATATAGCGAACCATAAAGGTTGATAACTCATATTTTTTACGCGCCGCACTGCCATCTAGAAATATTAGCCCCCCCGGCTTTAATAAATAATCAAACTTTTTTAAAACTCTCTCATAGTTAGGTAAATGTTCAATTACACCCATTATTACAATTGAATCAAATTTTTCATCAGGTTCATAATCTAAAAAATCTTGCAGTAATATATTAAAGCTATCACGGTACTCACTTAGTTTTTCATTAATAAAACTTTTAGACACTTCCGATATAGTAAGACCTGTAAAATTAACACCCAATGGTAAAGCATGACTAGCAAACGCCCCCCATCCTGGACCAATCTCTAATATCCGAGACGATTGCTTTAATTCACACATCTCACTGGTGTATTCAAACTTTCTCTTTAATGCGTGCTTTAAAGATTCATTATCACTGTGATATATTCCCTGGCTGTAAGCAGGCAGTTCAGGGTCCAAAAAACTTAGAAATAAATTAGCATCCAGGTCATAGTGAGATTTTATGGCTGCTTTATTAGTGAACACTTGTCCAAATATTAATGGTTGAATAAAGCGCCAAGCGGCCACCATCGGATGCCTATCATCTAAAGATGACCGTAAGGCAAACGGGCTAATCATATCCCCATCAAGGTCAATATCTCCTTGTAAATAAGCCTCAGCTATATTGGCTTCATCAAGAGAGCTGACTGCCTTTACAGCACGACTAGTCCTCAACGAGACTTCAAAATGAGACTTGCCCTCACCAACTGTTCTTTTCTCACCGTCCGGTAATTCAATTGAAAAAGGGGTTTCAACAGCTCCAATGCGATCTATAAATCTATTGATCCGACTGAACTTTGAATCAACAGCCATTCTCCCCTCCCACTTCGTTAATATTGTATAGGTCAATATTATTTATTATTCATTAATTTGTCATAATTTTGCATAAAAAGCATCACTAGGGAAAGACTGATAGTATATAATATATTAAGATACTTATAAATTAGTGGGCTAAAAACCAACATTTTAATAATAATTAATCTAAGATCTCTAAAACCACCGACTTTATCAGTTAACACTTTGCTTGAGCTGTATCATTTAAAATATAAGTAATTTCTTTAATTCTATAAGCAGGATTTATTTTATGGATAGGCAACATAATCTTTCAATTGACGGTAATCGACTTTGGAACTCTATAATGGATTTAGCAAAGATAGGGGCTACAGAAAAAGGAGGTAATTGCAGACTAGCNTTAACTGACCTTGATAAGGAAGCTCGTGATTTATTTATTCACTGGTGTAAAAAGGCGAACTGTAAAATATCTATTGATAAAATGGGCAATATCTTTGCCCGAAGACCTGGTAAAAACCCAGAAGCCGCTGCTGTCATGACCGGCAGTCATTTAGATACACAACCCACTGGCGGACGTTTTGACGGCGTATATGGCGTGCTAGCAGGCCTGGAAATAATTAGAACCTTAAATGACTTAGGCACACAAACTGAAAGACCAATTGATGTAGTTGTCTGGACCAATGAAGAGGGCAGCAGGTTTGCACCTGCCATGATCTCATCTGCAGTATTTTCGGGAAGCATCAAATTAGAAGANGCTTTAGCTCAAACTGATCAAGAAGGCCTTTCAATCGGTNGTGAACTAGAACGTATCGGATATGCAGGTAAAGATGAAGTCGGATCAAGAAAAATTCATTCTTACTTTGAAGCACATATTGAACAAGGCCCAATACTTGAGGCAGAGAATAAAACCATTGGAATTGTTACTGGCGCCCAAGGTCAACGCTGGTACGAGATAAATTTGACAGGTGTGGAATCNCATGCCGGCCCAACACCCATGGATCGGCGGAAAGATGCACTACTTGGAGCAGCCCGCCTAATTGAACTCGTCAACCGTATAGGTTTAGAAAATTCACCTCACGCCTGTACTACAGTAGGTATGATTAATTCATATCCAAATTCTCGCAATGTAATTCCAGGCCAAGTGTTTTTAACTGTAGATTTCAGGCATCCTGATGACGCTATACTAGCTCAGATGAATACAGAATTACTAAATCATTTAGAAGAGATTGCTGCTAAAACAGGCCTTAAGTATGAAATCAATCAAATTCTCTATCTGCCTCCAATTGTTTTTAATGAAAATTGTATATCAGCAGTAAGGCAGTCTTCTAAATCGCAGGGTTATACTTCACGTGAAATAATATCTGGAGCCGGCCATGATGCCTGCAATATTGCTTCAGTTGCAAATTCTTCAATGATTTTCATACCTTGTATTGATGGTATAAGTCATAATGAGGTAGAGGACGCTAAGCCAGAGTGGATTACGGCAGGAGGACAGGTGCTGCTGGGAGCCATTCTTGAAATGGCTGGTGTTTGCTAGATTCAAGTCAATAACCTAATCAAAGAACACAAGAGCCCTGGTCTCTATACTTTCGCGCGGACTAGCATTCGATAGACTTGTAGGATCATTAAAGGCTGTATGCATTGAATACCTTGCTCTACCATCCAGTATACTATCGTAGTTTTTGATCAGTATGATTTCATGAGGTTGCATCTTAGGAAAATAATACCAGAGGTTTTTCGGATCATACGACGCGTGCCTAGTTTGACCGANACGATTATANGCACGCCGTTCTACCGTGTGCAAAAAAGCATCGTTTATACTGCGGGAATCACATAATGCCAAAGGCCACTCCTGTATATTTCCATTAATGGAGCGCCATATGTTTACTATAGCAAAACGCTTAGATAAAAGATTTTCTGATTCGTTAGGTAGTATGTCTTTTACCCTCTGTATCGCCGACCAATCGGTATAATCAGTGTGAGCTGTTCCAGCAGGGTCGCGAGCATTATGTTTCTCTCTCAACTCTTGAGAACTGGAACGACGTGTATGATCAAAAACAACTACCCTAGTAGCGTCAATTTTCTCAGTTATTAACTTTTCGACCTCCGATTCATATACATTAGAAAGTTCTAAATCATCATAAAAATTATTTACTTGAGTATGATGTTCTGTAAAAGCAAAACCTTCAACCTCAAGAGAAAATAAGTTGGGAACTAAACGCCCATTAATTATCTTCATAATTCTTTTTTCACGGGTTCCTTCAACCTTAGTTCTTTCCCCAGGAACATTCGATTGATAAAATACAGGCGTTACACCAGTATCGACCATATATCCTATAGGCGCCTCTATTTCAGATAACTCACTATCACTAGATAATTGCGTCACAGTTAAAACTCCATTAATATTCTCTTATATCTTATTAAGGATTTGTATTATCGTTTCGTGGTAAAACTACAGGTTCTCCGCGTTCTACCGATAAATCCGCAGCTGTATATACGGACATGACTGTAAGAGCTTCCTCTCTTGTGACCATTGCTGGCCGATCAAAAGCAACCGCTTCTAAAAAGTGACCTGTCTCATCATACATAGATCCAGCAAAAACATGGTCAATTGGCTCACCTGGCATGGATGAAAGAGGGTATCTAATACCGTTTGCTGTAGTGTTAAATTGTACTTCTTTATGCGTATCATCAATAGTTAAGGCCCCATCAGTACCAATTACCTCAATCCATGCCTGAACATAATTGGGATAACCGATAGGTAATATCCATCCAACTCCAATAGTTACGGTAGTTCCATCATCCATAGTAACCATCACCCACTGATGATCCGGGGTATCGCTTTTTTTACTAAATAGCTTTCCAGCAGTCTGGGAATAAACACGTATGGGCTTTCGTGGTTGCAAACACCACAATACAAAATCTAGGTCATGTACTCCTCCAATAGAAGTAGGAGACATCTTAGATCTACCTGTAATTTTTTCTCCTAACTCTCTAGTTGAGTGCCTTGAGACTAGGCATGTTACAGGATCACCAATAAGGCCTTCTCTAAGGGATTTCTTGACATATACATAACGCGGGTCAAACCGTCGGGAATAACCAATTGTGATTTTAAGATTCTTAGAATCGGCAAGTGCGTATGCCTGCTCGGCTTCTTCAATTGTAGGTGCAATTGGTTTTTCAACAAATACATTCTTTCCCGCTTCAAGAGCCGCCATTAATATTGGGTATCTTTGTGTCTCAGGGGTCATAGAAATCACGATTACATCAATTGCTTCATTATCAATTATAGTTTGCCAATTATCGGTTATAGAGGTTGGATTAGTTTCAGCTTGAATTTCTGACTGGCGTTTGGGGTTAATCTCGGCAATATGCAACTCATCAACAATACCATTATGTGCACAGGCATTAGCTCTTATACCACCAACCCATCCAGTACCTATTACTCCGACATTTATTCGCTTTACTTCAGCCATTATTATTTTACCTTATAAAAAATTTAAACTAACTTATCTTCTGTTGGTTTAAACAAAATGTATCTATTTTTTAAATCCATAGAGCTTTTAGAAATAATACTAAGTAAGTTTTATAGAAAACCTAAATAAATTTTTCTTTTTTATCTATTATTATTCAGTCCCATGAAGCAATAATAACTAAAATATTAAATTGGTGTAGACTTTTGAAATATACATTTCGAACTTTTTGGACTAAGTACAGGCCGTGGATGAGTCCTTGGCAGTTGCTACAAGCAGCGATAGCCACGCTAATAATATGGCTTGCTAGCCTCTTACCTCCACGCATAGCGAGTAATACTGGAAGTCTATTAATACGTAAAATTGGTCCTTTATTGCATTGGCATAGACGGGGAATGGCTAATCTCTTGCATGTTTATCCAGAAATGTCTGTAAAGGATCGTCGTAACATCATGCGCGGTGTTTGGGATAACATAGGTCGAACTATTGGAGAATATGGATGTATTAGAAAAGTCGGTCCTAGTGTTACGGTTTCGGGCCTAGAGAATGTACCACCAGAAGGAACTCCTGTTATTTTTGTAACGGCGCATATGGCTAACTGGGAAGCCTTAGCCTGGTTTAGTCGTTTATGTGGTCGTCAATTACTTGATGTATATCGCAAGCCTAATAATGTTTATTTAAATAAATTATTAGAAATACGTAGCAAGGGTCTTCCTGTTACAATGGTGGAAAAAAACAATAAGTCTGGTCTGTATCTTTTACGAAAACTTCGGGAAGGTGGAGCAATCAATTTATTTGTTGATCAAAAAGGTACTCGAGGCGACTATTTATTACCTTTTTTAGGTAAAAACGCTCTAACTATTAGGGCTCCAGCACTTTTAGCTGCAAAGACAGGTGCCCTAATTATACCTGGCCGCATGATAAGAGAAAACAATCATAATCTTCATATTAAAATTTACCCTCCACTGCGTAAGTCCAATGAAATGGATGATTTAGAAGGGGCCGATATAATGCATGAAGTTAATAATATTATTTCTAGCTGGGTAGAAGAAACACCGGAACAATGGTTATGGATACATAGACGTTGGAAAAATGCTGAGATTAAAAGTTAGTTGAAGTAGTGAAAACAAATTCAATAATATATATCATTTAGGCAATTATATATTTAATTACCTAATATTATAAAATTAATTTAAAATTATTAATTAAAAAGGGCTATCANACTGATAGCCCTTTTCAATAAANAGCAATAATGTTCAAGCTTCTTGTATATTGACCGCTTTGGGGCCGCGCGCATCCGGCTGAACCTCAAAGTTTACTTTTTGTCCTTCAGTCAGCTGCGACATTCCTGCCTGCTCTACTGCGGAAATATGAACGAAAACGTCCTTAGAACCATCTTCCGGAGAAATAAAGCCGAAGCCTCGCGTTACATTAAAGAATTTCACGGTACCTGTCGTCATTAGTCATTCTTTCTTAGTGGTAAGGATCCGCAACGCACCCGCGCGCGGTGTGATTAATTTCACATTACATCTAGAAATCATATTTTATGCTTCTTCAGAGAATAAAATAGCCTCTAAATCCATTGCNGAATTNTCACATTATTATATATGCGAACAGTAATCTGAAAAAAGCAAGTACAATTAGCTAAGAAATTTTATACAAATTNGTGAAAAATGCTCTAATTGANAGAGTTTTCTTATGATTTTTAGTTAAAAAAAAAATTTATAATNACTAATTNAATAATACATTTAATNAAAANTCGATNAATACTTAGGATTAATCGTATTAATNTTTAAATCTAATNNTCTACTTTGTATTTTTAGATCTNGTCATAAGATATACCCCACTTATAACCATAGTAAGGGCTACAGCATGAAATATTTTTAATTCTTCACCTAAAATAACTATGGCTAATAAAGCAGTGAACAACGAGCGGACATAATTGCCCATACTTGCTTTGTTGGCACCAATCATGCGGACAGCACTATTAGTTAACGCTACAGCAATAGTAGTAATGGCAATACCGACCCAGAGTAACGCACCAACAGAAGCATAACTAAAAGGCATAGCGCGAACGAATATAGTTTCGATAATATAGATCGGTAAAGTTATTATAACGCCAATTACCTGAATAACGAGCATAAACGATAATGTGCTAATCTGCTTAGGTACACTGCGTAATAAAACATTATGAAGCGCAACAAACACAGTAGCTAATAATATGGTTATATCGCCAACATTTGGCTGAAATACAGTAAGGTTTTCTGGAGCACCCCGTGTTAATATAATCAGAACGCCAATGGCTGCCAATAATAACCCCGTACCCTGTTTCCAATTTACTAAATCTCTAAACAACACCCAAGATAAAAGAACAGTTAACGCCGGCTGTGCAGTAGATACTACGCCACCATTTAGTGCGGTCGTATAATTGTATCCAACATAGATTAATCCGTTCCCAAGTGGAACAAACAGGAAGGCCATAATTAAAAATAATTTCCAGTGCTCTCGAATTATAGCACGATGATTAATGACACCCTTAACAGCAAATGGCAGCAACACAACTGAACCAATTGTCATTCTCCAGAAGACCAGACCTATTGGAGGCAAAATACCATTAAAATATCGTGCTATAATATGGTTCGAAGCCAAAATCATAGCCGCCATAATAATCATGATATATGGTAAGGCCCATGCCCGCTCAGGTTTATCTACGAATTCATAGTTTTTCATTAAAAATTCATATTTTGGGAGGATATTAAAAAACTAGTCTAAAAAGATTTACTAATTAAAAAATACCTAAATATTTCTGACGTCTTTAAAAGCCTGAACTGCTTGAGGTACTGCTTCTTCAATAGGTAGCCTCTCTGCAGAAGAACCTCCAATATAGCCATCCAATCTTGGTACTTCTTTAAGTAAGGCTCTAAAGTCGCTCGCTGACTCTATTGAACCGCCATGAACAGTAATAAGTTTACCGGGAAATTTACTGTCTAATACATCACAAACTACTGCTGCCCTTTCTACCATATCATCTAATGCTAAAACTGTAGAAGAACCAATTAATCCACCTGAGCTATTACCAAAATGTACGACAATATTATCAACCCCCACCCCAGCCAAGGCTATGGCTTCTTCAGAATTAGTACAAAAGGCTTTAGTATAAATATCCTGGCTTGCTGCATAACTTAAAATATCAATCTCGTGAGAGTAACCTAAACCAGTCTCTTCAAGATCTTTGCGATACTGACCATCAATTAAAGCTACAGTGGGACAATTCATAACTCCATCAAATCCGGCTGTAATTAAAGTGTGCACAAATTGTTGCATATCCTTAGTTGGGTCACAACAAAGTATACCTGCAAAAAGTGGGGTGTTCGGAACAACTCTTCTAAAATAACTCTGTCCTATATCTAGTGTTATAGAATTGGCATCTCCTATTGGTAAATAACCAGCCATAGAACTCAAACCTTGCATGCGATAAAAAGCTAAAATATGGGTTGTGACCATATCAGCTCCTCCATTCGCTGCCATTTTAGCTGTGATACCTGATCCGCAGAAGGCATCAAATATGACACCATTATCTTTGATGGTGGCCTGTAATTTACTGATAACTTTATCGCGTGCAAACCGTCCCATAAATGGCTCCAAATCAAATAATTTAATGTTAAAGCAACAGCCGAAGTGGTTTAATTATATATTATTGATTAACTAACTTCATTGATTTTACTTATCATTATGCTTGCGCTGTAATATACACTAACTATTCTCCCAGTTTCCTACCACATTCTTTAGAATACCGACGCCATGAACTTCTGCTTCCAGTTGATCTCCTGGTTTAAGCCATCGATCCCCATCAACACCACTTTCTATAGCCGTCCCCGGACCAGTGCCCGAACACAAAATATCACCTGGTGCCAACTCAATATAACGTGATAAGTAAGCAGCTGACTCAGCAAAACCATATATCATATCTGATGTTGACCAATCTTGTCTAACCTCTCCATTAACCCTCATTATACATCGCAAATTATTAACATCGTAATCCTCATCTACGACTACACAAGGACCACAAGCATTACCAGTATCAAAGTTTTTTTCTAATGCCCAATTAAAAGCGCCTCTATGAATTGGAGGGCCAATGCCAAGCCTTGGATCTCTTATTGATAAGTCATTCCATACTGTAAATCCCCACACACTAAAGTCATTCTCTGTTATCTTTCTACCTCCTCTCGCTAGAATAACTCCTACTTCAACTTCATAATCAAATTTTTTAACGCCGGCTTCAGGCCTTACCTCAGTCTCTGTTCCAACGACCGTCTCAGGCATTATGGTAAACCCCCAAGGAGGCAATCCATCTCTTTGTTCTTTATGAAAATGATCCTCAGTATAATCTTCACCCGTAATAGCCTTAAAAGCATTAACAGCATGAGCCGCCACATTAGCTCCTAAAGCAATAATTCTGTTACGTCGATCAGGCAATGGTGCCACTAATTTGATAGAATCGACAGGGTGTGAAATGTCTTGATTGTCCAAAGCTGAGTTTAATATATCTCCAAGGGGTTCACGTGCCTCATCCCAATGCGCAATCATATCGTTCCAGCTTCCACCGCAATTACCAGGTAATAAACTCCTTAAAACCTCTGCCCCAGAAGTACTTAATCTCTCACGCGCTGCGGAGATATCAATAATTTTATTGTTATCAAGAAGTCCTGTTACACCATTATTGTACCTTACCAGCTTCATACGAATTACTCCCTATTCTAACCTAATTACTCTAAAATTACTTTGGACTTAATACTTAACCCATTATCTTTTTACAAAAGTATATATTAAATAATAGTTGGTCTTACTATAGATTGTTAATAAACCCATCTTTTTGTTAGTACGATAATTAATAAACCACAAATCAAGCTGTCCTAATATTATTTAAAATACACATTACTTATGTCATGCTTGCTAGAGGTTTCATATTATTTCTTGACTAAAATTTTACTGATCAGCACCAAAACTAAATATTTTTGAGACAGGAACGCAAATGAGAATAAAAAATATTATTACTTCTACGATGCAAGTCCCAAATAACCCGCCAGTTTCAGAATATTACGCATACAATACATATATTGTAGCGCGCATTCAAACTGATGAGGGAATTGTAGGGCTTGGATATACAATGCTAGTTGGAGGTTTTGGCGCTCGGTCAGTTAGAGCTTACATGGAAGAAAGTTTAGTGCCTTTAATGATTGGAGAAGACCCAAGAGATATTAATCGACTTTGGCAGTTAATGTATGAGAATGATAGAGGTATTCGTAAAAAGGGAATTCCTATGTATGCCATAAGTGCGATTGATATTGGTTTATGGGATATTTTAGCAAAGGTTATGAATCAACCAGTTTGGCGTCTTCTAGGAGCGCACTCAGATAGTATTCAGGTATACGGAAGTGGAGGATTTCTGCCATATAGTATTGATGAAATAATAACTGAAGCTGAGGAGTTTATATCACTGGGCTGCAAACATTATAAGTTTAAGCTTGGAAGACCCATAATAAAAGAAAATATAATACGTGTGCGGGAAGTTCGCAAAGCACTTGGTGATGACATAGAAATTTTGGTAGATGCTAATCAAAGATGGGATGTAGCGACTAACATACATGTTGCTAATCAATTAGAGGACTGCGCACTATACTGGTATGAAGAACCAGTTCTTGCGGATAATATTTTGCAATGTGCAGAAGTAGCAAAAGCAATATCAACACCCGTAGCTACAGGAGAAAATGAATATACGCGATATGGTTTTAGAGATATAATTGATCATAAAGCTGCTTCATTCTTAAACCCTGATATTCATAGATGTGGTGGCTTTAGTGAAATGATAAAAATCTCTCATCTAGCTGCAGCTTATGACATAAAAATAGCCCCTCACCTGGTTCCAGAATTATCAATACATACACTAGTATCAACTCCTAATTCAGCCCTTGTAGAATTTCTTGCTGGCAGTCCAGATAGGTTATGGCAAAATCCACCAATTATAGTCGACGGAATGATGAAACCGCCCAACCGTATAGGACATGGTATGGAGTTCAGTGACGAAGCCATCAAGCGTTACACTCTAGAAACCTGACGCATGCTCCACACTTATATTATTAACTACTAGAAACGTTAATGGCCCGCCATACTTTTTCAGGAGTTACCGGCATATCTATAGAAGTTACTCCAGTAGGCTCTAATGCGTTCATGATCGCATTCATTAATGCGGGCATAGCTCCTACTGTACCAGCTTCCCCCGCTCCTTTGGCGCCTAGCGGATTTCGCTTTGTAGGAACTTCATTACTCTTGACTTCTATGGTACAAAAATTATCTGCTCGGGGCATCGCGTAATCCATAAATGATCCACTAAGTAACTGGCCGTCACTTTTATTATAAGCTACTTTTTCCATCATAATTTGACCAAGCCCTTGCGCTATACCTCCATGGATTTGTCCTTTTACTATTGTAGGGTTAATCATAATTCCTACATCATCCACAACCCAATATCCTAAAACTTTTACCACGCCTGTCTCCGGATCAATTTCTACCTCACAGACATGGCTTCCATTAGGATATGTATCATCTACCGGACTAAAGGTAGCCGTTTCATAGAGACCTGGCTCGACATCTGGAGGTAATTTTGAAACCAAGAACGATGCCTTCGCCACTTCTCGAATTCCTATTTCTTTATCGGTTCCGGCAACAAAAAACGTACCACCTTTAAAAACAATATCCTCCACCGCAGCTTCTAGCTGATGAGCAGCAATTTTAGTTGCTTTTGTAATAATTTTCTCAGCAGCAAAATAGACTGCAGATCCTCCGATAACAGTAGAACGAGAACCCATAGTTCCCATACCAAAAGCTACTCTGTCAGTATCACCATCAATCACACGCATTTCATTGGGTTCAAGCCCAAGTCTATCTCCAATTATTTGCTTATATATTGTTTCATGACCCTGCCCCTGACTTTTTGTACCCATTAAAATGGTTGCAGACCCGTCAGTACTAAAACGTATTTCAGCAAAATCAGGGGCTGGTGAGGCAGCTCTCTCAATAGGGTTGGCTATTCCTATACCACGAAGTTTACCTTGACTTATTGATTGTTTCTGCCTCTTCGCAAACTCAGAGTAATTAGACATTTGAAGAGCTTCGAACTGATTTTTAGTAAATTCACCACAATCATAGTTTAGACCCAAAACAGTCTGAATTGGCATAGAGTCAGAAGATATCATATTCTGAGTTCTTAATTTTATTGGGTCAATATTCATCTCACGAGCTGCTTCATCAAACATTCTTTCAATGATAAATGTCGCTTCGGGACGGCCAGCCCCTCTATATGGCGCAGTTGGGTTAGTATTCGAGTGCACCGTTTTTACCGTTACATGAGCAGTGGGAACTTTATATACACCTATAAGAGTTCCAACATTTGAGAAAACTGCTAATAAATTTCTTATAGCTGATAAATAAGCACCAATATTGGCAATGGTGTTTACTCGTAAACCAACTATATTACCATCACTATCAAACCCTAACTCAGCTTCACTTACATTATCACGTCCATGCTCATCAGCTTGAATAGCTTCGCTTCGCTCGCAGGTCCATTTGACTGGACGGTCTATTTTTTTAGCTGCCCATAAAACCAGACGATGTTCAGCATACTGCCAACCTTTAGTTCCAAAGCCTCCGCCAACATCACGGGAAATTACACGAATGTTTTGTTCTGGAATAGAAAATATCTTTTCAGCAAGAAGCTGTCTAACACGATGTGGGTATTGTACATCAGCATGCAACGTAAACCGATCTTCTCGTTGATCATAGACTCCAATCGCTCCCCTGGGTTCCATGTATTGTGCAAAAACTCTAGAAATCACAAAGCGTCTTTTGATTACGTAGCTAGCATTTGCTAATGCAGATTCAACAGCATCTGCGTCACCAGACTGATATTGCCCAGATATATTGTCTGGGTAATCATCCCAAACTAAGGCTGAATCAGTTTTAATAGTTTGTTCAGTATCTGTAACTGAAGGAATTGACTCATACTCTACATCTACAAGTTCTGAACCATCACGTGCCTGATTTAGTGTTTCTGCTATGATTAAAGCTACAGGATCCCCGACGTAGCGCACACGACCCAATGCCAATGGTGGCTGAGGACGATATTTCATAGGAGTACCATCTGGCCTTTTCCATTTAGCAGGCATCCCTGGCACCCCTAGTTTATCAGCTAAAATATCTTCGCCTGTATAAACAGCGATCACACCTTCTAATGATAATGCCTTTTGTATATTAATGGACTTAATTTCGGCATGAGCATGTGGAGATCTAAGAATTATTGCATAAGTTTGATTGGGAAGATTTATATCACTTACAAATAATCCCTGACCACGAAGTAGCCTTGGATCTTCCTGTCTTAAAACCCCCTGACCAATACCAAACTTTACCATTTCATTTCTCTCTTTAAATTGCTAATTAAAATCTATATGGTCAGAAATATCGTATTAAAAAATCCTAATATAATATGTATTTAATAACATTTTGCAAATTTATCTCATGACTTATAAGCTTAAATTACGTCAAATAAAATATAAACATTATAAGTCTATTATCCTATCTTACTATGGAGAATTAAATGATTAATGCCGCTATAGTCGGTCTAGGTTGGTGGGGGAAAGTACTCGTTCAGTCTGTTCAAAATAAATCAGATAAAATTAAATTTACAGCTGGAGCAGTTAGAACAACCTCCAAAGTATTTGACTTTGCAAAAGAACAAAACTTAAGTCTATATGACTCATTAGATCCAATATTATCAGACAACTCCATAGATGCAGTAGTTTTTGCAACCCCGCATTCAAAACATGTAGAACAAATTATAGCGACCGCTAACGCTGGCAAACATGTTTTTATGGAAAAGCCACTGACTTTAACTAAGTCAGGAGCTGAAACAGCTGTGAAAGCTACAGAAAAAGCTGGGGTGGTTTTGGCCGTGGGGTTTAATAGACGCTATAGCCCTGCCATTGATGCCTTAAGGGAACAAATTAATAATAATGTACTGGGTACCATGCTACATTGGGAGGGAACTATGTGTGCTCCCATAGGCATGGCTCTTGCAGCTGATGCATGGAGAGCAGATAAAAGTGAAACACCTGCAGGAGGCCTCACTCCAATGGCGATTCATATTATAGATCTGATGATTGATCTTTTTGGTAAGGTTGAAGAAGTGCATTGCCAAAGTTTCCGAAGAGCTGTTCCAAATGATACAGATGATACAACATCTATTCTTTTTCGCATGTCAAATGGAATGTCTGGATATGTAGGAACTTTATTAGCTACTCATCCATCTTTTCGCATGCATATCTGGGGAACAGATGGGTCAACAGAAATACGAAATCCAGATATGAGCAAATTTCTCTATACACCAAACAACACAGGTCAAATAACTGGTGCAGCAGGTGTAATAAACACAGAAGAAAAAGATTTATCAGGATTTGATACTGTGGCGGCAGAATTGGAGGGTTTTGCTGCGGCAATAAATGGTATCACTCCGTATCCTGTGACATCTGATCAAGCGATTCATGGTTGCTCAGTAATAGAAGCCATAGTTGAATCAGCTGAAAAAGGTATTCCAGTGCAGGTAAAATAAACACAAAGTTTAAAGGGCATCAAAGGCAATACGTCTTAAACTAGCCTCTTAAAGCTTAGGAGAATATACCTTACTCAAACCAGCACATATTATTTTATCTCAAAAACAAGCTTACCTCGTAGATGTCTGCCTTCACTAACCTTATGGGCCCTAGTGGCTTGTGAAAGTGAGTAAGTAGTTATTTCGGGCAATCGTATTACGTTAGATTCAAATAGACTTACTATACGTTCCATATAACGTCGTTCCCTATTAACTAATGGACGCAGTGAGTGTATATCATCTCTTGGGGATGCAGGGGCTTTAGCCCCAGAGGCAATAAAAGCAGCACGTCCACCAGATTTAAGAACGCTGAAGGAGCGTAAAGCTACATCGCCACCTACAGTCTCAAACACAGCATCACAATCAGAGACAACTTCCGAAAAATCGTATTTATTATAGTCAATAACCTGGTCTGCTCCCAGATCTAGTAGATAATTCATGTTATTAAAACTTGAAGTTGTAATTACCGATGCTCCTATATATTTTGCTAATTGAATTGCAAAGCTAGCTACACCTCCAGCCCCTCCTTGAATAAGAATTTTTTCTCCAGCTTGGAGTTTTAATGTTTCTTCAATTGAGATTATCGCTGTAAGTCCTATTAGTGAAAGAGTTGCTGCAGCATTATGCGATATGCTCTCTGGCTTTAACGCAATAATTGAGGCTTTTATAGCAATCTTCTCTGCATAGGTTCCCTCTTGTCCAACATCACATACTCCAAAAACTTCATCACCCTTTTTGAAGTCTTCAACACCTTGACCAACCTGGCTGACTACGCCCGAAAAATCTCTTCCCAATATATAAGGAAATTTATTTAAAGTGCTATAATGTCCAGCACGTACTTTCCAATCGGCCCCATTAATACTAGCGGAATGAATGTTAACAACAACCTCACCTTCTCCAGCTATAGGATCAGGTAAATCACCATATTTGAGAACCTCAGGACCACCCTGTTCATCGAGATATGACGCTTTCATAAGATGCAGACCTTTCAAGTTTTTACAGAAAGAAATATAACAAACATAGTTGTTTCTTATCTATGTTTATATAATGTTTTTTTAATAAACTCACTATCCAGTTAAATCTTCTGCATCAATTAATACAAATGCTATACGGCAAGCCTTATCTGTACGGTTTGACCAAGCATGGTTAGTACCTCTTTGAATTAATACATCGCCAGGTCCCATAGGGGTTTCTCCAACATCCATCATGGCAACTACTTCTCCTTCTAAAATAATTGCATAATCGACTGTTTTAGTTTTATGAAACCCTGGATGGCGCGACCCAGATCCTGCTGCGTAAGCTTCATCTCCGGACACAGCAGTGTTATCAGGAGCCTGATCTAGATTTTCACCAAATCTAAGTGTATCAGGCGGAATATCAACAATTCGGAATACATTACCTTTAGAAGGAGGCTGCAATCGAATTTCACGATCAGCAGAATCTTCATTTCCCTCATTACTGGCAGGAGCGTTATCTACAGCCCACAACTCAGTCCAAGAAAACCCTTCAACGCCACCCGTATTGGTAATATTTGGAGCATCACCATCTTCTTGTATATATGATTTTCCATTTTCGTTATGCGCAGCTATGATTCTTCTGACCGGTTTAAGCATATTATTTAATTCCTTTTTACTAATTCATAAAATTATTTTTGTCCTTTTAATAAACAAAAGCAGCTTGCTAGATAAACTGTCAAATAAATTTTCCCTTGATTATAATTATCTATTAGTTGGACAATATTCATATATATTGCATAAAAACGTATTAATATCAGAAATTATAAATACTTTTTAATTAAAAATATTATTGTATAAACTCATTAGGAATATCTTAGTGCCTTAGGCTGCTCAATTTTTACCAAAGCCAATGCCCATATGAGGAAAATTAAATTATGACCACTTATACTATATGTGTTTTACCAGGCGATGGCATCGGACCAGAGGTAACCGATTGCGCAAAACGAGTGCTAGACTCTCTCGCCTCACTTGATAATGGACCTATCTTTGAATTTGAAACTTATCCTGCTGGTCATGGCACATTCATCAGTTCTGGCAATGCAATGCCTGATAGCACTATGGTTGCGGCCAAAAAAGCTGATTCAGTTCTGGTGGGTGCAATGGATGTAGCACAAATACCATCTGGTGGTGGAGATCCACTTCGTTCATTAAGAGTTGGACTAGAAGTTGGAGCCAGCGTGCGCCCATCACGATCGATAAAGGGCGTTGAGTCTCCTGCAGATAATATAGACTGTGTAATTGTACGTGAGGTAACAGAAGGCCTTTATTCTCGAGTTGAGTATATGGTTGGCGATGATGCAGCCTGTGCTGTAAGAATTATAACTCGCAAGGCATCAACTAAAACTGCAAGAATGGCCTTTGAACAAGCTAGATTGCGCCAAAAAGCGACAAATCCGACTCATAATAAAGGCAGAGTTACAGCGGTTCATAAGGTAGGCGCACTAAAATTAACCGACGGTCTATTTCTTGAATCTGTAAAATCTGTAGCAACTGAATATCCGGATATAGAATACGAAACACGAAATATTGATGCCTGTGCTATGGAAATGATCCGCGAGCCTGAACATTTCGATGTAATTCTTTCAACTAATACATTTGGGGATATACTTTCAGATGTAGGTGCAGGATTAGCTGCAGGATTAGGATTGGCAGCCTCAGGCTGTATTGGTGAACGTTGGGCATATTTTGAGCCTGTACATGGAACAGCACCCGATATAGCTGGGAAGGGAATAGCCAATCCATGCGCTACAATACTAAGTGCGGCAATGATGCTTAGACACATTGGAGAAATAGATTGTGCTAATTCTGTTGAAAATGCAGTGACAACCGTTTTAGGACATAATGAATTTCGTACCGGTGATCTTGGTGGCACTGCAACTAGCTCAGAGATAACAGGTGCTATCATAAAATTATTACATAAATCTTGATGCTACCTTTTCTAAAGCCAGAAAGGATATACTCAGAGAAAAACACACATTAGTTAGTTATAGAATACTTATAATTTATTTATAACTAAGTGTTTATAGCTTTACTTAATTATTCGCCCAGCTACTTTAAGTCGTTGGACAGAATCTCCCGCAAGATGACTCCAAATGAATGAATCGCGCACCAACTTATCCACCCCCCTATCCATCGGACCACCTACATTATCATAAATATCCATACATAGCTCAGTAACTTCTTGTACTGTATCTGTGGACAGATTCATTACTAATCCCGCATTAGTAGAATGTATTTTTTGATCATGTTCCCAAGCAACACGCATTACATAAGAGCGCAGTGCCTCAGTAAGCATGGACATCCGTCCTATTTTTAGACGGACCAACTGCTGCTCTTTTAACAATTCTCCCTCAGATGAATGATTTCGAGCTAAAGAAATAGCTTTTTCGCAAGCTGAATCACATATACCCAAAGCGTTTGCAGCAAGTTCAAGATCACCAAACATATCACCCGATGAATCTCCATCACCTTTATGAAGAGCCATATTTGTCTCTCCTATCTGGTTGGAAACGGGAACGCGTGCATTTTCAAATATCATTTCGCCATTTTGGTAAAACCGCCACCCACTTTTGTTGTAACACTTACCCCTTCTGAAGCCCGGCGTATCCCAAGGAACTAATAAGGAAGTAGTACCATCAGTAAATGGTACAGAAAAATCTGTACGAACAGTCAGAAAGAACAGTTTAGCTATGTTACCATTAGCTATAAATTGCTTTTCCCCATTTAATACCCAGAAATCTCCATCTAGTTCTGCTCGCAGCCTAGGTCCTGCCTTAAGATCACCCACTGGAGGCATTCTATTATCAGAACCACTATTAGCCTCAGTTTGGCCTGAGCCTAGCACAAAAGTATCATCATCGAGAAAGGGTTTTAAAAAACGCTTTCTTTGCTCATCAGTGCATGCAGCGGCAATCAGATGGCTCCACTTCCAGCACTGACTAAACGTTTTAGACATAGCACTATCTCCCCTGGCCAGTTCTGCCATTATAAGTGCTTGTGTAACGTAATCTATTCCGTGACCGCCCTGTTCTTTAGACACAACAGCTGTCCGAAAGCCTATTTTTGAGCCTTTCTTAATTAGTTCCCAGTCTATGGTATCCGCTGGATTAGCTATTTGATCTCGAGCTAATGAAATCGGTTTAATCTCTTCTTCAGCAAATTTCCTTGCTTTCATTTGCCATTCTAATTGCTCTTCGTTAAGCGAAAAATCCATAGTTACTTCCTTATATTCATACTAATTTATGCACTACTTTGGGTGTCCCACCTATTTAGTATTATTCAAAACCAGCAACTGCTTCAGCAATCTGAAGCTTAGAATCATCGTTGCCACTACTCCTATGCAAAAACATACGTGTTTGGTGAATAAATTTTTGTAACGGCATGTCTCTCATTACACCCATAGCGCCAAAACATTCAGCAGAGTCTTTCGCTGCCTTATATAACATTTCTGCTGATGAAATATGAGCGATATTATTAAGTGGCAATCCAGTTAAATTTCCTTCGGATATGCTAGTTTTATTATCTGAAGTCCAGGCTGCTCGCCATATAATAGTTCGTGCAACTTCTAGACCAATTGCAACTTCAGCTAGCTTTGCACCAATTGCTTGATGTTCAATTATAGGACCACCGCCTTGTATTCTGATTTTAGAGTATTCAACAGCTGTCTCGAATGCTGCTCGTGCAACCCCAACATTAATAGCACAACTAATACCGATATTTTGAAAAACATCCATCGCATTGGAATCAATAATATTTTCCGCAGGAATCATGCAATCAGTAAATGTAACGTCTCCGCATGAGCCTATATACCAACCGCCATCACGATCAACCTCATTTACTTTAATACCATTAGATTTCGTAGGTACTAGTAATAATATTTGACCTTCCTCTGTATCTGCCTGAACTACAAATAATTTAGCAACAGTTGCATTTGAAATTCGGGTTTTAGTGCCATTTATTAGCCAGTTTCCATTTTTATCTTGAATAGCCTTAGTATTAATTTGCGAACTAGTAGTTTTTGATCGGTGATAGTTATTACCAATCCAAGTATCGGATTTAGCTTCTGAATTTGCTAGAGCTATATGATACTGATTGTCTTCCAAGAACACCGGCAGTAGCCGCTCCCGCTGCTCTTTATTTAATAGTTTTTCAAATAAAACTCCAGCAAGGCTTGCGGTTTCTGCTAACACAGATGCAACGTCTGCATCACCAACTGCGAGCTCTTCCGCAACTATACAGCAAGTAAGAATATCCGCACCTGCACCCCCTAATTCTTCAGAAATCGATAAAGCTCTAAGACCCAGTTCTGCCGCTTTGTCTATAAGCTCAGACGGCAAAGGTGGATCAAAAGGTTCTAGTCTATCTGGGTGGACCGCCACAGGTGTAATTTCATTTTTAACAAAATCACAAACAGTATCGCGTATGGCAATTTGTTCCTCATTAAGATTAAGGTTATACATGTTGCTCGCTTTGCCTTTAATTAAATGGATTCATTATTTTATAATCAATTCTTTATTCTTGCCGTATTAGTAGCTCTAACACAAGGTCCTAGCAAACTAATAAGGTTAACCAATTATCGGTTTATTTTCCCTTTAGGTGCGTTGGTTGGGAGATTGAGCTCGACTCATAAGAATAACTCCAATTATTACGATACCAACCGATATTAGATGATATAATTCCATAGATTCTCCAAGTAATATTATAGCCATACCAGCTGTAAAAACAGCGCGTAAATAATGACCTATACTGGCTTTGTTAGGTCCAAGTGCTAGTACAGACATATTAGTCATACCCACTGCTATCACTGCTATAACTACACCTATCCAGGCCAACACCATGAAAGCCTCAATATTAAGAGGCACTGTTTTATAACTTATCGATTCATAGATATAAAAAGGTAACAGGCTTAATGCTCCCATTATTTGTATAACGACAAGAATTAGCATTGGACTAATAGCAGATGGAACCTGACGTAGCATTACAGAATAAAAAGAAAATGCCGTAATACCTATAAGTAGTAGTAAATCGCCTTTATTGAAGGTAATATTAGCCAAGCCTAGGGGGTTACCTTTTGTTATTATTATAAGAACACCTATCGCAGCGATGACAACACCAAAGAATTGTGTATAGTTTATTTTTTCACGAATAATTAACCAAGCCAAAAGCACTGTTGTTGCCGGTTGAGCAGTTGCAATAATTCCACCATTAATTTCCGTTGTAAAATTGTATCCTAGATAAACCATTGCATTGCCAAGAGGCATAAATGCTAAAGCCATAACAAATAGTAACTTCCAATTATTTAGTATAATAAAGCGTTGTTTGAGAATTTCATTCCAAGCAAAAGGTAGTAATACAATCGCTCCTATTGTAACACGCCAGAAAGCAAGTCCCATAGGAGGTATTTCTCCACCCACATACCTGCCTAAAACATGATTAGTAGATATAATAAAAGCACCACCGATCATTAGCAAATAAGGCCAATACCCTTGGCTAAAGTGCTGTTCAAATCTACTTATCAAACTAATCTCCAAATTCGGGGGAGGAAAAAGGTAAATACAAAATACTTTATCTTTATGAGATTCTTACAATGCAAGTACTCGATAACATTGCTGTATTTATATATAGTGTTTAGTCTATTACTTAATAAAACATAAGACATAGCGGAGAATAAAATGGTAGGAGAAATCAGACGAGTAGTAACTGGTCATGATGATAAAGGTAATGCAACAGTATTATCTGATGGACCAGCTCCCTTCATACATATTAACCCTAAAAACCCTAACGATTGCTCCACTGATCTTTGGCGTACAAGCAATATTCCTAGTCAAATATTATCAGAGCATGAAGAACCCACCTTGGGGCCCCGTCGTCAAATGCCTACAATTAACGGCACCGTAATCAGAATAAATAGATTTGCACCAGAGTCTGAAGAAATAAGAAATATGAGTGTAGAAGACGCGCGATTAGCTTTCCAGGCACTAGGTAACGAACCTGCCTCAACTTTTGGCCGAGGTGGTCATCACCCGCTTATGCATAGGACAGAGACTATTGATTATGCAATTATCCTATCAGGAGAAATAACTATGATCCTTGATGATCAGGATGTTCATTTAAAAGCAGGAGATACTGTAATTCAATGCGGCACCAATCACGCATGGAGCAACAGATCGAAAGAAGTCTGCGAAGTGCTGTTTGTGCTAATTGATGGAAAATTTGATGAGGAGCTTATTTCAAAAATCACTGATAGAAAATAAAGATGAACCTTTAACATTTTAATGGCTGCTTATATTATTTCACTATTTTATAAAAATAACTCTGAAAGTTTCTTACTAATGAGATTATCGAATGAGAGTAGCCAACCAAATAATTATCATAACTACAGTCCAAATAATCATTGTTAGTCGTAAACGCCAATCACCTTGATGAGCCACTCCAACAAATGCTGATATATTTACAAGTATCATTAGTGGCCACGTTGAAGTCCTCAGAGCATCAATATCTGGAGCAGTCCATGCTTGATACATTGTTGGTAGAAAGGTAATTGGTCCAACTAGAACAATAGCCAGAAAAATTTTTCCAATATAAGTCTTTATAAATTGTGTGGTTACTTTTGCTGTCCATTCACTGAACACATCAACTGCATTCGGCACGAAGTTCATCATAACTTAACTCCAAATTTTTATATCAATTATATTTTAGCAAGTAGAAGTGTTTAAAGTCCCTGAATCTAATACTTATAGTTTATATCTTATAAAAAATTGGTCGGGAAGAGAGGATTTGAACCTCCGGCCCCTACGTCCCGAACGTAGTGCTCTACCAGGCTGAGCTACTTCCCGAATGGTTACTTTTGCTATAAACATGCTACACTCTATTAGCAAAGAATAATATCACTCCTCAATAAATTTACTTATTAAGATAATAACTTTTTACTGCAGGGTGTAACGGAGCCGATAATCCATCATCTAACATTTGTTTAGATTCAAACCAGTTTAAAGCCGGGTGTAAACTTCGAAAAAATTCAACATTTTGATTAATCTTATTAATTATATTTGAAACTATTTTGTCACTTACATCCAATCGAGTAACTAGAGTTACACTAACTCCGAAAGTTGGAATATCTTTATCAATTCCTCTATAAATACCTCCAGGTATATAAGCTTTCTTATAGTAGCTATTATCCTTGACCAATTGATCAACTGTTGGCCCTACAACAGGTAGAAATGACACCAAACATTTTGAGGTGAGCGTTGATAAAGTAGCGGAAGGACTGCCTACGGCATATACGGCCGAGTCTATATCATTGTCGCATAACAAAGCTGACTGCTGAGTTATTGAAAGTTCCTTAACCTCACTAAACCCTGGTATTAAAACTGTATAGACGCTAATCAGAGCTTCCATCATACTGCGTCCCGCAGTTTCCATCGCTCCCAAACTAATTCTTCTACCTTTTAAGTCAGATAATTTTCTAATACCACTCTTCTGACGAACAGCAATAACAAGCGGTTCAGTATATAAATTAGTTACCGAAGCTAATGAAGTAAATGGCTCCGAATTTATTAAGAATCTTGCTCCATTAAAAGACCAATATTGCCAATCTGATTGAACAATAGCAAAATCAAGACGTTTCTTACGAAGTGCGTCCAATCTGGTTTCTGTATTTATATTAGGGCTTACTACACATAGTGGATCGGTTTTTTCTCTTTTTAAATTTAGTAATTGGCAAATTGCCCCTGCAACAGGAAAGTATATTCCTGAAGCTTTTCCCGAACCAATGATAAATACCTCTTCTTCAGCTCCCTTGGTTTTATTTAATGTTGCATCAGATACTACTACGACAAAAGCAGTAAGAATCCCATAAAAGGTTATTATAATTAATTTATAGGAAATACACATATTCGAAAAAACCTCTTTAACAGGTTCAGATATAAACAATAATATCAACTTTACCTATTAGATTATAAATTGAAGCTTTAAATCAGGCTAGAAGATAAATATATTTTAGTTTTTAAATAATTTAGTAAATGTAGCTTTCAAAACATCTTCGATATAAATTATACTAAAAAATGTTTGCTAAATAATAATTCAAGGCAAGAAAAATATTGGATTGAGAGCATGGAGATAACTAATTATATTCGAACGTTTGACGATTTTCCTGAACCGGGTATTTTATTCTATGACATTTCTCCATTACTTGCCGACCCTGAAGCATTTGAGTATGCAATAGACTCTCTATACTCAATAATAGAAAAAAACCCACCAGACCTAATAGTAGGCATAGAGAGCAGAGGTTTTCTGTTCTCCACACCTTTATCAGTCAAATTAAAATGTGGGGCAGTGATGGCTAGAAAGAGAGGAAAACTACCAGGTCCGACTATAACAAACACTTACGATTTAGAATATGGCACTGATACAATAGAAATTCAAAAAGGTGCAATTGGACCTTATAAGAAAATCATTGTCATTGATGACTTATTAGCAACTGGTGGGACTGCAAAAGCAACAATCGAATTAATTAAAAATATCGGAGCTGAGGTTATTGGTTCATTTTTCATAATAGAACTAAACGGCCTAGGTGGGCGTGATGAAATAGACACGCCAATTACATCTCTTGTCAGTTTTGATGTTTAATTATCTAGTTTCTCACTTGTCCTTCTAATTCATCATCAATAAAATTTTGTATTACTTCATGAATAGAATCATCTGGCTTAAAACCAAGACTATGTCCACGATTGCCATTAGCAAACCAGGGCCAACTATCAACCATCCATTGCACTTCTTCATCAGGATTCCAAGAGATACGATCCACTACTTTATTACCTGCTATTTCTTTAAGGGCCTCAATCATTTCCCCTATAGAGGGTGATATTCCGTTCATCATAACTCCTCGACGTAAGCCTAGTTTATGTGCATCAGCATTATGGACATCTATAAATGCCTGAACCGCCCTCCGAGGAGATAAAACTAACATTCTAGTATCAGCTGTAACCGGACAATTTATGGGGTCTCCTTGAAGTGGTTCTCTTATAATAGAACTAGCAAATCCTGAAGCAGCTCGGTTAGGTTTGCCTGGACGCACTACTATGGTTGGTAGACGAAGACTACGACCATCAAAAAAACCCTTTCTGGAGTAGTCATTAATCATTAACTCACCTATCGCTTTTTGAGCACCGTACGAGGTTTGAGGGGTTAGAGGCGTTTCATCATCAATATCTCTATACCCACCATAAACTGCTAATGAGCTGGTAAAGACTACCCGTGGGACCTTTGTGCTAGCGCGACAAGCCTCAAATACATTGCGGGCGCCAGATAAATTGACCTGATATCCTAAATTAAAATCAGCTTCTGCACCTCCACTAACAACAGCTGCAAAATGAAATACTGTATCAACGTCATCATCTATAACCTTTGTGGCTACACTATTATCGCAGATATTAGCATTGATTATCACCACTCTAGGATCAGAAGGTAGACTTTCAGCTGATTTATAAGAATCAACTAATGTTAAATTTTCTAGTGGCTCTTTATTACCAGAAGGGCCAATTAGTTCATCATTACTGAGTAAACGTTTAGCTAAACGCCTACCAAGCATTCCAGTTCCTCCAGTGATCACGACTTTCAAATTTAAAATCCCCTTCTTTTTGATACTATGACAACGCTGGCTCTAAACGATCTAAAGCTTGCGATAATATATCCTGATTTGCAGCAAAGCATAGCCTTAACCAGCCCTCACCAGCTGGCCCAAAAGCAAGACCAGGCGCCAATCCTACGCCAGTAGTGTCTATCAAATGTTTTGCATATTCTAGACTATCAGTCATACCATCGATTGAAAAAAAAGCATAAAAAGCAGCCTCCGGCCTAGACATTTTAACCTTCGGTAAAGCCGCTAGCCTTTGAAATACCAAATCACGGTTATGTCTATAATCTTCAACCATTTGAGTAATAAATTTCTCTCCCTCACGTATAGCCACAATTCCTGCATGCTGTACGAAGGTCGTTGGAGAAGCAATATTAAATTCATTAAGCTTAGAAAATACATCACCAAGTTCAGGAGGGTGAGTTAGCCAGCCGAGACGCCAGCCGGTCATAGACCAAGATTTAGAAAAACTATTAATTACAATTAATGGATCATAAATTTCTGAAAAATCAAGAAAAGAAGGTGCTTTTTTACCATCGTAAAAAAGGCGAATATATACTTCATCAGCTACAACATATATCCCCCTACGTTTACACTCTGACAGAAGAGATCGCTGTTCACTTTCATTCATTACCCAACCTGTTGGATTACCTGGAGAGTTTATAAAGATAGCTCGGGTTTTAGCATCACATAAACTAAAAAGCTCATCCATATCTAATTGCCAACGTCCATTATTATCAGGGTGAAGGGCTACTTGACGAGCTTCTCCTCCCATAACTTGTATTGTTTGACAACAGTTAGGCCAGACCGGACCAACGACAACCATATTATCATTTTGGTTAATTAATGCTTGAGACACTAGCATGATAGCGTTCATACCAGATGCTGTCACAGTCAATGTATCAATCCCTATAGGCTTATTATGTAATCTAGAAACATAGTCTGCTAGTGTCTCCCGAAGTTGCGGTATACCTCTATTTTGCGCATAGAATACTTGGTCATCATTTAATGAGCTAATAGCCGCCTTCTTAATAAATTTAGGTGTTGCTGAACTAGGTTCGCCAAACCACAATGGGATCACATCTTCTCTACCTATATTAGATTCAGCAACTTCACGGATTAAGGATCCTTCGAGATTTTCGATGGCTAAGCGAACATTATGAGCATTTTGTGTTTTTTGATCTGGCATTTTAGCTCCAAAACTTGAAGTTTAAGTTTAACTTTTTATTAAAGTAAGAGAAATATAGTAAGCATAAGTTAATTGATCACGGCAAAAGCTTCGGGCATATGATAAAATAATTAAAAAAATAAGAGTGTAATATTATGAATGAATTTAAAACACGTGATTTAAAAGAAGGACTTAACGGATATCTTAACTTCAAACTAATAGAATGGCGAGAAGGATACGCAGAAATCAGCGTTAAAATAACAGATGTGCATAAAAACCGCCAAGGTGGGGTTCATGGCGGAACTATGACTACGTTAATAGATGCCACAACTGGCTTTTGTGGTATTTATGAAGTTAACCCTGACAAACGGCGAGGAAATGTTACCATATCGTTAAATACTAATTTCATAGGACGACCCAAAGGAGAAACACTTATTTGTGCAGCGGAAGTAGTGAAATCTGGTCGACGCATTTATTTCTCCAAAGCAGAAGTAAAGGATAACCTAGGAAACTTAATAGCCACAGGCGATGCAATTTATGCCTATACTGATATTGACGCCCAAAGAAAGTAATAAATTAGTATTATTCTAAACATGCATGAATGATAAAGTTTATGTTATAAATTTCTCTAATAAAATAATTATGGATAAAATAATGGCTAATGAGACAACCCAACAGCATTTAATAGGCCGTTTGCCCCGTCTGTTAGGATCAGGTGTTGACTATAATGATGCCATCGAAGTTATTACTAATATGAATGAGGTGGCTGATTGGTCAAAGGGATGGGAAAAAGTAGGAGAAAGACATCAAATTCGTGGAGATAAAGCGTTTGAAGCGGGTGATTTAATTACCGCCGGAGAAGCATATTTTCGTGCCACAATATCCTTCCATACCGGTCAGTCAGGCAATGTCGAAGACCCAGATGAAAAACTTCGTGTTCAGACTCTTCAAAGAAAGGCGTATTTAAAAGCTATGCCATATTTGAACCCAAAAACTGAGCGTATTGTAGTACCGTTCGAGAATATTGAGTTTCCAGGAAATTTACGCTTGCCAGTGAACTATTCAAATAAACCGGTACCATGTGTTTTACTTAATGCAGGGGCAGACTCAACTAAAGAAGAGTTTTTTACTCTTGAAAACGAATTTTTAAAACGTGGGTTAGCTACATGTGCCTTTGACGGTCCGGGCCAAGGAATGACGTGGCAAAAAATGAAACTACGACCTGATTTTGAGTCACCAGTAGGGGCAGTACTCAATATTCTAGAAAACAGACCTGAGATAGATTCTAGTCGTTTAGGTATTTGGGGACGAAGTATGGGTGGTTATGCCGCTCCAAGAGTGGCGGCTTATGATAAACGCATAAAAGCTTGTATATCGCTAGGTGGCTACTTCGATATGATATCCTTCTGGGATACATCATCAGAGGTATTATTAGACATTTTACAATTTGCATTTGGGGCAACTGATCGGAATAACGCGCGTGAGATAGCGCATGGATTTACCTTAAAAAGCTCTGCTGAACATATTACCTGCCCTCTGTTAATTGTTCATAGCGATCAAGACAATATATGCCCATATAGCGAAGCCGAAAAAATGCTTGCAACAGTTGGAAAAAATGCTGAGTTAGTAATGTTTAAAGGCGGCAATCATTGCTGTGATAACAAGCCTGCAGAAGTAAGACCTATGATGGCTGATTGGATGTCGAAACAATTGTAATAAAGCTATTTTTCTATTTCTGTATAGAGTGGCTTTTTACATTACGGATTACTTTTCGATCAGTTGATCTGTGCTAGCTTTTTCCAGACAATAATTGAATATAGTTTATTTAAGGACCATTTTTTTCTATAAGCATAACCAAATGTTATGAATTACTATATAAACTGATTTAAGTACCGTACCATAGTTTATTAGAGCGCAGCTGCTTGCTGCTGAAAAATGAAATCTACCCTTACCTAGGTTTAGCTAACGAATCTAATTAAATCATTATAATAATATAAATAGTTGTATATTTTAACTAGGAATTAAATAATGCCTCGTCCTTCAGAACTAATACACGGTGATCTAAGCTCAAGAAAAGCAGCCCATCGTGCGGCACAGATTCTACTTGATATAAAAGCAGTAAATTTTCGTCCTGATGACCCGTATACTTTTACATCAGGACGAAAAAGCCCAAGCTATATTGACTGCAGACGTATTATATCATTTCCCTCTGCAAGAACTGAACTAAACCAACTTGCCATAGAATTAATAGAGCGTGACATAACTAAAAGTGAAGTTGATGTAGTAGCTGGAGGAGAAACCGCAGGTATTCCGTTCTCTGCGTGGATAGCAGATAGTCTCGAAAGACCAATGGTCTATGTTCGTAAAAAGCCCAAGGGTTTTGGACGTATGGCACAAATTGAAGGAGAAATGCCTGAAGGATCAAAAGTCTTATTAGTAGAAGATTTAACTACTGATGGAGGGAGTAAATTGAATTTTATAGATGCCCTCAGAAAAGCAGGCGGGAAAGTTAATCATACCTATGTAGTTTTTCACTACGGTATATTTCAGGAAAGTCTTTCTAATATGGCCAAACTTGGAGTTAAACTTCATGCATTAGCAACTTGGTGGGATGTGTTAGAAGTAGCCAGAGAAAACAATTTATATACCAAATCCCAACTTGATATAGTGGAGAACTACCTAGACGACCCTGAAAACTGGAGTCATACTAATTAAAGTATAAAACGTGTTGATAATTTTAATCATATAACATCGGGAAAATAAAATGCTCTACAGGTGCACACCTCAGTCAGCAACTAATGATCACGGTCATAGTCAAGTAATTAAAGGTAACCATAAGCATTTAACAGTAGATATCCACTGCCACGTTCATGTTCCAGAATGCGATGCGATGGTAGATGGTAAATGGACTATTGATCAAATGCCTATGATACATTTTGCTAACGAACTAACACGCGGGATAAATGTCGAGCAAAATGATATCTTAATGCCCAAACTAACAGATCCCGAGTTGCGTATAGCAGATATGGATGCCTGTGGCGTAGATATACAAGCAATATCTCCATCTCCGTTTCATTACTCTTATTGGGCAGACCCTGAATTGGGAAGAGATGTCGCTCGAGTGGCAAATAATCGTGTTGGTGAATTGGGAGAGACCTATCCAGACCGTTTTTCTCCATTATGCTCAGTTCCTCTGCAACATCCAGAAATGGCAATTGCAGAATTAGAAAGATGTCACAAAGAGTTTGGTATGAAAGGTGTTGAGATTGGCACCAATGTCGAAGGTAAAGAACTAACACGAGCTGGGCTCGATAAATTCTTTGCTAAAATTGAGGAGTTAGACATGTTAATCTTCATGCATCCCCTAGGAACCACTGAGGGTGCAAGAATGAAGGATCACTACTTCACAAACTTGATTGGACACCCACTTGAATCATCTTTGGCTATTGGACATCTAATATTCGACGGATACCTTGAGAAATATCCCGGCCTAAAAATATGTATAGCACATGGTGGAGGCTATTTACCAGGTTACTGGGGCCGCTTTGACCACCCTTTCCCAACACGTGAAGATGTACATGGAGATCTACCGCATCCACCATCATATTACTTAAAAAAATTACACTTTGACACGGTTGTCTTTACAGAAATGCAGCTTCGACACTTAATAGAATCATGGGGTGCAGATCATATTATGATGGGTACAGACTATCCTTATGATATGGCAGAGCCTGACCCAGTTGGACATATTGATTCAGTAAAAGGACTATCTGAAGAAGATAAAGCATTAGTATGGGGGGGTAATGCAGCTCGATTGCTTAATCTCATCTAAAAATAAGTTTTTAAACTCTGCAATAATTTACAAGATATTGCTTAATTACTTGGCCATCGAGGATGGTGTATGTCTATAACATAATGATGGCTATGTCTTTGTTCTTCATGAACATGTGCATGTTCATGAGGTTCAGGCCCTTCCCATCCTTCATGGTCATGCGTGTGATGCTCATCAGTGATGTGGAGATGACTATGACATAAATAGCTATGTAAATGTTCAATATCTTTCGGATCATTTGCAGGCCAGGTAAAGAGAGCCAATAGCGTAGATAGAACTGTAACTAAAAATAATAATAAGAATGCTGCTGATAAACCAAATGTAAACCCAACCCAACCTGCAAATATATACGCAAATAGCCAACATGCATGAGATAATGCAAACTGCGCTGCATAAATAGCGGGGCGTCCTCCCTCAGTTGCAGAAGATAAAAGTAATCTACCTGAATGAGTTAAAATGAGTGATGAACCAAAGCCAATGCAAAACCATAATATAAGTAAATATACAAAATTTGGTTCGTTCATACCCATTAAAAGAGATAGTGCTAATACAAAACCACCAGAGATCATAAAAAACCGTTCGGTAAATCGCTCCAGAAGCTTTGGTAGCAACAAAGCCACAATTATAGAGCCTACACCAACAGCTGCATAAGCTAAAGCAGTATCACTTTCTGATCTAGACAACTGGTCACGAACAAAAACAACCGTATTGACAATGACCATTGCTCCAGCTGAAGCTACAGCTAGAGATAACGCTAATAGCCCTCTTAATCTAGGTGTTTTAAGATAGGCTCTTATACCAAAACTAGTATTCTGCCAAATACCTCTTTCTCGCGCATAGAGTTTTGGCGATGGTAATTTAACTGAAAATATCAATATTGCCGAAATCAAAAAAGCTATCATATTTGAAACAAATAAAACATTATAAGATAATATAGTGAGCAATAAAGCGGCTATAATTGGACTTGATAAATTTTCTAAATCATAGGCAAGACGAGAAAGGGAGAGTGCGCGTGTGTACTGCCCTTTATCTGTCAAAATATCTGGAATAGTTGCTTGAAATATTGGAGTAAAACCAGCAGAGAATGAGTTCAAAATAAATATAATTAAATATATTTGCCAGATTTCATTAACAAATGGTAAGAAAAGAATTAATATCGCTCTGCCCAAATCTAGATTTATTAGAAGCTTTCGTCTTGAAAACTTATCTGCAAAAGCACCTATAACTGGGGCAACAAAGACATAGGCTACCATTTTAAGTGCAAGGGCGATGCCTAGTACTTTTCCAGCTTCATTTCCAGCCAGTTCAAATGCTAACAGGGCCAGAGCAATTGTAGACAATCCTGTGCCAAGCAAAGAAATAACTTGGGCCAAAAAAAGTGTACGATATACTTTATTAGAAAGTGGTGACACCATGTTTATTGGCTATATTCATTTTTAAAATAATCCATAAAAGTATACACCCTAATAAATGACATAAAGCTATTATAAACCATCTAAAATACTAAACTTAAATACTATTTAATGCCGTATGATTTTGCCCAGTGAAGACCACCTGTAGTGGTTTCTTTCGGGATATATTCAGCTCCCACCCAGCCCGAAAAATCAGATGATTCTATCATTTCTAGAATATATGGATAATTAATTTCACCAATAAATGGTTCATTACGGCCAGGAACACCAGCAATTTGAATGTGTCCTATATATTTTTGAAAACGATTAAATTTAGAAGTCAAATCTCCTTCCATAATCTGACAATGGTAAAAATCCATCTGTAAGGCCACGTTGGGCATTCCCACATCAATTAAAATAGATTGCGCTTGTTCTTGAGAAGTCAGAAAATAACCAGGAAAATCAAAAACATTTAATGGCTCAATCAGTATTGTTATTTCTCTATCTAGAGCTAATTCTGCCATGACGCGTAAATTAGTAATAAATATTTCACGACACATAACGAAATCCATATCTTTCTCAGGTATTCCTGCAAGTGCATGAATACGCCTGCAATCTATTTTTACCGCATAGTCGAGTGCTCTATTTGCATCTTCATAAAACTCTTTTTCTCTGCCACTGATAGCTCCTAAGCCAGTATGGCCACCAAACATATCTCCATATGGAGTATTGATTAATACACATTCGAGGTTATTCATTTGAAGAATTGATGAAACTTCTTCCGGTCTATATTCATAGGGCATGAGAATTTCTATGCCAGTAAAGCCATTTTCTGCTGCAGCTGAAAAACGTTCCAGGAATGGTAATTCAGTGAATAAGTAGTTTATGTTAGCTGCAAGCTTAAGCATATGTGACAACCCTCTGTAGAATAATAATTTATTATATATAAAGTCTTCATCCTAATCGATCGCCTTATTAAACGATAATCCAGTTATCTCCCACTTTAAGCCGATGTTTGATTTCATTTTGTTTGTTCATCATCTGCTCTATAAAACATCCCTTCTTAGCAGCCTCTATAACTTTCTTTATCTCATCTAAAGTTGAATCGCTTTCAACTATCAAGTCCATACTGATACTTTTAGGTGATGATTCATATGGCTCTCGTCCAATCTGCACTGCCTCCCACTCACACTCACAATGAATGTTAACGTCTTTTATTTTTACTTTTAATCGTTTAGCAAATGCCCGGAATTGGGTCATCAAGCAACTCGTCAGACCTGCCATAAAGTAAGCAATCGGCAATGGAGCAGTTCCGTCACCACCATGGAAACTATACTCATCGGAAGCAAATTCCCATTGAATTTTTTCAGGATACAATAAACGAACATCCATTTCACAACGCATTTTACCTACTGCGCGAGCATCACAATCAAACGCTACTTGAAATGTTTTAATATCTTGATCATTCATACTAATTCCTTTTCTTTATTTATATGACTAGACTATCTAAAAGGGCTTATAAAGAACATATAGAAAAGCTATATAGAGTTAGAATGAGAATTTAGGAGTTTGCAATGTCTAGAGTTTTAATAGTTACTGGAGGTAGCCGAGGACTGGGAGCGGCTACTTGCATTGAAGCAGCTAAAGCAGGATATGAATATATTTGTGTAAACTATATAAGTAATAAACCTCGTGCTGACCAAGTTGTTAATGATTGCCTAAAGGCTGGAGCGAAGGCGATTGCTGTTCAAGCTGATGTAAGCAAAGAAGCCGATGTTGTGCGCCTATTCAATACGGTTGACGAAAAACTCGGAAAGGTTACACATTTAGTTAATAGTGCGGGTATTATTGGACCTTATGGTAGAGTAGACGAAATAAAAGCCGATGATCTAGCACCACTATGGTCTTTAAACATCACCGCGATGTTCACCTGTTGCCGTGAAGCAATAAAACGAATGTCAACCAAGCATGGAGGAACAGGTGGAGCAATAGTCAACGTATCATCAGCTTCTTCGCACCTTGGAGGTCCAGGAGTAAATGTGTCCTATGCAGCGTCGAAAGGAGCTGTAGACTCTTTTAACTGGGGTCTAGCCCAAGAGGTTGCTGCAGAAGCCATTAGAGTGAACTCAGTAAGTCCAGGAGTAATAGATACTGAGATCCAACCTCCTGGACGTGTTGAAAAAGTAGGACCAATTCTGCCAATGCAACGAGTAGGAGAAGCAAAAGAAGTTGCGGCAGCCATTATATTCTTATTGTCAGATGGAGCATCATATATTGCTGGAACCAAAGTAAATGTTTCAGGCGCACGTTAAATATTTATTGCAATTTTTCCAAAATGTTTGCCAGTTCGCATATATTCAAGGGCAGCAGGCAATTCATCAAGACTAAATTGTCTGTCATCTAAAGCTGGCCGCAACTTATGTTGATCTATAGAGCGAAGCATATTTTGAAATTGTTCTAAACTACCGCATGTAACTCCTTCTAATCTAATTTTCCTTGTAACAACTAATGGTAGCCGAAACTCATGATTAGCGCCAGAAAGCACACCAATTAGACAAACTGCACCACCAGGGCGAACGGCCTTTATTGATTGTTCTAAAGTTCCAGCCCCTCCAACTTCAACGACTAAATCCACACCACGTCCATTGCTTATGTCGCGCGCTGTCTTAGCCCAATTCTTATTCTGAGTGTAGTTTATTTTATGGTCAGCTCCGATAGAACTTATTCTATCAAGTTTAACATCAGATGACGAAGTAGAAATAACCTGAGCGCCAGATAATTTGGCAAATTGTAATGCAAATACAGATACCCCACCTGTTCCTTGAGTAATAACTATGTCGCCAGATTTTGTATGACCCTGATCTACTATTGCACTCCATGCTGTAAGAGCCGCACAAGGAAGGGCTGCGGCCTCAGCATCAGTCAGGTGCTTTGGGGTATGGCATAAGCCATATTCAGGAAATACTCTATATTCCGAAGCAACTCCATCTAGAACCCCACCTAGACCCGATTTCATATTCTCTTGATTAGGTTCTCCAGCCAACCATTCTTGAAAAAAGTTTCCAACTACTCTGTCACCTATCTTAAAACTAGAAACACCTTCTCCAACTTGAGTTACTATTCCCGCTCCATCCGAAAGTGGAATAAAATCAACGGTTCGCTGTTTTGATCCGTAGCCGCCTTCAACGGTTAATAAGTCACGATAATTAAGCGTAGCAGCGCGCATGCGAACTAAAACTTCTCCATACTTTGGTTCAGGGTCCGGACGTTTAACTACAGTAAGGTTTTTTATGCCAGGCTCATTAACAATAGCGACGCGCATTATACTTCCTCAGCTAGTTAAAAATTTATGAGACGTAAATGGCAATTAATCCATCTCACGTCTATCGTCAATGATCATACCGTCATTATCTAGACTATTTTTGGGCACGGCCTCAATATTACCCTTTAGCTTAGTAACTGAGGTCAGTGTATTAGATATTGCTTCTAATACTTCCGAATTTAATGAATTACATTCAATTTTTAATGTCATAACATCCTGTTGGCCATCACGAGAAACTACCAATCGAGAACGAAGAATTTCTGGGTACCTTTTAGAGATAATATCAACTTGCTGAGGACTTACGAACATGCCTTTTATCTTAGTTGTTTGATCGGCACGTCCCATCCAGCCCTTTATACGCATATTAGTTCGACCACACGGACTGAGCCCTGGCAAAGCGGCAGATAAATCTCCAGTTGCAAACCTGATTAGTGGATATTCTGGTTTTAAAGTTGTTACAACCACCTCACCAACTTCACCCAATGAAACTAGATCTCCGGTTCCCGGCCTTACAATTTCAACTATTATGTCTTCAGCAATCACCATTCCTTCGCATATATTGCCATTTAAATTAGTTTCATAACTAATTAAACCCAGCTCAGCAGTTGCATAACATTGCTGTACCTTAATGCCTCTACTTTCTAGTTCTTCCCTTAAAGTTAATGGTAACGCAGCGCCAGAAACTAAAGCTTTTTCAATTGATGTAATATCTCTATTTAATTCTTTACCTTTATCCAGTAAAACTTTCAAATAATCGGGAACCCCAGTGTATGCGGTCGGTTTTACCGCTTCAATAATTTGTAGTTGTTGCTCAGTATTGCCAGTGCCAGCAGGTATTACAGGACATCCAATCAAATGAGCTGCTGATTCTAGCATGGCTCCTGCCGGAGTTAGATGATATGAAAAACTGTTGTGAACGATATCTTTATTATTAAAACTGGCGGCACATAAGGCTCTCGCAAGTCTCCAGTAATCCTGTCTCTTTCCCTGGGGTTCATAGATTGGGCCAGGTGAAGTAAATATTCTAAATAAATTTTCTATAGGAAGTGCTAGCAGGCCACCAAACGGTTGAGCCTGTTTTTGTAACTCCACAATACTATTTTTTCTTAAAATAGGTAATTTAGAAAGATCTTGCCTATCGCTGATATTTATTGAATTAACATCTTTCAAAGAGTCAGCATAATAACTTGAGTTAATCTTGGCGTGGTTAATTTGTCGACGCAAATCCCTAAATAAATTAATTTCACGCGTCTCTTGATCCTGAATTTCAAAATCATCTAAATAAATTGTATCAGTCATAATACCTATGTAAGAAAAATAACAATATCAATATTAAAAGTTATGCTAACCATCGTTTTCTTCTTCTATAGTGCTTTACATTTCGGTAATTACGCCTCCCAGAACTTGATAATCCAAGGTAAAATTCTTTTACATCTTCGTTATCCCTTAAAGATTTTGCATCACCATCTAATACAACCCTTCCATTTTCCAATATATACCCATAGTCGGCATGTTGCAGAGCTACATTAGTATTTTGTTCAGCAAGTAAAAAAGTAACTCCTTCTTTTTTATTAAGTTGATCAACAATATCAAAAATTTCTTCCACTAGTTGGGGTGCAAGTCCCATTGATGGCTCATCAAGTAAAATCATGCGAGGTCGTGCCATTAAAGCTCTTCCCACTGCGCACATCTGTTGCTCACCTCCAGATGTATAACCAGCCTGAGCGCTAGACCGCTCCCTAAGTCTGGGAAAATAGTTATAAACTTTTTCTAAGTCTTCTCTAATTTTTGTTGTGCCATCTTTCCGTACATACGCACCTGCCAAAAGATTTTCTTCAATGGTTAGATGTTCAAAGCAGTGCCTACCCTCCATTACCTGAACAACCCCAAGCTTTACCAAATCATTAGGAGTTAGGTTTTGTATACGCTTACCATCTAGTTCAATAGTTCCCTTAGTAACATCCCCACGTTCGGCCCGAAGTAAATTAGAAACAGCCTTTAAGGTTGTAGTCTTTCCAGCTCCATTGGCTCCCAATAGGGCCACTATACTTCCTTTAGGAACATCAAGAGATACACCTTTTAACACCAAAATTACATGATCATAAATAACTTCAACATTATTAAGACGAAGCACCAGCGGCTGCTTATCTTCAGCCGCTGGCGTATCATTTAGTGATGATTCTTTGACCATATTTAAATAGCCACCTACAATTTAACAACTACGCGGCTTAATCCCGTTCTCAGTTGCATAAGCTGCAGCAGCCTTCTCAACCATCGGCCTTACAACTTCACGTATTGGGGACACCCAATCACTTACAATGTTCCACTTACTACCATCCCATTGTTGAATGATTATAGGACCACCGGTTTCGTGATCAGAACAGCTAACCTTAACAGGCTTAGTAAACCCTTCCATTCCCATCTCTTTAAGACGGTTTTCAGTGATGTTAAGATTCTCAAGCCCCCATCTTACTTCAGCTCCAGTAAGTGCACGATTTCCGTACTTGGCTTGCGCAGTTCTAATAGCCTCTACAGCAAACATAGCGTTTACAATTGTCCTATTATAAAGAACTTCTCCAAAGCTATTTTTCTTGGCCTTAGACATATCCCCTCCATAAACATGCTTTATAATATCACTATGCACAGGATAATCACTTGTGGGCGAATGAAAAGTTGCAGATTTATAGCCCTTAGCGCCAGCTGCAGCAGGTACAACATCTGCATCAGAGCCAGACCACCAGTTTCCTACAAAATGGTCCATAGGATACCTTATTGAGGCTGCTTCTTTAATAGCTACTTGGTTCATCACACCCCAACCGGACATAAATACCCAATCTGGTTTAGCACGACGAATCTGTAACCAGGTTGCCTTCTGTTCTTGGCCTGGATGATCAACTGCAAGCAGAACTAGTTCATAGCCATACTTTTTAGAAAGCGCCTGGAGGGTTGGGTTTGCTTCTTTACCATAAGCGGAATTATGATAAACATGCGCTATCTTTTTACCCTTTAGGTTTTTCTCACCTCCCTCTTGTTGAGCAACATATCGAATAAAGGCTGATGCCTGACTCCAATAAGTTGTAGGAAAGTTAAACACCCATTTAAAAACCCTGCCATCAGCTGCTGCAGTTCGACCATATCCCATGGAGAGAATAGGAACCTCATCGACGGAAGCTTTAGGAATTAGCTGATAAGTTATACCAGTCGAGAAAGGATTTACTAAAGAAGCACCAGTTGAACCCTTATTTTTAAGTTTTTCATAACACTCTACGCCTAATTTCGTGTTATATTCGGTCTCGCATTCTTCAAATGTTATTTTAACACCGTTGATACCACCATCCCGATTATTAATCATGGTGTAGTAGTCTCTAAATCCATTTGCTACAGGTATTCCGCTAGGCGCATATGGGCCGGTGCGGTAAACTAGCATAGGTATGAACTGCTCATCAGCTTCTACCACTGGAGTTGTTGCCACTACCCCGGTTATTCCTATAACAGCCCCAAGTAGCATAAGTATCAAATTACGAAGCATTTTGAAGTACCTCCCTGTCGTCTTTGTTATTATAATCAATGTTTTCTGCCCTATTAAGCTATCATGACAGTTTACTTCGTCAATAACCTGGAGTTCCTCAATTAGTATTAGCCTTCGTTTCAATAAGGGAATGGCCATAGACGTAGTTTCTCTTTCAAAATCTGCAACAAACGCGCCAAACCATGAGGTTCAACAATAAGAAAAAATATAATAAGAGAACCAAACATCATGATCTCAATATGCTTTTGCATATCAATTGGCATTGATAGACCAACTAACTGAGGGGCGTTCGTAAGAAATATAGGTAGACCAACTATAAATGTTGCTCCAAGGAACGAGCCCAGGATACTGCCCAATCCACCTATAATAATCATAAATAAAACATTAAAAGATTCATTAATAGAAAATGCTTCTGTTTCTGCACTGCCAAGCCATAGAAAAACCATCATCGCCCCAGCCAACCCGCAGTAGAAAGAGCTAACGGCAAAAGCTATAAGCTTAGTTTGAAAAGGGCGAATACCTATAATTTCAGCAGCAATATCCATATCACGTACAGCCATCCAGGATCTTCCAAGACGACCCCGAACTAAATTTTTAGCTATAAAGGCAAAAATAATTACTATAAATAGTGTAACTAGGTACCTTGTTTCTGCGCTGGCCATAGGCCCCGTGATTACAACTCCAAACATCTCACGTGGTGGAGCAGTTATAGTACCCGATGAATTATAATTATAAAACCAAGCAACTTTGTTGAACATCCATAAAAGAAAAAATTGCGAGGCTAGGGTTGCTACCGCTAGATAGAATCCCTTGATACGCAAACTCGGTATACCGAAGATAAGACCAACAAATGCAGCAATCAAACCTGCTAATAAAAATACAATAATAATATTGATATCTGGGAAAGCCGTCGTCAGCTTATATGTCATATAAGCGCCGACTGCCATGAACCCCCCGGTGCCAAGAGATAACTGTCCAGCGTAACCGACGAGCAGATTAAGACCAATGGCCGCTAAGGAAAAAATTAATAGCGGTATCATAACCGCTTGCAAGAGGTACTCACTTGCTAAAACAGGAATAACAAAAATAGCAATAACTATAATTAAAGATACAAACCACCGATCTTGGGCAATCGGAAATACTGACTGATCGGCCGCATAGCTAATCTTAAATTGTCCAGTCTCGCGGTAAAGCATACTTAACCTCCCCTAAACCCTCTCTATTATTCGCTCACCGAACAAACCCTGAGGCCTGAAAAGCAAAAACGCCAATGCCAGCACATATGCAAACCAATTTTCTATAGCGCCACCTACTAACGGCCTCCAATAAATTTCTGCTATTTTTTCTCCTACTCCAATAATTAGACCTCCGACAATTGCTCCTGGCACAGATGTAAAACCGCCTAGAATTAAAACTGGCAATGCTTTAAGCGCAATCAATGAAAGTGAAAACTGAACTCCACTCTTAGCTCCCCACATTATTCCTGCCACCAAACCCACAAAACCAGCCACTGACCAAACTATAATCCATATTGTCTTAAGAGGTATTCCTACTGCCATGGCCGCCTGATGATCGTCAGCGACTGCCCTTAAGGCTCGACCAATACGAGTATAATGAAAAAAAACGGCTAACACTCCTACGAGTATGGCGCCTGACCCTGCCGCAAATAAATCAAATTCATTTAGCAGTAAACCAGCCACCTCAAAAGACTGATTAGGAATGCCAAGATCAAGTGGTTTTACATTACTGCCCCATAGCGTTTCGCCGAAGCCTTGCAGAAGGAACGTTAAGCCTATAGTTGCCATAAATAAAATAATGTCTTCCTGATTGATAAGATGCCTCAGCATGAAGCGCTCTATTAGAAAGGCAAGAATTATCATAACGATAATTGTTAACAACAAAGCCAACCAAATAGGGAATCCTTGTTCTATAAACCCTACTAAATTTAAAGCAGCGAAAAGTACCATTGCACCCTGAGCAAAGTTAAACACTCCAGAAGCCTTAAAAATTAATACGAAACCAAGCGCCACCAAAGAATACATAACGCCTGTAAGTAACCCGCTAATAACTACCTCAGCAAAGAAAATAGGATAAGAAAATATTTCTACTAAAGGATTAACAAACACAAGATTTAGGAAGCTGATAATTTCCATGAAACGCCTCTAATTACTATGACTTACGCCAAGGTAGGCATCAATTACACCTTGATTTGCTCTCACCTGGTCTGGCGTACCGTCAGCAATCTTACGGCCATAATTTAGCACAACCACACGATCTGATAGGTCCATAACGACACCCATGTCATGCTCTATAAGCGCAATAGTAGTGCCAAATTCTTCATTAACATCAATTATAAACCTGCACATATCTTCCTTTTCTTCTACATTCATGCCCGCCATAGGTTCGTCTAGCAATAAAAGATCGGGTTTTGCGGCTAGAGCTCGTCCTAATTCGACGCGTTTCTGCAGTCCATACGGCAACTTTCCGACGGGGGTCTTACGAATTGCTTCGATTTCTAAGAAATCTATTACTTGTTCAGCTATCTCACGATTAATAATCTCTTCGTTCCGTGCTGGCCCCCAATAAAGAGCCTGCCAGAGCAAGCCCCTACGCATCTTAAGAATTCTACCTGTCATAATATTATCAAGAGTTGTCATTCCCTTAAACAAAGCAATATTTTGGAAAGTCCGAGAAATTCCTTGAGACGCTGCCTTATGCGGACTCATTTTTTTTCTTACTTCTTCTTTATATTTTATTGTACCTTTTTGAGGATGATAAAAACCATTAATGACATTTAGCATCGAGGATTTACCAGCACCGTTTGGACCAATTATTGCTCGAATTTCACCCTTATAAATATCAAAGCTAACATCACTTAATGCCTGAACACCTCCAAAAGCTAATGACACTTCAGCAATATCTAATAAAACTTCTTTATGCTCTCCTTGAATAGGTGCGGATTCAGCTTCAATCATATTGATCACCAATTACTACTCAGCATATTTACTAACCATCTCATTATTCAGCAGCCATTTGATCATCCAAATCAAATAATCGAGCATCACGTATCATTACATTGGCCGTAATCAATCCCTTACGACCATCTTCAAACATCAATTCCGTAGATATCTGACAATGATTTTCTATTCCATAAAGAGCATCAATTGCGCTTGAATATTTTTCAGCAATAAAATTACGACGTACTTTGCGGGTGCGGGTTAACTCTCCATCATCCGCATCAAGCTCTTTATGTAACAGTAAAAAGCGTTTTATTTGAGCGCCAACTAGATTTGGTTCTCGGGCTAATTCACTATTTATTTGCTCAACATCTTCCTGAATTAAATCATAAACGGCTGGCATAGCAGCTAGCTCTTGATAACTTGAATAAGCAACACCACTACGTTCAGCCCAATTTCCAACAGCTTCTGAGTCAATATTAATTATAACTGCACAAAATTCTCGCTGATCACCGAAAGCAACTGCTTCCTTAATATGCGAAAAAAACTTTAGCTTATTTTCGATGTACTTAGGGGCAAACATTGTGCCATCAGAAAGTTTTCCTACATCTTTTGCCCTATCAATTATTTTAAGGTGACCGTCCTCACCAATTATACCAGCATCCCCAGTATGGACCCAACCCTCGCTTGTTTTAGTTTTAGCTGTTTCCTCCGGATTTTTAAAATACTCTTTAAAAACTCCAGGACTACGAAACATCACTTCGCCGTTTTCGGTAAGTTTAATTTCTACTCCCGGCGTGGGAACACCAACCGTGTCTGGTTTAACTTCTCCATTTGGCTGCACAGTTATAAATACGCTAGCTTCAGTTGATCCGTATAATTGTTTTAAGTTAACACCTAGGGAACGATAAAAAGTAAAAATATCGGGTCCAATGGCTTCACCAGCTGTATAACCCACCCGAATTCTACTAAACCCTAATGTATTTTTAAGTGGTCCATATATTAGCAAGTTTCCAATGCTATACATAACCTGGTTAATAAACGTTACAGGCCGATTATCAAGAATATCAGGGCCTACCCGCCTAGCTAATGCCATAAAATATTCAAATAACTTACGTTTTATTTTACTAGAATCAGCCATTCGTATCATCACAGATGTTAATATGTTTTCATAAATTCGTGGAGGAGCAAAAAAATATGTTGGCCCTAATTCCCTTAGATCAGTTAACAATGTTTCAGGTGACTCCGGACAAGAAACACAGAAACCAACAGCATATGATTGAGCATATGACAAAACGTGATCACCCACCCAAGCCATAGGTAGATAAGCAAGACATTCATCTTTCTCATTTAGACCTTCCTGATTGGCAGCATTTATTGACGTTTGAATTATAGCTTCATGGGTTAGAACAACACCTTTAGGCTTTCCTGTGGTACCAGAGGTGTAGAGAATGATTGAAGTGTCTTTTCCTTTTCCCTTAGAAACTTCAGCATCAAAATAATTAGGATTATCGCGACCAAAATTTCTACCTAACTCGAGAATATCATCCATATTGTACAAATATTCTTGAGTATAGTTACGCATTCCACGCGGTTGGTCATAAATTATAGTTTCTAGAAGCGGGCATTCATCTAGTATAGATAATAACTTATCAACCTGCTCTTGATCCTCAACAACTGCAAACCTAACTGAAGCGTGATCTAAAACAAATTTTATCTCATCAGCTACAGAATCTTGATACATGGGAACTGGAATTGCACCCAATGATTGGGCACCAGCCATTGTCCAGTAAAGCCTAGGACGATTATCTCCTATAATAGCTATGGAATCTCCTCGAGCCAGACCAAGTGAAGCAAGACCATTCGCTAGAGCGGTTACCTCTTCTGCTACTTCATGCCATGTCCAGGATTGCCAAATACCAAAATCTTTTTCACGCATGGCTACACTTGAGCCGCGTCGCATAGAATGACTCTTTAAAAGCTTAGGAAACGTATCTACTTCAGACAAAATCATAGCATCTGATACAAGTGGTTTAATAGCGTCAGCCTCTTGGCTCTTTCTCGCCAGCTTTACATCTATCATCGCTATTCTCGCTACTATGACTAGCTAAGTTTACAAACCGTTAGCTACTTATTGGTTCGATACCTGCTTTTAAATTTATATAATTCTTTAACGTTTACTTTTTCTTTCATCACTCCTAGTTCATCAAACGCTTATGGACAATCAGCCTATAGTTGGAATACGTGAATTAATTATTCGCGAAACCCTGGGTTAACTGAATCTAACCTTCTCAGATGTCCCGGCCAATCGCGTACAGAAATATTCACATTCTTATCAAACTGTTTGGCAGCATGCTCACAAACCTCGTCAGAAGGAATAATTAATTTTGCTCCGGAGGCCATAGCCTGAAGCTGACTGCGCGCGCATTTTTCCATATAAAATATCAATGAAAACGCCTCATCAATAGTACGCCCAGCAGTAAGGAGGCCATGATTACGTAATACCATACAATGGTGAGAGCCTAAATCATTCGCTAAACGTTCACGTTCATCTAGATTGAAAGCAAGTCCTTCATAGTCATGATAGGCAACCCGATTATAAAGACGCATGGCATGCTGACTTATAGGTAAAAAACCACATTCAATTGCAGAAATTGCCATTCCAGCAATAGAGTGCGTGTGCAAAACACAATTTATATCTTCTCTAGCTTCATGCACTGCACTATGTATGGTATAACCGGCAGGATTAATTTTATATGGGCTATCACTTAACACGTTGCCCTCTATGTCAACCTTGATAAGACTTGACGCAGTGATTTCATTAAACATGAGGCCAAACGGATTTAGAAGAAAAGCTTCTTCTTCAGGTATTTTAGCTGAAATATGAGTGCGGGTCATGTCGGACATATCATAAAGATCAACTAACCGATAACAAGCTGCTAGATTAACACGAGTTTCCCATTCTTCATGACTAACCTGACCATAGGCCGAAGGTATAGCATCTAAGGGAGCAAAATCTTCTATATTTGCAACATTAGCCAAAATAAATACTCCTTATAAAATTTTAATTATATTGTTTCTTTAATTATTAAAGTTTGCTGAAAAAACTCTATCTCTCGTCAAAAACATTACAAATTTGAACGCCCAGGCCTTCAGCATTCGCTTCAACAATATCGCCATCTTTAAGATAAGTGCCTTTGCCGTGTCCAACCCCTTCAGGGGTACCTGTCGAAATAATATCCCCTGGATAAAGTGAAATCTGGGCCGAGGCATGCTCAATTTGTTCTTCAACAGAAAAAACCATTTCACCCGCTAAATCATTTTGTTTAATTTGGCCGTTAACCTTAAGGGATAGGTTAATATCCCGATAATCACCAATAAATTCAGCGGGAACAAAATATGGGCCCATCGGAGCAAAGGTATCATGGCTCTTTCCCGTAAACCAGTCAGTTCGTAAAGTTGGCCAATCAGGGCGGCTTTGGGCATCTCTTGCGGTTATATCGTTTGTTGTCATATATCCTGCAACATATTTTAAAGCTTTTTCAGCTGGCACACGCTTAGCCACTTTACCCACGGCTAGTGCCAACTCCACTTCCCAATCCACCTTCTTAGATTCAGGTGGCAGTATAATATCATCAAAAGCCCCAACCAAAGAACTGGGTGATTTAAGAAAAGAATAAGGCCTTACCCGAGCTTTATCTCTATCAAGCATATTATCCCGTTCTTCATCATTTTGAGCTGTGCCTGCATTCAGCATTTCTCTAATATGGCCTCCATAATTCGCAGCAGCATAAATCATTTTTGACGGCTTTAAAATTGGCGGAAGGACTTTAAGGTCTGATAGTTTTTTTACCCCCCCCCAATCAGCAGCATCTCGGCCGTTATCACTTACAAATTCCGTAATATATCGAAGCGCATCAAAGTTAGCTTCCCATCTGTTAAGAATTTCATGAATGCTATCAGTCGTGGATAAAACATTTTTTCCATATGCTTTAGCTACAAAGGATAAGTTATAAATTACTTCATCTATAACCAATCCCACATACGGGTTATTACCATTAATAGAAAAGGTGCCTAATTTAAACTCGACCTTAGTCATTTATACTTCCTATCATATTTTTAAATATTTAGTTACCAATCATAACCTGGATTAGCACGCGCTAAACCATCATAGAGATCTAGTACGCGCTGAAACCAATCATAAACAGGATCCCCTGATTTAATAATTGCAAAGGCACTAACCGTCCGCGCCCAAATAAATGGACTGAGAGCTACGTAGTCGGAATAGGATGGATAATCACCACCAAGAAAAGGTGACTCAGCCAAAACTTTTCTCATGGGCTCTAACCTTTCATATAAATCTAAAAGCCGGTGTTCGCGTCCTTCTTGTATACCATCAATGTTACGACCAACACGTTTACTACGCGTCATATGAAAATACTCTTTATCTTCTGGGGTTAACTGAGCATATATGTCCTCGACAATCATTGTGAACACCAAGGTGCTAATTCTACTAACAGCCCACTCCTGTACAAAAAGAGCATGCTGATATCCATCACTACCTGCCAATAGAGGCGAACGATCGGAATATCTTTCATCAAGGTAGTTTGCGATAGTCCAACTATCACATATCCAGGTGCCATCATCATCTATAACCGGCACAGTCGTAAAAGATCCGTCACCAATATTGCGTATCTCTGTAAACTTTGTTGGTATTGTTGAAAAACTTAATCCCTTATGGGCCAATGCCATTTTCGTTCGCCAACAATTAGAGCTGAATCTGCGGTCATCCTGACCAACCAAATCATACAATAAAATAGTCATATGAATTACCTTAGATGAGTTTAAAAATAGAACTTAATAATAAAAGGCTAGATTAATCAAAGAATACTATTAAGCAGCCTTTGAGAAGTTGGATGTAAATTCAGGCGCCACTTTTTCTGCAAACTGCTTCAGTACTCCATGGCGCAGCTCTCTTGGAACACCGACGGTTGCGGGATGCACTATAATATGGTTAAAGCCAATGGCCATAAGCTTTTCAACTTGAGTACATATTTTCTTAGGTGATCCTACTAGGTTATGGCTAGAAAAATTATCAATATTATCAGGGTTAGACAACAAAGTGAGGTTTTTAAAAAAACGGCTAAACTGCTCATATCCCTTAATGTCAATCCAAAAATCAGATTCTGCTTCATAGTGTTCAGACTGTAGTTTAAAAAATTTAGATAAATGTGTGCGCGCTAAATCTATCGCTTCATCATCACTATCAGCTAATATTGTATGAGCCATAACTGGCCTTCTTGTATCACTGGGATAACCACTTAAGGTAGCCTGTTGACTCCAGGCATTCATTGCCTTCTCAAGAACATGAAACGGAAATTGACATGTGTTAAGTGGGGCCAATCCCATCTCAGCCATGATAGTAGCACTTTGCGGACTACCAAGCGCTCCATATAAATGAATTCGCTCAGTATTTGGAGTTGGGCGAATTTTTATACTACGGTTCGTATTATAATACTTTCCTGAATAACAAAATTCGTCACCATTTAGGGCTCTTTTTAAAACTTCATAACAATCTTTGAAACGATCACGAGCTTCCTCCATATTTATATCAAATACATCATACTCAAGTTTCGCTGTACCACGCCCAAGACCTAAATAGAGATTTCCGCTACACAAATTGCTTAACATAGCTATTTCACCAGCTAAGCGAACTGGGTTATACCAAGGCGCTACTAAAACTGCTGCACCAAAACCAAGCCCTGGAAACTGTGGGGCTAGGTTGGCCATAAACATAAGAGGGCTAGGAGTAGGAAAATAATCCGAAAAATGATGCTCTAACATCCAAGCACTATCATAGCCTAGTGAATAACCTAGTCTACAATCAGTTATGACCTCTTCATAAAGTTGCGCATCTGATAGACCTATAGTTCCGACAGGGGCAACAGCAAATGCAAAATTCAGGTTTTTACCAGTCATTTTCGTGCTCCTCTTCATTTAAAATATTATAACATATACGACATAAGTCATACCGATAATAATATTTAATACTGCTCATATAGTGTTATAAATTCATCATTTATCTTTATTTTTATCCCTAGCAATAAAAATCTTACAGTTAATATTTATAAAAATAATTATTATATATTTAATGGCCAATTAAAAGCCGTGTAGATAGAGCCTCAAGCTCATTAATATTAACTATATTGAGTTAATACATTATGGAGAATAATACCGATGGCTAAATCATTAGAAAATCAGCAAAAGGACAGAGCAAGGATACAAAAACTGTATTTTGATGGTCTTACAGGAGAAAAAGTTTTTGATTTATGGGATTCATTCGATTCTGAATTAGCCCTAGATCTTACTCACTTCATATCAGGTTCTATGTATGCAAGAGAAAAAATTTCTCATAAGACAAGACAATTAACGGTGATATCTGCATTAACCGTAATGGGAAAATCAGAAGAACTTCAAGTACATATTTACGGTGCCTTAAATGTTGGTTGTACACCTGAAGAAATTGCAGAAGTTATATTTCAGATGTTTACTTATGCTGGCGCTCCAGCTGTTAATGACGGTCTGAAAGCATTACGGGCAGTGATGAATAAAAAAGAAGTAGAAAAAACTAAAACATAGTAGATAACATATGAAAGGCATGTGAAAGATGAATATTGATGGTCAATCAGCAATTATAACCGGAGGTGGATCTGGACTCGGCGCAGCAACTTCTGCAGCCTTGGTAGCTGCAGGGGCAAAGGTAGCAATATTAGACCAACATTATGAAAGCGCTCAAAATACAGCAGATAAGATAGGTTGCCTCGCAATAAAGTGCGATGTTGGCAGTGGGGATGATGCACAAAAAGCTCTTGAACAGGCGAGAAGTGCACATGGGATACCTAGTATATTAGTAAATTGTGCTGGAATCGGACCAGGTGCTGCCGTTGTAGGGAAAACAGGGCCTGTGGATCTAGAATGGTTCGAACAAACTATACGAGTTAATCTTACTGGTACTTTCAATATGATACGCCTAGTAGCGGCTGATATGATCAAAAAGGAAACAAGCTCTGAAGGTGAGAAAGGCGTTATTATTAATACGGGTTCAACTTCGGCATATGAAGGACAAGTCGGTCAGTCCGCTTATGCAGCATCTAAAGCCGGTGTAGTTGGAATGGGCATCGCGTTAGCACGAGAATTTGCTCGAGAAGGCATTCGCGTAATGACTATATCACCCGGTCCATTCGATACCCCACTTTTTGAATCTATGCCCCCAAAAGCCTACCAACGTCTCCTAGAATCAGCTCAATTTCCTAAACGAGCAGGAAAGCCAAGTGAGTATGCGCAGCTAGTTACTAGTATAATTCAAAACCCTATGCTTAATGGCGAATCCATAAGACTTGATGGAGCAATACGCATGGGGCCTAGATAAATTGGATCACTAGGATTTTATTAAAACCACCAAGCTACTTAAGGGAGAGGTTTACAGAATAATTTAAAATTACCTAATAGGTAAATATGACACTAAACTATATTTATTATAACATTTCCTATATGATGTGCGTCTTCTACCATCTCGTGTGCAGCTACAATATCTGATAAAGAAAAACTAGAAGAAACACTTGGCATATACAAAACCTTGTGCTAGGAAACCGGCCGCTCTCTTTTATTAAGTAACATAACAAATATGATGGCTAAAAATGAGGGACTTTTAGAATTATAATAGAACATTTAAGGAGGTGAGTACCATAGTTCAAGTCGTTGTACGTGATAACAACGTCGACCAAGCCCTCAAAGCGCTAAAGAAAAAAATGCAGCGTGAGGGTGTTTTCCGCGAAATGAAGCTACGTCGGAGTTATGAAAAACCGTCAGAGAAACGAGCGCGGGAAAAGGCAGAAGCAGTCCGTAGAGCTCGTAAGCTAGCTCGAAAACGTAAAGAACGGGAAGGCTACTAACGTCGTACTTTTATATTATCCAATTTGGATATTCACACCTTTAAACAAAAAATCGGTATTCTTGGGACCTATGTGTGGGTCCCAAGAATACCGATTTATATGTTAGGCAGTCCTACGTATTAAACAATCTACTAAGCAATTAAAAAATTGATCTGGAATATAGACTAATCTTAATGGGTTCCTTGCAAAGCTTTGACTATATCCTCACACATCTTCTTAGCGTCACCAAATAACATCATTGTATTATCAAGAAAAAAGAGAGGGTTATCAACTCCGGCATAGCCCGATGCCATGGACCGTTTAACTACTAATACGGTACCCGATTCCTCTACATTCAATACAGGCATGCCATATATGGCACTAGATTTTTCTGTTTTAGCAGCAGGATTAACAGTGTCATTCGCTCCAATTACAAAAACAACTTCATTAGACGCAAAGTCATGATTAATTTCGTCTAACTCAAGCACATTTTCATAAGGTACGTTAGCCTCAGCTAATAAAACGTTCATATGCCCAGGCATTCTTCCAGCGACCGGATGTATGGCATAACGAACATTCACTCCACGCTCTCCCAAAAGATTTGCCATTTCAGCCAGCGAATGTTGGGCTTGTGCAACTGCCATACCATAGCCAGGTACAATAATAACAGATGAAGCTTGCTCCATAATGAAGGCCGCGTCAGCTGCTGCTCCCTGTTTTACTGCTCTATCTCCTGTATCATCAACAGCACCGGACGTCTCACCACCAAAACCACCGAGTATAACATTCATGAACGAACGATTCATTCCTTTGCACATAATATAACTTAAGATAGCTCCGGATGAGCCCACTAATGCCCCTATTATGATTAAAAGTGGGTTTCCTAATGTAAAACCTATTCCGGCTGCAGCCCAGCCTGAGTAAGAGTTTAACATTGAAACAACTACTGGCATATCTGCTCCACCAATAGGCACAATAATCAAAACACCCAGTAGTAAAGAAATTATAACGATAACCCAAAAAGCTGACTGAGTTTGAGCTATACATAGCCATATTACAGCCAATCCCAATAAAACGCCTAATGCCAAATTTACGGCATGTTGACCCGAATATATTAATGGCTTTCCTGAAACAAGTCCTTGCAGTTTACCAAAAGCAATAATTGAACCAGTGAATGTTATAGCACCTATCGCTGTGCCAATAGACATTTCAATCAAACTAGCTATCTTAATATCACCAACAACACCTATTCCATATGATTCGGGGGAATAGAAAGCCGCTCCCGCAACAAAAACAGCGGCTAACCCTACTAAAGAATGAAATGCCGCTACAAGCTGTGGCAATGCGGTCATCTCTATACGCAAAGCTATTATGGTTCCGATAGCGCCGCCTATTAATACACCAATAATAATAGTTCCGAATGATATGACTCCGGGTAAAGCCAGCGTAGTTAAAACAGCTATTACCATGCCAGAAATACCGTAGATATTTCCCATTCGTGCAGTTTTTGGTGAACTAAGACCACGAAGCGCCATTATAAAACAAACGCTTGATAACAAGTATAAAAAAGCTGATAAAGATGCAGACATTTAAAAGCCCCCCTATCGTTTCTGTCGAAACATCTGGAGCATACGCTGCGTTACTATAAATCCACCAAATATATTGATCGAAGCTAATACGACGGCAATAAAACCAAATATTTTAGCTAAGTTCCATTCAACAGGACCTGCTGAAATAAGCGCTCCAACAATAATCACTGATGAGATTGCATTTGTAATTGCCATTAATGGCGAATGAAGCGCGGGTGTAACACTCCAGACCACATAGTAACCTATAAATACAGCTAAAACAAAAATCGTAAAAAGAAACACAAAAGGTTCGTTAGCTAACTCTTTTGTGGTTATAGCTAATGTTGTAGCCTCTTCTGCTAGTGTGGCTGCTTTTACGGAAACACTTTGTATTTCTTCTGCAAGTTTTACAGCATTACCTGCCAGGGTATTAGAATCCATTGATTCAGTCCCCTTCATCGTTATTAGATATCATATTCTCTTCACTAATCTCAGTTTCATTTAATTGTTTTTCTGGAACTTCATTTTTTGGTAATAAAGCTGGATGGACAATTTTACCTTCACGTGTGAGACACGAACCGGTAATTATTTCATCTTCCCAATCTATTTCAAGTTCACTAGTTTCTTTATTAATCATTAATTCAACAAAATTTAATAAATTACGAGCATAAAGAGCAGAAGAATCAGAAGCTAATCTTGAAGGTAGATTATAATGACCCATGATAATCACTCCATTATCAGTAGTTACGACCTCTCCTCCTACACTCTGTGTAACATTGCCACCCTGCTCTACAGCTAAATCAACTATAACTGAACCCGCTCGCATAGACTCAATCATCCCGTTATTAATTAATTCAGGCGCTATCCTACCAGGAATAAGTGCCGTCGTTATTACAATGTCCTGATCAGCTATATGTTTAGCGACTAAGTCAGCTTGCCGACGTTTATAGCTTTCCGACATTTCTTTAGCATAACCACCATCCGTTTGACCTGTTTCATCTTCGTCAGGTTCTACCATAACGAAACTAGCCCCGAGACTTTCCACCTCTTCTTTGGCCGCCGCTCTTACATCAGTGGCAGAAACAACAGCTCCAATCCTACGGGCCGTTGCAATTGCTTGTAGTCCCGCAACGCCGGCGCCCATGACAAATACTCTTGCCGGATTAACACGCCCAGCTGCAGTCATCATCATAGGTATACCGCGTCCATACTGTGCTGCCGCATCTACTACGGCTTTATAGCCTGCTAAATTGGCTTGCGAACTTAATACATCCATAGATTGAGCTCGACTGATTCGTGGTAAAAACTCCATAGCAAAAGAAATTATACTCTTTTTTGCATAGTGTTCTATACCTATAGGATCACCAAAAGGGTTATGCAGAGCAATTAGAATCGAACCATCAGGGTATTCAGACAAGCCATCTGCGCCACCATCAGAAGTAGTACGAGGTCTTTGTACTTTCAATATGATGTCAGCACCTGAGAAAGTTTCCTCTCTTGTTGGATAAACTTTTGCACCTGCATCAATATAGGCCTTATCAAGAATAGCAGCTTTCTCTCCAGCTCCTGATTCGACACTAACTTCAACCCCCATCTTCACAAATCTTTTAACAGTGTCGGGAGTAGCTGAGACACGACTTTCATGTGCTCTGCGTTCCCGCGGAATAGCAATCTTCATAATGTAAATACCTTGTGTATGCGACTTTTACAAAAGACATCAATTAAAAACATAATTTGATATTATCTATTGAGCGCGGAATATGCCGATAGAAACGACTTAGAACAAGTCTTACAACCGTAAAAATACACTAAAATGGTTAATAAATTTAAAAATATGCAATATATGATCCTATAAATGTTTAAAGAACACTCAAACATGTTTTAATTATAAAATATTAATATTTACAAACACCGTTACCAGTACATTTAATCATTACGATTGGTATAAATAAAAGTAATATTTTATTAAAGTATATTTGATAAAATATTCGTTTAATTTACATATTAGTTAGCTCTGATCTCTACTTTTCTATATCCATTTGAACTAGTTCATCAATTAAGCTCGAGATTACAGATAATCCCTGATGCCAGAAAGCAGGCTCAGAAGCATCAATACCAAATGGAGCTAGTAGTTGTTTATGACGTAATGAACCACCAGCTCTTAACATATCAAGATATTTTAATTCAAAACCTTGTGGCTTTTCTTGATAAGCTGCATACAGAGAATTTACGAGGCAATCTCCAAAAGCATATGCATAAACATAGAAGGGGGAATGAATAAAATGAGGTATATAGCTCCAATAATGTCTATAACCGTCCTCAAGCAATATTGCAGGACCTAGACTCTCTGATTGCACCTCCATCCAAATATCACAAATTTCTTCTGTGAGAAGCGCTCCTTTTGAACGTTGAGTGTGAACTCTACGCTCGAATTCGAAGAAAGCTATTTGGCGCACAACTGTATTTATCATATCCTCAATCTTAGAGGCCAACATGACCCGTCTTTTTAAAACATCTGAAGTATCATCAAGCATTTTTCGGAAAGTTAACATTTCACCAAAAACTGACGCAGTTTCGGCAAGAGTTAGAGGAGTATCAGACATTAAATGACCTTGAGATCCAGCAAGAACCTGATGCACCCCATGCCCCAACTCGTGCGCCAACGTCATAACATCTCGAGTTTTTCCTTGATAATTCAAAAGTAGATATGGATGCACACTTGGAACTGTTGGGTGTGCAAATGCACCAGGCGATTTGCCATCACGTACTGGTGCATCAATCCAATCATTATCAAAAAAATCTTTACCTATATCAGCAAGTTTAGGAGAAAACCTTCTGTAGGATTCTAGAACAGTATCAACCGCATCATGCCATGGTATAATAGGTTCATTATTATCTGGTAATGGAGCATTACGATCCCAATAATTTAGATGGTCGCTACCAAACCACCTAGCTTTTAATGCGTAATAACGATGTGAAAGATCTGGAAACCTTTCTTTTACTGATGTGACAAGAGCATGAACAACATCATCTTCAACAAAATTTGATAAGTTGCGGCTAGATACTGGCTCTTTAAAGTGGCGCCATTTATCCTCAACTTCCTTATCCTTAGCCAAGGTATTTGTAATCAGAGTAAACACACGAGCGTTATCAGCTAGCACTTTTCCGATTGAGATAGCAGCAGCTTTGCGGATAGAATTATTCTTATCTGAAAGCAAATTAAATACTTCTGCACTCGTATAGGTTTTTGTACCAGTTATTAACTCCACTTCAAACCTGAGATCAGCCATCGTTTCATCAAACAATCTTATCCAAGCTGACTTCCCTACAACCTGCTTTTCTAGTAATAATCGTTCTATATCATCTGACAGTTGATGTGGTCGCAGTGCTCTAACATCTCTTAACCAGGGCTCAAATTTAGCTAAAGCATTATCAGCTAAATTTCTTTTCATCGTCGGATCATCTATTTTATTTATCTCTAAAGTGAGAAACAATAATTGCGTAGCTATATCAGTTACCTGCTCTTGCATACTTTGATAAAATCGACCAGATTCTTGATCTGACATATCGGCTGCATACACTAATGACGCATAACTCATAATACGCGCTAAACTTTCGTCTATTTCCTCATACTCCACTATAACTTTAGCTAGATCAGAAGCAGAGATATTTCCAATTTTTCCACTATATTTAGTATTTAGTAACTTCGCTTGTGCATCAGTACGCTCTAACAAATTTTTTAGAAAATCAGAATCAATACCTGGAAACAAATCATCTAAATTCCATTCTGGAAGATCACCAAGGACTTTAGACGACAATGAAGCGGATGCGGGGGCAAATAATTTCTTCAAAATATTTCTCACAGCTTTAATTTAATTAAAGTAACAGATAAGCTTGATTAACTATTAGAGCAACAGGTCAAATAATTAAATTCTAAACCCATAAATAAAAAGTTGTAGCCAGAGGTAAAAAATATGAATTATTCTCAAAATTATGATTCCTGGAAAACTCTGCCAGATATGTTTTTTTCTAAGGCTGACGAACTCGTTGATAAACCACTTTTCTGGGGTAAATCTAATGATGGGTGGAAATCAATAACATGGTCTGAGTCAAGGTCTGATATAAGCGCTCTGGCAACAGGTTTAATATCTATAGGAGTCAAACCTGGCGATCGTGTTGTCTTAATTTCAGAGAACCGTCCAGAATGGCCTATAGCTGATTTAGCTATTATGTCAGCAGGTGCATTCACTGTCCCAGCTTACACAACTAATACAATTGATGATAACATACATATACTGAATGATAGTGGTGCTGAAGTTGTAATCGTATCTTCACAGAAACTAGCTCAAAATGTTATTCCAGCAGCTAATGAAGTAGATAATGTTAAAACTATTATATCTATGGAAGAGCTAAAAGAAGAAAAATTAACATTAGATATTATTGATTGGTTTGATCTAATAAAAAGTGGCAGTAAATTGTCGAATGATATAGCTAATGTGGTAAAAAATATCTCTAGATCTGATACCGCTTGTATAATTTATACCTCAGGCACTGGGGGTAAACCAAAAGGTGTTATGTTAAGTCACGGAGCTATTTTAAGTAATTGCTTTGGGGCACACCATTTGTTCCAGGAAAGTAATTTACTCGACCTTAATGCAGAGGTCTTTTTATCATTCCTACCCCTAAGCCATTCATATGAACATACAGCAGGCCTTTATATGCCAATTTCTATTGGAGCAGAAATTTACTACGCTGAAAGCATCGATCGCCTCTCGGCTAACATGCTAGAAGTACATCCAACTATGATGGCTGCTGTCCCAAGGCTGTATGAGAATATGTACCAACGCATCGTATCCGGAGTAGAACGAAAGGGCGGTTTATCAGCAAAATTATTTAATAAAACTATCGCATTAGGAATAAAAGAATATGAGCAGGGATCAAACAAATTAAACTTCTATGAAAAAATTCAAAACCAAATACTAAGTAAATTAGTGCGTGCTAAAGTTGCAGCTAGATTTGGAGGTAAATTAAAAGCTTTTATTTCAGGAGGCGCCCCATTAAATTATGATATAGGGATATTTTTTCACTCTCTGGGGGTACGCTTAGCTCAGGGATATGGAATGACAGAAACAGCTCCAATAGTTAGCTGTAATCCTCTAGACCTTAATGGTATTAAAATTGATACCGTAGGTCCTCCCGTCCCGCGTGTTGAAGTAAAACTAGCCCCTGATAATGAACTCTTGGTTCGGGGTGAACTTATAATGAATGGCTACTGGAACTTAAAAGAATTAACAGATGAAATTTTAAAGGACGGTTGGATTCATACTGGAGATATAGCTGAAATAGATAATGATGGTTATATTAAAATTACAGATCGAAAAAAAGATATAATTGTAAACTCTGGAGGCGATAATATTTCGCCTCAACGCGTAGAAAATGCATTAAATTTTGCCTCTGAAATCTCTCAGTCAATGGTCTACGGAGACAAACGTTCTCACCTTGTGGCCGTAATATATCCTAGCGAGGAATTTCTATCTACATTTAAAGAAAATGATAATCTTGAACCTAATCTAGAAAGTATAAAAAATTTAGATTCTTTTCAGCAAAAACTTAAAAAGGCCGTTGATAAGGTTAATACAAACCTTTCACAAATAGAACAAATAAGACGTTTCATAATTGCGAATGAAAGTTTCACTATTGATAACGGACTAATGACACCAACATTGAAACCGCGTCGTCACCAGATAACGAAAATATATGGTGATCGGCTGGATGATTTATATGGACGCTCTAAAAAAGACTAAATTAACTATAATTGGTGGTATTCAAAATACCATCTAATAAACCTAGGAATCCCTTCATCTATGGTAGTGGATGGATAGTATCCCAAATCACGCTGACTAGATTTTATATCGGCGAAGGTTGACTGAACATCGCCAGTTTGAAGCGGTTGAAAATCAATTATAGCCTCTTTACCAAGAGCCTTTTCAATAACACCTATATATCTCATAAGTGATTCAGCTTTATTATTACCTAAATTATATATCTGATGATGAGGAATATTATTTTTAGGCGGCTTGTCCAAAGCCGACAGAATCCCATCAACAACATCGTCTATATATGTAAAGTCTCGTTGCATATCGCCATGCTTATACACAGGTATCTTTTTCCCGGACAGAATTTTTGATGTAAATATATATGCTGACATATCAGGTCTACCCCATGGACCATATACGGTAAAAAGCCTCAAACCAATTTGTGGAAAACCATAAGTGTGGCTATATGCATAACTCATTAACTCATCAGCTAGCTTGGTTGCCGCGTAAAAAGAAATAGGTTTCTCAGTCCTATCATCGACAGAAAAAGGTAATTTAGTATTATTTCCGTATACTGATGATGAACTCGCATAAACCATATTGCTTAGTTTATTTTCAATGCGCCGAGCAAACTCAATTACATTAAGATGTCCTATTAAGTTTGAGCTTACGTAACTTTCCGGGTTGGTAATACTATATCTGACTCCAGCCTGAGCAGCTAAATGAACAATACGAGTAATTCCGTCTTTAAGTGAAAAAAGCGCTTCCTGGTCAGCAATATCTATTTTTTTAAATTTAAAATTATTATACGTTTTTAAAAGCGCAATCCTAGCTTCCTTCAAACTAACGTCATAATAGCTATTGATATTATCTACACCAATAACCTCTTCACCCCGCATTAATAACGCTTGAGCAACATGCATGCCAATAAAACCAGCGGCTCCAGTAACTAAAATTGTCACACTATTATTTTCCTTAAAAGCTAATTTATTATGACAGATGAAAGTAAATTTAGTTTACACCTAACTTATTTTAACGATTCTAGCGCATAAACCTTCCTAAAAAATTAATTATATCTAATAATATATCTTGCCCAAATCCATTATAAGAACAAGAATGGATAATATACTAAAGCAATATTTAACAAAGAGTGTTAAAATACTATATTTAAAATTAACTAATAGTTAACCAAAATAACATGCCCGATAGTTTACTCAACGGAGGTAATATTGGCTTTATCTGCTGTTAATCTTGATGACAAGTATGATCTAGAAACAGGTACGGTTTATATAACTGGTACACAGGCCCTAGTTAGGTTGCCCATGATGCAACGTCTTCGAGATGAGAAAGCAGGCCTTAATACTGCATGTTACGTTAGCGGATATCGTGGTTCACCTTTAGGTGGATTAGATCAACAAATGCAAAGAGCTAAAGTTTTTCTAGATAAACACCATATTGTCTTCCAGCCAGGTATTAACGAAGACCTAGCAGCTACTGCTATTTGGGGTAGCCAACAGCTTAACTTATTTCCAAATTCAAACTATGACGGTGCATTTGGAATGTGGTATGGTAAAGGGCCGGGGGTAGATCGCTCAGGTGACGTACTGAAACATGGTAATCTAGCCGGCTCTTCCCCAAATGGGGGTGTATTATTGCTGGCGGGGGATGATCATACCTGCAAATCATCTACGACAGCGCACCAATCCGAATACGGTTTCGTAGATGCAATGATTCCTGTTTTAAATCCAGCAGGAGTTCAGGACTTTCTTGACCTGGGTCTGTATGGATGGGCAATGAGTAGGTTTTCTGGCTGCTGGGTTGGATTTAAGACGATAGCTGAAACTGTAGATAGTTCTGCATCAGTATACGTTGATCCTCATCGTATAAACATCATAAACCCTAATGACTTTTTAATGCCAGAAGGCGGCCTAAATATTCGGTGGCCAGATGATTTTCTCATTTCTGAAGACCGCCTTCATAGGTATAAACTTCAAGCTGTTAAAGCTTTTGCAAGAGCTAATAAGATAGATAAAACAGTGATTCTTAGCACAAATCGACAACTTGGAATTATTACTACAGGTAAATCCTATCTTGACGTTCGACAAGCCCTAGATGATTTAGGTATTAGTGAGGAGCAAGCAAAAGATATTGGTATAAGCTTGTATAAAGTAGGTATGCCTTGGCCTCTTGAACCAGAAAGTTTAAGAGAATTTGCCGAAGGTTTTAAAGAAATATTAATAGTTGAAGAAAAACGTGGACTTATAGAGGACCAAGTCAAAGAGCAATTATATAATTGGCATCATGGATCACGTCCACTAGTAGTCGGTAAACGCGACGAAAATGGAGAATGGCTCCTTCCTTCCTCAGGCGAGTTAAACCCTGGACAAATTGCGCAAGTAATAGCTTCTCGTCTTGGTCATGTCCCGAAAACAGACAAATTAGAAGAACGCCTTGAATTTATTGTTCGAAAAGAATCGTCGCTGGCGCAACAACCTGAAACTGTTAAACGCATACCTTATTTCTGCTCAGGCTGTCCTCACAACTCATCAACAAAAGTACCGGAAGGTAGTCGTGCCCTGGCTGGAATCGGATGTCATTTTATGTCACTATATATGGACCGCAACACAGCAACTTATACTCATATGGGTGGCGAAGGTGTTAGCTGGGTTGGCCAGGCTCCCTTCACAAAGGACAAACACGTATTTGTAAACCTTGGTGATGGAACCTACTACCATTCAGGTTATTTAGCCATTCGTCANGCGGTAGCAGCTAAAGTTAATGTTACCTATAAAATACTCTTTAATGATGCGGTAGCAATGACCGGTGGACAACACTTCGACGGACCCTTATCCGTAAATTCAATCGCTCATCAAGTTGCTGCTGAAGGAGTTTCAAAAATAGTTGTAGTTACTGATGAACCAGATAAATATCCGACTGGAACAAAGTTTCCTCCCCGAGTTAAAATATATCATCGTGATCAACTAGATCCCGTCCAAAGAGAACTGCGTGAATGGCAAGGCACCTCAGTACTTATTTACGATCAAACATGTGCCGCTGAGAAGCGCAGGCGTCGTAAACGCAACCTATTCCCCGACCCTCCAAAACGAATTATGATTAATGAGGGTGTATGTGAAGGCTGCGGAGATTGTTCAGTTAAATCAAACTGTCTATCGGTAGTTCCCATAAGCACTGAGCTAGGTCGCAAAAGAGCAATTGACCAGTCTAGCTGCAATAAAGACTACTCATGTGTAAATGGTTTTTGTCCTAGCTTTGTGTCTGTTCATGGCGGGCAACTTAAAAAGCCTATGACTAATACTGGCAGTAGCGATGAAAATATAGTGTTTTCAAACGAGATATTACCAAACCCTTCTCTACCAGAACTTAATGAGCCTTTTGGAATAATTGTAACAGGTATAGGTGGAACGGGTGTTGTAACTATTGGTGCTTTGTTAGGTATGGCGGCGCATATTGAAGGCAAGGGGGTATCAGTTCTAGATATGGCAGGACTTGCCCAAAAAGGTGGAGCCGTTGTTAGCCATATCCGTATAGGCAGAACGCCTGAAGATCTGCACGCTGTAAGGATCGCCGCCGGCTGCGCAAAAACAATAATAGGATGCGACTTAATGGTCGCAGCAAGCCCTGATGTTTTGGCTAAAATGCAACCCGGCATAACCCAAGCCGTAATTAATAATCAAGAAACAATAACTGGTGATTTTACACGTAATCCAGATATGNATCTGATGGGCGCTGAGATGGCGAAGATAATTGACGTGGCTGTAGGAGATGGTGGTTCCAGCTATTTCCAAGGCTCAAGGCTTGCTACAGCATTGTTAGGAGATTCTATCGCCACAAACCTATTTATGTTAGGAATAGCTTGGCAAAAAGGGCTTATTCCATTATCTGCCGAGGCACTGGAAAAAGCTATAGAATTAAATGCTGTAGCCGTTGATTTTAATAAAAACGCTTTTTTATGGGGTCGTAGAACGGTGATTAATCAAGTAAAAGTTGAGAGAATAGCAAAACCCATAACACCACTGAGGCTTGAAGAACCAAAGTTAGCTATAACTTTAGAAGATATAATTAATAAGCGTTCTGATATGTTAGTTAATTACCAAAACAATAGTTACAGTAATCGCTATTTAGAACTTGTGCAAAAAGTTATAAATGTTGAAAAAAACAAAACAAAGGGTTTAACAGATTTATCTGAAGCAGTAGCTAAGTACTATTATAAATTACTAGCTTATAAAGACGAATACGAAGTAGCAAGACTATACACAAACGGTAATTTTACTAAGAGTCTTAAAGATCAATTTGAAGGTAAATATAAGCTAAAATTTCATTTAGCTCCCCCTCTGTTTGGCAAAAGAGATGCCATAACCGGACAGCTTATCAAGAGAGAGTTCGGCCCTTGGATGATGTCCGTATTCAAGATAATAGCTAAATTAAAATTTTTACGTGGAACTATGTTTGATATATTTGGTTATTCTGCAGAAAGGAAATTAGAACGTCAGTTAATAGATTCTTATGAAAAAAACATTGATATAATCATAAGTAAACTAAATAAAGAAAATTATGAATTAGCTGTCGCAATTGCTTCTATTCCTGAACATATTCGAGGCTTTGGTNATGTTAAAGAAAATCATATTGAAAAAGCTAGATTAGAAGAAGAAAGTTTATTACGTGTATTTTTAGATCCTCAGGCGCCATCTGCGGAAGCAGCTGAATAATATAAAGCTAATTTCTTTCAATTTCATAATTTGATATGAAATAATATTATGAAACGTTTAAATAAAAAAGTAGCGCTAATTACTGGAGCCGCTCAGGGCCTAGGGGCAGTGTATGCCAAAGCAATGGCCAATGAAGGTGCAAGAGTTGTATTATCTGATATTTTAGACTGTCAACCTATAGTTGAATCAATCATAGAAAATGGTGGAGATGCCATTTCCCAAGTTTGCGATGTAACCGATAACACAGCTTTAAATAATTTAGTGAAAAGGTCGGAATCCGAATATGGCCCCATTGAGATATTGGTTAATAATGCAGCTTTATTTACAGATTTAAGACGAAAAGGATTTGAAAAAATTAAAGAAGATGAATGGGATAAAGTAATGTTAGTAAATGTACGAGGTACTTTCCAGGCTACTAAAGCTGTCGTACCGAGTATGCGACGCTGCGGACGCGGTAAAATAATAAACATAAGTTCTGGTACAATATTGGGTGGCGTTTCACATTTCTTGCATTATGTGACATCCAAGGGCGCAATTATGGCTATGACGCGTTCATTATCACGAGAACTAGGAGATGATAATATTTGCGTCAATACTATAGCGCCAGGCCTTACCGAATCAGAGGGTCTCTATAATCACCCTGATTATAGTGACGTTAGGGAATGGAATCGTAGTCTCCGCGTATTTCAACGCGATATGCTACCCGAAGATTTAATAGGCGCTTTATTATTTTTGGCCTGTCCGGATAGTGATTTTATTACAGGTCAAATGATTAACATTGATGGGGGCCGGTTGCATTATTAATAAAGTTTTATATCCCAACCGCAGACCTATATATTTCTAGCAGCTGCTCTTGTTCAATACGTTCTGTAGGTTCAAGTTTACGTAAACGAACAATTTGCCTTATAGTCTTAGTATCGAAACCTGCCCCCTTTGCTTCAGACATCACTTCCTTTAGATCAGAATTAAGCGTTGCTCTATCCTCTTCCAACCTCTCTATACGTTCAATAAAAGTCCGCAAGCGGTCTGCAGCAATAATGCCTGTATCGACCATCTTTAGTCTCTCCAGTCTCAAAAGTTTTGTATATTAATTGTATCTAAGATAATTTTACCAACTTAATATTAATCCCTTTTAATATATTTTAGATCAGGAATTAAAAGTTCTAAATATCAGTCTTTCTTCATAATTTTATGACTTCTTATTTTCATATCTCAGTTTTTGTTCAGGTGTCATCTCTTTTTGATGCTTTGCCTTNCACTCACTATAAGGCATGCCATAAACAAATTCACGCGCTAGTTCATAGTCTAATTCTATACCCTTATCTTCAGCAGCAGCTTTATACCACTTTGAAAGACAATTACGACAAAAATCTGCTAAATTCATAAGGTCAACATTCTGAATTTCAGGGTTATCTCTAAGATGTTTTACTAAAGTTCGAAATGTTTCAGCTTCTAGTTCAATCTGAGTATCAGCATCTATCTGGGTCATAATTTAGTTTCTCTTTTAATCTAAAATTAAAAATTCTAGCAATTTATTTTCGCTAACTAACACTTATTATATCTAATAATACTAGCATAATAAAATAAATGCTATTTAAGCAGATCATTAAAAAATCTACTTAGCTAATCCTAAAACAACATTTGGTTTTGATTATAATTACTAACTATAAAAAATTAAAGAAAACCTTGATCTTTCATCCATTTATCAGAGAAAAATTTAGATATGTAACGTGTTCCAGAATCACATAGAGTTGCAACTATAGTTTTATTAGCCCCTAANTCTTTTGCCACCTCAACAGCAGCATGAATAATTGAGCCTGAGGAGCCTCCACAAAACAAACCTTCTTCTCGTAAGAGTCTTCTAGCCATATCAAAAGATTGTTTGTCATTAACCTGCAACATGTCATCAACTACCGTAAAATCCATTGCATCGCATTTAATATCTTCACCAATTCCTTCAACCTGGTAAACATAAGCTTTAGGTAAGTTTCCCGTGTGAAATAAATGATAATGTACCGATCCCATAGGGTCGACACCTATAATCTTAACGTTAGGTGCATGTTCTTTAAACCATCGTCCAACGCCGGATACAGTTCCCCCTGTTCCCGTGCCACCCATAAAAACATCAAAATCTCCACCATCTGTCTGGTCATAAATTTCTCGGCCCGTAAATTGTCGATGAGCTTCAATATTCCATTCATTATGATATTGATTAACGTAAAAAGCTCCTGGAGTATCCTCTGCTATCCTTTTAGCTGTATTAACATAATGATCGGGTGAATNACCCGGAACATCCGTCGGTGTTATTACAACCTCTGCTCCATAAGCCCTCATTGTATCTATTTTTTCCTGGCTCATCTTATCTGGCAGAGTAAATATGCAACGATAGCCTCTTACTGCAGCTACCATAGCTAAACTCTGGCCTGTATTGCCTGACGTATTTTCAACAATAGTACCCCCAGGTTTTAGTAAACCCTCTTTCTCGGCATTATCAATAATAAATGAAGCCATACGGTCTTTGATTGAACCACTNGGATTCATATATTCGCATTTAACTAAAATNCTTGCCGCTCCATCAGGTACAACTTTATTAAGTCTTATAAGCGGGGTTTGTCCAACAGCATCTATAATATTCTCAAAAACTTCCATTTGGATCTCAATTTATCAGACTAATATATAATTGAATTTATAAATATGGGACTCTAACTAGAATCTGAACTTATAGTTAATCTATAAATAGTCTAGCCTAATATTCATAAACCAATTTACTAAATATTTAGGATGAATACCAAAATATACAACAAGGCATTAGAATTTATTAATAATACCCTGTTCAATATTTAATAATAAATCTAAGAAGATAAGTCTTTTTGCCGTTTAGAAATTATTATTTCAGCCTCACGGCCTGATAGTTCTTGGAAATGATCAAATATATAACGAAAACTTCCTATGCCTTGTGTTAGAGACCTCAACTCAATAATTAGGTCAGATATTTCCGCTTGAGGTAAATACGCATTTACCATATCCCAACTATTCCAATTTTCTTTAGGCTCAAAGCCAAGTAACTGTCCACGCCTACCACTNACAATTTGATTTACCTTGCTTGTGAGATCNGAAGGTGTATCAATTTCTACCTTACAGATAGGCTCCAGTAGGATTGGTCTACATTTAGGCAAACCCTCGCGCATGGCAGCTTGTGCTGCCATTTGAAACGCCATATCTGAAGAATCTACAGCATGATACTGCCCATCAAACAAGCATACAGATATATCAACAACTGGAAATCCAAGTGGTCCTTGTTTTAAATAATTTCTAACACCAGTTTCAACTGATGGAATGTATTGTTTAGGGACCGTTCCGCCTACAACGCGGTTACTAAACTCAAAGCCCTTACCTCTTGGCTTTGGGCTAATTTCAACCTGAACATCACCAAATTGCCCGTGACCGCCACTTTGTTTTTTATGTCGGGCATGCTGCTCTATCTGCCTACTAATGGTTTCTTTATAAGGTATATTTGGTAGATCCATTATTACATGAACATTATATTTTTCAGCAATCTGCTCTTTAGAAACTGATAGATGTATTTCACCCTGACCATGCAGTAATAACTCATGAGTCTCTGGATTGTGCTCTATAGAGCAAGAAGGATCTTCTTCAACTAACTTAGCTAGAGACGAAGATAATTTTACTTCATCGTCATGATTCTCCGCCTTAAGCGACAAAGAATAGACGGGGGATAAAACAGTGCTCCAAGGCTTACCAGTCTCACTAGAACCATTATGAGATAATACATCACCTGTTTTAACATCTTTAAGTCGACCTAACGCAACTACATCACCAGCACTTGCCTCTTTAATCTTTAGTAATTCAGCGCCAAAAACCTTGAACAATCCGCCAACACGTTTACTACCCAATTGTATTCCGTCATGTAAGTTGCCAGACCATATACGTGCATGACTCAACTTCCCAGACTTAGCTTGGGTAGTTTTAAAAACCTGAAGNAATGTTTTGTCAGTGGAACCGAAGCCCCTCCNTAGCGCTGTTTTTGAAATATGCGGAGTATCATGACGCAATGATTTCCAGAGCCTAAAAACTCCACTCTGAAGTTCTCCTGCTCCTATCATTACTGGTATCAATTTATCTGATGCTAGGTTTTCAACAAGCTGTCTATAAATATCTTTTTCATTAGGTACTATTTCATCTAAAAGTTTTTCTAGTAACTCATCATTAAAATCAGCAAACGATTCTAGAAGGTTTTGTCTTGCTGCAGATTGCGAATTAGATAGCTCAGCCAACACCTCAACTACGCTAGATTGTTCTCCGGATTTATAAGAGTAAACTCGCTGACTTATAAGATCTACATAGCCGGTAGTTTTATTTGCGTTTCTAATAGGAACATGTCGAAGCACCAGAGGTAATGCTGTTACTTCCTGTAGCGCCGTCATTGTTTCTTCTGGTGTAGACAAAGAATTGTCTATTTTATTAATGAAAATTAAATGGGGAATGGAGTTGTCTGCTAAAAATTTTAAAATTGGTGAAACAATTCTTGCTTTAGTTGCATCACATTCAACAACCACAACCGCAATATCAACCGCCATCAGGGCATTTCTTCCATCTTGAGCAAACTCAACAGAACCTGGACAGTCAATAATCGACCAGTTTTCGCCCATAAACTGACAATGAGCCATATTTAACTCTATACTCATTTGTCGTTTCCGCGCTATTGGAGAAGAGTCTCCAATTGTATTTCGTTCTTTAACAGAACCCTTGCGCTTAATGGCCCCAGTTCCTGCTAGCATTGCTTCCAGCAAAGTAGTTTTTCCACTTAAATAAGGGCCCACAAGCGCAACACATCTTGAGCCTACACTATCAGTGTTCGCCATTTATTCATCTCCACAAAGCAGAGGCTGACACAATAAACACTCGTATGCTTTTAAGCTTGTTTATCGTTTCACTTANTATGGGTNTGAGTCCAGCAAAAAGGGAAAGATTATTAAGGAATAAGTTTTTTATTATTAATCAATTAAAAAAAATGACTAATTTATAATTAGATTATATTAGATAAAACACTGTATATAGAGAATTTATCTATTTGAGACTTTCACAAGCTCTTTGAATACGCTTACAGGCTTCTTCCAATATTTTTGTTTCAGTAGCATACGAAATTCGAAAATATGGCGACAAACCAAACGCCTCGCCATGTACTGCTGCTATTCCTTCTTTTTCAAGAAAATACGTAACTATGTCAGCATCAGTCTTAAGCTTTTTACCTTCTGAAGTAATTTTACCAATTAAGCCAGCTACGGATGGGTAGACATAAAAAGCACCCTGTGGTGTATCACACTCTATTCCGTTCACCTGATTTAACATAGAGACCACTATATCTCGGCGTTCTTTAAATATTTTATTGTTCTCTTCTATGAAATTTTGAGGCCCCGTTAATGCCTCTATAGCAGCCCACTGCGATATAGTGGAAGTTGAAGTCGTAGATTGAGATTGAATCATATTCATTGATTTAATNAAATCAGTCGGACCAGCGGCATATCCCACTCTCCAACCAGTCATACAGTATGCTTTAGACATTCCATTAAGAGTTAGCGTTCGATCGGCCAACTCTGGGACCACTTGAGAAATAGTAGAGAAATTAACTCCGTNATAAAGAATCTTTTCATACATATCGTCTGGCATTATCCATACATGTCGATGTTTCTTTAATACCTCTCCTAAAGCAATAAGTTCGCTAGAAGTATAAACTGCACCGCTTGGGTTACAAGGTGAGTTCATCAATAGCCATTTAGTCTTTGGCGTTATTGCCGCTTCTAGCTGTTCTGGCGTTATTTTAAAATTATTTTCTGCCGTACATTCGACAACTACAGGTACTCCGCCACAGAGTAGTGTAATATCCGTGTAAGACACCCAATAGGGAGCCATCACTATAACTTCATCTCCCGGGTTTACTGTAGCAGTTAGAGCATTATAAATTGTTTGTTTGCCACCACAACCCACACTTATCTGTTCTGGAGTAAAATCCAACTTATTATCTATCTTAAGTTTATGGCAAATCGCTTCACGTAAAAGGGGTATACCTGCAGGTGGTGCGTATTTAGTCTTGCCTTCATTCATTGCTTTAAGTGCTGCATCTTTGATGTTTTGAGGAGTGTCAAAATCTGGTTCTCCTGCAGCTAAACCTATTACATCTCGTCCTTCTGCTTTCATCGACTGAGATAAAACATTAATAGAAATAGTTGGAGATGGCTTGATATTGCTTAGTCTATCAGCAAGAAATCCCATATTTCAGTCCTATTTAATTCAAAACATATAGTCGAGAACTTATTATCCATTCTGAATCTATACAAGGTTAGAAAGTTAAAAAAATTGATATTAGATTCGTGACTATTCAAACATTCCATTATTTTACGAAACAGTTATTAATTATTGATTATAAAGTAAATATATTATTTGCTTACTTACATAGTGGTGTTTTTCTAAATAACACCTTATGAAAACTGGTAACTGGTAATAAAAACCCAATAAAATAGTGCTCAACAACTTAAAAAAAACGGACAAAATGGCNAATAATGCCGACATTCAAACAAATTACATAATGGCAACAAAAAAGATGCCTGCCCGTAAATTTATTAATGATCACCCTGCTGGCAGCACAGCAGCAAATTTTGACCTTGTATCAGATTATCAACCCGCAGGAGATCAACCACAGGCAATAAAAGATCTTGTTAGTGGTTTAACAGAGGGAGATCATGATCAGGTTCTTCTAGGAGTAACAGGTTCCGGTAAAACCTTTACAATCGCCCAAACAATAGCACTAACTAAACGACCCGCATTAATATTAGCACCTAATAAAACATTAGCTGCACAGCTATTTGCAGAAATGAAAAGTTTTTTTCCAAATAACGCGGTTGAATATTTTGTTTCGTACTATGATTATTACCAACCGGAAGCTTATGTCCCACGTTCAGATACATATATAGAAAAAGAGTCCTCTATTAACGAACAAATTGACCGAATGCGCCATTCAGCTACCCGCGCGCTATTTGAAAAAAGAGACGTTATTATTGTGGCTTCTGTATCATGCATATATGGCATAGGAGATGCAGAATCATATCTAAAAATGACTAAGAACTATAAGATAGGGCAGCAAGTAGACCGCGCAAATATTCTCAGAGATCTTACAGAACTACAATATAGACGTAATGACACAGATTTTTATAGAGGAACCTTGAGATCTCGAGGGGATACCCTAGAGATTTTTCCTGCTCACCTTGAAGATAGAGCTTGGAGATTATCTTTATTTGGTGATGAAATTGAAGCAATTTATGAATTTGATCCGCTTACTGGAGAAAAAACTGCTGATCTCAGTGAAATAAAAATATTTGCTAACTCACACTACATAACACCAAAGCCTACATTAGATCAGGCCGTTAAAACAATTAAAGCAGAATTAATTATTCGACTTGAAGAATTAAATAAACATAATAAACTATTAGAGTCTCAGAGACTTGAGCAACGGACTACATTTGACTTAGAAATGATGCAAGCAACTGGTTCTTGTGCTGGGATTGAGAACTATTCCCGCCATCTGACTGGTCGCGAACCAGGCGAACCACCCCCAACATTATTTGAATACTTACCTAGCGATTCTATTCTTTTTGTAGATGAATCCCATATTACTGTACCCCAAATTGGCGGTATGTTTCGCGGGGATTTATCAAGAAAAACAACACTGGCTAATTTTGGGTTTCGGCTTCCATCATGCATAGATAATCGACCGCTTAAATTTGAAGAATGGTATGACATGCGTCCTGATACTATATACTTATCAGCCACTCCGGGAAATTGGGAGCTTGAACAATCTGGGGGAGTATTTGCAGAACAAATTGTTCGTCCTACCGGTCTCATAGACCCAGTATGTATTATTAGACCAGTAGAGACCCAAGTTGATGATCTAATTGCAGAATGTCGGGATGTAGCGTCAAATGGAATGCGCATTTTGGTCACAACACTAACAAAACGCATGTCAGAGGATCTCACTGAGTACATGCACGAACAGGGTTTGCGCGTAAGGTACATGCACTCTGATATTGAAACATTAGAAAGAATAGAAATTCTGCGTGATTTGAGGTTAGGTGTATTTGATATATTAATAGGAATAAATCTTTTGCGCGAAGGTCTTGATATACCCGAATGCGCATTAGTAGCTATTCTTGACGCTGATAAAGAAGGTTTTTTAAGGTCCAGAACATCTTTAATCCAAACAATTGGAAGAGCAGCACGTAATATAGATGGTCGAGTTATTCTNTATGCTGATACAATTACAAAAAGCTTAAAGCTAGCATTAGAAGAAACCAATAGACGTCGTAAAAAGCAGAATGAATTTAATTTAGCTAATGGCATTACACCAGAATCCATCAGTAGCAATATGGATAATATACTTAATAGCGTATTTGAACGTGATAGGGTAACTGTAGAAACAGGAGATTCAAAAACCATTCACCTAGTTGGCAACAATCTCAAAACACACATACAAAACCTCGAAAAAAGAATGCAAGAGTCAGCATCAAATCTAGAATTCGAAGAAGCTGCTAGCCTAAGAGATGAAATCCGACGTCTAGAGATGCAAGAATTAGATCCTTTGAATAAAGAAAATAAATTTTCAAGTCAAAGAAGCAGTTTGCCTAGAAAAAAAAGTAAGCATAAAAACAAATTTAAACGTAAAAATAACAAATAGAAACATTTAATAAAAGTTATTTAGAAAACACCTAGTCATAGAAAGCATAGAATTTGAAAACCGAAAAGTTCAACTATCTATATAACGATGAATATCTATATTCAATGCACTTAGTTCTAGATCCTCATCAAGGCTTTTGGACCATTGAAAGCAAAGCAGNATAAAGAGTTTTATGTCATACAATTAATTTTATTGGGTTTATAAATATTATTCGCAAGCCACCAACAATTCCATTAATGACAGCACTAATATCTTGCAGCGCTATTGCATATAATATTTTTTTACCATCTATGCCGGACATAGCACAATATTTTGAAGTGTCCGTATTTTCGGTACAGAGTACTCTTATTTNTTTTTTAGTTGCCTATGCAATCGCTCACTTTTTTTATGGTGGAATAGCAGATCGGTACGGACGAAGACCTGTACTATTATGGGGTCTAGGAATTTATATTACTGCCAGTCTGGCCTGTGCTGCCTCTAACTCAATGACGATGTTAATACTTTTTCGAATCCTTCAAGGTGTTGGAGCGGCCGGATCTATGGTCATGGTAAGATCAATGGTTCGTGATCTTTATAATCGTCAAGAATCTGCCCGTGCTTTAGCAATTATATCATCTGTGATGGCTTTCGCACCTGCCTCAGCTCCTGCTCTCGGTGGTTACTTACAAATACATTATGGATGGCAGGCATCTTTCATTTTCCTTGGGATTCTAGGAATTGCGTTATTTATTTATTGCGCCATATTTATGGATGAGTCTCACAAAGTCCAAGGTAATAAGTTTTTTAGTAATTTAAAATTAATGGCTGTAGGATACCGATCTCTAGTTAGTCAAAGAGTATTTGTAGCTTATAATCTAAATATTGGCTTCGTAAGCGGAGCAGTATTCGCTTGGTTTGCTGGAGTTCCAATTATTCTTATTAATAGTTATGGGGTTAGCCCAGACCAATTTGGGTATTTGATGCTTACCGGTACTTCGGGAGCTTTCTGTGGATACGCCAGTACTATATTACTAACCGCCAGACTCGGTGTTAATAGAATGATAGTAATCGGCACATCGGTTGGGCTTTGCGGAGCAAGTATTTATTTAGCATTACCCTTATTAGGAATATTTACGCCCTTATCAGCCATAGCACCAATGTTTATCTTTGCCATTGGACTTGCCATGACATTTCCTAATGCAATGGCTGCATCAGTTAGTGTTCTTCCTCATTATGCTGGTACTGGGGCGGCACTTAATGGCCTTTCACAATATGGAATAGCAGCCCTGGTAACTATTGCAGTAGGTTTGCTTCCTTCTACAAATCACTTACCACTTGCTTGGGTTATTTTTATATTGCAACTCTTAGCAACAATAGCCACCTATGTTGGTTGGAGTTCAAGACCAGTAGAATAAAATTTTTATACTCTGGTGAACAAATAGGTAATCAGTCTAAGTAGCTACTTGTTGCTTGCGAGCGCGATTAGAAATAATTTTTTTGCGATTATTTGGTCCATTTGCATTTCTAATATTCCTCTTACGTTGTTTCCAACTATACTTACGAGATTTTTTTTGTTTGGCTTTTTCCGGCCCAGATACACCAGGTAACTCCTTACCTAAAACCATTATTTTAATACCTATTAAATGTTCAATATCATGCAGATAGACTCTTTCTGACGGATCGCAAAACGATAATGCTATCCCATCAGCGCCGGCACGAGCTGTTCTTCCAATTCTATGAATATAGTTTTCTGGCTCATTAGGGAGCTCATAGTTAATGACGTGGCTTACATTATCTACATCTATACCTCTAGCTGCTATATCAGTAGCAACTAAAACTCTTATATTACCTCCACGGAATCTTTTAAGAGCCAGCTGACGAGCAGACTGAGATTTATTACCATGGATAGCATCTGCTTTTATCCCTGATTTAGCTAATTTTTCTACCACCCGATTAGCTCTATGCTTAGTTCTCGTAAAAACCAGAACCCTAGACATTCTGGGGTCAGATAAAATATTTATAAGTAGTTCCGTCTTTTCTCCAGAATGCGAATGGTAAACATTTTGCTGAATGCGTTCAATAGGCGTAGCTTGAGGAGCTACTTCAATACTCAATGGATTAGCTAATATTTGTTTTGCAAGGCTAGCTATTGCCTTAGGCATCGTTGCAGAGAAAAGTAGTGACTGACGTGATTTGGATAGCTTATTTATAACTTTATTTATATCAGGTAAAAAACCCATATCTAACATACGGTCTGCTTCATCAAGAACAAAAAACTCTACTTTATCTAATCTAAGAAATTGCTGGTTAATTAAATCAAGCAAACGGCCCGGTGTAGCAATAACAATATCAACTNCGCGATTTAATGCTTTTACTTGTGGTTTTTGTGAAACGCCGCCATATATTAGTGCTTGTCTTAGGTGTAGGTATTTACCGTAAGCTTTACATTCCCGTCCAATCTGAATGGCTAACTCTCTTGTTGGAGCNAGAATTAAAGCTCGCGGACTAATTGACTCTGCACTTTTACGATTTTTATACAGTTTATGTAATATTGGNAAAGCAAAAGCTGCCGTCTTTCCTGTCCCTGTTTGTGCTATACCTAAAACATCCCTACCATTCATAAGCACAGGTATCGCCTTTGATTGAATCGGAGTAGGATTCTCATATTTTCTTTCATGTAATGCGCGTTGGATCGGTTTTGCTAAGCCGAGTTCAGAAAAGTGACTAATATACAATTAGATATCCTTACAGACCAAATAACATAGATCTTTTTGGACAGTTCTATTTTGTCGAACACTTCCTCGAGTTCAGACGTCANTAGAACGGTCTTTTTTAAGCATTTTTCTCGAGAAATTGCGTAAAATATCTTTTAGGTTTCACGCTATCGCAAGAATTTTATGTTGGACGAATGATCCTTCCTAGCCATTATGTCAAGTAAATCAACTTTTTAAGCTAATTATAACATTCTATTATGCTAATATAAAAAGCTTATAAGGTAAGAAATTGTAAAAATTTATATATTTTTTTTACCTTAAGCTAGATTTTCTGTTAAAAATCGAGTTAAAGATGTATTTTAAATTTGACTTATAGGTATAAAAAAGAATCATATTGTTTATTGTCCGCAAGCCTCTGGAAATTAAGTATCTTTCAAGCTAAAATCCAAGCATATTGTTTGAGTAAGCGGACAGAAAAGATTCGTGATCTCGTGATTTGCCTTTCATGTTGGAGAATATCCAGCCGGTTTTATTTGTAGTTTTGACCGGACGAAATAAGGTTGAGGAGTAGCAGTGAGTATGTTGTCTAATAAAAAACAAGNATCAGTTCAGGGTCTATATAATCCATTGAACGAGCATGATTCCTGTGGTGTTGGATTTGTTGCCAATATTAAGGGGGAGCAGTCTCATGAGATTATACTCAATGGACTTAAAATTCTTGTTAACTTAGATCACCGTGGAGCTGTTGGTGACGATCCACTCGTTGGGGATGGTGCAGGCTGTTTAATTCAAATACCCGATGAACTCTTTCGAGAATGGGCTAATAATGAAGGACACACGCTACCTCAACCCGGGCACTATGCTGTTGCCATGTGTTTTCTTCCTCGTGATGATTCTGCTAGAGAAATTGCAATGGGTCATTTCGAAAAATTTATTACTGCTGAAGGACAAAAGCTATTAGCATGGCGAAATGTGCCAACTAATTTAGAAGGAATTGGAACAAGAGTACTTGAGTCTATGCCTAGCATTAATCAAGCAGTTATTGTTCGGGATCCGGATTTGACAGATCAGAATGCCTTTGAACGAAAGCTACTTGCCATTCGAAAGCAGACACTAAACAAAGCTAGAGAAATCGGTGGACATCTGTCTGACTTCTATATGCCATCATTTTCTTCACGAACCATAGTTTATAAAGGTTTATTGTTAGCTCGTCAGGTTGGAACTTTTTATGATGACCTGNCTAACCCTAAGACTAAATCAGCTCTTGCCTTGGTTCATCAGAGATTTTCAACCAATACCTTCCCCTCATGGCCATTAGCGCATCCTTACAGAATGATTGCACATAACGGTGAAATTAACACTGTGAGAGGTAATGTGAATTGGATGGCTGCGCGCCGTCATTCAATTTCAAGTGATTTATTAGGACCAGATTTAGATAAAATGTGGCCATTGGTTCCACATGGACAATCTGATACAGCATGCATAGATAATGCCTTAGAAATATTGGTNGCAGGTGGGTATTCATTAGCTCACGCTATGATGATGCTTATACCTGAAGCATGGGCAGGAAATCCATCTATGGACCCTAAACAACGTGCTTTTTACGAATATTATGCAGCTCTCATGGAGCCATGGGATGGGCCTGCTGCGATTGCTTTTACTGATGGTTTACAAATTGGAGCAACGCTGGACCGAAATGGGTTAAGACCAGCGAGATATGTGGTTACCGATGATGACCTAATAATAATGGCATCGGAGGTCGGAGTTCTGCCAGTAGCTGAAGAAAAAATTATTAAAAAATGGCGGTTACAGCCGGGNAAAATGCTATTAATTGATTTTGCTGAAGGGCGGATTATTGATGATAGTGAAATTAAACAACAGTTAGCTGATGAACATCCTTATCAAAAATGGCTAGATAACACTCAATTCCAACTCGAAGAATTAAAAAACACGAATAGTTCTAATGAAAATGATGAGTTAGAAGAAAATAACCTTAATGATAACTTAATGAAAAAACAGCAGTCATTCGGTTTTACGCAAGAAGATCTGCAGATGTTCTTAGAGCCAATGGCTTTGACTGGTGAAGACCCAATAGGTTCAATGGGTGTGGATACCCCTATTGCAGTGCTTTCAGGTCAACCGAAATTACTTTACAATTATTTTAAACAGAATTTTGCTCAGGTTACTAACCCACCTATAGATCCAATACGTGAAGAATTGGTAATGTCACTTGTAACCATGATTGGTCCTAGGCCAAACTTACTTGGGCACCATGCTGGAACCCATTATCGCCTAGAAGTCTCGCAACCAATTTTAACTAATCCCGACCTAGCCAAAGTACGAGCAATTTCAAGCCTGGTAGGCGATGCATTCCGTACACTTACAATTGACACTACATGGCCAGTAGCTGAAGGAAAAAATGGCTTACAAATTGCAGTAGATAGAATATGTCAAGAGGCAACTAACGCAGTCATATCTGGTTACAATATTCTAATACTATCTGATAGAGATGCTTCCTCTGAAAGAGTGGCCATGCCAGCATTACTAGCCACCGCCTCAGTACATCATCACCTAATTAAACAAGGCCTGAGAACCTCGACAGGCCTGGTTATTGAAACGGGTGAAGCTAGGGAGGTACACCACTTTTGTGTGCTTGCAGGTTATGGAGCTGAAGCTATCAATCCTTGGTTAGCGTTTGATACCCTCGAAGATATAAGGTTGAAACAAGAATTAGAACAGACTGATTCTGAAGTACAAAAAAATTATATTAAAGCTGTAAACAAGGGAATGCTTAAGGTTATGTCTAAGATGGGCATATCAACTTATCAATCGTATTGTGGAGCACAAATATTTGATTCTATTGGTTTATCAAGTGAATTTATAGAGTCATACTTTACTGGTACACCATCAACTATTGAGGGCGCAGGTATTGACGCCATAGCAATTGATGCAATGTCTCGTCATAATAATGCATGGGGAAATAACCCTATATATCAAAATATGCTTGATGTGGGCGGTGATTTAGCTTTTCGTTTAAGAGGTGAAGATCATGCCTGGACACCAGAAACCGTCACTGATTTACAACATGCAGTGCGTGGTAATCTCCCTGATAATTATAGAAAATTTGCAAATAGTATAAATAATCAAAGTAAACGCTTATTAACTATACGCGGACTAATGGAGTTTAAATTTTCTGACAAAGAGATTGCACTAGAAGAAGTTGAGCCAGCCAGTGAAATCGTAAAACGCTTTGCTACAGGAGCTATGAGCTTTGGATCAATAAGTAGAGAAGCTCATACAACACTCGCCATAGCTATGAATCGTATTGGTGGAAAATCTAATACTGGTGAAGGTGGTGAGGAAGTTGATAGATTTCTGACTCTACCTAATGGTGATTCTATGCGCTCTGCTATAAAACAAGTTGCTTCTGGAAGATTTGGGGTTACTACTGAATACTTAGTCAACGCTGATGATATCCAAATAAAAATGGCTCAAGGAGCTAAGCCTGGAGAAGGTGGTCAACTTCCCGGACACAAGGTGAATAAAAATATTGCAGCTGTCAGACATTCCACTCCCGGCGTTGGACTAATATCTCCCCCACCTCATCACGATATATATTCAATCGAAGACCTGGCGCAGCTTATACATGATTTAAAAAATGTAAATCCAAAAGCACGAGTATCGGTTAAATTGGTATCAGAAGTCGGAGTCGGTACTGTTGCTGCGGGGGTTAGTAAAGCAAGAGCAGATCATGTAACTATTTCAGGGTTTGAAGGAGGCACAGGAGCAAGCCCTTTAACCTCACTAACGCATGCAGGTTCGCCGTGGGAAATAGGTCTAGCAGAGACACAACAAACATTAGTGTTAAATGGTTTGCGCGGTCGGATTGCAGTGCAAGTTGATGGAGGTTTACGCACAGGTAGAGATGTAGTGATTGGAGCTTTACTAGGAGCAGATGAGTTTGGGTTCTCTACAGCACCTTTAATTGCCTCCGGATGTATTATGATGAGAAAATGTCATTTAAATACCTGTCCAGTTGGAGTTGCAACCCAGGACCCAATACTTCGNAAGCGTTTTACAGGAACCCCTGAGCATGTAATTAATTATTTCTTTTTTGTTGCAGAAGAAGTTAGAGAATTAATGGCTAAACTTGGGTTTAGTAGTTTTGATGAAATGATTGGCAAAGCTGATATGCTTGATATGCGAAAAAGTATTGAGCAATGGAAAGCTAAAGGTATTGACTTAACACGACTACTATACCAAGCCCCAGCAAAACCTGGAGTAGCTATATATAATTGCGAAACTCAGAATCATAATCTAGAAGAAGCTTTAGATAACGAATTAATTAAATTGTCTAGAGAAGCCCTGGAAAAGGGGCTACCAGTTAGTATTGAAAAAGATATTCAAAACACAAATAGAACTGTTGGCGCNACTCTTTCNGGAGAAGTAGCTAAAAAATACGGCCATGCAGGACTGCCTGAAAATACAATATCAATTCGCTTTTCAGGTAATGCAGGCGGGAGTTTCGGGGCATTTCTCGCTAGAGGAATAAGTCTTGAGTTATTTGGCGACGCTAACGACTATGTTGGTAAAGGGTTATCAGGTGGCCAAATTATAGTTCGCCAGCCATCTTCCGGTAAACGTTCTGCATCAGAAAATATTATAATCGGTAACACCGTGCTTTACGGAGCGATTGCAGGTGAAGCACATTTTGAGGGTATTGCTGGAGAGCGTTTTGCAGTNAGAAATTCTGGAGCTATAGCTGTAGTAGAAGGTGTTGGTGATCACGGTTGCGAATACATGACAGGTGGCGTAGTCGTTGTTCTAGGTGAGACGGGCCGGAATTTTGCAGCAGGAATGTCTGGAGGAATAGCTTACGTTTACGACCCGAATAATACATTTAAGGATGATTGCAATGTATCAATGGTTGAACTTGAATCGATAGCTCCAACTGACCATGAAATTTTAGATGGCCTCAAACCTCCTCAAGCATTCTCAATTAGTGCTGATGATAGTGGAATGGGCCATATGTTAAATTACGACGCTGAACGTCTCCATGTTTTAATAGAAAGACATCAAAGACTTACTAACAGTGTAAAAGCTACTAATCTACTCAACGACTGGGAGGTCACATTAACTAAATTTGTTAAGGTAATGCCAAAAGACTACCGACGCGCGCTTCTGGAATTACAGAATGAAGAGTCAGCGACTGTGGTTGCTGCTGAGTAGATAAATAGAAGCTAAGGAATAAGGTTATGGGAAAAAACACTGGTTTTTTGGAGTTTGAAAGACAAGATCGTACATATGAGTCCATAGATTCTAGACGAGAAACTTGGAAAGAGTTTATCAAACCATTACCAGAACCAGAATTAGAGCGCCANGCCGCGCGTTGCATGGATTGCGGAATACCTTTCTGTCATAACGGTTGCCCAGTCAATAACCTAATACCAGATTGGAATGACTTAGTTTATAGAGATCATTGGAAAACAGCGCTGCAAACCCTGCATTCAACTAATAATTTCCCTGAGTTTACCGGACGCATCTGCCCAGCTCCGTGTGAGTCAGCTTGTACACTTAATATAGATGATTCCCCAGTAACTATAAAAACAATAGAATGCGCTATTGTAGACCGTGGTTGGCAGGAGGGCTGGATTAAACCTCAAGTTTCTGAAAAACGCACAGGTAAAAAAGTCGGTGTAATTGGTTCTGGACCGGCGGGCATGGCGTGCGCTCAACAGCTAAGTAGAGCCGGNCATGATGTTACTCTTTTCGAAAAAAATGATCGTATTGGTGGCCTAATGCGCTACGGTATTCCTGACTTCAAAATGGAGAAATGGTTAATTGATCGCCGGGTAAATCANATGAAAAATGAAGGTGTAGTATTTAGCACTAATATTGAAGTTGGCGTAGACGTTACTATTGAGAAATTGAGAGAGGAATTTGATGCATTGGTAATGTCCGGAGGTGCTGAAACTCCTCGTGACCTAGAAATTCCAGGACGAGAATTCGAGGGCATTCATTTTGCCATGGATTTTTTACTTCAACAGAACAAACGCGGTGCAGGCGATAGTGAAGATTTGGCTGCTCCTAAAGGAACAATTAGTGCAAAAGGTAAGAACGTTATAGTGATTGGAGGGGGTGACACGGGTAGTGACTGCATAGGTACCTCTGTAAGACATGGAGCTTCATCAATAACTCAACTTGAAATTATGCCTAAACCACCGATTAAAGAAGATAAATCAATGACTTGGCCAAACTGGCCACTAAAACTGCGTACTTCTTCATCTCAGGAAGAAGGATGCGAACGCGATTGGTCAGTAGTTACGAAGCAAGCTTTAGGATCCAACGGAAAAATTGAATCACTAGAATGTGTTCGTGTGGAGTGGGACTACGACAACGGAAAACCTCAAATGAAGGAAATAGAGGGAAGTAAATTTCAACTTAAAGCTGATCTGGTATTATTGGCAATGGGCTTCATCGGACCACGCACTAAAGGCATGTTAGAACAATCTGGAGTAGAGCTAGACAGTAGAGGAAATGTAGCAGCAGATACCAGTCGATATGAGAGTTCGATTGACGGTGTTTTTGCAGCAGGAGATATGAGAAGAGGCCAATCACTGGTTGTTTGGGCCATTAGAGAAGGACGACAATGTGCTCACGCTGTTGACGCCTATTTAATGGGGTCAAGTAATTTGCCAAAATAATTGTAGTTACAATTTATTAATAAAAAAAATAATATTTATTTGGCTAATTTAGTTGTTATTAAATAGATTTGAAATAAACCCCGGACGCTTCATGCGTTGAAAATATTTTTGATGATAGCTCTCCCCAATCCAAAATGTTTCAGCTTTCTCAATGGCTGTCCTAATATCTGTGCTGTATTTTTTTGAATTTTCTTGATCTTTCTTTGAATCATGAGCCTCAACATCTTGCTGTTTATCATGAAAAAATATAACTGATCTATATTGCGAGCCTATATCAGGTCCCTGACGGTTAAATTGGGTGGGATCATGCACACCCCAAAATACATTCAGTAAATATTCGTAAGAAACTTTTTCTGGGTCAAACTCTAGCTGAACAACCTCAGCGTGCCCTGTATTTCCTGTGCAGACTTCCTCATAAGTGGGTTCAGTTGTATGTCCCCCCATATAACCAACTTCAGTTTTAATAATACCCTTGATTTCATCATAAACTTGCTGAGGGTGCCAAAAACATCCAGCCCNAAACGTTGCTTTTACCATTGTCTATCCCTTTTAACTTTATTTCATTATTAACCACTTAAAGAATGTAAATAATAGAAAAGAATTTATAGTTCTGATTTTTTATATTAATTAGAATATATATTTTAGGAAATCTATAACTTCTCCAATATATATTCTATTTAATATCATAAGCTATTTAATATATCTGCATATTCCTACTTAAAGGGTGATACTAAAGAAATATTGTAATGATTTATTAAAACTAATAGCCTCACATAGTTTATTCATCTTATATGTATTGTGAAGTATAAGGTTATAAACCTTATAAATATGAATATAAATATCCATGACAAAGTCCGATAGAGTCAAAAAAGAAAAGAAAGATAAAGTAAGCCACACAGGACTAGTGGCTTTAAAACAAGCTATCTTAACTTTGCCGACATGTCCTGGTGTTTACCGTATGTTAAATAAAAATGGAAAGGTCCTTTACGTTGGTAAAGCCCGTAACCTCAAACGTAGAGTTGCAAGCTATACCAATCTATCCAACCTTACACTGCGTCTACAGAAAATGGTTGTACAAACAACAAAATTAGAAGTTATTACAACACACACTGAAGCTGAAGCACTATTACTTGAATCTAATCTGATCAAGCGGCTAACACCTCGTTATAATGTACTATTAAGAGATGATAAAAGTTTTCCCTATATTTTATTAACATCTAAACTTAATGGAAAGACACTAAGAACTGGTGCACCTAGTGGTAATAAAATAAATAGAACAAAAGTTAAGAAGAATTCTTCTTTGTCTAAGTCAATGATAAACCCAAATGACTGGATTGGTATAACTAAATATCGTGGAGCTAAAACTATAAAGGGTGAATATTACGGCCCCTTTGCATCAGCGGGAGCCGTTAATCGGACTTTAAATTCACTCGAACGCGCCTTTCTGCTTCGCAGTTGTTCAGACAGTGTATTTTCTGGACGATCAAGGGCATGCTTAAAGTATCAATTAAAGCGTTGTAGTGCACCTTGCGTTGGCCATATATCCGCAGAAGACTATACAAAGCTTGTAAAACAAGCGCGAATATTTCTTGGTGGTCAGTCTCGCGCAGTGCAAGAAAGTATTGCAGAAGAAATGTACGCCGCTAGTAAAAACCTAGAATTTGAAGCAGCTGGTCGTGCTCGTGATCGCATTCACGCGTTAACCCAAATACAGTCTCACCAAGATATCAATGTAGAAGATATTAGACTACCCGAGGCAGATATAATAGCTGCATGGAAAACAGCAGGACAGACTTGTATACAGGTGTTTTTTTATAGAGGGGGACGCAACTATGGCAATCATGCTTACTTTCCGCGACATGATAAATTCTTGGGTGTAGAAGAAGTACTTACCGCTTTCATCGGACAATTTTACGAAGATAAATCACCGCCGCGATTATTACTTCTTAGCCACAAGCCAATAGATGAAGACTTACTTTCGTTGGCCCTTTCAGTTCGTGCCAAACAAAAAGTTAAAATATCAGTTCCTTTACGAGGCTATCGTCGAAAGCTCCTACACCATGCTTTAGATAATGCTAAAGAAGCCTTAAAACGGAAATTAGCTGAAACAGCCACAAACCAAGAGCTAATCAAAAAAACTGCTAAACTATTTAACGTTACTATACCACTAAAAAGAATTGAAGTTTACGACAACTCACATGTTGGAGGTCAACATGCAATCGGAGCTATGATAGTTGCTGGTTCTGAGGGCTTTATAAAAACTGCTTATCGTAAATTTAATATGCGAGGACACATTAAAGGAAATGATTTAAACTACTCACCTGGTGATGATTATGGCATGATGAATGAAATGCTATCACGGCGTTTTTCACGTGCCATTAAAGAAGACCCTGAAAAAATTTCAGGACAATNGCCGCAACTGCTGCTTATAGATGGCGGATTAGGTCAATTAAAGGCAGCAACAGCTGTATTAGATAGGTTGAATATTAAAGATATTACTATAGCAGCCATTGCAAAAGGTCCAGACCGTAATGCTGGACAAGAAAAGTTTTTTACTAATGATAAAAAGCCATTTTATCTTACAAACGATGATTCACTATTATACTATCTACAAAGGCTACGAGATGAAGCGCATCGTTTTGCCATAGGCTCTCACCGATCGAAACGTTCAAAAGCAATTAGTAAAAACCCACTCGACGATATAAATGGTATAGGNGCTAAAAGAAAGAAAGCTTTACTAAATCACTTTGGTTCTGCCCGANCAGTTGCAAGAGCAGGGCTTTTAGATCTAGAAGAGGTTGATGGTATTAGTACTGCAGTAGCACATATCGTATATAATCACTTTAATACTAACGCTTGAGTTATTTAATGAGTATACCAAACATTCTAACGCTACTCAGGATCGCTATAATCCCAATAATTTTAGTACTACTAATTAATGGAAGCTCACAAATAGAAGTATTCTGGGCTTTCATGTTATTTGTTATTTCAGCTTTAACTGATTTTTTTGATGGCTGGCTAGCCAGAAAATTGAAGCAAGAGAGTGACTTTGGTCGACTATTTGATCCAATAGCAGATAAAATGCTGATAATAGCAGTTTATTTTGCATTAGTTGGCATTCAGGTAATTGCAGGATGGAATATATTAGCGGTTATTTTAATTGTTAGCCGGGAATTATTGGTTTCTGCACTTCGAGAATATCTTGCTGAAAGAAATGTCACAATGCCCCCCAGCCAACAATCTAAGTATAAAACTGCGTTACAACTTATTGTCACCGCAGCACTAATAATTAGCCCAATGTTTAATGAAAACTTCTTAAATTATACCTTATTATCACTTTGGATTGTAGCGGCATTTACTATTTTCACGGGTTTTAATTATTTGTTGAATTCTAAAAAGCATATTAGTTTCTTAACTAATAATGCTAAGGAATAAGTATATGCACATTATTGGCTTAGCAGGGTGGAGTGGAAGTGGAAAAACCACTCTGCTTGTCAAGCTAATTTCATACATAACAGAACTTGGCTATACTGTATCAACAATTAAACATGCTCACCATGGTTTTGAAATTGACAAGCCTGGTAAAGATTCGTATCGGCATCGTAGCTCTGGAGCTAAAGAAGTTTTGGTTGCTTCATCAAATCGCTGGGCACTTATGCATGAATTAGCTGATGAGTCAGAACCAAGCTTAAAACTTCTACTTGAGCATATGTCTGATGTAGATTTAGTAATAGTTGAAGGCTATAAAAATCAAGTTNTAAATAAAATCGAGATAAATAGATCCACTATTAATAAACCTCTGATTGCCGGTACAGATAATTCAGTAATTGCCATCGCATCTGATAAATCGACAAAAAACATAGAAAACCTTGGATTACCTGTTCTAAACTTAGACGATACAAGGGAAATTGCGCATTTTATACTTTCATTTTTTAGTCTCACCAACCACCTTACTGAAGAAAAAGTTTAGGCTAACCTCATGGTACAACTGCGTGATGATTGTTTTAATAACGACGGAAAATTACTTCAGGCAAACGAAGCAATCGAGATTCTATTAAATTGTGTTCATCCTATAATCAACACGGAGGTTAAAGAATTGCGTCATTCTTTAGGACGCATAATAGCAGAGGATATTATTTCTNAAATGAATGTACCTCCACATGATAATTCAGCTGTGGATGGTTTTGCAGTGTTCTATGATGATCTTTCACAAGAAAATGATACCAAGCTTATAGTAGGCGGACGGGCAACAGCCGGCCATCCGTTACCCCGAATACAAAAATGTGGAGAAGCCATACGTATATTTACTGGAGCACAAATGCCCAAAGGCAAAGTTGAATCACCAGATACAGTTTTAATGCAAGAAGACTGCAAAATTGAGACTATAAATAATATAGAAAATGTAATCATACCGCCTGGAATCCAAAAGGGAGCAAATACTAGATATCGTGGAGAAGATATCAGTGAAGGTTCAAAAGTATTGAATTTGGGAACAAAATTGAGGCCACAAGAAGTTGGCTTAGCTGCTTCACTTGGTTTAACTTCATTAAAGGTTTTTCGTAAATTACGAGTTGCTATTATATCCACTGGAGACGAATTATTTGAGCCTGGTGTTACGCTACCAACAGGAGGCATCTATGATTCTAATCGCTATAGCTTATTAGCCTTAATTGATAGCCTTGGTTGCGAGGTAACAGATCTCGGAATATTACCAGATAGTAAATCAGCGATAAGAGAGACTCTAAACTCAGCCGCTCTTAATCATGACGCAATTATTACATCTGCAGGCGTATCNGTCGGCGATGAAGANCACTTGCGCTCTGCTGTATTGGATCTTGGCCATCTACACTTCTGGAAATTAGCTATTAAACCAGGTAGACCTGTGGCTTTTGGCCAAATTGGACGTACGGCCTTTATAGGTCTACCTGGTAACCCTGTCGCTATGATGATTACCTTCCTACTTATAGCNAGGCCCGCNCTATTAAAACTCTCCGGTGCAATAGACGTCTTGCCTAGATTATATAAGGTTCAATCAGGGTTTGATTATAAGAAAAAACTCTTCCGCAGAGAATATGTCCGGGTTAGTCTGACTATAGATAATACCGGCGAACTAGTAGCCAACAAATTTCCACGAGATGGGGCTGGAATTCTTTCTTCTTTAGTTGAATCTGAAGGAATTATTGAATTATCTGAAGAAACAACCCAATTAAAAAAAGGCGAAATGGTTAAATTTCTTCCATTTAGAGGAGTAAGCTAATGAAAGTTCTATATTTTGCATGGCTTAGAGAGCGTATTGGGGCTTCAATGGATGAATTTGACCTACCAGAAGAAGTACGTACTGTAGGAGAATTAGTAGATTATTTAAAAACTAAAGGAGAAAACTATTCAGAGGCTTTCAGCCATAAAAAAGTTATTCGAGCGGCAGTAAACCTTGAATACGTATCCTTCGACTATAAACTCATTAACAAAGATGAAATAGCTTTTTTTCCTCCTGTTACGGGAGGTTAAGAAGATTTAAATAATGATAAAGATTCAAAAAGAAGATTTTAACGTTTCCACAGAGCTAAAAACCCTTACATCAGGTAATGTAAAAATCGGAGGAGTAGCTAGCTTTATAGGTTTAGTAAGAGACCTAGTTTCGCCTGAAAAAAACGAGCAGACTCTGAAACACATGACACTAGAGCATTACCCTAAAATGACAGAGAGAAAACTTAAACAAATAGAATCTCAAGCCATAGGTCGATGGCCGCTTGAAGCAAGTCTTATAATTCATAGATATGGAAAACTAAAACCCGGCGATCAAATAGTTTTGGTTGCCTGCGCTTCAATGCACCGACAGGCAGCTTTTGAATCATGTAGCTTTCTAATGGATTGGTTGAAAACTAATGCTCCATTTTGGAAATTAGAGGAAACAGCTAAGAGCAAAATTTGGGTTGAAGAACGCAGTGATGATTATCTAGCAGCTTCAAAATGGAATAAAAAAAGTAAATAACTTATAAAAATTTTATAGAAATAAGCATTTAATCGAATACTTATTTCTATTCAGCTGCTTCTGCTATGGGACGTCCATTTACTAGATCATCATAATCGTTCATTAGCGTTTTTGTAATAGTACCAACTTCAAAATAATATTCGTCAGCTATATTTGAGATGGGAGTAACCTCAGCAGCNGTTCCTGTAACAAACATCTCAGTTGCTTTACCAAGCTCCTCAGGAAATATTGCTCGCTCAATTACTTCATAGCCGCGATTCTGCGCCAGCTTTATAACGGATCTACGGGTTATACCATCAAGAAAACAATCCGGCGTTGGTGTATTAATTTTACCATCTATTACTAAAAATAAATTTGCGCCCGTTGTTTCAGCTAACTGNCCCCGCCAATCGAGCATTAAGGCATCAGAGCTACCTTTCGCTTCAGCTGCATGCTTTGAAAGCGTACATATCATATATAAACCAGCTGCCTTAGCATGAACAGGAGCCGTTAGAGGGTCAGGCCTACGATATGGCGCCCAATCTAAACTAATTCCCTTCATTCGAGCCTCTGGAGTAAAATAAGCCGGCCATTGCCAAGCAGCAATTGCAACATTAATTTTACAAGCTTGANCTGAAACTCCCATCTGCTCCGGCCCTCGCCAAGCAATTGGGCGGATATATGCCTCACTGGCTCCGGTAGTGTTGAATGTTTCACGACAAGCATCATCAAGTTCAGAGACACTATACGGAATTTCAAACCCAAGCATCTCAGCTGAATTATGAAGTCTTTCATTATGAGCTGATAATTCAAATATATTGCCATTATAAGCACGCATACCCTCGAATACACTTGAGGCGTAATGTAAGGCATGACTTAAAACATGTAACTTCGCATCTCGCCAGGGCACGACCCGTCCGTTGAGCCAGATAACCCCATCACGATCATCATAAGGCACTTCATCCATTTAACAAACCTTTAACATATTAATTCGTTTAAGTTATTATTTATGATATTTTATTATTACTTAGACTTGATTAATGTAACATTGCAAGTTATTTATGTCAATATGACTGACCTTAATTCTGAGAATCTACCTATTATTAAAGAAGAGGAATTGCGTCTAGGAATTGAGCTATTGTTTTACGCCTATCGCGATTTTACCTCTGAACCAGATGCCATTTTAGCCAAGTGGGGTTTTGGCAGAGCGCACCATAGGGTGATCTATTTTGTTGGTCGTAATCCAAATATTACCGTAACAGAGCTTTTAGTAATTTTAAAAATTACTAAACAAAGCCTCTCAAGAGTATTGGGAAAGCTAATCGAGGACGAATTTATCAACCAGCGAGCAGATCCATCTGACCGGCGCAGAAAATTGATGACCTTAACTGAAAAAGGATCTGAATTAGAACGTGAACTAACCAATACACAAATTCAAAGGTTTACCCGAGCTTATAGAGAAACAGGTATTGAAGCAGTCGAAGGTTTTCGTAGAGTGTTAAGTAGCATTATGAATCCAGAAGATAGATCTCTAGTGCGACCAAAAAATACAACAAGAAATAACCTAATTTAGTACCCTAGCCGTTAAGCTCCAATTATTGCAATATTACTTGATTGACTCTAAGTTTGAATAATAGCAAAGCACATAAAGATATATGGAAGACATTCCACACATTCTAGTTGTAGATGATGATAATCGACTACGTGAACTCTTGCGCAAATTTTTAACTGAAAACGACTTCAGAGTTACATCATCAGCTAACGCAGCTGAAGCAAGAAATATACTTAGATCGCTAAAATTTGATCTATTAGTATTAGATATCATGATGCCGGGAGAATCTGGACTTGAACTCACCAGTGTATTACGCGAAACCAGCAGAGTTCCTATTTTATTACTTACCGCTATGGGTGAATCTGAGCACCGTATTGATGGATTAGAAAGAGGAGCCGACGACTATTTAGCAAAGCCATTTGAGCCCAGAGAACTCTTAGCTCGTATACGTTCAATACTGCGGAGGGTATCACCGCAGGTAGGCAAAACTCTTATAATATTAGGAAAGTATCAATATGATCCTCTACGTCAACAGTTACTTGGTCCTGATGGACCTATAAAATTAACTAATGCAGAGGCTAGATTACTACAAGTGCTTGTCGCTAATCCTGGAAGCCCTATTAGTCGAGAATCTTTGCAAGAAAAAAGTCAACTAAGAGGCAGTATACGTGCGGTAGATGTACAAGTAACACGTCTACGTAGAAAAATAGAACCAAACCCGAAGATGCCACGTTACCTACAAACGATTCGTGGACAAGGTTATGTGCTATGGCCAGATTAAGAAAATATATTATCTTTTTTAGGTCATTCAGACTAGGCATAAAACGGGCATTGCCTCGAGGTTTATTAGGCCGTTCTTTATTAATCATCATAGTGCCATTGGTCATTCTTCAGGTGGTTAGCGGAATTGTTTTCTATGATCGACATTGGGCAAATGTTAGTCGTCATCGCGCAGATGCGCTGGCGGGTGATGTCGCCATAATTATGGAATTACTGAGACAAAAAAATAATATTAATCAGGAAGAAGCACTTTTTGATATGGCTCATAGAGCGTTAGATTTGACGGTTCGATATGAAAAAGAGGGTATTCTTACAAATGAANTAATAGCTCCTAGGGGTAATCTTGAAAAAACTCTAGGTCGTTCTCTAAAGCAAATTGTACAACGACCGTTCCTCATTGATTCAAATACACAACCGCAACGTGTTTTAATAGCTATACAACTACCTAAGGGTATTCTTTACGTTTCAGCAAATGCTGAAAGACTTATTAGCTCAACAACAAAAATATTCATAATGTGGATGATAGGTACATCTCTAATTTTATTTGGTGTAGCAACTATTTTTATGCGCAACCAAGTAAGCCCATTGAAAAGACTTGCTTCGGCTGCTGATAATTTTGGTAAAGGCAGAGACACGCCAAACTTTAGTCCCTCGGGTGCCAGTGAAGTTCGACAAGCAGCATCAGCTTTTATGTCTATGCGGGATAGGATACAAAGGCAGATACAACAACGAACTGAAATGTTAGCAGGAGTAAGTCATGACTTACGCACCCCACTAACACGGATGAAACTACAATTAGCTATGTTGAAAGATATTACAGAAATAGATGAACTTAACTCTGATGTTGCTGCCATGGAAAGCATGATAGAGGGGTACTTAAATTTTGCTCGAGGTGAAGGTAGCGAACAACCCACCCCTACCGATGCTAAAATACTTTTAAGTGAAGTGATTCACGATGCNAAACGAAAAAGTATTAAAATTTCATTTGATATGCCTGAGACAGTCAATCTACCCTTAGCGCCTAATGCAATTAAACGTTTACTAACAAACCTTATTGATAATGCAGCCAGGCATGGGGATTCTGTTCTAGTTTCCGCACAAAGAAAAGGTAGCGTTCTTGAGCTATTAGTTGAAGACGACGGCCCAGGAATACCTGAACACATGAGAGAAGATGTGTTTCGTCCATTTTTTAGGCTTGATGAATCCCGAAACGTTGCGACCGGTGGAACGGGATTGGGGTTATCAATAGCTCGGGATATAGTACAAACGCACGGAGGAGATATCCGTCTAGATAGTTCTGTATTGGGAGGACTAAAAGCGATAATCAGTCTTCCTATATAACTAAACAATTTTGTTTCTAAAATAATTGTCCGCCATTAGGTATTATCTGATCGACGCCTATAAGAACTACTTCTCCCTCTGAATCAGGAAACCCGAGCAAAAGNACTTCCGACATAAAGTTACCTATTTGTTTAGGCAAAAAGTTCATAACTCCAGCAACCTGTTTTCCTAAAAGACCTTCGGGTTCGTAGTGGGCAGTAATTTGAGCAGATGTTTTTCTTATTCCCACATCAGAACCAAAGTCTACCCAAATTTTATAAGCAGGCTTCAACGCCTCAGGAAAACATTTTACCTCAACAATTGTTCCAATACGGATTTCTACTTTTGAAAAATCCTCAAATGAAATAGTCATATAAAAAACAGCCTTGATAAGCGTATTAAATATTAATAGTTTAGAACCAATAGACTNATATTACGCTAACTCGCGCGATCTTATAGTAGCCTCAGATATTGCCTTAGTGAGAAGGGAAGTCATACCATTTGAGCCCATCAGCACTTCTAATGCCGCTGCTGTTGTACCTCCTGGNCTAGTAACTTTTTCACGNAAAGTAGATGCAGAATCTTCTGTCTGAGATAACAGCTCACCACTACCTATAACTGTAGCTCTTGCTAATTTCATGGCCATATCTGCTGATAACCCTGCAGCTTGACCGGCTGAGGCCATAGCTTCTACTAAATAGAATACATATGCAGGACCGCTTCCTGAAAGGCCAGTGACCGCATCCATCAGAGCTTCGTCATTAATCCAGGTAACCTCACCAACTGATTCCATTAATTTTGAAGAAAAAGCTTTNTGCTTCTGGGAAACGTTATCATTTGCACAAAGCACAGTAATACCTTTATGAACTGCAGCAGGAGTGTTAGGCATAGCTCTAACGATAGCACCTCCAAAAAGAGAAGAAGCAAAATAACTTATAGGTTTTCCTGCTGCTATCGATAAAAATAGGGTGTTCTTATTAATGAATCTAGCATAATCTGCTACAACTTCATCCATTAGTTGGGGCTTAACAGCAAAAACAACAACCGACGGTTTGTAATCAACAGGTAAAGATGATACCTCCGAGTACAAATAGACATCTTNTGGTAAATCAACTTTAGCTGGTTCTACGACAGATATATGATCATATGCTTTTTGACTCAACCAGCCATTTAGCAATGAGCTTCCCATCTTACCACATCCAACTAATAATATTTGTTTTCTCTCGGTCATTTCCATCTACTAATAAACAATATAAAGAGTTTTAATCAGGCCTCGCCCACGGTTTCAAATACAACTGTAGCAATTGCATCTGCTGGAGATTGCCCTCCCCATACCACATATTGAAATGCAGGATAAAAACGATCTATTTCAAAGAGCGCTATATCAACAAGATCTTCAATTTGCTCTGCCGATAAACCACCCCCACGCAACAATAATGTATGACGGAATGATGGGGTTCCATTAAGTAAGCCAATATCAAAATGACCAACTCCTAAACGATCATTAAGTATTGCCAAAAGCTCATGCACTGAAGACCTTCGTTCCTTAGGGGCTCGAATATCCAGAGAACATATTATCTGCAAAGCACCCAAATCGTTCATCCAATTAAACATAATGTCGTAGCTACTCCAACGACCAGTTACCTGAGCGAACAACTCATCACTTTCTGGCCTTTCAAGGGGCCAATCGCGTACAGCAATAGTAGTTTCCACAAGATCTAATGGATGATCATTTTGGTGGACGAAACCACTGATAACGGCAGCCATTCACTAGCCTCCTATGTATTGTTGACATACTTTTTAGATAGTTTACGCACATATTCAATATCAACTATAAAACACAAAATATTGTGTAAATATTGCCACTTAACACTACCAGATGTAAAATGTCATGAAATCTTATTGCGCCGCAATAGTAAAANCTGTGGGAAAGTTTAATCAAATTGTATAATATAAAATGATTTCTGTTAAAAAAATGATCTTTTTTTAAATTTAACCGCTACGGGTATAATTTTTAAAGAAATAAGTAGATTCCCAATAATTATTATCTAATGGAGTGATAAATGGATCTAAACCTAAGAGGAAAACGTGCAATAGTAAGCGGCTCAACTCTTGGTATAGGTCGTTCAATAGCTCAAGTCTTATACGCAGAGGGGGCCGACGTAATAATAAATGGACGTAATCAAGATACTGTAGAAAAGACTGTCAATGAAATGCAGAAAATTCAACAATTAAGTCCTGGTAAAATAAGTGGTTGCGCTGCAGATTTATCTAGTGCTGAAGGGGCAGCTAAATTAGTTAACTTTTGTGAAAAAGAAGGTCAGATAGATATATTAATTAATAATGTAGGAATATTTAATATAAAAGAGTTTCTTGAGATAGAGGACGAAGACTGGCAGAGTATATTTGAGCTTAATGTGATGAGTGCTGTTAGACTATCAAGATCTTTTTTACCGAATATGCTAAATAATAACTGGGGAAGAATTATTTTTATTGGGTCGGATCAAAGTTCAAAACCAAACCCCTCGATGTCTCATTATGCCATGACTAAAACGGCCTTAGTGTCTATTTCTCGTAGTCTTTCTGAATTAACTAAAAGCACAGGTATTACAGTTAACACTGTTCAAGTTGCGCCCACGTGGACCGATGGAGTTAAAACTTTCATAGAACAAATGGCAAATAAAGAAAAAACAACTGTGCAGGAGATGACTAAAGCGTATTTTTCGGAAGGTGAAGGCCAAACATCTCTAATTCAACGTTGGGCGTCCCCATCAGAAATAGGTAACGTAGTCGCATTTCTTTGTTCTCCGCTAGCATCAGCAATCAATGGCTCTGCTCCTCGCGCAGACGGGGGTATGGTAAGGTCATTATTTTAAAATTTAATCCAATTATTTTTTCCTAAGCTCTTTATCTATTTCATTCAAACGTTTCTGCAGAGCCTCCTGTTCTTGCCGAGCCTTGGCAGCTAGCTCTTTAACAACTTCAAATTCTTCGCGTGTCACTAAATTTAACCTAGACAGCACTCTTTCTATCCGCTGTTGTACAATTGATTCAATTTCATCGCGCATACCAGTCGCTACACCTGCGGCGCCATTTGCTACACGAGCAATATCTCCAAGTAATCGATTTCGCGTCTGCATTACCAGCCTCCTTATTTATCTGAAATACTTATAACAATCTCTATAATTTTAAACTAATTTATGTTCAAATTGGATAACAAATTAATTACAAACTTAGAAGAACTAACTAAACAAGAAAAGAGTTAATATGATCGTGATTACCGGCGGTGCTGGTTTTATAGGGTCTAACCTAGTTGCTGCTTTAGAACAGCACTGTAATGAAGAAATAATTATCTGTGATTATGCCAATACAGACGATAAATGGCGTAATATTTCTAAAAGAAAAATTAAAGAACTAATTACACCAGATAATTTAATTAAATGGTTATCATCAAATATTTCTTTGATAAGTACAGTGTTTCATCTTGGCGCTATTTCATCNACTGTTGAACGTAATGTGGATCTCATAGTAGCCAATAATTATAGTCTTAGCTGCAATTTATGGGAAATTTGCACAAGAAATGATATCAAGCTGATATATGCGTCATCAGCTGCTGTATACGGCGATGGCTCATCGGGTTTTGATGACACATTAACATTGAACAGTATGTCGAGTTTAAAGCCTCTTAATCCTTATGGATGGTCAAAATTTCTTTTTGATAGAAAAGTAGCGCATTATGTAAATAATCAAAGAGAAAAACCAAGAAAATGGGCGGGCCTTAGGTTTTTTAATGTGTACGGACCAAATGAATATCATAAAGGCAAACAAAGAAGCGTAGTACCGCAGTTTTGGGAACAAATAAAAAACACTGGGCGCGCTCGTCTTTTTAAGTCACTAAATTCTAAATATGCTGATGGTANTCAAATGCGGGATTTTATTCATGTGGATGATTGTGTAAGCATTATGATATGGCTGTATGATAAAACTAATATTTCAGGTATATATAATGTTGGAACAGGACAGGCTAGGACTTTTGAAGATATGGCCAAGGCAATTTTTAAAAGCGTAGGTGTAAAACCGAATATTGAATATATTGATATGCCCAAAAACATTCTTTCTCAATATCAATATCATACGGAAGCAAAAATGGAGCGCTTACGCCTTGCTGGATATAATAATTCATTTATTTCATTAGAAGATGGCATAAATTCATATGTAAAAAATTANCTAGAATCCAAAGATCCATTTCGATAATTCTAGAAATATATTAATAAATATGTAACCAGATAGTTTCAAGCAGGATTTCAAGTGATTTTCCCTAATATTGATCCCATTGCAATTTCTATAGGGCCTCTGGCTATACGCTGGTATGCCCTCGCCTACATATTTGGGTTACTCGGTGGCTGGTTTTTCATATCACAACTTATACGACACCCCCCATATATTATGACTCGCAGCCAGTTAAGTAGTTTTCTGAGCTGGGCTGTAATTAGCATAATAATTGGTGGCAGGGCTGGTTACGTATTGTTCTATAATTTTAGCTATTACGTTCAAAACCCCATAGAAATTTTCTTTGTTTGGCAGGGTGGCATGTCTTTTCATGGAGGATTTATTGGCATTATGATAGCTATTATTTTATTTTCTAGAATCAATAATATTTCATTATTCTATTTTTCTGACTTGATAGCTTCGGCTGCTCCTATCGGATTGTTTTTTGGACGTATTGCTAACTTTATTAATGGCGAACTTTACGGACGAACCACAGACGTTCCCTGGGCTATTGTTTTTCCACGCGGAGGCAGCTCCCCTCGCCACCCAAGTCAATTGTATGAGGCTGCTTTAGAAGGCATCGGTTTGTATCTAATTATTTTANTATTAATTATATTTACTAAGGCCAGAAGATCCCCGGGATTATTAATGGGTGTTTTTCTTTTTGGGTATGGACTGTCTAGAATATTTATTGAGCTCTTCCGAGAACCAGACAATCATATAGGTTTCATGATTGGTAGCACTACTATTGGTCAATGGTTATCAATACCTCTAGTTTTAGCTGGTATTTACTTTATTAGTTGTGCCAAACCTAAAATAGAAGATAATAAAATAATTCACGAATAATATTACAATATTAATATCAAAAAAGATTTAGTCTTTATGCATTTGTATAAAAACCTAAGCCAAATTTTAGCTGCAAAAATAAAATCCAAAGGGCCAATTAGCGTGTCAGAGTATATGTCCCAATCTCTTGGACACCCGGATTTTGGTTACTATACTACTAAAAACCCATTTGGACTAGCAGGCGACTTTACCACAGCTCCAGAAATTAGCCAGATATTTGGTGAATTGATTGGTCTTTGGTGCGCAAGTACTTGGCTTTCCCTGGGAAAACCAAACCCATTCATTATAGCCGAACTAGGCCCCGGTCGAGGTACATTAATGGCCGACGCTCTCAGAGCTATAGAAACTATTCCAGAATGTCGCCAAGCATTAAAGATCCATTTAGTTGAATTTAGTCCCCATCTAAAAGCACAACAGGCAATAGCTTTAGGTAATATAGATGTAACTTGGCACCAGTCTGTATATAGCCTACCCCATCATCCGATTATATTCATAGCCAATGAATTTTTTGATGCTCTACCAATTGATCAGTTCGTTAAGCATAACAAAAATTGGTATAAACGACTAGTCTGTCTAGATTCTAATTCAAGTGAATTGGAACCTGAGTTCGCTTTTACCTTATCACCTGATCCACAACCTAAGGAATATTTTCCCCAACTTTTAACAGAATTTAATAAAAATGGCACCATTATCGAAATATCACCAGAATCTTGCAAAATAGTTGAAGAAATTGCTTCCAGAATTATTANTAACAAAGGCTCAGCTCTAATTATAGACTATGGCTATGAGCATCTACCGACTACTGATACTTTTCAGGCCATATATAAAAAAAAATATTCATCTGTTTTAAAAAATTCTGGAAGTTCTGATTTAACAGCACATGTTAATTTTAAATTATTAGTTAAATCAGCAAATATTAGAGGTATTAAGTGCTGGGGTTCAATATCTCAGCGAATATTTCTAAGACGACTGGGTATAGAAGCTCGCGCTAATAAATTAATTAGCACAGCTTCAAATGATCAAAAAAAGTCAATATTATCAGCTTACGAAAGATTAACTAACGAAAATCAAATGGGTAATTTATTTAAGGTACTATCAATTAGTGATAACAAATTGGGTCCTCCTGCCGGTTTTATTCATGAAGAGGCTAATTTAGGTTGATAAAACTTATTTCGGAATCCCTCACCAAAATAGAAATCATTACTCATGGTTACTTCACACGGCATGGTGGAATAAGTGAAGGTATATATGCATCTCTTAATTGTGGATTTGGCTCAAAAGACAATAAAGAATACGTTAAAGAAAATCGTAGTCGGGTAATGCAGGATATTGGATTACCTTTTGGTTCATTGAGAACCACTTATCAAAATCATTCAGCAAATGTAGTAGTTATAAAAGACATNAATTTTGATACATCTAAAGTTATGGCTGACGCTATGGTATGCAATATTAAAGGAATAACAATAGGAGTACTAACTGCCGATTGTGCACCAGTTTTACTTGTAGATCCGATTAATCGCGTCATTGGTGCAGCACATGCAGGTTGGAAAGGGGCTGTGCTAGGTGTCATAGAGGCAACCGTATCAGAGATGTTAAAACTCGGTGCTGATTCTAAGCAGATTATAGCTACAATTGGACCATGTATAAGTAAAAATTCATACGAAGTTGGACCCGATTTTATTAATAATTTTAAAAATCAAGATCTAGCAAACAGACGTTTCTTCTCAAAAGGAAAACGAGGAGACCGTTTGCAATTTGACTTGAACGGCTATCTATTATCACGCCTTTGTTTTTCAGGAATTACAAAATCAAACTCTCTATGGAGAGACACTTTTTCTGATGATTCTCTATTTAGCTATAGGCGCTCTTGCTTACAAGGTGATTCAGATTATGGTCGTAATATATCTGTTATATCTCTAATATAAGATATTACTNCATGCCTTATTTATTAAATCTCATTTTATTAGCAATTATAGCAACAATGTTAAGCTGTGCATTATAGTTTAGCCTTTCTCCTTGTCTTATTGACTTCGTGCCAACCGGCTTTACAGCCTTTTAGCCACCTTGGTAATCCTCCAAATAAGCTAGTAAAATTAACTGATGACGAAGGCATAATGGTAATTCCAGTGATTAATTCAAGTGGAACGCGACTAGATCTATTAACGTATAGTATGATTAAAGAATGGAATCTGATTGCTGATGAAGCAGCGTTAGCAACTGCTGCCAGTATTCAAGAACTAATTAAAAAGATAGATTGGAGTAAAGATATTAGTAATAAATAAAATAAATTCAATATCTATTAATAATCCTCCATAAAGCTGGTTTACACGTAAGAGGCGTATTGATAGTTTGCCTACGCAAGATTAGTGAAAGTATACTATTCTTTAAACTTTAAAATTTTGACCGATGTCGAATTAAGCTAGTAGTCGACGTCTAATTCTCCGGAGACTGGCGTATGAAAGTGCTGGCCTGTAATAGCAATCGCCCATTAGCTGAAGCAATTTCTGCTTATTTGAATATTGAGTTAACTAAGGCATCAATCCGACGCTTTCCNGATATGGAGGTTTTTGTTGAAATATTAGAAAATGTTCGTGGCGAAGATGTATTTGTTATTCAATCAACATCATATCCNGCAAATGATAATTTAATGGAACTATTAGTTACACTAGATGCGCTTCGACGAGGTTCAGCACGCAGAATAACAGCTGTAATACCCTATTTTGGCTACGCGCGCCAAGACAGGAAAACAGGGCCACGAACCCCTATATCGGCTAAACTCGTTGCAAACTTAATTACTAATGCTGGAGCTGACCGCGTGCTGACATTTGACCTTCATGCTGGTCAAATACAAGGTTTTTTTGATATACCAGTGGATAACTTGTTTGCCGGGCCATTATTTTCCGAGGATATCAGCAAAATATATAATGGGTCTGATCTAGTTGTCGTTTCACCAGACGTAGGGGGTGTTGTGCGTGCTCGCGCTCTAGCCAAAAGGCTTGACGCAGACCTAGCGATCATTGATAAGCGCCGCGAACAAGCAAGTGTTTCTGAGGTTATGCATATTATAGGTAATGTTAAAGGTAGTCATTGTATAATGGTTGACGATATATGTGATAGCGCGGGTACATTATGTAATGCAGCAGTGGCTCTTATGAATGACGGGGCAAAATCTGTAGATGCATATGTAACTCATGGAGTGCTCTCGGGAGGTGCCGTGGGCAGGGTTGCTGCTTCACCATTAGAANGGCTAGTTATGACTGATTCAATCCAAGCTACTGAGTCGGTACGTTTAGCAAGTAATATGAGCCAACGTACAGTAGCTCCGCTGTTGGGAGAGGCCATCAAAAGAATTAGCCAAGAAGCCTCAGTATCGAGTTTATTTGATTAAAAGCAGTACGTTAAATCAACTGCGTAAATATTTTGAGAAGGCTGCACATAATTGAAGGTGTAACCAGATAGATTTATTAGCTAATAAATGCCTAACAGCGATTGGCTAAATATGGAGAGTTTAGATATGACAGAAACAATGACATTTACTGCGCACGAGCGCGACACGGTTGGTAAGGGAGCAGCTCGTGCCGCTCGAAGAGATGGGCACGTACCAGCGGTAGTCTACGGCGCTAATAAGGATCCGTTGTCAGTCACAATTAATCCGATAGATTTGCGTGCGGCAATAAGTAAGCCTGGATTTTTTGCAACTCTTTATGACATTGAATGTAATGGGAAAAAAGAACGAGTATTATGTCGTGACCTGCAGCTACACCCTGTAACCGATGCACCAATTCATGCTGATTTTTTAAGGGTAACTGATACAACTCAGCTTAATGTTGAAATTGCTGTTTTGTTTATAAATGAAGAAGAGAGCCCTGGTTTAAAAACAGGTGGTGTCCTAAATGTTGTAAGGCGTTCCGTTGAAGTTATTTGTCGTGCTGGATCTATTCCCGACTCTATAATAATTGATTTAACAGGTCGTNAAGTTGGGGATAGCATTCATATATCAGAGGTTAATTTACCAGAAGGGGCAACTCCCGCGATCACAGACCGTGATTTTACAATTGCTACAATTGCAGCACCTACTGTAATGGCAGCTGTAGAAGAATTAGAAGAAATGGTCGAAGGTGAAGAGGGTGAAGAGGNTNCTGATGAAACAAGTTCTGATGCTGATGGTGAAGATGGTAGCGACAGCGAAGATAGCTAGAGCATTAGCTGACGGAGTTCTTTTTCATGCAATTGCTTGTTGGACTCGGTAATCCCGGAAAAAAATATCAATATAACCGTCATAATATAGGTTTTATGGCAATAGATGAAATCGTTCGTTTTTATCAATTATCTCCCGAACGTTCTCGATTCGACTCTATTGCCTACGAAGGCTTTATTGAAGGAGAAAAACTCCTACTGCTTAAGCCAAATACCTATATGAATGATTCTGGCATAGCTGTGGGCAAAGCTGCTCGTTTTTTAAAAGTTGAATTAGAAAAAATAGTCGTTTTTCATGATGAAATAGACTTAATCAATGGAAAAGTGAGAGTAAAACAAGNAGGAGGGCATGCAGGCCATAATGGCTTGCGAAGCATTCAGAACCACCTAGGATCTAATAATTATAAACGAATACGCCTTGGTATTGGACACCCAGGTCAAAAAGAAAAGGTAATAAAACATGTCCTTGGAGACTTTACAAAAGAAGATAAAAAATGGGTAGAACCACAACTTTTAGCCATTGCCATCGCATTGCCATCTTTATTACGTGGCAAGGATAATGATTTTATGAGCCAAATAGCTATTAAAACACAAAGTGTATTGAACAAAAATATTAATGATTCACAAAAGACCGATACTGCTTTTTTTAATGATAAAAATAATAAAANTATAAAATCACAAAAACCAGATAAAACAGAATTTAGTAAAACCTTGAATCGAGTTCTTGCAAGATTACGTGGTATTTAAGGTGGGATTCAATTGTGGTATCGTTGGACTACCCAACGTCGGAAAATCTACACTCTTCAATGCCCTTACAGCTACTGTTCAAGCTCAAGCAGAGAATTACCCATTTTGCACTATCGAACCTAATACGGGACGTGTAGCAGTACCCGATGAACGTTTAAAAGTTATAGCTGATCTAGCCAAATCTAGTAAAATTATACCTACATACATAGAATTCGTTGATATTGCTGGCCTTGTAAAAGGTGCGAGTACAGGTGAAGGTCTTGGAAATAAATTTCTCAGCCATATTCGTGAAGTTGATGCAATTTGCCATGTAGTACGCTGTTTCAAAGAAGACGATATAACTCATGTAGAGGGAACAATTGATTCTGTCCGTGATGCAGAGACTATAGAGACAGAGCTTTTATTAGCTGACCTAGATATGGTAGAAAAACGTTTTGAATCTATTGAGAAAAAAGCACGTGGTGGAGATAAAAGTTCAAAAAGGCAATTAACATTATTATCACTAGTACTAAACTCTCTAAAAGAGGGTGAGCCAGTTCGTAAATTAAATATACCTGATGATTTAAAGTCAGATTATCAAAGTCTACAATTATTAACTGCAAAGCCAGTTTTGTTTGTGGGTAATGTTGACGAAAATTCCGCTGGTACAGGTAACGATTATTCTAATAAACTTTTCGATATGGCTAAAAAAAGAAAAGCAGAATGTGTTATTGTTTCCGCCGCCATAGAATCTGAAGTGGCTCAATTAAGCAGCATAAATGAACAACATGAGTTTTTGTCTGGCCTAGGGTTAAACGAGACAGGATTAACGCGTGTAATTAAATCTGGGTATCAATTACTAGACCTAATAACTTTCTTGACTGCTGGCCCTAAAGAAGCACGCGCCTGGACAGTCCCGAAAGGTGCTTTGGCACCAGAAGCGGCGGGTAAAATTCATAGTGACTTCCAGAAAGGTTTTATTAGAGCAGAAACAATTAGCTACAACGATTATGTGACTTATGGCGGTGAACAACAGGCTCGTGATTCCGGAAAAATGCGGCAAGAAGGCAAAGATTATATTATGAAAGATGGTGATATAGTTCTATTTCGTTTCAACGTCTAAATTATTTAATCTAAGATCATATTTTTAATAAGTTTATATATATAATAAATTACTATATTATATTTCAATTACAGTCACGCATTACAATCGCAGAGTATTAATATTGAGAGGCAAACATGGGTTATGATTTATCACTCACAACATCCGACGGACATATATTAAATGCTTATTCAGCATTACCGGATGGAGAGACAAAGGGTGGAATGGTTATCATACAGGAGATTTTTGGTGTTAACGATGATATAAGAGAAACAGTAGATAACTTCGCTAGGGAAGGTTATCATGCCATTGCTCCTGCTATGTTTGATCGAATTGAATCCGGTGTAATTCTAGGATTTGATGAGACAGGTATGAATAAAGGAAGAGAATTAAAAGGAGGCTTAGATTGGTCTGATGTCGTGCAAGACGTTAATGCAGCGATAAGCCATGTCAAAAAAGCTGGAAAAGTTGGCGTAGTAGGATTTTGTATGGGGGGCTCAGTTGCTTGGTTCGCAGCTTCGAGGTCACCAGTTGACGTTGCTATTTGCTATTATGGTGGTGATATTAATGCAAACCGTATGAATGAAACTCCTAAATGTCCGGTAATGTTTCATTGGGGTGAGGAGGATGGCGGAATTCCACTCGAGGGAGTAAAGGAAGTAGAAGCTGCCCATCCCAATATGCCTAGCTATGTTTATGAAGGTGCTGGTCATGGCTTTAGTTGCTCCAGAAGGGGTTCGTATCACCCAGCCTCAGCAAGTAAAGCAATGCAACGCACACTAGCTTTTGCTGCAGAGCACTTGTCTTAATTTATAGAATAATTTTACAAGGTTATATTAGCCATTCCTAGCAAAAACTAGAAAAACTCCNCAGGCCTCTTCTGCAGATACAATAACTGCTTCACTACTATCACGTTCAAAGTTTACCTGTTGTCCAGATAAATATAGAGCTGTTACTTGTGGGTCAGCAACAGTTAACGTTAAGGCTGCTAAGCGAGGTAGAGGCAAATTATCATTAAATATTTTATCATAGTGACGTTCAGGAAATGTTTTTGGTGTGACAAACCATAGTTCATCATTACCTGTATCTATCGTAATACTGCCTTTACGTTCATCCCCGGATACAGATTCTGAACCAAACAAGTTCTTATACGCCTCAGCAACTCCATCCAAATTCTCCATAACTACAGTAACCTCGGAAATACTCCGAGCTCCGTTAGGATGTGATAACCAAGCAGGACGCCTAACTTTCTCAGGGCTTAGATGTTGACTTGCAAATGTCTCCAAACCCGGAGATAGTTCGGGGGGTAAAAAAACATAACGAAAATCTAATATTTCCTCATGGTCACCAATTTTTATCAGTCTCTGTAAATCTTTAGCCTCTTCTGCATGTGAGCTTTGTTGCTTTAACCATCTTGAAGTTTCATCGGCATCTCTAGTTCCCAATACAACATTTAATAGTCCATCACCATTTATCAGAAATTTATCTAAGTTGTGAATTTGTTTTGTGGGGTCTGCAACTCCAATGAGTTCCACATAATCATTCTCAAACATGACTGTATGGTTTTCTGTACCCCACCCAATATGTCTACCACGTGGCGTAACTGTAAAACCAAGCCGTTCATATGATATTCTCGCTATTTCTAGATCAGAAACTCCGATTAAAGCATGGTCAATACCAGTTATCGGACGAAATTTTTCTGAAAAATTATTATTATCATCAGTCATTTTAAAACCACATTGCTCAATTAAGAGAATATAACTACTTTTTATAAATACCTAGTAATAGCTAGTTATAATCTCTTCAACTTTAGTATAGAGATCCAGATATTGTGATTTTTATTAATTTAATAATCAACTAAACAAGCATATATCATAATGCTCTATCAGTCCCAGAAAACTATCATTATGTTATTGTTTCTATTAAAATATTTTATAAGTCTTTATAAAATATAATAAAATTACTGCTGTCTTGGCAGTAACTCTAGCATTTCAGCTGCACGAGCTGGTTCAACGGGTTCAGCGTCAAGTTCGCGCATAATACGCACTGCCTTATCAACAAGTTGACCATTCGTCCCAAATTCACCTTTTCCCAAATAAAGATTGTCTTCTAGTCCAACGCGAACATGGCCTCCTGAATTAACCGCCTCAGCAACTATTGAAAATTCCCAACGACTAATCCCAAATGCAGCCCAGTTAGCATTCTCAGGCAGCATATCATGCATAGCTTGAACCATTTTAGGTGTTGCAGGAGCTCCATATGCAATACCTAAACATAGTTGAAAAAGAGGTGGTGATTCTATCAACCCTTGCTCTATAAATTCATTTGCTAAACGAATATGTCCAGCTTCAAATACTTCCAGTTCTGGTTTCACACCTGCATCTTTTATAAGACCTGCCATACGGCGCAAATGGCCAGGCGTATTCATAAAAACATGTTCGCCAAAATTCATCGTACCCATATCAAGAGTGCAGATATCCGGTCTTAGTTCAATTACATGCCGAACCCTAACTTCTGGCGGATTAAGGGTCGTACCTTCACCCGCAACACGAGGGTCATTTTCGCTAGGAACAAACCGCCCCCCCTCACCCGTAGTTAAATTGATTAGAATGTCACTACCAGAATCTCTTATACGCTCAACAACCTCACGAAAGTGAGCAGGGTCCGCAGATCTATCACCCGTCTCTGGGTCACGAACATGAATATGGGCCACTGCTGCTCCCGCTTGTCGTGCTTCTATGCATGCCTCTGCAATTTGTTTGGGAGTAATAGGGAAATTTGGATGTTTATGAAAATTCATATGTCCACCAGTTACCGCACAAGTAACAATTGTTTCGCGAGCCATGATTTTTTCCTTACTGATATTTAATATTAACTAAATATTACAATTACTGAGCATAAAACCATTAACGCTAACGCCAAAAACTTTATAGTTAGATAGTCTTAATGTTTGATGTCTAATGAAGTTTAGCCCAAGTCTGTCGTTTAACCGCATATAATAATGCAGTGAGAACAAGCAAAAACAAAACAACTTTCCAGCCCATACTTTTACGCTGCTCCATTTCAGGTTCCGCAGTCCAATGTAAAAAGTTAGCCATATCCCATGACATTTGAGCTACTGTAGCAGGAGTGCCATCCGGATATTCAACTGAATCATCATATAGTGGCTGTGCCATAGAAATTTGTTTTCCAGGAAAATATGGATTATAGCTCATATCTTCGCCCAATTCTACTCCTTCTGGCGCTTCATCCTTAAAACCAGTGAGTAAAGAATATACATAATCAACACCCCCTGGATGAGCCTTAGCAATTAGAGATAGGTCTGGCGGATAGGCACCATTATTAGCAGCGCGAGCCGCATTCTCATTTGAAAATGGAGCAACAAATTTATCCGAGAGCCGCGCCGGCCTTTCAAACATTTCTCCTTCCCCATCCGGTCCATCGGTTACTTCAAACTCTTCAGCTACTGCCTTAGCTTCATCATCTGTCAGGCCTATATCAAGAAGATTTCGATATGCTACTTGATCCAGACTATGGCAGGATGAACAAACCTCTATATATACTTGCAGTCCGCGTTTGATAGATGGTTTATCAAATTTACCAAATACTCCCTGGAATTCCCAGTCTTGGGATTCTGGTTTTTTAGCATCCCCAGCAGCAAATGCTTGTGGTACAACAAATAATATTGTCACAATATAAATTACTAAAACACCAGTAAAATTAGCAAATTTTTTGCCAATATTCATCAAGCTCCCTCCACTGAATTTATCGGTCTTCCAGAGGAAGTATCCCCACTATTTAATACTGATTCAGTTATACTAGTAGGCAATGGTTTCGTTTTCTCAAACCTCCCAAGAAGAGGCAGTAGTATCAAAAAGTGNAAGAAGTACCAGGCTGTACCAATATGGCCAAGATCTATAAACTCTAGCCAACTAACCCCTTTAAAAACTTGCTCATTCGGAGGATGCCCACCGACATATCCTAATAAAATACAGTCTAGTAAAAGGATCCAAAAAAACCACTTATATAGCGGACGAAATCTAGCACTGCGAACTTTAGAAGTGTCTAGCCATGGGACAACAAATAAAACTAATATTGAGCCAAACATGGCTATGACGCCACCTAGTTTTGCATCTATAAACCATAAATTAAAGTCAATAGAACGAAGAATTGCATAGTACGGAAGAAAATACCACTCAGGAACAATTTCTGCCGGTGTTTGCATAGGATTTGCTTTAATATAGTTTTCAGGTTCTCCAAAGAAATTAGGAGCAAAAAATACAACGGCAGCGAATGCAGTGATCCATACAGCTAATCCAAAGGCATCTTTTGCCGTGTAATAAGGATGGAAAGGGATAGTGTCTTGTGGCCCCTTAGGATCAATTCCTAGTGGATTATTGGACCCAGTAACATGCAGCGCAATTACATGCAGCACAACCACTCCCAAAATCACAAACGGAAGTAAAAAATGCAAAGAAAAGAAACGATTTAGTGTAGAATTATCAACTGCAAATCCTCCCCAAAGCCATGTTACAATAGCGTCACCCACTAAAGGAACTGCCGAAAATAAGTTAGTTATAACAGTAGCGCCCCAAAAGCTCATTTGTCCCCAAGGTAAAACATACCCCATAAACGCTGTAGCCATCATTAAAAGTAAAATTGTTACACCAAACATCCATAGCAGTTCTCGCGGGTTTTTATAGGAACCATAGTAAAGTCCACGAAAAATATGGATATAAACAGCAATAAAGAAGAAGGTACCCCCATTGGAATGAAGATATCTAAGCAACCAGCCATAATTTACGTCGCGCATTATACGCTCTACTGAGTCAAAGGCCATATCAACATGTGGTGTATATTGCATAGCAAGAAAGACACCAGTAAATATCATCAACACTAGCATAAATGTTAATATTGCTCCAAAATTCCACCAGTAATTGAAGTTTCTAGGCGCCGGAAATTCACCATACTCTTTTTGCAAGTACGTAAAAACAGGTAACCGACTATCTATCCATTTTACCAAACCGCCACCAGACGATTCGCTTTGCTTTATATTTGAGCTCATCTACAGATCTGCCTTAACCAATTTTAATAGTTGATTCGTCTAAAAATTTATATTCCGGTACCATTAGGTTATCCGGCGCCGGGCCCTTTCTAATTCTTCCAGAAATATCGTAATGAGAACCATGACAGGGACAGAACCAACCATTCCATTCACCTCTAGGCTCAGTTGAACCTTGCCCAAGCGGAACACAACCAAGATGAGTACAAACTCCAACTACTACTAGCCACTCCGGATTAACAACTCGGTCAGAATCTTTTTGTGGATCAGGTAAATCAGATGGGGTCTCTGATGCCACTTTTATTTCATCTTCAGTCCTTCGCCTTATAAAAACTGGCTTTCCTCTCCACATAACTGTGATGGATTGACCCACCTCAACTGGAGAAAGGTCAACTTCTGTTGATGCCAATGCCAAAACATCAGCAGAAGGGTTCATAGAATATATGAATGGCCAAAGAGCTAGGGCTCCACCTACGGCGGCTACACCGCCTGTAGTCAAATATAAGAAGTCTCGGCGACTTTCTGGTTTCTCATCCGTGTCATTAACATGATCGGCCATAGAGAAGCTCCCTTATTTACACAACGTCTGTTAGCACCTTATGTTGTCACGCCTTAATCGATAACTGTCTCTGGGACATAAAACAATGTGACACCGTGCCACAATGATGACTTTCGACCAATCATATTTGATATATAATGATAAATCTGAAATTATAATGATTATCCAAGCTCTATATTTAATTCTGTTTAGTCAAAAACCACCGATTTGCCAAGTCTCATAAATTTTTGAACAAGTTTTAATCAATCTCTATAANTAAGTCATAAAATATAATTATGCGAATAGCTTTATATCAACCGGATATACCACAAAATACAGGTACAATTCTGCGACTAGCATCTTGTCTTGGCATATCTGTTGACCTAATAAAGCCAGCTGGGTTTGTTATGGATAGTAAACATCTGAGACGCGCAGGGATGGACTATCTTAATCATACCAGTTTATTACAACATCAGTCGTGGAACACCTATACTGAACAAATCAAGAAGAAGGATCGTATTATATTACTTACCACAAAAGCCAAAACAAATTATGTAGATTTTGCATATAATTGTGACGATACTTTATTAGTTGGAAGTGAATCTGAGGGCGTTCCTGTCCATGTACATAATTTCGTCGACAAAAAAATACGTATACCCATGCAGCCCCATATGAGATCTCTTAATGTAGCCGTTGCTATCTCTATGGTTTTAGGTGAGGCCTTAAGGCAGACTAATCAACTTCCGGATATGAAGTAAATGGTAAATGACCAGGAAAATCAAAAAAAACGAGCAGTAACCTGGTTTAAAACCTTACGTGACAAAATTTGTAAGGTTTGTGAAACAATAGAAGATGAACATAAAGGACCGTTTTCTGAACAACCACCCGGACGTTTTGAAAAGACTACTTGGCAGAGACCGGATAAAAATGATGATGGCGGCGGCGGAGAAATGTCTATTATGTATGGCCGTGTATTTGAAAAAATCGGCGTTAACATATCCACTGTTAAAGGAACATTCTCCGAAGAATTTCGTCAACAGATCAGAGGAGCAACTAAAGATGGAGAATTTTGGGCAGCCGGGATATCATTAGTTGCCCATCCTCAATCCCCTTTAGTTCCAGCTGTTCATATGAATACTAGACACATAATAACCTCTAAAGGATGGTTCGGCGGTGGAGCTGACTTAACACCAGTGTACCCAAATAATGAAGATACATTAATATTTCATTCATCATTGCGAGATGTATGCGATTCGTATGGAGAAGATTATTACGAACGTTTTAAAAAATGGTGTGATCAGTACTTTTACTTACCCCACCGCGAAGAAGCGCGGGGCGTGGGTGGTATTTTTTTTGATGATATAAATACTGGTGACTGGGAATTTGATTTTTCATTTATTAAAGAAGTAGGAATGGCTTTTTGTGATGTATACCCTAAAATTGTTCGTCAACACATGAATTTAGAGTGGACAGAAAAACAGCGTATTCATCAATTAGAACGCAGGGGAAGATATGTTGAATTTAATCTTTTGTATGACCGTGGTACTCAATTTGGTCTTAAAACTGGGGGTAATACCGATGCAATATTTATGTCACTGCCACCTAAAGTAACCTGGAAATAACATAATTTTATATTTATTTTAATCGGAACTAATAAAGCCCTTTAACTTCAATAAACATTCATTTCTATTGGGTAAGAAATCATTTTGTATCCACCATTCTTCTACATTATTAAGGTAATATCCTACAGAAGGCCCAATTTCCATACCCATATCTAATACATCAGCTCCCTTAAGCGGAAATACTGGACGTTCCCAAGTATTAGCTAGTTTATAAATATTTTTCCACTGCTTGCTAAAAGTACCTTCTTGATTTCTGCCCAAAGCAATATCATCGGCCCAGTTAATTAAAACTCTATCACGCCACAAATCGGCACCTAATAAATACATCAATTTCATACGCGATTTTAAACTCATATCAATCTTGATGCGCTGATCTTTTACCACAAGGCTACACAAGCGGGCCGTAGTCCGATTTGAAAACCTCAACCTCTGCGCTATCGTATTAGCACCTTCTATATCGGTTTTAACTGCTGCAGCTAGACGTCGAAGAGGGTCGATACTACCGACCAAATTTTCTACCAGGACTAGAGCAGCAAGTCGGTCAATTTGTTTTACTTCTGGAAGAAAATACCTTAAAACACCATTAGCTGACATTAAACTCAAAGTAGTCGCTGGATCATTAGTCTCAAGAAGCTTAAATGTCTCAGCTCTAATACGTTCACCTGATAAATTTGGAAGTTTATAAGCTAGCTTCTTACAAGCTTCTATCGCCTGCCTATCAGGAGGAGGGTTGGAAAACTGAGCATAAAATCGAAAAAAACGTAATAGCCTTAGTACATCTTCATTAATGCGTTTCTGAGCATTACCAACAAATCTTACCCGCCCAACTTTTATATCTTCAAGACCCCCCACAGGGTCATAGATATTTCCAAAAATATCTGCATATATTGCATTTATAGTAAAGTCACGTCGATTAGCATCAATAGACCATTGGTCTGTAAAATTTACTTTTGCTCTCCTACCATCAGTACTCTTATCTTCACGCAATGTGGTGATCTGAAAGTATTTAGCGCCCAAAACAGCTGTAACTGTACCGTGTTCTAGGCCTGTTTCAAGGACTTTAAAGCCAGCTTCAGAAAGGGTTCTAGACACTTCACTTGGGCTTAAAATCGTCGCAATATCAATATCATTAACCGGTCGATCAAATAAGCTATCACGCACACATCCGCCGACAAATAAAGCAATTATTTTATCTCCATCAATCGAGCTAAGAGCATTAATTAATCTAGAAGTCTCCGGAGCAGTCATCCATATAGGTGGACGAATATAATAATCTGGTTTCATAATGTCACTTAATTACTAATCACCAAAAAAATCATCTAAACACCTATCTATAGTTTAATGTTTCACAAAGATTAACCAACATTCCTGCCGTGGCACCCCAAATATAACGGCCCTGGAAAGGCAGCACATAGAAATAGCGCATTTTTCCAAAAAAAACTCTACCTTGCCTATGATGATTTCTAGGATTCAATATATATGAGAGAGGAACCTCAAAAACATCAGCTACTTCATTAGGGTCGATCTTGATTTGAAATCCTTCTCTAACAAGTCCTATAATTGGAAAAACCACAAAGCCCGTGCGCACCTCATAAATATCTAAATGTCCAATTACTTCTACATAATCGGGTTTAAGGCCTATCTCTTCTTCTGTCTCACGTAGGGCTGCTAAAGTAGGAGTTTTATCTTCNCTTTCTATTCTACCTCCCGGAAAGCTTATTTGGCCGGCATGTTTAGATAAATCTGCTGAACGTTGTGTTAGTATTACATTATATTCATCATTCCGTTTAACCAAAGGAACAAGAACTGCAGCAGGTATTAAAGGGTTTTCTTCCGGTGATTTGTTTTCAAGTTCATAATCACCACGAACTTTTCGTTGCAAAATATTTATGGAATCATCTTGATAATTTGATCCTTTAATTTTCAAGTAAGAACTATTTTTATTCTTACTGTAATTATTTGCTGCTAAAACTCTCTCTAATAGCTCCTGCCTAGACAATTTCATTTCAATTACTTTCAATACCTGACTGGAAACTACCCAACTCAAAGAAAAGACCTGAGCTCCAGACGCCTAAAATTTTATCGTCTTTATAACTTACAGCTAGATCGACTAATTGATAAAATATTGAACGTGCAATCAAGGCATCAATTGTTTCGCTAACGACTACATAAGGAGATGGCTCTTCAGTTATCGGGTCAATTTCAACACGTATTGGATGTTCCGAATCAACCGTCACTATTTGATCTATATTAGTATAAAAGGTTAAGGTTTGTGATGCCCCTTCTCCCGTTACTTCCAGAGCAACAGCTAAAAAAGGGGCATCATCAACATCAATGCGACCTTTCTCCACCGGGGTTTCCAACCAAAATTGTCCTTCAGAATCACGTTTTAATACTGATGAAAATAACTTAATTAATGGCTTTCGCTTTATTTCTGAACCTCGATAATACCATGTTCCATCGCGTCTAATACGTATATCGAAATGACCACAATCTATTGGCACGCGTTCAGAATCTTTATTTGCTGCATTAATTCGAGCAGCTAAAATGTTTGGGTCATTGTGATTAGAGTTCATAATTCGACCAACGGCTTTTTTTCGCTTTCAATAAGTAAAGGATATTTTTATCAGAAAGAAGAGTTTGGCTCCTTCAAAAATTCAATTTCTTCTTTCGTACTTATTCTTCCGAGTATTTTATTACGATGAGGGAAACGGCCAAATCTAGCAATAATATATTGGTGCCGTAACGCAGATTCATAATTTTTTAAATTAAACTCATTTTTACTCACTAACGTCCTCTCTACTAGCTTAACACAAAGATCTTGATCCTCTAGAACTTCACTATGCATCAGGGGTAAGTATAAGAATGCTTTTTCATTATGATTCATGCTGTTATCATAATTCTTTTCTATTGCTTGCTTAGATAACGCCAATGCATATGAATCAGCTGACCAGGACAAAGGCGAGTTTCTGTATAAATTTCGAGAAAATTGATCAATTAAAATAATTAGTGCTAAACATGTTCTCGGTTCTCTTATCCAGCTTTCGAGCTCTCCCTCTCGTGCTCTTTGCATCAGTTCATAAAAGCGCACTCTAATTTTTTCGTCAAAACTTTTCTCTTTACCAAACCATTGCTCAGTTCCATTTTCTTCAAACCAAAAGCTAAGAACTTCATTAGATTCCAAGGTCATAAATCACCAGTTTCATAATAGCTAAAAAAAGATACTGTTTTATGCATTCTATATCGCCACTCAATTAATTTTAGTTTAAACATCTATTGAATAAAATAACCGAAGTGCGAATGTATGTTAAATAGAAATTCAATAAAGAATGGTGTGATTTATAACTTACTAAAAAAAAATCAACATATAACTAATATGGCACCAAAAACGTTAGAAGAAAGATCTGCCTCCTTGGAATTGACTTTATCCAAAGCGCCAAATGGAGCAGTCAAAAATGGTATTTGGATATTTGGATATGGATCATTAATTTGGAATCCTGCCATTGATTTTATAGAAAAGCGTATAGGTCGTATATATGGTTATCATAGAGCTTTTTGTATGTGGACACCTTTAGGGCGGGGAACGCCGGAAAACCCAGGCATTATGCTAGCCCTGGACCGCGGTGGATCATGTAATGGGTTAGCTTTTCGTGTGAGCATAGAAAAAATAGAAGAAGAACTGAAAATATTATGGTCCCGTGAAATGGCGCTGGATAACTATATACCAACATGGGTAAAAATTCATACACATGGAAAAATGATCTTTGGTCTTACTTTCATCATAAATCGAAATCATCTGCGATATGCACAGAAGCTACCGACAGAAACTATTGCTAAACACCTTTCAACTGCGATGGGTGAACTTGGAACATCCGCCGAGTACTTAGAAAATTTGATAACCCATCTCACTAAACTTGGTATAATAGATAAAAGCATGAACGACCTGCACCAAAAAGTAACAGCTTTACAAAATAAATAATAACTAGAATTTACAGATTGGCTGGGGCGGTAGGATTCGAACCTACGGTACACGGGATCAAAACCCGATGCCTTACCACTTGGCTACGCCCCAGTAAATTCAGACTTTATTAATTCTACCAATATCCTCCTTCAAGCCTTTCGTAGCAAGTGCCTGCGTCAAACGTTCGCGCCATCAAATAGAAGCTTTATTAGTATTAAGTGTAACTGCCTTTACCCACCAACAATCATTTTCATACTTTATTTTTTCAGCAGCGGCCTTCGCTAGATTAATATTGGGGAATAATCCAAAGCACGTGGCACCACTGCCGCTCATACGCTGCAGTAAACAGTCCGGTTGATTTTGAAGCTTATTTAATACGTTACTAATCACAGGACACAAGGATATCGCGGCCTCAGTTAAATCATTTCGTTGAGTTTTTAATTGTGAAATTAAAATATAAGGATCTTTCGCCCAATTTAAAGGAACCTCAGATACGGAAGTCTTTATTTTACTATTATGACAAAAAGAAGAAAAAACATTTTTAGTAGTTAAAATACATCGAGGATTTACCAATACAGCAAATAGTGGAGCCATAGTATTAGTTTCAATAAGTTTTTCACCAATGCCAGTCACTCTTGTCGGCCTAGATTGCAAACAAACTGCAGCATCGGCACCAATTTTATGAGAAATTTGTAGTAGCTCTGAAGACGTAAGTCTAATTTTCCATAGCTTCAATAAAGCTCTTATGGTAGCGGCAGCATCAGCAGATCCTCCTCCAATACCACTGGCTATAGGTAAGTTTTTTTTTATGCTTATTTTTGCGCCAACNCTAGCTTGTACAGTTTCAGCTAATAAATTAGTTGCATAGTAGACCAGATCCTCTTGAATAGGTGGCAAACCATCTGCCATTGGACCACAACGATCAATTAAAATATCCTTACTTGGAGATACACTAATTATATCTCCTTGATCTGCAAAAACGATCAAACTATCTATTAAGTGCATACCATCGGGACGCCGACCCCGAATATGCAGATAAAGATTTACCTTAGCAGGAGCAACTTCTACTATTTTGTCCTGACTTTCGCTCAAGTTTTTATCCTTCAGATTTGTCCTACAGATCCAATTAGGTTCCATCCATTAGCTTACAGGAACAGGTTTTGGTAATTTCTTACCCTTAAGTTTATCAAGAGTTATTAATTTATCGTTGCCGCTGAGCTGCTGCGATAATGACCTTCTCCACTGAAATACGGCTTCTAAACGTCTGTTTGCCAGCCAATAAGCATCTCCTAAATGATTATTAATAATCGGATCCCCAGGTTCTAATAAAACTGCCCGCTCCAAATGAATTACTGCGCCCGCATAGTCACCAAGTCTATAAAGAGCCCAACCCAGAGAATCGACTATAAAGCCATCCTCGGGGCGTTGTCTAACCGCCTTTTCTATCATCCTTTTTGCACGCAAAAGATTCTTCTTTTGTTCAATCCAGCTATATCCCAAGTAATTAAGAACATATGGTTGATCAGGTTCAAGTTCGAGAGCCTTTAAAAAATCTGTCTCTGCTCGGGCCCATTTTCTACTGCGTTCTAATGAAATCCCTCTAGAATAATATAGCCGCCAATCTATCTTATGATTTGAACGATGAATAGCCTTATCATACGCAATAATAGAGTCTCTATAGCGTTCATTTATCCGCAAAATATCACCCATTAAACGAGCTGCATCAGATCTTTTAGGTCTTTCTCTTAACATTTTTCGCAAAATATTAAGTGCCTTCTGCGCTCGCTCTAAACCCCAGAATGATTCTGCTAAATTAAGCCTCGCATACCATCCGTAAGGAGTTAGTGACTCTATTTTTGTATAAGCCTTTATAGCTGATTCAATTTGCTTATTTTCCTCTAATATTTGACCTAAAAGAAAAAGTATAGATGGTGAATCCGAACGCAAATAAATAGCTAATTGAACCATAATTAGCGCCTCTTGTTTCAGTTTTTCTTTTTTCAACATAGAAGCAACAGAAGACAGTGCTTCAGCAGCACCATGTTCATAAACCTTCACTAATTTTTCCGGAGCTTGGCGTTTTTCTAATGCCAAATTAGTGGTTTCTATCAATAATTGTTTAGGGTTCTCCGAAATAAATTTTTTTACTAAACTACTAGCCCTATCATATTGTTTNCTGCGTAATAAGTATCCAACATAAGCTTCAATTATTTTTAAAGCAGGTATACCTACAGATTCTTTTATCCCCTTCATGTAATAATTTTCAGCACTACTATAATCAGCATACAATTCAGATATAGACCCAGAGTGGAAACCTATAATTGGTCCCATTCCATCTATATTTCTGAGTTTTTTTATTTCATCAAGTGCCTTGTCCCTACTCCCAGCACCTGCCAAAGCCCAACCAGTCAATAAAGGAACGATAAGTGCCTGTAATCCTTCTCTTGGTATCTTATTTAGTCGACTAATAGACTCATTAAAATTTTTATTTTTAAATGCTACCACTGCCAGAGTTATATTGGCTAAAGGATCACTTTCATTGTTTCTAATAATAATTTCCGCAAATTTAGCAGCCTCATCAATTCGACCTGAACTAATCATTAGTATTTGTCCACGCCTAGTAATCCCCTTAATTTCTGGATTTGTAGATAATAATTGGGCAGTAAAAGAAGCAGCCGAAGTAAAATCTCCAATATTCTCAGCATGACGTGACTTCAAATAACTACCATAAGAAGTACTACCAATATGAGATATTTCTTCTTGAGCTATGTTTTCAATGTTAGCTATTGCTTCAGTGGAAAACACAAAATTCATTATATAAGAAGAAATTGCTATGTTTATAATGCATAGAATAGTTATGAATTTTACACGCATTACAGATCCCGATATTAGAAAATCATCGTATTAAAANAAGCCTACATTAATAAAAATATATTTAACAAACTAGACTTAGATAACTGTAAGTTATGAATAATATATTATATTAGTCTATGAAAATATTCTAATTCCAAAGTCAACTAGCATTATTCACATATTCGGATAGTTAGGTCCGCCTCCACCTTCTGGAGCCACCCATATAATATTTTGAGTTGGGTCTTTAATGTCACACGTTTTACAGTGTACACAGTTTTGAGCATTAATCTGTAACTGGGGATTAAGACCAGAATCATCAGTTAATATTTCGTATACGCCAGCCGGGCAATACCGCTGTTCCGGAGCATCATAATTCTCCAAATTGATATCGATTGGTACATTTATATTTTTTAATGTTAGATGTACNGGCTGATTTTCTTCGTGATTAGTATTCGAAATATACACAGATGATAGTTTATCAAAGCTTACTTGACCATCGGGACTTGGATATTCGATTGGCTTACAATGTTTTTTATTCAAAAGAGTTTCATGATCGGNATGACCATGTTTAAGGGTCCAAAAAGCTCTACCTCGGAGAATAATCTGGTCAAAACCCGCTATTAAGGTACCTAATAAAAGGCCGAACTTAAACGCTGGTCTAAAATTTCTAGCACGATGTAACTCTTTATTAATCCATGAATTCCTTAAACAATCCTCATAGTCATTTAATATTTTGATGTCACTGTCATTGCTAATAGCTTCAAAAGCAGCTTCAGCAGCTAACATGCCTGACTTCATAGCAGTGTGTGTNCCCTTTATTTTGGGAACATTAAGAGTGCCAGCTTCACAACCCACCAGTACACCACCTGGAAAAGACACTTTAGGTAATGACTGAAATCCTCCCTCATTAAGAGCCCGAGCACCATAAGAGATTCTACTTCCTCCTTCGAAAGTAGAACGGATGCTTGGATGCGTCTTAAATCTCTGAAATTCATCAAAAGGCGATAAGTAGGGATTTTTATAATCTAAGCCTATTACAAACCCTACTGCCACCTGATTATCATTAAGGTGATATAAAAATGACCCCCCATAAGTGCTGTTATCAAGTGGCCAACCAGCAGTATGGATTACCAATCCCTCCATATGTTTATTTGGTGACACCTCCCATAATTCCTTAATACCAATGCCATAAGTCTGGGGTTCACAGTCAGATCGCAAAGAAAATTTTTCTAATAATTGTTTACCTAAATGCCCTCTACACCCTTCAGCAAAAAAAGTGTACTTAGCGTGTAATTCTATGCCAGGCGTAAAGTTTTCAGTTCGATCTCCATCGCGTCCTATTCCCATATCACTAGTTGCTACACCCTTAACTCGTCCTGTTTCATCAAAAAGAACTTCAGATGCAGCAAAACCTGGATAAATCTCAACACCCAGGGCTTCCGCCTGTTCGCCAAGCCAACGACAAAAATTTCCAAGCGAAATAATATAATTACCTTTATTATGCATAGAAGGTGGTAAAAAAGCAGTAGGTATTGGTATTGACCTACTTTTACTGAGAAATAAAAATTTTTCATTAATAACCTCAGTGTTCACAGGTGCTCCTTTATCACGCCAATCGGGTAATAATTCATCTAGAGCTCGTGTTTCCAGAACCGCACCAGAAANAATATGAGCACCAACTTCAGAACCCTTTTCAATAATACAAACGTTAATTTCACTATTTGCATCTGCAGCAAGTTGTTTAAGTCTTATTGCAGCAGAAAGACCTGCGGGACCAGCACCCACAATAACCACATCGTACTCCATCGTTTCTCTTTCAATGGAATCTTTGTCCTTTTCATTTATATCCACTGCATTTTTCTCCATTTTCACCCGCCATGTATTCTAAATATTCTCTTGGAGTAATGTCTTTAAAAATATTGAGATAGTAGACTAATACAAAGGAAGATATAGAATAGTATGAATAATCTCACTTAGAACTGTTTTAGTAAATTGGTAATCTGGTATTATTTATAAATGAATGATTCAAATATTATAAATTCAAAACGTTCCAAATTGTTAGCTGCACTAAAGTGGCAGATTGATATTGGTGTAGATGAGTCAATAGACAACCACACATTCAACCGGTTTAACCAGATAGTTCAGGGTAAAAAGAAACAAGAAACTAAAAGCATACCCACTAATTCTACTCAGAAATCAGAATCGCTAGACTTTTCTCAACAGAATATTAACAATTTATCTGAACAATTAATGAGTAAAGAAGCAATCAATATTAATGCAATGTCATTAGCTAATGATGCTACCGACTTAATTAGCCTAAAAAATAATTTAGCCCTATTTGAGGGATGTTCTTTAAAAAAAACAGCAACAAATTTGGTTTTTGGACAAGGCCAAGAGAATGCTGATGTTATGTTGATTGGGGAAGCCCCGGGACGCCATGAAGATCGCCAAGGTGTTCCCTTTATAGGACCGAGTGGTCAATTGCTTGATGAAATGCTCAGCTATATTGGCCTCAGTCGGGAAAAAAATGTATATTTAACTAATATTATTCCATGGAGGCCTCCAGGAAACAGGCAACCGACTGACATAGAAATTATATCTTGCTTACCATTTCTTTATCAGCATATTGCACTAGTAAAACCTCGCATTTTAGTGTTTCTTGGTGCTACATCAGCTAAAACTTTATTAGAAAGCACGGAAGGCATCACCAAACTTAGAGGTAAGTGGTATGATTATAAATCCTCTTATTTAAAAAAATCTGGCATTGAAAGTATCCCTGCTATGGCGACACTCCATCCCGCCTACCTTCTTCGTCAACCAGCACAAAAACGATCTACCTGGAAAGATCTCTTAAGCATACGAGAACTCCTTAATACTTACACAGGGTAAGGACATTAAAAATCATCAATTAATTTTAGATGAATAAAGCCAAAAAACACACAACTCCCTGCCTAAGGTCAAGGAATGATTAATGCGCTTAATATTAGTTAAATTAGCTCTAATACAATTTTTTGTAGCTAGTACTAGCCTAGCTCAAACACCAATTCCACGACCCTTCCCATCAGAAGACACAAACCCTTCCTATATACACATTTCTAACGGAAAAAGTATCGTTGGTATTTTATCATCTCGCGACATAGACAGATATAAAACCATATTTTCACTCCAAAGAGATGGTCGTTGGAGTGAAGCAAAACAAATTATAAATAGACTAAGAGATGAACGTTTAATGGGTTATGTATTATCCCAAAAATATTTACACCCTAACAAATATCGATCTAATTATAGTGAACTAAAAAACTGGATGAACAATTATGCTGATCTTCCCCAGGCAAGTAGAATCTACAAACTTGCTATCAGGCGCAGGCCNAAAAACTCAACCTACCCNAAAAAGCCTATAAAAAAATTTCTATCATCTTTATCTACTTCGACACACAGTAATAGGAATATTAGGGAAAAATCTGCTAGCGCTAGACAATTGCAATCTACAATTCAAGCACGAATTAGAAAGGGTTGGCCAACAGGCGCGTTAAAGTTATTAGACAAACCATATACAAAAAAAATTATGAGCAAAGAAAAGGTAGCAATATTATTACGTGATATTGCGGCATCATACTATAGAGCAGGTAAAGACCATGAAGCTGTTACANCAGCTGGAAGATCAATCAAAAATGTTCCACATAATATGCCCTTGGCACATTGGTGGGGAGGACTAGCAGCTTGGCGTTCTAATAAAATAGATACCGCCCACATGCATTTTACTGCGCTTGCAGAAACGAAAGAAACTTCTGATTGGTTAAAATCTGCAGGCGCCTTTTGGTCAGCGAGGACATTATTGGTTAACCGACGCCCAGAAGAATATATTAAAATGCTTGAATTAGGTGCACAGCATCATCTTACCTTTTATGGGTTAATCTCCAAACGCGCTTTAGGAGAAAAATTAGAAGTCAATTGGGAACAACCGCCACTAAGTGAATTTGTCTTTCACCGCATATTAAAAACTTTATATGGCGTTAGAGCTGTAGCCCTATTACAAATTGGATTCAAACAAGAANCACAAAAAGAACTGTTAACGCTGGCTGCAGCAGAACCCACTNTGCAATCTGATATTATTAATTTAGCTATTAATATGAATTTACCATCTTTATCTCTTAAAATGGCACACATAGCAGATGTATCTTTAAAGAATACCACGCTTTACCCGATTCCAGACTGGAACCTAAAAAATAACCTAACCCTAGACCGCGCTCTTATTTATGCTTTTGTAAGACAAGAATCAGCTTTTAATGAGCGAGCAAAAAGTCGAGCAGGTGCCAGGGGCCTAATGCAATTGATGCCAAGTACTGCAAGTTTTATATCAGGAAAAAGAAGTTTAAGGGGAAGGAAAAAACACGAGTTATATAATCCAGAACTTAATATTTTACTTGGACAGAAATATATTAGACATCTCCTCTCTGATAAGTCCGTTCCAAACAATTTATTTCATATAACTACCGCTTATAATGCGGGCCCAGGAAATATGCGTAATTGGGAGGCTAAAATGAACTATAATTCTGACCCATTGTTATTTATAGAAAGCCTACCATCTAAAGAAACAAGACTTTTTATTGAACGCATTCTTACGAATTTATGGTTATATCGTAGTAGACTAAATCAAGAGGCCCATTCATTAAGCGATGTAGCGGCAGGTTTATGGCCTAATTACTATCAATTAGATCCTATAGCAGGCAAAATGAAAAAAAATGAGTATTAATCAAAACATAACTTTTCGACCACTTAATATTGCAGTGTTAACTGTTTCAGATACTCGAACTGAAGAAAATGATACCTCAGGCGATTTATTAGTGAGTAGGTTAAAAGAAAGTGGTCATACTTTATCTGAAAGGAAAATCGTTCGAGATAATGTTGAGCTAATAGCCCATCAATTTCGTGAATGGATAAAAAGAACAGATGTAGATGTAATTCTTTCTACTGGAGGAACTGGGTTAACTGGTAGAGATGTTACCNCAGAAGCGCTTAAGCAAGTAACTGAAAAAGAAATTCCTGGATTTGGTGAATTATTTAGGTGGCTTAGTTATCAGAAAATTGGAACATCAACAGTTCAATCTAGGGCAGACGCTGCTGTATCAAATGGCACCTATATATTTATTTTACCAGGATCAACAAGTGCTTGTAGAGATGGATGGGATCAAATTTTAAATGATCAACTAGATATTAGGCATAGACCATGTAATTTTGCTGAACTGATACCTCGCCTAACAGAAAAAAATATAGATAATTCATGAATATTATCTTGGATATTAGGCTGTGATTTTACCTATAAAATCCATTGAGCTCATCTCTTTACTAGAAGATAAACACCTGCAAAATCAAATTGATGGGCAAGAACTATCTGTTCTAACAACTAAAGGCATCACGCACGACCATTGGAAAGTAGGAAATAGTAGCTATTTATTACGTATTCCAAAAATGAGCCAATGGGATATGAAACCCAGCAAACAACTGGTTTATGAATCCACTGCATTTCAACGAGCCTCAAAAAGTGGACATTGTCCAAACTTAATTGCAACTATCCCCATTTGTGAAAAGCTAAGACGTGGCGCACTCCTAGTTGAATTTATTAATGGGCGCCCCCCAAGGTTACCAGATGACTTGTCAGCTATATCCGATGCTTTTTCTGCCATACATAAATTACCACTTCCTGCCCCAAACAAAAGAAAACNTCTTCAACATCACATTAAACCTATTGCCGAAATGTTAAAAGTTATTGGGGAACAATCTACGTTTCTTTCTAAAGCCAAGTTAAGCAAAAGAGCTCGCAAAGAGATACAAGAAGAATTAATTTGGGCTGAAAACTTAAAAAACCAGGGCGAACCTGAGATACCATTATGCTTAGTAGGTACTGACACCCACCCTGGTAACTTTCTCATAGATATTAAGGGAAAAGCCTGGTTTGTAGATCTAGAAAAAGCTCTATACGGAATTCCCCATATTGACTTAGCCCATGCTACGCTTGCAGTCTCAACCGGATGGGACCCGGATTGTGCAACCAAAATTACTACAGAACACGTGAGTAACTTTTATCGTCACTACAATATGAAAATGCATCACTTAAAACCAAAAGAATTCTTTTCCTGGGCAATAAACTTCCGCCGCTTAACCTGGCTGCGCACTATGACTTGGTTTGCAAGGTATCAAGTGGCTTGGCAAAATAATAAACATCCTGCTGTTAGAAACAAGGGAATGACAAAGCATGTTGCCAATCATATTACCCATTCCTTCCATGCTGAAACAATTGCTGAGGCTAGAGCAGATTGGCTTGAACCCAGATTACTTACAATGACACAGCAGTAATAGCATCTAAAATATATTTTATTTAAACTTTCGCTAAAATAATATCATTTCAAATGCCTAAGCGTCATATTTTATTAGGTATAATTACTTATATATATGTTAGATTAAACGAATAATGCTCGCCCACGAACAATTGATCCCACTAGCAGTTGTCATACTCGTAGCTTTATCTTGTGGGGTTATTTTTACAAGGTTACGCCAACCTGCCGTTATAGGATATATCCTAGCTGGAATGGTATTAGGACCAGCGGGCTTCGGATTAGTTAAAAACCAAGAAAATATAACTCTTTTAGCCGACCTAGGCGTGTTATTACTTTTATTTGTAATTGGCATGGAATTAAGTTTACGTGCCTTTCGNAGAATTTGGCGTATTGCAGTAGCAACAGTAGTACTGCAGACCATGACCACATTACTTGTATTATGGTTTATTGGTAAGTTTGTTGGTTGGTCTACCGCGTCAATTTTACTTTTAGCATTTGTTCTTGCGTTATCTAGTACTGCTGTTGCAGTTAAAATTCTTCAGGACATTGGGGAATTGCGAACCCGTACCGGCAGTATCACTGTAGGTATCTTAATTGCTCAAGACCTAGCAATAGTCCCTATGATATTATTACTTGATATAGCTGCAATTGGTGAGTTTAGTTATTTAGCCTTGGCCAGAATCCTACTTTCTATTACATTATTAATTTTTCTTATCCTTTTTCTTAGTCGTCGCAGACGTGTTAAATTACCTTTGCCAGTAATAATGGAAAGCCATCCCGATTTAACGCCTTTACTAGGCCTTGTCTGTTGCTTTGGAGCAGCGACGATATCCGGTTTACTGGGATTATCTCCAGCTTATGGTGCATTTTTAGCGGGGCTAACGATTGGAAACAGTAACCTTCGGGTTAATATGTTAAATACTGTTATACCAATACAAAGCATTTTGATGATGGTTTTTTTTCTATCTATAGGACTCTTCATAGACTTTGATTTGATTTGGAACAATCTAGGCCTAGTGATCGCCATGCTTTTAATTGCAACAGTCGGAAAAACTATAGTAAATCTAGCGGTCTTATCCGCTCTTCGTCTTCCTTGGGCACAAGCATTGTTAACAGCCCTATTATTATCTCAAGTGGGAGAATTTTCTTTTCTATTAGGTAGCGTCGGCCTTAAACGTGGCATCATAGAAACAAATGAATTTCGTATTATTATTACTGTAGCAGCCTTGTCTTTAGTTGTCTCACCAATATGGATGGGTGCAGTTAGACGTTTAAATAGAATTGATAATTACCAAAGCTTATCTGTACGCTATGTTTTTCGTATAGCCTTTGGCCGTGAGGCAGACTTTATTACTAACTTAGGCATTGTAGTTTCTAAGTTAATTAAAAATATTGGTTCTAATATTCAAGTTTTCATTTGCAATAAGAGATTAATATTTAAACCTAAAAACCAGAGAAAGAATAAAATAATAAACCAAAACCCAAAAGATTTAGATGCTTGATTTTACCCTTGAATCCTCATTGAGTGGAAAGGTTGCTGGAGTTGATGAAGTTGGAAGAGGTGCTTGGGCAGGGCCTGTTTATGCTGCAGCAGCTGTTTTAACCGCTGATGCAGCAAATTCACCAAACCTTACATTTATTAATGATTCAAAAGCTCTTAGCAAAGGTAAACGCGAAATTATCTACAAACAGCTATTAAATGCTATTAAATCAGGAAATGCTTGGATAGGTATAGGTAGTGCTGGTGTCAAAGAAATTGATTCCTTAAACATACTAGAAGCAACTATGCTTGCTATGCAACGTGCTGTTGCAGACCTACCTTTCATACCTGAAACAATACTAATTGATGGCAACAAAACCCCTGAATTACCATCGCCTTCTAAAGCTATAGTTAATGGCGATAAGTTAATATTATCAATAGCCGCTGCCTCAATCTATGCCAAAGTTACAAGAGATAAATATATGTTTAGTCTCTCAAAAGAATATGATGGCTATGGTTGGGAACAAAATTCTGGTTATGGCACTCAACGTCATCAGCAAGGACTAATAAATTGTGGTATTACTGAACATCACAGAAAAAGTTTTAGGCCGGTTAAAAATATTATTAAACAAAATACTATATATAGTTAAATTTGAATATTTTATCACAAAATATTGATTTCGATAAATTTTTTTATTGACCCAGATTCACGACTTGCCCATTTTCTCTAATTATGCGTTCTCCTGGCCCAGAACGCGCGGTAAAAGAGGCTCCGCGCAATGTTATTTTAGAAGGCGACTGTGTTAAACACATGTTAGCGTTGCCTGAGGCATCGGTAGATGCAATATTTGCTGATCCACCATATAACCTTCAACTAGCCAACGAGCTTTTGCGACCTGACAATACTCGTGTAGATGGTGTGGATGAGAGCTGGGATAAGTTTAATAGTAACAAAGCATACGATCATTTCACCCATGAATGGCTAAGTGCAGCCAGACATGCGCTTAAACCAAACGGTACTCTTTGGGTCATAGGGAGCTATCATAATATATTTCGTGTAGGTAGCATACTTCAAGATTTAAACTTTTGGATTTTAAACGATGTAGTCTGGCGCAAATCGAATCCAATGCCTAATTTTCGTGGACGACGATTCACTAACGCTCATGAAACTATGATCTGGTGTGCTCATTCAGAAAATTCTAAATACACCTTCAATTATGATGCAATGAAAGCACTAAACGACGACATACAGATGAGAAGTGATTGGCTACTTCCCATCTGTAACGGCAGTGAGCGTTTAAAAAACGAGGATGGAAATAAGGCTCATCCCACTCAAAAACCAGAATCACTTTTACATAGAGTTATAATGGCATCTACAAAGGTTGGAGACTTGATACTAGANCCATTTTTTGGNACTGGCACAACNGGCGCTGTCTCCATCCAATTACAAAGAGACTACATAGGTATTGAACGCGAAAAAGAATATATTGAAACAGCAAGTAAGAGATTATCTAAGGTTCGACCTATAGGGGAAAAATCACTATTGGAATCGCCCTCGAAACGAGAACAACCTCGTATTCCCTTTGGTTGGTTAATAGAACGTGGGTTGTTGAGAACTGGGGAGGTTTTATATGGACCCAGAAGACGATATGCGGCTAAAATAACTGCTGATGGTAACATAATTTCATCTGAGAATCGTGGTTCAATCCACAAAATCGGAGCCGCAGTTCAAGGCGCCGAATCATGTAACGGTTGGACTTTTTGGCACATCGATATTGAAGGGAAACTTATACCAATTGATGTTTTAAGACAAAAAGTACGATCTGAACTAAACTAGATAGACTGTTCCACTATTTAATTAAAAAGACAGAATGACATAATGCTAATTGTTGATTCACAGGTACATATTTGGAATCAAGGAACACCAAATCCATGGCATAGGCAGATTTCATCATATACAGTAGATGATCTTATAGAAGAGATGGATGCAACTGGTATTAATCGTGCAATTATTGTACCTCCTATGTGGATGGGCAATTCAAACGTTTTAGCCTTGAAAGCCGCAAAGGCATTTCCCGAACGCTTAGCTGTTCTAGGCCGCCTTGACCTCGACAAACCAGTTTCTGATAGCATATTTGAAAATTGGAATAAACAATCAGGTATGCTTGGCCTACGATTTACTTTTAGTACTGAACACGAGTACTCATTACTAACAGATGGCAGCTTAGAATGGCTCTGGAAAGGGGCAGAAAAATTTCAAATTCCAGTTATGTTAATGATATCTGGATATCTTCAGGAAGTAGAAAAGATCATAAATAATCATCCAGGCATTAAAATATGTATTGACCATTTGGGCTTAGTAAGAAATGCCGTAGATGAAGCAGCCTTCGAAGATTTATCTTATCTTATCTCACTTTCAACTAATAAAAACTTAGTCGTGAAATTAACCTCACTGCCTTGCTATTCAAGCAAACCCTATCCTTATTATGAGTTACATCCATATATTAGGCAGATATATGATACATTTGGTCCATCACGAATGTTTTGGGGGTCTGATATTACAAGGTTGACCAGCAGCTATAAAGAATGCCTTACCCTCATAACTGAGGAATTACCATGGCTGTCAGAAAGCGATAAGGAATTAATATTAGGCGGTGCAATTTGTAACTGGCTGGGATGGGAAATATAAAATATAAATTCTTCCTGAAGTTTAAAATAGACAATTATATTTAATAGCATGGCTTATAATTTTTTTAGTCAATGTTGGCAAAGCTTGTTGACTAAAATCACTAGGCAGTATCCACATACCATCAACCCTACTATTTCGTTTGACTCTTGATGCCATCACCTTCAGTTCTAACTGAAAGTGGGTAAAACTATGATTTACACTACCGGGTAATTCATTCCAATCTGCTAATATAGGAGCCTGCAATAGGTCCGCTGACCCAGCGACGTCCCAATTAGTTGAAGGCACTTCCATCATGCCACCCAAAAGTCCAGTTTCGGGACGTCGGCGCAATAATACAGAGCCATCTGCTCCAACCGCCCAAAAGGCTATACCTTTCCTTTTGGATCGTTTTTCTTTTGGAGTCCTTCTAGGAAACTGATCAACATTACCTAACTTTTTAGCTCTACAACTTTTAAGCCATGGACATATTTCGCATTTAGGATTTTTAAGAGTACATATCGTTGCTCCTAGGTCCATTACTCCCTGAGCATAATCTCCTGGACGGCTTTTAGGTGTTAGAGAGTTAGCTATATGATTTATTTTTCTTTTTGCAGTTGGTAAAGTTTCTTGTACTGCATATAATCTGGCCAAAACTCTTTCAACATTCACATCTACTACCGCTTCGGATTTTCCAAATGCAATGGCGGCTATAGCTGAAGCAGTATATGGGCCGATCCCAGGCAATTCTAATAATTCTTGTTTTGTATTAGGAAACCTACCTTCATATTCTCTTGCAATAATATCAGCAGATTTATGTAAATTACGAGCACGTGCATAATATCCCAATCCAGCCCATGCCTGTAATACTGTGTCTAATTTTGCTTCAGCTAAATCTTTGATTGTCGNCCAGCGCCGGATAAATAAATTAAAATAAGNAATAACCGCAGTAACAGTGGTTTGCTGCAGCATTATTTCACTAAGCCATATTCTGTAAGGATCTGGCTGCCGTATATTTTCATTTATACTGGAATCTTCGGATGGGGGAATCCTCCAAGGCAATATACGAGCATTTTTATCATACCATCTAAGAAGGTCCTCAGATCTAGGTTTAATCAAGCTTTCTGCCTCATTTTACACAATTATATTGGGTTGCTCTTAAAGATAACTGACACTATCCTTAAGTAATAATAAATTAGCTAATTATTTATAAAATATTTATATGGAATGAAACCTCACCGGAATAAAAAACTTAAGGCCATATCCGCCGAAACAGAACGTATTACCAGTCCAATTAGAAAAAAAAGAGGTCTTACGGAAGTAGCAATTATTTCTGATTGGCCAAAGATAATTGGAAATAGATTAGCTCAGGAATGTTTGCCTTTAAGGATTTCACCAGGAGCTGGTGCTAATAATGGAACTTTGTATATTCAAGTATCCGGTGTTTTGGCCTTAGAGCTACAACATATGCAAACACAAGTAATTGAAAGAATTAACGGTTATTTTGGATATCAGGCAATCAGTCGAGTTATCTTGCAACAAGCGCCAGTTGTTAATGAAAAGCCAAAGAAAAAAATAAAAAAAGAGCTGACTAAGGAAGATACTACAGCCCTTGATTTACTACTTGATGGAGTGACGGATAATAGCCTGCGTAAAGCACTTAGAGACCTGGGACAAGGAATCTTAAGACAAAAATGACTTTACTAAACAAATTAAACGTTTTTTTCATAAAAATTGAAAAAAATTGCCTATATTATTCATCCATTGGTAGCGGATAAGTGATTCGCAGTTCACAATAGGATAAGAACAAAAATTGAAAAGGTAATATTTCGTGCATTTTAAAAAACTCAAGTTACAGGGTTTTAAATCTTTTGTAGAAGGAACTGAGTTAGATATTGCGCAAGGATTAACTGGCGTGGTGGGACCTAATGGGTGCGGAAAGTCAAACCTAGTGGAAGGTCTGCGTTGGGTTATGGGTGAAACATCAGCAAAGCAAATGCGCGGAGCTGGCATGGACGATATAATNTTTGGAGGAACCAGTGATCGTCCGCCACGTAACGTTGCTGAAGTGATACTTTCACTTGATAATAGTGATCATACAGCACCTTCACAGTTTAACGGNGCTCGTGAAGTAGAAATTTCGAGAAGAATTGAACGTCAAAAAGGATCAACTTACCGTGTAAACGGACAAGAAGTCAGGGCGCGCGACGTTCAGATACTATTTGCAGATCAAGCTACAGGTGCTAGATCAACAGGCTTAGTTAGCCAAGGACGAATTGGAGCAATCATTAATGCTAAATCTACTGACCGTAGGCTTTTACTCGAAGAAGCCGCTGGTATAACCGGACTACACTCTAGAAGACACGAGGCTGAACTGAGATTACGCGCTGCCGAAAGTAATTTAGAAAGGTTAGAAGATGTTTTAACTACTTTAGGGACACAGCTTTCATTACTTAAAAAACAAACAAGACAAGCAACAAGATACAAAAACATTTCCAATGATATACGTAAAACAGAAGCTTCCGTTCTTTATCAGCGCTGGACTTTAGCTAGTGAAGAATTAATTAGACAAAAAGAATTATTACAACTTGCGACGGACGCAGTTACAGAACAAGCGGCACTAGTTAGTAAAGCTAATATTAAACGTGAATCACTAGTCGAAGAAGTAGCACCTTTGAGAGATGTTCAGTTGAGAGCAGCCGCAGAGATGCACAGACTTAATTTAGCAAACAGTGAACTNGATGCAGAGGAAACTAGAATTCAATCAGCGATTGATCAATGGTCCACTCGTCGAAACCAAGTAAACACTGATCTAAACCGGGAGAAAGAGCTACTTGAAGAAGCAGAACGTTCCCTAAAAAGCTTAAATGAANAACTTGATGCAATAAAGCTCGCACAGAAAGATGAAATACAAAAAATTAACGAGTCAAAAGAAACTCTTAACCTGGTTAGCCAGCGATGCTCAAATGATGAGAAAGTGCTTTCAAATCTAACAGAACAAGTCGCTAATAGCGAGGCAGAGCTTGGGTCCATTGATCGACAATTAAAAACATTAGAAGAGCGTGCAGAACAGCGTCGTTTACAAAAACTTGCTGAAGTTAAACAACTAGAGGAACTGCATTTAGACAAAATTGATTCTGAACTTTTAACGCAAGCACAAGAGAAAGTTTTACAATTAGAGTCATTGCTCTGTAAAGAACGTGAATTGCTAGATAGATTAGAAAAATTGCGTTCTGAAGCAGATACTAATAGAGAAAAATCAAGGGAATTTCTTACCTCCAAAGAGCAAATACATAATCGCCTTAAAGCCGAATTAAGCGCTTTAAGTGATTTACTCGTTTCCGAAAAAGATGATCTAGGGTCTTGGCGGCCAATTCTTAATGATATTGAAGTAGTTCCCGGATATGAAGCGGCCTTAGGTGCAGCATTAGGCAATGATCTTAGCGCCTCCTTGAACCAATCTGCGCCAAGGTACTGGTCTAAAACAACAACTAATTTCGATCCAGCTCCCCTTCCCGAACAAGTAGCAGCATTAACGGATTTTGTTTCTAAATCTCCAAACCTTTATCGTCGATTATCACAAATCGGGGTAGTTGAAGATGAAGAAACTGGGTTAAAGCTNTCTAGAGAATTAAAGAATGGGCAGCGTCTAGTAGATCGTGAAGGAAATTTATGGCGCTGGGACGGTTTTGTCGCAAAAACAGANTCTATTACGATGACGACCAGACTTAAGCAACGTAATAGATTAATAGAATTAAAAACCTATATTTCTAAGGCTGAAAAAGCGTTTTTAGATGCTAAAACTTCAAACGAGTTAATTACAAAAGACGCTGTAAAGGCTTTACATAATGAACGTTCTATTCGCGATAATTTACGAAAAATTGATAATGACCTAGCTGACGCACGCAGCCATTATGATAAATTATCAAAGTCGTTGAGAACCAAAGAGATAGATATTGATAAAATAGAAACTAAAATTGTTCATATAGACTCGGAAATACTAGAGATAAATGAATTCATAAGTGATACAAAATCTCGAAAAAATCAAATAGGAAATCTTCCCGCATTACATAATAGTCTAGACATTTGCCGTAATTTATTGAATGAAACACGTAAAGAATATCAAGACACGCAAAGTAATTATGATAGTTTAGTGCGTAACGCTGATGAATGTAAAAGACGCGTGATAGCAATATCAATTGATGAAGAAACTTGGAAAAATAGACACCAAGGCGCCATCGAACGAGTTGAAGAGCTCACTCAGAGAGAAGCTGCTGCAATTAATGAGCTGAAAATTTTGGCTGATTATCCAGAGAAACTGGAGAAGCAGCGCAANACCCTCTTAAATTCTATAAAAAATGCAGAAAAAGCGAGACAATCTGCAGCTGATGAAGTATTGAGCGCCGAACAAATATTAGCTGAATCAGAGAAAATACTAAAATTTGAAGAAGAAAAATTCGTTGAAGCGCGTGAGAATAAAGTTCGAGCCCAGTCCGCAATAGATCAAGCTGAACAAAACTTATCAGTCGTGCGTGAAAGAATTACTGAGCGTCTAGAATGTGACCCTAAAAAACTATTAGAAATTGCTCAAATTTCTGAAGGACAATCAGTACCGGACCTTGATTCAGCTATAAAACGTTTTGATAGGTTAATCAGAGAAAGAGATAATATGGGCCCGGTTAATCTGCGAGCACAACTCGAAACTGACGAGTTAACCGAAAAAATTTCTATGATTGAGACAGAAAAAAATGATCTAACGACAGCAATTTCGCGGCTACGACAAGGCATAAGTAATTTAAACAAGGAGGCTCGACAACGCCTAGTTACATCTTTTGAAGAAGTTGACGGTCATTTTAAAGTTCTTTTCCAGCGTCTATTTGGAGGTGGTGGTGCAAAACTAGCGCTAACAGATTCAGATGATCCATTACAAGCTGGTTTAGAAATATATGCTAGTCCTCCAGGGAAAAAACTACAAAATTTATCTTTATTATCTGGCGGTGAGCAAGCTATGACTGCAATTGCTCTTCTGTTTGCAGTATTTCTAACTAACCCAGCTCCTATTTGCGTTCTGGACGAAGTTGATGCAGCTTTAGACGATGCAAATGTAGATAGGTTTTGCCTATTACTAAGTGAAATAGCTGATGCTGGGGATACACGTTTTTTAGTGATCACGCATCATCGTATGACAATGTCAAGAATGGATCGATTATATGGTGTTACCATGCCTGAACAAGGTATTAGTCAGTTAGTTTCTGTCGACTTACGAAAAGCTGAACAGATACGTGCAACAGCTTAGTAAAACTCTCGGTTTTCTGCCTATTTGCGACCAATTAACGCGGGACGAAAGCTATCTTGACTTGCTCGTGTGCGCTAGCTATTTTGCGCCCGCCTTTCAGTTTACCTGTAGAGCAATCTAGTTGGGCGGAAATGATTGATGATGAAGTCTATTTATGACCGACCCTGAAAGACCTTCCCCGACAGAAGAGCTACATAAGCGCGTAAAGGCTGCGCAGGAACGTAATACTGGAGTTGTACGTAATAAAAAGGCGAGATCGTCAAGCGTAGGAACCGGTATGGGTGTTGGCGTAAAAGTTGGGGTCGATTTAGTTGTTGGTGTTGGTGTTGGTGCAGCTATTGGCTGGGGCTTAGATTGGTGGTTAGAAACAAAGCCGATATTATTAGTAATATTTCTTATTTTCGGTTTTATTGCGGGATTAATGAATGTTGTTAGAACTGCAAATCAGTCTTTTAAGTCATCGGGTACCAATAGTGGAAACTAATATTTTAAGACTGGAGAAGTAATCTGTGGCTAGTCCTCTAGAACAATTTACAATTGAACCAATTGTAAAATTTCAAATTGGTGGTACGGATTTGTCTTTTACCAACTCATCTCTATGGATGATGATAACTGCTTTAATCCTTATAGGGTTTGTTGTAATAGGTACACAACGCCGTGCACTTGTGCCAGGAAGATTACAATCAGCGGTTGAGTATTTTTACCAAGTCGTTGCAGATATGGTACGGGATAACGTTGGTTCAGCAGGTAGACCTTATTTTCCCTTCATTTTTTCCTTGTTTATGTTTATCTTGTTTGGAAATTTACTAGGTTTGATCCCAGGTGCATTCACATTTACTAGCCATCTGGCAGTGACATTTGCTATGTCTGCATTCATTTTCATCGGTGTCACTATTATAGGTTTAATAACTCATGGGCTTAAGTTTTTTTCTCTTTTCTTTCCTCATGGGGCACCGATTGCGTCCGCACCTGTACTCATCCCTATAGAAATAATTTCTTATTTTTCACGTCCAATTAGTCTATCAGTTAGATTATTTGCTAATATGACAGTAGGACATGTACTATTAAAAGTAATTGGTGGCGGGGTCGTCGCACTAGGAGGATTTTTTGTTGTACCCGGTCTTGTCCCATTTGCTGCATTAGTGGCAATTACAATGTTAGAAGTTATGATTGCCGTAATTCAAGCTTATGTCTTTGCAATTCTCACATGCGTCTATTTGAATGACGCTTTGCATCTGCACTAAACCCTGTATCCGCATTATGATAGTTAAAGGAGTAGTATAATGGAAGTCGAAGCAGCACAAGTTATTGCTAACGGGCTAAAACTTGTTGGTGCTGGCCTAGCCGCAATTGGTATGGTTGGCGCTGGCGTCGGAGTGGGCCGTATATGGGCTAGCTATATTGAGGCAATTGGCCGTAATCCTGCATCAAAAGAAGAAATTGGTGCTTTTATTTGGATTGGTTTTGCTGTTACTGAAGCCATAGCACTATTTGCTCTTATTATGGCCTTCATAATACTTGCCAGCTAATTGATTAGTGGCGGTAATCGGGTACCGAGCCGCCTCTTATCTATCGGAAGACAAGTAATATGCCACAATTTGATATAACCACATTTGCCAGCCAAATTTTTTGGCTAATAATTAGCTTTTCATTAGTATTCCTATTCGTATGGCGTATAGGGTTGCCAAGGATTGCGAACACTTTAGAAAACCGGCAAAAAAAAATCGGTGATGACCTAGCTAAAGCTAATGAATTAGCAGAACAGACAGATGAGGTCATGGCAGCTTATGANGAAAAACTAGCAGATGCACGTGCAAGCGCACATGAAGAACTCCACTCGGCTACGGTAAAAGCCGTTGAAAAGTCCGATGAACAAAATTCTTTATTAGCTGAAAAATTAGCCGCTAATGCAGCAGCAGCACGTGATAGAATTGCTGATGAGTCAGCAGCTGCTATAAATAATATTGTTGGTGTTTCTGAAGAGATAACACAACAAGCAGTAGAACGCTTAATTGGAAAGACTCCAGATGCAAATTCGGTAAAATCAGCAGTTAATAAAGCCGTACAGGATCAAACATCATGATTTATCGGTTACTTGTATGTTTTAAGTTTATTGTACTATTTTCTGCCGGAGTTCAGGCAGCGGAAAAGACGGCCCAAACCGACAGCATCTTCCAGCATGCATCGACTTGGGTAGCTATATCATTTATTTTCTTTATTGTCGCTCTTTTCAAACCTGTGAAAAAAATGCTCTTAACAAAACTTGATGGCCGCTCTGAAACCGTTAGAGACGAACTAGAAGAGGCGCAGCGGCTTAGAGAAGATGCACAACATACACTCGCTGAATATCAAAGAAAACAACGAGATGCACTCAAAGAAGCTGAGAATATAATTACAGAAGCTCAAAATGAAGCATTACGAATTAAAGAAGCAGCTGATTTGCGCACNGAAGAACTATTGAAAAGACGTGAACAACAAGCCCTAGACATGATAGCAAGTGCAGAAGCACAAGCTCTAGCCGATGTACGTAGTTTAGCTTCTGATATTGCTATACAAGCTACACAACAGATACTTAAAGAGGCGGCAGATACCAATGATGGTATCTCAATAATCGATAAGGCTATTCAGGACCTCCCCTCTAANCTAAACTAGTAAATTATGGATATAAATAAATTATACATACCAAAACTTTATTAAGTTTCTGGAGTCTTGTCTGATAATTAATACTATAAACTATAAATTATTTGTCTTTGCCTCATCAGATTCATTAGACTGAGCTTTCACTGAGTTCCAACGCAAAATTGGTGAACGAGCAGCTCTAGTTTCATCTAGTCGACGACGTGGCGTAAATTTTGGTGATCCAATAAATTTCTCTTTCTTACCAGAAATAGCAGATTTTGCTAAATACCTAATTGAATTGATAAAGTCATCTAACGAACGTTTTGACTCGGTTTCTGTAGGTTCAATTAACATCGCTCCATGAACAATTAATGGAAAATACATTGTCATGGGATGATAACCCTCATCAATCATTGCTTTTGAGAAATCTAGAGTAGTTACTCCGGTACCTCTAAGAAATCCATCATCGAATAAACACTCATGCATACAAGGCCCTTCAAAGGCAGGTGTCATTAGGTCTTTTAAATTTTCCATTATATAATTAGCATTAAGAACTGCATCACCAGACGCTTGGGCAAGCCCATCTTTTCCATGACTTAACATATATGCATAAGTTCGAATAAACATTCCCATTTGACCATGAAATGCTTTCAAACGACCTATCGGGAATTTCTCAGTAGGTTTNATTTCATGTTCAACCAAAGAATAATTCTGATCATCAAAAGTCACCCATGGTAAAGGAGCAAAAGGAGCTAAACTTGCTGATAAAACAACTGGACCAGCCCCAGGTCCGCCACCACCGTGAGGGGTTGAGAAAGTCTTATGTAAGTTAATGTGCATACAGTCTATACCTAAATCACCAGGCCTCACACGCCCAACGATTGCATTAAAATTAGCGCCATCACAATAAAAGAAACCACCTACTTCATGTATCAGCTCAGAAATTTCAATTATATCTGATTCGAATAGGCCACAAGTGTTAGGATTGGTAATCATAACAGCAGCAACATCGTCACCCATTTGTTTCTTGAATGCTTCAATATCAACTCTTCCAGAGTCATTTGCTGGAATTGTATCGATAATAAAGCCGCAAATTGAGGCCGTAGCAGGGTTTGTACCGTGCGCAGATTCCGGAACTAATACTCGACGACGTGCAGTTTTACCTCCATCACGCTGATCAAGTGCGGCCCTAATAGCCATCATACCACAAAATTCACCATGCGCTCCAGCAGCTGGAGACATAGCGACTGCAGGCATACCAGTTAGTGTTTTAAGCCAACTAGCTGTCTTATCAATTAGTTCTAATGCTCCCTGTGTAGTTTCAACTGGTTGCAATGGATGTAACCCTGAAAAACCTGATAAACGAACTAATTTTTCATTTAGTCTTGGGTTATGTTTCATTGTACAAGAGCCCAGGGGGTAAATCCCTGTATCAATTGCGTAGTTTTTCTGAGAAAGCCTTGTGTAATGACGAATTACTTCTGGTTCACTTAATCCAGGAAGACCAATATTAGAATCTCTACTTACACTTCCAAGCCTATTTTCAAATTTTGGTACCGTTGGCAAGTCAACCCCTGATTTACCTTTGCTGTCTAGTTCAAATAGTAATGCTTCTTCCATATTAAGGCCCTGATGGCCTGATTGACCGGAGTTTACAGGTATTGGTTGTTCTTTAGATGACTTACTAAGGTCTCTTGAATGTGTCATTAAATTATATCTTTCAATGCTTTTGACAGCTTTTCTATTTCGGCTTCAGACGTACATTCCGTTGCAGCAACTAAAAGGATATTATTCAACTCATTTTCATTAGGTATTAAACGAGAAACTGGCACACCTGCTAAGATATTGCGACTGGCTAACTTTGAAACCACTTCATCAGCTGGGCCTGGTAAGCGAATACTTATTTCATTAAAAAAACAATTAGTGAGAACTTCTACACCATTAATATTATTCAAATAATCAGCAATTTGAACCGCACGATAATGATTTAATTCTGCAAGTCTTCTGAACCCTGATTCTCCTAAAAGTGCTAGATGGATACAAAACGCTAATGCACATAACCCGGCATTTGTACAAATATTACTTGTTGCCTTTTCACGACGAATATGTTGTTCACGAGTAGATAAAGTAAGAACCCATCCTCTGCGCCCTGTTTCGTCTAATGTTTGACCGCATAACCTGCCGGGCATTTGTCGCAAATATTTCTCGCGAGTTGCAAATAAACCTACATATGGCCCGCCATATGATAGAGGGTTTCCTAGACTTTGCCCTTCGGCAACAACTATGTCTGCACCCATATCACCAGGTGATAAAACTGCTCCTAGAGAAATAACTTCAGAGACAACTGCTATTAGTAGAACTCCATTGGCATGACATGTTTTGGCAAGTTTAGAAAAATCTTTTAAATGACCAAAGAAATTTGGGTTTTGAACCACCACACAAGATACTTCCTGACTAATTAATTTACTTAAATCTTCTAGTCCATTTAAATCTGAAGGAGCATCTATAATCTCTATATCGAGATACTTAGTGTGAGTTTCCGTTACAGCGCGATAGTGCGGGTGCAACCCACCAGACAGAATTACTTTATCGCGCCTAGTAATTCTTCGGGCCATTAATACGGCTTCGGAGCATGATGTTGCTCCATCGTACATAGAAGCATTAGCGACCTCCATGCCTGTTATTAATGATACTTGAGTCTGAAACTCAAATAGCATCTGTAGGGTACCTTGTGAAATTTCTGGCTGATATGGGGTGTATGAAGTTAGAAATTCGCCCCTTTGAATNAGATAATCAACTGCTGCAGGAATATGATGACGATATGCTCCAGCTCCTAAGAAGCTTGGCACGTCAGCTGTAGAAACATTCTTACCCGCCAGTGATTCTATTATCTTTTCAACTTCAAATTCACCTTTATGGTCAGGTAATTCAAGTTCAGAACTAAGCCTCGCTATCTCAGGAACATCGCTAAACAGACTATCAACAGAAGACAGACCAACTTTTCCTAACATTTCATGTCGGTCATTATCGGTAAGCGGTAAATACCGCATTTTATTGTAATCCTAGGATGTAAGAAGAGTAAGCAACCTCATCCATCAAGTCATTTAATTCGTCTATATTAGTTACATGCATCTTTACAAACCATCCTGCTCCATCTGCATCGTCATTCACTAAAGATGGGTTAGATGAGAGCTCTTCATTTACTTCTACAACTTCTCCACTCGCTGGCGCATATATCTCTGCAGCTGCCTTAACGGATTCAACGACACCCAGTTCGTCACTTTTAGTTAACCGTATTCCAACATCAGGCAACTCTACAAACACGACATCGCCAAGCTGTTCTTGTGCATAGTCCGTGATACCGACAACCCCTATGTTTCCTTCCAATTCTATCCATTCATGATCTTCAGTGTATCTTCTATTCGACATTATCTGCCTTTCTTCAATCTCTAGACGCCTCTGTGGTATTGATGTTTTACAAATGGTAATGAAACTACGGTCAACTCCAACTTTTTGCCACGCAGATTAGCCCATACCTTAGAGCCCAGATTACTATGGCTAATTTCTAAATATCCCATCGCTATTGGTCGTTCCATGGTTGGTGAATAGCCTCCACTAGTTACATACCCGATCTCTCTACCAACATTATCTATAATTAATGTACTCTCACGGAGAGGAATTGGTCCATCGGGCAGCAACCCGACACGACGTCGGCTTACACCTTCAGTGATTTGTTTAAATATCGATTTTGCACCAGGAAAAGAATTTAGCTCACATCGTTGCTTATCAACCACCCAACCTAATGCGGCTTCAATTGGTGAAGTATTTGTATCAATATCATGACCATAAAGGCATAGACCCGCTTCTAATCGTAATGAGTCACGAGCTCCTAAACCTACTAACTTAACTTCTGGTTCTTCAAGTAGCCGTAAAGTAAAGTCTTCCGTTTTACTTGCGGGGAGGGATATTTCAAAGCCATCTTCACCTGTATAACCTGAGCGGGACACAAAACACTTTATCCCATTAATCATGGTCTCCAAAGAACTCATAAAAACTAAATCAGCGACTCTTGTATTGAACCTAGTTAATACTTCTTCTGATTTTGGTCCTTGCAGGGCAATAAGAGCTAACTCATCTAATACTTCTAGGGTACAAAATTGATCAATATTTTCTTCAATATATTGAAAGTCAGTATCCTTTCTGTTAGCATTTACGACTATGTGAATATCTTCTCTACCAGAATCTGTAGATCTCCGAGTTACAATTAGATCATCTAATATCCCCCCCGATTCATTCGTGAGGAGACTATAGCGCATATAACCATCTGCAAGATCAGTGATATTATTAGATATTAGCTTTTCAAAGTTAAGCGCAGGGTTTTCTCCATGAATAATTGCTTGACCCATATGAGAAACATCAAATAAACCCGCAACCTGACGAACATGATTATGTTCTTTAATTATACCGGCTTTATATTGAACTGGCATTTGGTACCCAGAAAAAGGTACCATTCTTGCCCCAAATTGCTTATGTAAAGCATTTAGAGGAGTATGTTTAAGGGGTGCTTTGTGGGCACCCGAGGTTGATTCCATAATACCCCTCCTTGTAAACTACAAGGCCTATTGACCACCTAGTGCACTAAAAGTGCACTGCTAGCCCCACTCTGTCTTCAGAACCTGAGAGAATCACCCTATTCACATAAGAACAGGTTTACCCCTTCGGTGAGATACTACTAATTACTGCAGCACCTTCTTTCCAGAGTGTCATTACCCTACGGTCCATTTGCCTGAGAGTTTCCGGGGCGGTTGCTCCTTCGGCGTCATCCAATAATTCTGATCTCTCCCGCAGGGATCTTATGACATATAAAGAATATCCGACTCGGACTTTCTTTCATACTAGATTATCGGGCCATGACGTAGAGTCAACATAAACAATACACTCTAATGTGGATTATCTGTATTTCTTAGTAAGATTATAATCGAGCTGCTCAGGACTCAGCTGTAAACCAACTAAAATGTCAAAATCCACTCCTGATTCACTACTTCTAAAAAATATCTTTTGGGTAAGTTTTTCAATTTTAGATTGTCTGCCTGTATTTTTGTCAAATTCTAGGGAAGTAGAAAATATTTCTTTAGCCAATATATCACCTTTAATATTAACAATTGCGACATAATATCTAAAATTTTCTCTACGGTTTACAATTAATGGCCCAGGAACAACGTCAAATTTCAATTGTAAATCCACATGTATTTTTCCAGAACGATCAGACTCGAAACTCGTCTTGCACGAGCCCTTATAGCTATCAACTCTAACCTGAAATTCCACATCTTTTTGGTTTTGTTTTGAGCCATCTCGAAAAATAGTTAGCTCAGATGTGTCTTTAACAATAATTACAGCTGGACATTCCCCATAATTTTCTATTTCTGTTCCGCTGCACCCCACCAATGTCAAAAGTGCTGCAATGGCCAAATATTTTCTAGATTGCCTGAGTTTTTTTTGAATAATCAAAGTGCTTTATCTAACTAAATTATAATTTATTATGTGATCCGTCACATTGCGGACGGTTGTGGGTTTTTTTACAGCAACAAAAATATATAGTTTGTTCAGTAGATGATTCAAATAGGACAGGCGAATAATCTGTACCTTTATGGGCACTATCACAAAACGGCTGTTTTTTGCTTAATCCACACTCGCACCACCAGTATTTACGTCCAGGAAGTACATCAATAGCAATCGGCTCTTTATGTTCAATTTTCCCTTGTGCCATGACAATATTTCTCCATAACTTGCATGAGACTATAATGCTAGGATATTAGAATATAATTAATAATAAGTGTATAAAATCATAATACTGGTTTGTTAACATAACAAGTAACACCTTACGAAATTAGACTATTTAAAATGAACAATCCTCCATTAACTATATTATTAGCAAAACCAAGAGGGTTCTGCGCTGGTGTTGACAGAGCCATCCAAATTGTTGAAACCGCTCTAGAACGCTATGGAGCACCCATATATGTGCGTCATGAAATAGTTCACAATAGGCAGGTTGTTGAAAGACTTGAAAATAAAGGTGCCATTTTTGTTGATGAACTTAATGAAGTGCCTGAGTTCGGCCGTGTAATTTTCTCAGCACATGGTGTACCTAAAACAGTTCCATTAGAAGCAGAAAAACGCGAACTTCTTTATGTAGACGCAACTTGCCCTCTAGTTAGCAAAGTTCATAACGAAGCCATACATCAATACAAAGCCGGTAATCAAATTATACTAATCGGGCACGACGGCCACCCTGAGGTAATTGGTACTATGGGTCAATTACCTCCAGGAGCAATTTTATTAGTTGAACGCGAAGAACAAGTGGCCAATCTTAAAGTGAATGACCCTAAAAAACTGGCATTAGTTACACAAACAACTCTGTCAGTTGATGACACTGCAGATATAGTGGCTTCACTGCGCAAAAGATTTGCTAACATCATCGAACCACGGTCCGATGATATTTGTTATGCAACAACGAATCGTCAAGATGCCGTTAAAGCGATCGCTGATTGCTGTGATTTAATTGTAGTCATTGGTGCTCCAAATTCATCTAATTCAAACCGTCTGGTTGAAGTGGCAAAACGCGCGGGTTGTCCTAATACATTTTTAATTGAACATACAAAATGTATGGACTGGAGTCTTATTCAAAGCCATATGACCATAGGAATAACCGCGGGTGCATCAGCCCCTGAAGATTTAGTGTCAGATTTTATTTCCTATTGCGGTGAATTATACACATTAGAAATTAAGGAAATAACAGTACGTGAAGAAAACGTAAAATTTAATTTGCCCCGAATGAACTTATCCTGACATGGGCAAGTAAATAATATGGCTGTATTTACTCAGGTTGCGATAGAAGAGTTAAACCACTTTTTATCTCAATATAATATAGGTGAACTTTATGGATATGAGGAAATAAAAGAAGGAAGAGAAAATACAAATTACGTTTTATTAACAAAAAAATATTCAAACTCGCAACCTAAAAAATACATACTAACCTTATATGAAAAACGAGTAAAACAGCAGGATTTACCATATTTTATTGCCTTACTTGAACATCTAAATAGGAATAATGTTCCTTGTCCGATTCCTGTTTATGCACGTGATGGCAAAGTCTTGCAGANACTATGCGGAAAAACCGCTGTAATTATGTCATTTCTCCCTGGTTTATGCTCTTCAGACAATTCAGTAACTGATTGCGAATCTCTTGGAAAAGCTGTTGCAAAAATGCATGTCTCTTGCCTCGACTTTCATTTATATAGAACTAATGACATGTCATTAAAAAGCTGGATTCACCTAGCCAACATAACTCATGAATATGCCCATGCACTTAGACCTGGGCTAAATAACATTTTAAAATCGGAAATAAATTATTTGTTAAAAAATTGGCCGTGTAATTTACCTACGGGAATAATCCATGCAGACCTTTTTCCAGATAATGTATTTTTCTTAAATTCTCAAATCTCTGGATTATTTGACTTCTACTTCGCTTGTAATGATTTTTTAGTATATGATTTAGCTATTTGTATTAATGCTTGGTGCTTTGAAACAGATTATAGTTTTAATATTAACAAAACTAAGGCTTTGTTAAGAGGATACCAGCAATTTCGTTCTTTGAATAACGCTGAGATAAGTGCTATTCCTGTTCTTGTTCGCGGCAGTGCAATGCGTTTCTTACTAACTCGTCTCTATGACAAGTATACATATAACTCAAATACTAATGTAACTCCTAAAAACCCGATTGACTATTTATACCGATTACAATTTCATCAAAATAGCGAAGGACTTGAAGCTTATGGGCTTGATAAGAAAGTCTAATAAAAATGAATAACTTAGAAAGTGTTAACATATATACAGATGGGGCTTGTTCTGGAAATCCAGGACCAGGCGGTTGGGGGGTTTTGATTAAATATCAAGATCGAGATGTAGAACTGATGGGAGGTGAACTTGAAACCACCAATAACCGGATGGAAATGATGGCTGCTATTATGGCCCTAGAAAGCCTAAAGTCAGTAAAAAAAGTTAACATTCATACTGATAGTACTTATCTACGAGATGGAATAACAAAATGGATAATAAAATGGAAAGCTAACGGATGGAGAACAAGTACAAAAAAACCAGTTAAAAATATAGATTTATGGAAGCGACTGGAAGCAGTAACAGCTTTACATGATATCGAGTGGCACTGGGTTAAAGGGCACGCCGGCCACCCAGAGAATGAAAGAGTAGACCGGCTTGCTGGTATTGCTTTAACGCAAAAACGCAATACTAATGTATAATAATAAAAAGGTTATAGTTTTTCTAAAATATTCTCAGCTGTTGATAGATTAATTTGACCAGGTTCATCAACTAATAACTCAGTCACTGTAGAGTCATCAACAATCATAGCAAATCGTTTACTACGGACACCCATTCCCGCTTTATTTAAGTCCTGATCTAAACCTAACTCTTTAGCAAATTCGGCTGAACCATCCGCTAGCATCATAACCTTATCACCAACATTTTGGTCTCTTCCCCATGCTTCCATTACGTGAGGATCGTTAACAGCCATACAGACTATTACATCGACTCCTTTATCTTTGATACTTTCGGAATGCTTAACGTAACCTGGTAAGTGCTTAACTGAACACCCAGGTGTAAACGCACCTGGCACTGCAAAAAGTACAACCTTCTTGCCACTAAATAATTCATTCGTTGTAACAGGATTAATCCCATCACTAGTCTTTTGCCTAAGTGAACTATCTGGTATTTTATCACCAATATTTATTGCCATCTTATACTCTCTCTAACTGTAAGTTCTTTTTAATAAGTAATTCTATAAATAGATATTAATACAGATAATTAATATTTTATTTATAAAAAAGTTATATCACTAAGGTAGATTTTTACCAGATGAACTTGTAACGGGTAAATTTTGATTTTTTATAGGTACATTTAATTTAAATCCGGCTTTCTTAAGCCCCAATAATATAGATTTTTTANTTAATATTTCAGGAAGTAAGAGGCCTGAAGTAAAATTTGGGCCATAAATTACATTCAATGGCACTCCAAAACGTTTAAATTGTGCTAAATAATTAGCAATGCTAGCCTCCGGCTTAGTCCAGTCACCGCGAAGCTTCACTACATTAGGTCTGTTTAATAATTCTGCAATTTCCTGAGTTTGAAGGACTCTGCTCTTATTAAATTGGCAAGTAATACACCATTCAGCCGTTATATCTACAAAAACTACATGTCCTGTTCTTACAAGTTCAGTAATTTTCTCAGAATCAAATAATTCCCAATCAGCTATAATACTGCTTTTATTATCTTCTCTATCATTTTTATGAACAGTAAATATAAGAGGTGTTAACAACGCAAAAAGCATTATAAAACAGATACTAGCTTTAAACAGTACTAAAAAACGGAATGATATATACTTCCCTAAAAATAATAGAATAATAATTAGCATCATCAAAGAGCCAATTATAAGTGCCGAAGTTGTAGAAACCTGATGTTTAATTATAAATAGCAACCATAAAGCTGTAGCTAGCAGAATAAAACTCATAGTTTTTTTAAGCAAAACCATCCATTGTCCTGGTTTAGGCATATTAGAAGCAAACTTTGGAAAAATAGCTAGAAGAAGAAATGGAACAGACATGCCTATAGCTAATGAAGTAAAAACTAAGAAGATTTCGACTACACCACCGCTAAGAGCAAAACCGACAGCTGTCCCCAGAAAAGGAGCTGAGCAAGGAGTGGCCAATAATGTTGCGAACGCACCTTCAAAAAAACTTGCTTTTAATGTACGACCTTGGCTGGTATTCTCTGCTATATAGGAGATAGGGCTAGGAAGTCTAATTTCATATAAACCCCAAGCATTCGCTGCAAATAAAGTTAAAACAATCACCATAAAGGTGATAAATAAAGGCTGCTGAAATTGGATTCCCCAGCCAATATTTAAGCCAGCTTGCTTAATCGCAACTACAAATATTGCTAAAAGTATAAACGAAAAAATTATTCCTGCTGAAGTAGCTAAAAAGCTATGCCTTACATATTTATGATCTTCTCCACCATAGCTAACTAATGTCAAAATTTTTATTGAAAGCACCGGCAAAACACACGGCATTAAATTCAACAATAAACCTCCCAATAGAGCTACAAAAATTATAGATAGCAATTTAAAATAATTATAATCACTTTTATCTGCCGAAAGAGTGCTTTGGAGAGGTATAGTCTTTTTTTCAATGCTTCGGTCGCCATCAAAGAAAGTTAAACGAAGAGGCTGATTATTGAGGCTCTCTAGGCCATATTCTCCATAGCCTTCATTAATATTTACTTTGATTAATACCGTCTTACGATTATCATAGAATTTAAAGTTTGGCTTTGAAAATACCTTATAATTTAGCCCTTCAACTAGAAGGTCTGGATTTACTAATTCAGAAGTAGAACTAAATTTAACTTCTAATATGGGATTAGATGATGACCTTTTGTATGATGCTCCTTCAAAAGTTATTCCCGAATTTCTACCATCACCTGGGACTAGAGCTCTATACCTACTAATTATGTTTGCATAATTGGTTGGACTTGCTAACCCACTAGGTAAGTCAAGAGCTAAATCCATAACATGCGGAATACATACGTCATCGCATACTAAAATCTCTACTATAGCTCTTATATTTAAAGGCTGACCTATATTTTTTAATAATAAATCAATGGGAAAAATTACTTCATTACTGTAACCAACAACATCAATGTCATAATATGAAAAACGATATGGTAAAGGCCAGTAAAATATAGACGATGATAGATTAGAACTTTTTGATAAATCAGCGCTAGGAGGAAGGCCAGAAACACCTGGGGAACGCCAATATGTCTTCCATCCTGGTTTAAGCCTAATCTGAAGACCTATCGGAATTGTATCAAGATCACCAACTGCCTTTACAGATGATATTAGCCTAGCTTGTGCTTTTGATCCCTTTTCCCATGCCCCAAAATGATTATTACTATATGCAAATTCAGTTGAAATATTTAATGCTATGATTACAAAAACACCAACAAATAAACTATATAGAAATCGTTTCATGATAAAAAAATCTGCTATCCCCATATAATAATAAACTAGTATATTAATATAGTAATATTTTTAAGACTAAAGATAATTGATAGTACAATCTGTTATAAGCACAAAAAAGAAGCATATATAAATTCTTTATTTAAAGAAATCTCTACTAAAAGAAATAACTATAAAGAAAGAGGATAATGCAGCAATCTCTTTGCCTTAAAGGACAGTTTTTAATCTCAATGCCCAATATGGCCGATCCTCGTTTTAGCCAATCGATAATTTATCTCATTATGCACAATAATGATGGGGCAATGGGTATAGTAATAAATAAAATATTTCCAGATATTAACTTTGAAAAAATACTAGCCGAGCTTAATATTAACTCCAGTCATACCGATGCAAACATAAACGTCCATTATGGCGGACCTGTTGAGATTGAAAGAGGTTTTGTTCTACATACAAAAAATTGTAAAAGTATATCNACTCTCAATAGAGACAATATTGAAATCTCATCAAGNATCGAATTTATTACTGACCTGGCTCAAGGTCGTGGCCCAAAAAATAATATTTTTGTACTTGGTCATGCAGGATGGGGACCAGGACAATTAGAGGATGAATTAAGCAAGAATGTTTGGATAAACGCCCCATATAACANGGATATAATGTTTGACGAAGACATAAACACCAAGTGGGAACGCAGCCTCGAGAATATAGGTGTAACTTTATCTAAACTTTCCAGCATCGCCGGTAATGCCTAATTAAGTCTTCTTGCCTCGTAATGCGCTTATTTTATTATATAAGGTTAAAACTATGAAAAAAGCGGCTATACAAGCGAGTATATAACCCGATATCAAATAAGAATTACCTAAAGAAGATATATTAGCCAGTGGCAAACTATAGAATGGTGATGCAAACTGGCCCAGAAAAAATACAGCCACTAATATACTTANCGCCCGACCACGAAATGCTGCTGTAATACGAGATAAAATTACCAGATTTGCATTAGGGGAAAAAAGTCCCATAGAAAACCCCCCAACTATCATTGCTAAAATCACATCATAAAAATTCTTTGCCATTCCTAACAATGTATAACCGATTGCAACATCTACAAAAATTAAAGCAAAAATAAACGTTACACTAAAATGCTTTCTAAGCCAGGGAAAGGCTAATGATGCTACACCTGAACTTAAACTAAAAATGCCAACTGCTATACCAGCGCGTGCAGCGTTATTAACACCAATATCGATTAGAAAAAATGGAGTCTGAGCAGGTATCATAAATAATATAACCATTGTTATAAAAGTGATTATATAAATGCCCACAATTATCGACCAATTATTTTCTTTTGGTAACGATTTAGTTGATTTGCTTGTTGCTTTTTTATTATTCTCTGAAGGCTCATATAAACTTAATATCATTGGTATTATTAATAAAAATGCTACAGCAAATACTGCAAAACCAGCTCGCCAATGTATTTCAGTTAGAAAACCAGCGATTATTGTATATGTCAAAGTACCAAATGCAATAAACGCTGACTGTAAACCAGCTATTCTGTTGCGCTGATTTCCGGAATAATAATCTCCTATTAAAGCTGTTATACTTGTAAGTATCGCAACCAAGAAAACACCAAGAAATGCTCTTCCAACTAAAATAGCAGTAAGTGATTCTAGAACTAATCCTGACAGTCCGGATACACCAAAACCTATTGTACTTAAAATCAAAGTATTTCGACGGCCGTAAAGATCAATGACTATACCAACAAAGGGTCCAGATATAGCAATGAATAGCATAGGAATGGTAAGTACTAGTCGTGTTAAGAGCTCAGCTTCAGGTATATGAGAAAACTCTTCATAAATTGCTGGTAGTCCAGGTGCTACGACGGAAGCCATAAATGTAACACTACTTGTTAATAAAATTGTAATAACACGTAACCGCTTGCGTCCTAATATCCTGCTTGGATCAGGTTGAAATTTCATAAAACTAGCCTTTGGCTATAACTATAAAAAGAGGACTGAATTATTTTTGATCTTCATCTAATAGAGAAAATAAAAGGTGATCATGCCACTCGCCTCGAATCTTAAGGTATTTCTTTGCATATCCGTGTTCAGTAAAATTAGCCCTACGCAAAAGACGCTGGCTAGCCTCATTATGCGGCAAGCAAGCAGCCTCAATTCTATGCAAACGAAGATTATCAAAGCAAAAACTTATAATAAGATTTAAAGCCTCGGTCATATAGCCTTCTCGTGCATAAGGCTTTCCTATCCAATAACCTAATGTCCCACACTGAGAAACTCCCCACCTCACATTAGTAAGACTAATTCCACCTAATAGAAAATCATCTTGATTTCGAAAAATAAAAAAACTATGGCCTACATTATCTCTCCATTCTGCAGCATATCTATTTAAATTACGTAAATATAAATCACGAGCCAGTGCGTCTATTGGCCAGGTTGGTTCCCAAGGCACGAGAAAGTCTCTACTTAAGGCACGTATCTCTTGATAGGATTTCCAATCTTTTTCGATGGGTGCTCTAAGATAAACTCTATTACCAGTAATTATAACCTTATCGGATGGCGATGAGAACTTTCTAAATAATCGCATATTTTAAAAACTTATCTCTAGTACTAAGCGACCAAACGCTCAGTAATTTCGTTGTAGGATTCAAGGTTATCTAATTTTCCTATAGCTGAAAGCACAGGTTGACTTATAATTAAGTTTCCAGCTAATTCGGAGATTTCTCCTAAACTTATAGAATCAATTTTTTTTACCATTTCTTCGACTGGCATTACCCGGTCAAACAATAATAAATGTTGGGCTAACTGCTCGCAACGAGAACCAGTNGATTCTAAAGCCATCAATAAACTAGATTTTAGCTGCTTTTTAGCTCTATTTAGTTCTTTATCTTTTAAGTTTTTAGGAAGTCTGTTTAATTCCTCACATAAAGCTGGAATTAATTGCGTTATATTTTCAGGTCCAGTTCCGGCATATATTCCAAATAAACCAACTTCAGAAAATGCTGACACAAATGTATCAATTGAGTATACAAGACCTCGTTTTTCTCTGATTTCCTGGAAAAGTCTAGAAGACATACCTCCACCCAATAGATTTGAAAGTAATGTCATACCATAAAATTCATGACTTCCGATGGCAGCACTTCGAAATCCTAATATTAAATGTATTTGCTCTAGGTCACGAGATTCACGATACTCACCACTCGTGTAAGCAGATTCTTTTATAATAGAAGTTTGGTTGTTTTTTAGCGCTTCAAACTTAAGCCCTACATAATCAAAAAATTTTTCATGATTTAAATTACCAGCAGCAGCAACAACCATTTGTGGGGCTTGATAATGTTTGTCTCGAAAACTAACCACTGCATCACGTGATAGTTTAGAAACAATATCTGATTTACCAAGAACAGGACGACCTAAAGGTTGGTCTAGAAATGCTGTGGACTGGAAGTTATCAAAGACAACATCGTCAGGAATATCATTAGCCTGACCAATTTCTTGCAAGACTACAGACCTCTCTCTTTCAAGCTCATAGTTATCAAAAACTGAAAATTGAAGAATATCAGAGAGCACATCAACCGCCAGATTAACATCTGCTTTCAAAACTTTAGCATAATATGCTGTCATTTCCCGTGATGTATAGGCATTTATATTACCACCTACAGACTCTATAGTTTCGGCAATTTCTTTTGCACTACGTTTTTTAGTCCCCTTAAAAATCATATGCTCAAGCAAATGTGCAACCCCATTATCTTGAGGCATTTCATAACGAGTACCGGTACGAACCCAGACTCCCATAGATACAGACTCCACCGTCGGGATATAATCAGTTACTACACGTAATCCATTTGACATTGTACTTATTTGAATATTGCGCATTAAAATACTACCTTAACCAATATTTATTGAGAGCTTTTTATATTGTCATTCACATATGCTTGAACAGATGAAAGGTCATTAGCTAAAGTAATAAATTTCTCTTTTCTATCAAAAAGATCTGAAAGATGATGAGGAAGTTCAGGGCTCACTCCAGTAGCTTGAAAAACAGCATCAGGAAATTTAGCTGGATGAGCAGTAGCTAATATAACCCTTTGGTTGTTTTGTGAAACAAATTTTCTTGCCACACTAAGTCCTACGGCAGTATGAGGATCCACTAGCATGCCGTTTTTTTGGTGGGTATAATTAATTTCTTCGAGAGTTTCCTTATCAGTAACGCTAAAACTAGAAAATAGAGTTCCAGCTGCTGATCTCAAACGCTCGCCATCAGGAAGAGTTCCTGTTTCTCGAAATTCTTTCATTGCTAAAGAAACTGAAGCTCCATCGCGATCAAGTAGATCAAATAGAAGACGCTCAAAATTACTTGATATTTGGATATCCATACTTGGTGATAGGGAAGGACGGACAGCAGAAATTGACATNTCACCTGATCTAAAAAAACGGGTAAGAATATCATTTTGGTTAGAAGCCACCACCAACTCTGTGTTCCTCAAACCCATTTGGTATGCTCCATAACCTGCATATACATTTCCAAAGTTCCCCGTAGGCACAACGAATGTAGTAGCTTGGTCAGGAGCACCGATTTTTATAGCTGATATAAAATAGTAAACAATTTGTGCTAGTACTCTTGCCCAGTTAATTGAGTTCACAGCAGATAAATTTACATTTTTTCGAAAAAGCTCATCGTTAAACATACCTTTGACTAAATCTTGGCAATCATCAAAAGTTCCCTTAATAGCTATATTATGGACATTCTTTTCATTTACGGTAGTCATTTGGTGTCGCTGCACTTCTGATATTCGGCCAGCTGGGTGCAACATAAATATATCTAAGTTATCTCGTCCTCGACATGCCTCAATTGCTGCAGACCCTGTATCACCTGAAGTAGCTCCAACGATGGTTATTCTCAAATCACGTTTAGCCAAAACATGTTCAAACATTCTTCCCAAAAACTGTAACGCAAAGTCTTTAAACGCTAAGGTTGGACCATGAAAAAGCTCTAGCAGAAATGTGTTTTCATTAAGCTTTATAAGAGGTGCCACATCGGAATTATCAAATATAGCGTATGTATCATTTATTAAAGAATTTAGATTCTCATTACCAATGCATTGTTCTTCAATGTAGCCGCGCATAATATTATATGCACATTCCATATAATTCATGCTAGCCATATCACGAATCTCTTCTGATGACACTGGCAACCATTTTTCAGGAATATAAAGACCACCATCATGGGCTAACCCAGTTAGTAGAACATCCTCAAAGCTAAGCGATACTGTTGATCCTCTGGTACTAATATAGCGCAAGTCAAATCTGCTCCTATTTTATGACGCCAACCTATCCAATGAAAACCTTACAAACAAGCGTTTCCCAATATTCCTTTAATTTAAATATCTATTTTTTAAGTGGCTTTGGAATATTGCTGGATCCAATGATGATCCGGTCACCGTATTTAATAGTTGATCTGCACTAAACCTAGATCCATGTGAATGAATGTTTTTATTAAGCCATGTCATAAGTGTACTAAATTTTCCTTCNTCTATTTCGGATTCAATAGAAGAAATATCAAGCTTAGCAGCGTAATAAAGCTGGGCAGCTATCATCGCTCCTAAAGTATATGTAGGAAAATAACCAAAATCACCTGATGGCCAATGTATGTCCTGTAAACAACCCAATCGATTGTTTGGAGGTTCAATATCTAGTAATTTTTGCATTCCATCATTCCAAGCCGTAGGCAGATCAGGTAAAGATAGATCACCACTAATCAAAGCACGCTCAAGTCTATATCTAAGTATGATATGAGCTGGATAAGTTACCTCATCTGCATCAACACGTATAAAACCTGGCTCAACATGGGTATAAAGCCTATAAAGATTTTCAATACCCAATTCATTATTATTCATACCAAAAAATTCTTGCATAAGCGGCCCAGCGTAATTTAAAAAAGAACGCGATCGGCACACTTGCATTTCTATTAATAATGACTGACTCTCATGAATAGCCATGCCTAAGGGAGCACCAACTGGTTGATAACGCCACGCTTTTGGTAGACCCATTTCATACATGGCATGACCTGTCTCATGCATGATTCCCATCAAAGATGAACTAAAGTCATCTATGTCATAGCGGGTAGTGATACGAATATCTTCTGATCCCCCTCCACAAAATGGATGATGACTAACATCAAGCCTGCCACGATCAAAATCAAAGCCTATGGCAGCCATAAACTTTTTACCTAAACCCATTTGGGATTCTATTTTAAATGGTCCTTTAGGTATTACCAGATCTGGCAAAGTTCGCTGATATTCCATAACCTCTTGTAAAAAGTTCGGTAAAAAATTAGCGTGCTCCGAAAAAATAAAATCTATATTTTTACTTTTAGCGCCTGGCTCATACTGATCAAGCAAAGCGTCATAAGGGGAAAGACCCAGTGCTTCCGATTTAGCAAAAGCAACTTCTCGACAAAGTTTTAAAACCTCTTCCAGATATGGTAAAAGCCTTTCATAGTCGTCATCATTTCTTGCACCCCTCCACTCCATTTCACACCTGGCATTAGCCCGAGACTGAGCGTCAACTAAATCAGTTGGTAAAGCTGTTGCATGCGCGTAGATTCTTTTCATTTCACGAAGGTTGGCTAGTTCCCAACTATTCTTCTCAATATTAATATTTGAACTTTTGTCCAGTAGTTCATCTATATTATTTTTTGTCAAAATTTCATGACGTAAAACACTAAGAGTGGCCAACTGTTCAGCTCTCTGAGAAGCACTACCTTCAGGCATCATTGTAGCCTGATCCCAATGTAAAAATGCTATTGCATCACCAATTACTCCAATACGATGAAACTTCTCCACTAAGCTTTTATATGATTTGGATGACATAATCCCCACTACCTTATTTTAGGATAAGCCGCAAACAAAATATCTTAATTAATTATTAGTATATAAAGAAAAGTAAATTCCTAATTAGTTATGATGGATCTTTGTCTATTATAATAAAAACAGTAAATAAAAGTTAAACGAAATACTGACAAACCATCACTTAAGATACATATTAGTAATAAGATATGACAAATAACTAAGTCTAAATGAAAACACCTTAATCTATTATAGGAACAATGGCATGAGCGATATAGCACTTACAGACGACCTTTTCTATAACCGCACGGGTATGGATATAAAACGTGTGGAGAGCTTAACCGATAATGCAATAGGTGATTGTGATGATGGTGAACTTTTTTTAGAATACCGACAGAGTGAAAGTATTACATATGATGATGGACGCGTTGCAAATGCTAGCTTTGACAATTCGCAAGGATTTGGTTTGCGCGGAGTTTGTGACGAAGCTACTGCTTATGCTCACTCTACTGAAATTACAGAAACCGCTATAAAAAGAGCTAGCAATAGCGTTCGAACAATACAAAGTAAAAGCCCGATAAATCTTTCAGATCGACCAACTGGTACAAATATAGACCTTTATACAGATATGAATCCGCTTGGTTCCCCAAGTTTTGAAGAAAAAGTTGAATTGTTGGGTAATATAGATGCCTACGCTAGAAAATCTGACCAACGTGTTCGACAGGTCACAGCTTCACTTGCAGGCAGCTGGCAGGCCGTACAAATTTGTAGGTCTGGAGGATTGCGTGTTGCAGATATAAGACCGATGGTACGATTAAGTGTTTCAATTATAGTTGGTGATGGAAACAAACAGGAAACTGGCTCTCAAGGTGCCGGAGGAAGAACAACATACGATCAATGGTTATCTCCTGATAGATGGCAGGTACAAGTTGATGAAGCCCTGCGCCAAGCGCTGGTAAATCTCGAAGCTGTGCCAGCTCCAGCGGGAGAAATGCCAATTGTTTTAGGGCCTGGTTGGCCAGGGGTTCTTCTACATGAAGCAATTGGCCATGGGCTTGAAGGGGATTTTAACAGAAAAAAAACATCTGCTTTTTCTGAATTATTAGGCCAAAGAGTTGCTGCTCCAGGCGTCACAGTTGTTGATGATGGGACAATACCGGATCGTCGCGGATCAATAACTATTGATGATGAAGGAACACCTAGTAATTACAATATATTAATTGAAGACGGTATACTTAGAGGCTATATGCAAGACCGTTTGAATGCCAGGTTAATGGGTGTTAACCCTACTGGTAATGGAAGACGTCAATCATATGCACATAGTCCCATGCCTCGTATGACTAATACATATATGTTAAATGGTAATTCAGCTCCTGAAGAGTGTATTCAGGCTGTTTCTAAAGGAATTTACGCTGTTAACTTTGGTGGGGGTCAAGTAGATATAACTAATGGAAAATTTGTGTTTAGCTGCACAGAAGCATACCTTATAGAAAATGGAAAAATTACAGCTCCTGTTAAAGGAGCAACTTTAATAGGAAATGGCCCCGACGCTTTGACTAGAGTAAAACTTATAGCCAACGATAGTAAACTTGATGATGGAGTTGGCACCTGCGGTAAAGATGGACAGTCGGTTCCCGTAGGTGTCGGGCAACCTACCATGATGTTAGACTCTCTCACGGTTGGAGGAACAGCAGTCTAGTAAAAATGTAAATATTATTTTTAAATTTTTAAATGAAATTATATTTGGAGGGAATCAATGCCTATTTACAAAGCTAATGAAATGAAAGAGACACCAGATGTAAAACGCCCGCATATTAGTATGATACAATACGGCGGGGATCTGATAAAAGCTGGACTGGTCACCTATTATCAGGGAGATGCACCACCGCCTCATTACCACCCCAATGATGAGCAATGGATATATATGTTAGAGGGTGATTTAGCAGTGTTATTGGGCGAAGAAGTAGAAACCGCATCAACAGGAGATATCATTTATATTCCAAGGGATATAGTGCACGGTATTCGTTTGCTGAATGAAAAATGTAGGTTTTTTACTTGTAAAAGTCCTGCTGGAAGCGGAGGCTTAAGTGAAGATTATACTGCAGTAGATAATTTAGAGATGTTGACTGAAAAACTTAATAACCATTAATGAANGGTTTTCTATAAGGTTAATATGTTTTGAAACTGAATANAACCCATAGATACCAACTNGTTTTAAAAAAATAAAAAAATTATGCTGGGTAGCTTTACAAGGGAGTTTTTTTAGTTCTACGTTTTCAACAAGTATAAGTTTTCAAATGAAAAAGGAGAGAAGCATGAAAATTAATTCTATCATCAAGGGTGTAATGGCCGCCTCTATTGGCGGTGTTATGGCCTTGACAGCGAATATCGCATTAGCAGACTACCCAGACAAAGATATTACATTTATTGTTCCTTATTCACCAGGTGGCGGTTCTGACCAGATGGCTAGAAGATTACAACCCGGTTTAGAAAAAGCTCTGGGTGTAAATGTCCGCATGGTCTATAAAACTGGCGGTGGTGGGGCTGTTGGCTTCAGTGAATTACACCGCTCAAAGCCTGATGGATATACCATTTCTAACGTAGTTGTGCCGAACGTTATTATTACTTCAAAAGGTGAAGGTATTGGCTATAAGCCTGACGATTTTGCATACATAGGTATGACTGAGGCTGCTGTTGGTGCATTAATGGTGCCAAATGATAGTCCATACAAAACTTTAGACCAGTTCGTGGCCGCAGCTAAAGCAAAGCCAGGTATGATAACTGTTGCTGGTGTTGGTAGCACAGGCGCGCACAGATGGGGTGGATTGGCAAAAATCCTAGGTATTAAGACAACTTACGTACCTGTTTCCGGCGGTGTTGGAAAAATGATGCCGATGCTAGCTGGCTCTCACGTTGATGCTGGCATGACTGCTTCTAATCACGCTACAAAGCACAAGTCTATTGTGAGAGCTCTTGTACTTGCGGGAAATAACGAAGTTGCTACATTACCTGGTATCCCTACTGAACCTAAATGGAGTTATGTAACCACATGGGGAATTATGGCGCCTCCTGGTACTCCAGCAAATATCGTTAAAAAATTNAATGCTGCATTGAGGTCTGCTGCTTCTGATCCATCAGTGAGTAATGCTTTGAAAAAGGGTGGCTATACACCAATATTACAAACTGTAGATGAAGCAAACGCATTTATGGATGCCCAGATAGAGGCTTTTAAGTAACCTTAATCAGAGATATTTAAATGGAAGATACCCCAGTATTTTTACTAATACTGGGGTATCTATTTTTACTAATACTGGGGTATCTAAATCAACCTTTATGGTTGAACACAATCGATTTTCATTTCCAGATGAAGACTTTATAAGTAGTAAAGAAGATACTATTTCTGGGGAACAAGGCTGATGATTGAAGCATTTTTTCTAGCTATAAGCCCATCTTATTTAATGTATATGACCATTGGAGTTCTCCTTGGATTGGTTGTGGGTACATTGCCAGGCCTTACAGCAACTATGGGGACAGCACTACTGGTTCCATTTACGTTTGCGCTTCCCACGGGTGAGGGTATCGCGATGCTTGGTGGTCTATATGTTTGTGCTATGTTCTCCGATGCTATCCCAGCCTGTCTTGTAAACACCCCAGGAACACCTGCTGCAATGGCTACAGCCTTTGATGGCCACCCCATGGTAAAACAGGGTAGAGGCCAAGAAGCAATTGTTGCTTCTTGTTTTAGCTCAGCTCTTGGAACTATGTTTGGCGCGGCTTGCTATCTGCTTCTTGCTTGGCCAATGATATCCATTGCTCTAAAGTTTGGGCCACCTGAATTTTTCTGGCTTGGTATTTTTGCACTTACAATTATTGGAAGTCTAGCTGGCAATTCCATTCTTAAAGGATTAGCCGGAGGGGCAATTGGATTACTAATCAGCTGTGTTGGTATCAGTCATGCAGCAGAATTAAATAGATTTACACTTAACATACCTGAATTGAGGGGGGGCGTTTCGCTGGTTGCGGCCCTAATAGGGGTTTTTGCCTTTCCTCAGGTACTGTCCATGATTCTTGATCTTCGCAAACAAGAATATGTAGCAGAATACAAACCAGAAAAAGGCGTTGTACTTAAAACAATAATAAAAGTACTATCAACTCCGATACATTTTTTAAGGTCCGCTTCTATAGGCAGTTTTATAGGAATTCTACCTGGCGCGGGAAGTCCTATAGCCGCCATTGTATCTTACAATGAAGCACTTCGATGGAGTAAGGATAAAAGTCAATACGGCAAGGGCGATATACGAGGCGTAACNGCCTCNGAGATAGCTAATAATGCGGCCGCGCCTGCTGCNATGATACCACTTGTTACACTCGGTGTGCCTGGCTCATCCCCTGCGGCGGTTATCGCCGGGGCATTAATGCTGCGCGGTTTAAATCCTGGCCCCGAGTTATTCGCAACTGATGGCACCTTGGTTTATTCTTTTGGCTGGTCTTTGTTTATAGCTGGCATTGTTGTGTTTTTCATTGGCATGCTTGCAACACCGCTTCTAGTTAAAATTATAAAAATTCCCCTTCGTCTGCTTGCTCCACTTATTATGTTCCTTGCTATTATTGGCGCTTATGCAATTCGTAATAACATATTCGATGTTTACTTAATGATTACAATAGGAATATTTGTATTTTTAGCTCGAAGACTGGGATTTCATCCTGGGCCCATCGGCTTAGGGTTTATTCTAGGACCAATTATTGAGCCATCTTTAGTACAAGCATTATACATTGCAGATGCGAGAGGAGTTGGGACAATTTTCTTTAGTGGAACAATAAATATTATACTAATAACCCTATCTATATTCTCAGTAAGCGCGGTAGCTATTTCACGCATGCGTTCACGAAAGAAAGAACTTAAAACATAAAATTTTATGAACAAGTAATATTAATTCCTAATTAAGAGAATGCTATGACAAAATTTTTAAAGATGTTTCGAGATAGCGACTTTGTAACTGGATTACTATTATTTGCTATTGCTACAATAAGCTATTCGGGAACTGGAGATAACATGAAAGACTGGGTATTCCCTTTAATGGCATCATATACCCTTTTCGTAATATCTATAGCTTTTCTGCTTAAATCTGCACTTAAGGTATTGAACGGAAAATTAATGATAGATTTAACTGTGACCCGAGAACAGTTACCTTCTGTAATAAACGTAGGATTTTTTTGTTTCTTTGTTCTTTGTTATCTCTTTATTTTATTTGCTTTTGGTTTTTGGGTTGCAAGCCCTTTATTGCTATGGGTCAGCATCACTTATTTTAATCCTGATAAATCGGCTCTCTCATTTGCTAAATCTTTGCTAATTTCTTTGGTAGCATGCGGCGTAGCATACGTCGTTTTTACGTATATATTTTACGTACCCTTTCCTCAGTCTCGTCTTTTTGGATGAAGGCTTCTCNAGCATGATTGCTGTCCAATACACAATCCAGATATGCGTATAATGCATAACTGCATAGTAAAATTTGTTATTTAACCATATATAGTGAGATAATAATAAAATTTGTTGCTAGACTTTATCTAGACAATCAATGGATACCTAGTAAATAATGCCCGATGATAGCCGCCCAAATTCGCAAGTCAGTGAAGANACACTGACTAGCAATAATACTAGCAACAAAAAAAGAAGTGTCCGACATTTTCTTCGGAATACCTCTATTATCTCACTAGTTTTAGTAATTTTATACTTNACAGGTTATTGGGCTTTCAATCAGTGGAGTAAGATAACTGAAACCGATGCAAGAATTACAACAGATCAAATTTCAGTTAGCAGTCGGAGCGATGGGTGGGTAACAATGTTGCCAGTGATCGAAGGTCAAAAAATTAAGGCTGGTGAATTACTTTTATCTATAGACTCACGTGATGCTACTCTTAAACTTGATGAACTTAATGCTCGACTTAGCGCCATAGACTCCCAGAGAGCACTACTTATAACTAAGACCAAAATGGTTGATGCGCAGACACAGAGCAGAATGGAAGCAGCAACTTCACGCGTCAAAGCGGCCTATGCTGTAGTTAAAGCAAGCAAAGAGCAAAGTGTTTTAACACGCAATAATTATAAAAGATTCGAATCTCTATCTGGAACCAATGTTATATCTCAACAACGACTTGATCAAATAAGAGCAGAACTAAGTAGATCTGATGAACGACACCAAATAGCGATGGCTAATCTATTAGCTGCCAAAGCTGACGCGAACGAAGCTAAAGCTGATAGACAACAAATTTTAATTAATAAAAACTTGATAAATAACTTAAAATACGAAAAACAACAGATTATATCTCTGCGCAATCGTCAAATCCTTAANATCCAAGATAAAACTATACGTAGTTCATTGAACGGTGTTGTGTCCCGGATATTTATAGATAAAGGTGAATTTGTTCACCCAGGCCAGCGTCTTATCCTTATACACAATCCTAATAATATTTGGGTTGAAGCAAATATAAAGGAAACTGAGCTACGTCATATAAAGCTCGGAATGACAGCTAAGCTAAAAATTGACGCTTACCCTNANAAAAGTTTTGTTGGAAAAGTGGAACGTATAGGACAAGCGGCAACAGGAGAATTTGCTCTGCTACCGAACCCCAACCCTAGCGGAAATTTCACAAAAGTTACGCAACGCTTACCAATTCGCATTAGCGTAGAACAAGAAGATGATATGTTAAGACCTGGCATGCTGGTGGTAATAGAAATTGACATTCCAGGCCGCTAAAGAAGAAAGTCTAAGCCCGACGCACGGCCTCTTGATAGTCATTATGTCTTTAATGTCCAGTATGGCTCTTGCTCTATCTGGGACAATCATAAATGTTGCTGTACCAGATATTATGGGTGCATTTGGCGTTGGGCAAGACCTGGTCCAATGGATGGCAACAGCGTTTTTTGCTGCAATGACNGTAGGCCTGCTAGTTAGNAGCTGGGCAATTAGCGCATTTGGCCAAAGACAAGTTTTTGTTGGGATGATGGTTTTTTTCTTTTTTGGATCAATTGTTGGAGGTACAGCTCAAGAGTTCAATGTAATTATCTTCGCACGAGCAATTCAAGGGTTTGCCGCCGGTATAATTTTACCACTTACACAATTGGCTATGTATAGAGTTTTCGGTCCAAATAGAAGAGGAACGGCAAATGGTCTATTTGGCATTAGTTTTGTGTTAGGTCCAGGTATCGGTCCTTGGGTTGGCGGTATGGCAATAGATGCATTCAATTGGAGGTTTGTTTTTTATGTAGCTTTACCCATAGCTGTAGTCACTGCAATTTTAGGAAGTTTTATACTGCCAAGACGCGAGGGCTCAGGACCTCTACCTCGTTTTGATATTTTAGGTTTTGCTCTACTTTCGATAACTCTAATTGCTTCTTTAAGTGGTCTATCAAATGGACAGAGATTGGGGTGGGCTTCTGATACTGTAGTTATGCTCTTAGCCTTGGGTTTTTTCACGGCTGTAATGTTTGTAATTTGGGAGTGGTATTGCGAAGAAAGGCTTTTAGATGTTCGACGGTTTAAATCCCGTCAATTTTTTGCTGCGAATATATTATCATTTTTATTTGGGGTGGGACTTTTTGGTTCTCTTTATTTAGCGCCGATATACGTACAATTGGTACAGAGTTATACCCCCACTCGTGCAGGCTTAGTTTTAGTTCCAGCAGGATTAATTCTAGGCATAGCTATGCCTCTAATGGGCCGTATCGGAGATAGAGTACCCGCTTATATCCCTATTATATTGGGTTCTGCAGGATTTGCATGGTCTAACTACGCACTAGGAAACGTGGACGCAAATACAGCGTTTTGGACATTTGCAATCATAATAATGATTGGTCGCGCTACACATTCAGCAACTTTTCCACCTTTAATGGCAGCTGGATTAAGCGGTATACCGACGAGGGAGATTCCTTCCGCAAACGGCACCATTAACTTTACCCGACAACTAGGGGGAGCTTTTGGAATTAATTTATTAGCTATATTTCTCGAACAACGAATTGCTTTTTTCAGTGATGCTCTAGCAGCGTCACAGTTAGCGACCAATTCTGTAACAACTGAATTTCTTTATAAAACCCAAAAACTTCTAGCACAAAGCGAATTACCTGAAGCGATTCAGCAACATACATCAATATTATATCTAGGAAGAATTATTTCTGCACAAGCAAATATGCTAGCTTTTAGAGAAACTTTTATACTTTTCGCCATAGTCTCTTTATCGGGCGTCTTTTTTGCACTCTTACTTATTTCTCCAAAAAAATAGTTATTAAATATTTACATATACCATTCTATTAAAAACACTATGAGATATAGTTTGGGAACAATTTTATTCTGATAATGAAAAGCAATTAATAGAATTAAAAAGCTAGTTATGGAGTATTTTCGTCAATAATATTCCTTTGCCATGCGACTTTATGCTTCAGGTGATCAATATTTATTTTGTATTTATATTTTAATAAAAGATATCACAAACTGGGGGCTTGAAATGACGCGTTTAATTGGTGGTTCACAAGAAATTTTAAATTTATGGATTAATCATTTTAATGACAATAATGCTCTCGGTATATTAGACCTTTATGATCAGAAAGCCACTTTAGTGCCGACGTTTTCTTCAACTTTTGCTACAAATAAAAAACAAATAAAGGNTTATTTTGATAAATTATTTTTAAAACAATCAATTAATGTGACCTTGGAAGAAGACAGCATTGATGAGTTAGATACTTCAAACTGTCAAATTATCTTTGGTAATTATATATTTTCTCATAAGTTAGATGGAAATCTGGTAACTTATCCGTGTCGATATACATTTATCTTAGACCTTGAACGCTCAGGACCAATATTACACCATCATTCATCACAATTACCTTGATATAAAGGCTGCTTCTAAAATTCATAAAGTTTTTATATTAATAGATTAATTTCATTCCAAAATATGCACCTTCTAAAAGCCTCAGGCCTAAATATCACGATATATTTAGCCTACCATTTATGTAGCTTTAGATATTAAAAATGAAAAAGTAGATTAATAAATATGAATGAATTAACTAATTCATATTTATTAATACGCATATTCCTCAAAAGCTGAATTTATATTGAAATCCCAACGTTCACGAAAAGCTGCTAGCTTATTCTCAGCGGGAGTAATACCAGAATCAACTATTTGCTCCAAAGTAGATAGATATTGTGTTTCATCCTGACTCCAGGAATCCAGACGTGAACGTTTATTTAACCCTTTACGGCTTATTTTTAATAAATCGCGCGCAATATCTATTACCTTACGGTTTTGCAATTTAGCCTCTAAACCCTCTCTAGGTACTTTGTTACGAAGCTCTATAACTTCTTCAGCTGACCAACCCTTGATCAGATCTACACATTCATGGAGAGAGGCACTATCATATAANAGCCCCACCCAGAAAGCTGGCAATGCACAAATACGCCTCCATGGTCCTGCATCTGCACCTCTCATCTCGATAAATTGTTTAAGTCTTACTTCTGGAAACAAAGTAGTTGTATGGTCTATCCAATCTCCGATAGTAGGTTTTTCTCCAGGTAGAGCTGGAAGTTTTCCTTCAAGAAAATCTCGAAACGATTGACCACTAGAATTAATATACTTACCGTTGCGAATAACAAAGTACATAGGAACATCTAAAGCATAATCAACATAATGTTCAAATCCAAAACCTTCATTTAAAACGAACGGCAAAATACCTGAACGGTCAGAATCAACATCAGTCCATACGTGACTGCGCAAACTTACAAATTTTGTTTCCTTACCTTCATAAAATGGTGAATTTGCAAATAAGGCAGTTACAATAGGCTGTAAAGCCATACCAACACGCATTTTTCGAGACATATCTGATTCACTTGAAAAATCTAAATTAACTTGAACAGTGCATGTTCTCAGCATCATATCTAAGCCAAGAGTACCTTTCTTGGGCATATAATCTTTCATTATCTTATAGCGTCCCTTAGGCATCCATGGCGCATCTGCTCTTTTTAACTTAGGATGAAATCCGATTCCAATCATTCCTACTTCTAAATCTTTATTAACTTCACGTATTTGGCGCAAATGCTCATGAACTTCATTACAGGTCTGATGTAAATCTTCTAGAGGGGCGCCCGATAATTCAAACTGCCCTCCAGGTTCTAATGAAATATTAGCTCCACTATCTCCAGTAAGAGCAATAATATTATTGCCTTCAAATACCGGCTTCCAGCCAAACCGCTGCATACCAATTAATAGATCTTTAATTCCCGGGTTACTATCGTATGCTAATGGACTATAATCACGCGTTCGATAAGCAAATTTTTCGTGTTCTGTACCTATTTTCCATTTCTCTTGAGGTTTATTACCAGATTCGAACCAATCAATTAATGAATCCTTAGATTCAATTATTTGATTAGCATTGGCGGATGGAGCTCCCATTTAATTTATTCCTCTATTAATCTTTAACCAATTAGACTTTATCGTTTTGCCAATCTCCAGAAACGGCTTGTATTACAGAAATGGCTGCTACTACTGCAGTTTCAGCACGCAGTACGCGCGGCCCTAGATCAATTTTGGTAACAAAGGGTAGTTTGCTGAGTTCGTCAAGTTCTTCGCTAGAAAAACCTCCTTCGGGACCTACCAATAATGTATATGCTGTGTTTTCTTTTCTGCCAGACCTTCCAATAATATCTAAAATAGGTGCTCCACCTCCTGTTTCATCAGCGACTAATAATATACGTCCCAATGGCCATGAAGAAAGAAAGTTTTTCAGAGAAATAGGCTCAATTATTTCTGGAACTGTTAAACGATTACACTGTTCTGCGGCCTCATTAGCATTGGCTCGCAAGCGCGCGGTATTAACCTTGGTAGTCTGTGTATGAGCAGTTATTACGGGAATCAAGCGTGATACTCCTAATTCAGTCGCTTTTTCTGCTATTAAATCAATTCGTCCTCTTTTTATTGGAGCAAAAGCTAACCATAGATTTGTCTGTTCTTCCTGTATTCTTATACATTTAACTAATTTCAGGACGACCGATTTTTTTTCAAAAGATTTTATTTCAGAAACCCACTCACCATCTCTGCCATTAAATAGTAAAACTAAATCACTAATGTTCAAGCGCATAACCTTAACAAGATAGTGAGACTGCTTTTCATTCAAAGTTATGATTTGTTCAGTCTCAATATTATCATCAATATATAAACGTATTTTAGGTGTATTAATCATCATAACTTTTCTTTATAACAGTTCCTTTTAGATTTATTATTTTTACTGATATTAGTAATCGTGGCAAAATATTTTGATCATAAAAATAGTGATATACCAAAAAACAACTGGGTTGACAGAATAGCTCCAATTGCCGCTAGGCCTTATCTTAGACTAGCCCGCATAGATCGACCCATAGGCACATGGTTATTACTTTTACCTGGGTGGTGGGCGTTATCAATAGCACCTAAGGCTGGGGGTTTGCCAGACCCTTTTTTATTTTTACTATTTGGTGCCGGGGCCATTCTAATGCGGGCAGCGGGTTGTATTATTAATGATTTATTCGATCGTAAATTTGATTCTTCAGTAGCACGTACTGCCAATCGGCCGCTGGCCTCTGGAGATATAAGTATTTCTCATGCATGTATATTTCTTGTGGTGCTGTTTACTTTAAGTTTACTCATTCTTGTGCAATTTAACCGACTTTCTGTTATTATTGGNTTTTTAAGCTTAGTGCTAATTATACCTTACCCTCTAATGAAAAGAATAACCTATTGGCCTCAAGCATGGCTTGGTTTGACTTTTAACTGGGGAGCAATACTGGGATGGACAGCCATAAACAACGAAATTACGATCTCAACTTTATTATTATATAGCGCAGGTTTCTTTTGGACTTTGAGCTACGACACCATTTATGCTCACCAAGATAAAATAGATGATTTAATAATAGGAATAAAGTCGACAGCTAGACTATTTGGCAATAAATCTAGGTTTTATGTAGGTCTATTTTTCTTTATATCCTTATTATTACTTTTACTCTGCGGTTTTTTCTCTAACCTGAGCTGGCCTTATTATATTGGTTTGTTATTAGCGGCGTTACAAGCAGCTTGGCAGACATTTACTATAAATTTTGACGACCCTAAATCTTGCTTATTATATTTTAAATCAAATCGTGATTTTGGCCTAATTATTCTTATAGCAATTATCTTTGGCCAGATAATGTAACACTAATTTAAGTATAACTAATCACTACATGAGAGGCATTCAGCGGCTCAATGGCTTGCTTCCTAAGCTTTTGAGTTCTTTCCTGTCGTATTTTTTTACTAACAATTTGTTCCCGTAAAAAATCATCTAATTTCATCTTTGGTTCTAATTTGTCTCGGACTAAGGTTAATATTTCTATCTGATTCAAAGAATCAAATATTCGATTCTTTGCAGCTACCTCCGTTAATGCTATTGGACTTCCATTATTAGTTATATATCCCGTAAAACATAAATAGGCATAAGCCTCAGTAAGAATTGTTCCTTCTTGCAATTTTAATGATATATCCGTTAATTGTGCATAGTTGTAGTTATCCCACTCAGTCCCATGCATAATCTCTAACTGTTCATCATTTAACCAGTTAACGGCTACAGAAACAGAAGATCCTTTCACATATGTCAGTGCAGCAGGAATAGAACCATAAGATGCAAAATGGGCTGAATAAACTACGTCATGATCTTCCAGCCACCCTCGTTGAACAGGTATAGCAGAATGATCTACACCATATTTTTCACGTAGCCTCTGAGGTGATTGATTGGATCCATAACCAATAACTGGATATCGTCCCTTTGTCAGGAGAATATCAAATGCCTCCGACTCACCTTTAATGAAGGTAAATGAATTTGATGTTATATCATAAGGATAACTAATGGCCCGTTTTAATTTTTTATCATTCTGTAAAGACTTATAATTCATAACTACCATTTTGCTACTAAAACACTTTTACAAAAAGAAAGGTATAAATAACTTTAATTATTTTAGAAGCACCAATAATTACTATAAATAAATCAAAGAATAAAAACCAAATATACCTTAGGTTTTTATAATTTTTAAAAACTAATAAAAAAAACGCTATACTTTTATANCTAAATTAATGTGAATTACATCTAATCTTATAGTTTAATAATACTTCATCTCCACCACCTATGTAATAAGATAGGAAAAATTTAATGAACCCGCAAACCGACTTTGATGATCAAAGTTTAATTGAAGACCTAATTAAAAAAGCCAAAAAAGGAGGGGCTGATAGTGCGGACTGCATTATAGTTCGTTCAATATCACTATCTCATTCTCAACGACTAGGAAAAACAGAAAAGTTAGAACGCCAGGAAAGTTATGATCTTAGTCTACGCGTTATAAATAATCAAAAGCAGTCCATAGTATCTTCAACTGACCTAAGTATCGCCGCACTCGATGAACTAGTAGAACGTGCCCTAACTATGGCCAGCTCAGTGCCAGCGGATCCTTGGTGCGGAATTGCTGAACCANATCAATTAGCAAATAATATTCCTAAACTAGAAATGGAAGACTTTGAAGAACCTAGTAATGAATCATTAGTTAATATGGCACAAATTTGTGAAGAGGCTGCCATGAATATAAAAGGTGTTACAAATTCAGATGGAGCCGAGGCAGGATGGAGTCATAGCAAAGTAACACTGGGGGCAACAAATGGTTTTTCTGGTAACTATTCACGTACCGAATTTGGGTTGGGAGTATCAGTAATAGCTGGCAAGGGTACAGAAATGGAGAGTGATCATGAATATAGCCAATCTGTATTTCTTAATAACCTAGAAAATCCAGAAATTATAGGTACGAATGCTGGAAAAAGAGCTGTAAGCCATTTGGGCGCTAAAAAAATGCCTACATCGAATGTCCCAGTAGTTTTTGACCCACGCGTAGCTAATAGTCTTATTGGGCATTTAGCAGGTGCTATCAGCGGTTCAGCTGTAGCACGAGGCACCAGTTTTCTCAAAGATCAGCTTAATAAGGGTATTTTTTCATCGGATATTAATATTATAGATGATCCTCACAGGCCACGTGGTCTGCGTTCAAAACCTTTCGATGGAGAAGGTCTTGAGAATAAAGAGATTTACCTAGTTCAAAATGGTATATTAACGTCTTGGTTACTTGACCTTGCCTCCTCCCGTCAACTTGGATTGAATAGTAACGGCCGGGCCTCAAGGGGTTTGTCCGCTCCTCCTAATCCGTCACCTACTAATATGTACTTAGAAGCAGGTAGGCTAACACCAGAAAAATTAATTGAAGATATTAGTAGTGGGTTTTATATAACTTCACTCATGGGAATGGGCGTTAATGGGGTAACTGGAGATTATAGTCGAGGAGCTAGTGGATTCTGGATAGAAAATGGAGAAATTACATTTCCAGTAACTGAAATGACAATCGCCGGTAATCTAAACCAAATGTACCAAAGATTAGTTCCAGCAAATGATTTAGTATTCCGCTATGGCACCAATTCACCAACCTTACGTATAGATGGATTAACAGTTGCTGGAAGTGGTTAACTTGAATCTCTATATATAGCTATAATAGCGGCGACATTTATGGTCATATTATAAAATATTTATTATTTTAAAAATCTGCCTCGCTGATTGAGTTGTTTATAAATTTGAAAAAAGAAACGCCCATTCTGAATCCATCAAGTCGTTCATTAGTCATAAGACTTTGGCGAGATTGGATGCGTGCACATCTTAAACAGTTAATTTTAGCAGTAACATTGATGCTTATAGTAGCAGCAAGTACTGGAGCGCTTCCATTATTAATAGAAAAATCTGTAAACCTACTCCAGCTAAAAAATAATAATTTTTACTGGATGCCGTTAGCTATTATAGGAGTTTCTATATTCAGAGGCTTAATAGGTTACATCCAAAATATAGTTAGCCAAGCCGTTGCCTTAAAAATTATTAATCGTATCCAGAAAGCTATGTTTTCTCATCTTATGTATTCAGATATCAACTGCTTTGAAGAAACATCAAGTGGAAAACTGATATCTAGATTCACAAATGACGTAAATATGATGCGTGATACTTTATCTAAGTCTCTAGTAGGGCTGGCAAAAAACACTCTAGTATCTATCGTACTCATAGGAGTTATGTTTTACCTAGATTGGTTGCTTGCAACTATAATAGTGATTCTACTGCCGTTAGCCGGAAGACCGGTTATTAGGATCGGACAAAGACTACGCAGAGTATCAACTAGCATACAAATGGAAATGGGAGAACTTACTGCAAACTTAGATCAATCTCTTACGGGTATTCGTTTAATAAAATCCTACAGGATGGAAAAACACGAACAGATTAGGGCTAATAATCTATTTGAGAACGTTTATTTGTTAGCAATGAAAATTGTAAGAGGACGTTCACGTACCTACCCCATTCTAGAGATAATTGGCGGCATTTCAATTGCTGCTATTTTGTCATTTGGGGGTTGGCGTATAATATCGGGCACAGGAACTCTTGATGAGTTTGTTGGATTTCTAACAGCATTAATCACTGCATATAAACCAATACGGTCTTTAGGGCCACTGAGTGCAAGTTTGCAAGAAGGTCTTTCTGCAGTTAACAGAAGCTTTGAACTTCTTGATACAAATTCAAAAATATCCGATTGCAGTAATGCAAAACCACTAGAAAGCTGTAAAGGAGCTATAGAATTTGAGAAAGTTAACTTTGCTTATAACGGGGTAATATCTGCATTACATAATATATCATTTAAGGTAAAACCAGGCCAAACAGCAGCTTTAGTAGGACCAAGTGGCTCGGGTAAATCAACGATTTTAAATATGATTCTTCGGTTCTATGATTCTGAAAGTGGCGTAGTAAAAATAGATAACACTAACATGCAAGAATTCACCATCTCAAGCTTGAGGTCTCAGATAGCTTTTGTAAGCCAAGAAACTATTCTATTTGATGATACCATAGCCGCCAATATTGGCTTAGGAAACCCTAATGCACCAGCTAATGATATCGTAATAGCTGCAAAAGTTGCAGCAGCAGATGAGTTTATCAGTTCTTTACCGGAGGGTTACAATACTTTAGTTGGTGAAAACGGTGTAAAACTATCTGGAGGACAACGACAGCGTATTTCCATAGCTCGTGCAATTCTACGAAATGCTCCAATTTTACTTCTAGATGAAGCAACTAGTTCACTAGATGTATATTCNGAACAAAAAATTTATGATGCCATCGGAAACCTTTCTACCGCGAGAACAACATTAATTATCGCTCATCGATTAAGTACAATAGTTAAAGCAGATATAATTTTCGTAGTTGATAAGGGGCAAATTATTGAGCANGGTAGNCATGAAGAACTACTAGCTAAAGGTGGGCTTTACACTAGGTTGAGTGAGATACAATTAAAAGATAAATCTGATACAAAAATTGATACACTTGTTAAGCAATTACCTGAAAACTTAACATGATTTATCCGTCCTTAAGTGCTAAATATATTAATATGCCCACTATAATTTTTTTATACCAACTTATAACCTCAGCAGGGCTACCTATTATCGAACTGCTACTAAGATGGAGGATTATAATGGGTAAAGAGGAAGCGGTTCGCATTGAAGAACGCCGAGGAGTAGCTTCTTTATATAGACCTCGAGGACCCCTTATCTGGATTCATGCTGCCAGTTTAGGAGAAGCCCAATCAGTTTTAATATTTATCGAACGATTAATACATGAACGACCATCTCTGAATATTCTAGTTACAACTGGAACGGTAACATCTGCTTCTCTCATGAAAGAACGCCTACCTAAACAAGCTTTTCATCAGTTCGTTCCAGTTGACAGACTTACTTGGGTTAGACGTTTTCTTAATTATTGGAAACCTGATTTGGCTATTTGGGTAGAATCCGAATTATGGCCAAATTTATTGCTTGAGACTTCCTCACGCAAAATAAAGATGGTGCTACTAAATGGGAGAATATCTGCTAGCTCTTATAATATGTGGAATAAATTTAGTAAGTTAGCGCATCGTTTATTATCAACATTTACGATAGTGCTTACTCAGGACGATGTAAGTGCTGAACGTTTTAGAACTCTTGGAGCAAAAAACATAATAATTTCTGGTAATCTAAAAACTTCTGCTTCTCCTCTACCGGCTAATGCATCTTCCCTTTTAGAAATACAAGACTTAACAGGTGACCGACCCCTATGGCTTGCGGCTAGTACTCATGCAAGTGAAGAGATAATAATTGGTCAGGCCCATAATATCATTAGAAGAAAAATACCAAACCTACTTACGATTATAGCTCCTCGTCATCCTCAAAGGTCCAAACAAATTACTAAATCTCTTAAAGAGGAAGGACTAGTTATTGCACGCAGAGATCTTGCTGAAAAAATCACAGATAATACTGATATTTACTTAGTAGATAGAACTGGTGAATTAGGTCTTTTCTACAGAATTACGAAAATTGCTTTTATAGGAGGTTCTCTTATAAAGCATGGCGGACAGAACCTACATGAAGCAGCCCTACTAAGATGTGTTGTGATTCACGGACCACACATGAATAACTTTCAACAGATTGCTGATAGCCTATCCTCAGCAGGAGCAAGCTTGGTCGTTAATTCTACTGAGAAACTGGCTGCTTCGGTTGAAGCTCTGCTTACAAATCCAAAGAACACAGATAAGATGGCCGAAATTGCTGCCGAAACCGTTAAACTTGATGATAGTGTTCTTGAACAAGTAATGTTTAGTTTATCCCCTTTACTGGAACTAGTAGAATCGGTTGAGCTATGAGAACACCTAAATTTTGGTACAACGAACCAAATATAATATCATCAGCATTACTACCACTTTCCAAAATTTATGCCTTAAGCTGCAACATCAGAAACAAATTCATAAACCCAGCTAGCACCACCGCTCCTGTAATTTGCATCGGTAATCTGGTTGCAGGTGGAGCAGGAAAAACTCTCGTCGCACTTTCTCTTGTTAATATATTAAAAAACCATTCTGTGGCATTTCTAACCCGAGGCTATGGTGGAAGTTTCGCTGGCCCTATCAAGGTAAACCCAGAAACCCATAGTTTCAAGCAGGTTGGAGATGAAGCTTTATTGCTTTCACGTGCTGCACCTACCTGGCTAGCTCATAACCGGATAGCTGGTGCTCAGGCAGCAATAGCTGACGGCGCTAAAGTTATTATTATGGATGATGGATTCCAAAACCTATCAATAATAAAAAACTATAGTTTAATTGTCATAGAGGGTGAAACTGGATTTGGTAACTATCGCCTNATACCATCTGGTCCTTTACGAGAAAGTATAAACGATGGTCTAGCGCGAACAGATGCAACTATTATTATCGGTGATGATAAATTAGGTGTTTCAAATATAATTCCTGAATCCATACCTCTGTTAAAAGCTATAATAACACCTACTTTGGAGGGGAAAAAGATATCTGGCAAACGCGTCATAGCATTTGCAGGAATAGGTCAACCAAAAAAATTTTTTAAAACTTTAAAAGAAATGGAATGCTGTGTTCTTTCTGAACATACATTTTCTGATCACCATGTATATACGCCTAATGAAATTCTGAATATTTGTCATGAGGCATCGGCTTTAGATGCAATTGCAGTAACTACTGAAAAAGATTGGGTTAGGCTTCCCAGTGAAGTAACACCCCTAGTAAAAAAAATTCCAGTCAAGCTTGAATGGCAAGACAGTGAAATTATTCAATCTTTGTTAGAGCAAGTAATTAATAATTACAAAACATAAAAATATATAATTTTAGTTTTTTTGCGACCTTACCATAATTAATTCCGGGTCTAAACGGGTATTAAACCAATTAATACGCCAATCTAGATGAGATCCTGTTGCTCGACCCGATGCTCCCATAGTTCCTATTATTTCACCTTGTTCTATATATTCACCTTCCTTAGTCTTTATAGAATTCATATGAGAATAAATAGTTGTTATACCGTGTCCGTGGTCAATCACAATTGTACCGCCGGTGTAAAAAAGATCAGAAGCCGTAAAAACTACCTGACCACTTGCAGATGCATATATAGGAGTACCTATAGAGCCAGCAATATCTAGGCCTAAATGGGGTTTTCTTACTTTACCATTAAGAATTCTTTGACTACCATAATGACCGCTAAAACGCCCTTTTGCGGGGATTAAAAATCCGTTAAGAAAATTAACTTTTTTTGTATCTCTCGATCTAATATTATTCAGAATTTTACTTTCTCGTTTTATTTTAACTATCATACTTTTAGGTGGAGACACTTTTTTAGGCGGTAAACCATCAATTCGTTCTATTTTCCATTCTCTTTTCTTAATCAGTAAAGTGCGTTTTTCAATATGATTATCTGGATAAATTATTTTCAAATTAGATTTTTTCTTGTGATCACGTCCAAAACCAAATACAAACACGCCTTCTTCAGGGTCTACACGCAGTTCTCGGCCATCAATAAAAACAACTGAACCGATCGGTGCTTTACCTATTATTAAAGCACCCTGAGTTAGCGACCCCTGAAGTTCTAAGCTTATGGCTGGAAAAATATTTAATTTAAAAAAGAAAAGAATTAAAATAACCTTTTTCACAAAAGAGTACCCTGTATGTTATCTTTTGGTTTATTTTTTTCTTTTGGTTTACTTTTTTCTTTTATAATTTTATTTTTATGAGATTCCTTTGGTTGTTGGGATGAGTCGCCTGCTACACCTACAAAAGAAATCAAAGCCTCTGCATATCCATCATCTTTAAAAGATAAGGATACACTTNCACCTGTAGTTAACATTTCAGCCGCTGTAACCGGGGGGCCATTCACTTCTCTCACAACTGCAAAACCACGCTCTAGAACTCCTTTATAGGAATAGCTTTCCATAAGGTTTTCAAGATTATAGAGACGCTGGGACATTATTTCATAGTATACTTGCCATCCACGCCCTAAGCGATTAGCCCTCTCCTCAATATCAGATTTTTCTCTGAACAAAGTTCTCATTGTGGATAAACGCAGCGTTTCCGCACGTTTTAGAACTCCAGCTAAATCAGAACGCTTCCTATTCATATAATCATTGGGTTTAATAAGATAAAGCGCAGATTCATGAACATTTTTCGTATTATCAAAAACCACTCTATTCATTGCTGGCTTTAAACGCTCAGACCAATCGTCAGTTCTTTGCATAGCAGTTTCTAATAGCCGACGTGGTTCAGGTAGCCCCCGAGCTAAACCCTTAAGTTGTTCATTAATTCCAGTAAGGTGTCGTCTTATGGAAGCAAACAACCTAGCTTCATAATCGGATATCTGTACCAATAATTCATTACGTACTGGCACAGCAAGCTCCGCTGCGGCCGTGGGTGTTGGAGCGCGTTTATCGGCTGCGTAATCTATTAAAGTAGTATCAGTTTCGTGCCCAACAGCAGAGATTAGTGGTATTTTACTTGCTGCAACTTCCCGAACTATACTTTCCTCATTAAAAGCCATTAAATCTTCTAATGACCCACCCCCTCTGGCTACTATAAGCAAATCCGGACGAGGAAGAGGTCCATCCTCTTCAAGAGAGTTAAAACCCTTGATTGCTGCTACTATCTGTTCAGCCGCCTTATCACCTTGCACTAAAACTGGCCAAATAATAACTCGGCGGGGAAATCGGTCATTCAAACGATGCATAATATCTTGAAAAACTGAACCAGTCGGCGAGGTAATGACTCCTATGGTTTCAGGTAAATATGGTAATAATCTTTTTGATTTCTCTTCAAATAAACCTTCGGCATCTAGAAGCTTTCGTCTTTCCTCAATCATCTTGAGAAGTGCTCCTACTCCTGCAATTTCAAGGCTTTCTATGGTTAATTGATATTTGGATCGTGCTGCATATGTAGTGACCCTGCCTGTTGCTATTACTTCTAGTCCGTCCTCAGGCTCAATAGCAATTTTATCTGCTGTTCCACGCCAGCAAACAGCATCTATATTAGAATCAACGTCTTTGAGTGACATATACAGATGACCAGAGGCTGCTTTTTTAAAGCCACTTATTTCTCCTCTTACTCTTACATAACTAAATTTTTCTTCCACAATACTTTTTAGGGCAGCATTCAGTTCACCAATGCTATAGACTGGAAGCTCATTAGTACCTTTAAGGTCAACTTCTTTATGACTTTTATCGTATTTAGATAGGTTCATTGACTCATCAGACATGTTACAAAGTTTAGTATATATACCAAAGGATTTAAAATGCGGATACTAGTAATTGGCGGTGGGGGAAGAGAGCATTCTCTTTGCTGGGCAATCTCTGCTTCACCATTATGTGAATCACTTTATTGTGCACCAGGGAATGCAGGTATTGAAAACATAGCTGAATGCATACCAATTTCTGCAGACGACACTGAAAACTTGGTGCTTTTTGCTATAAAAAAACAAATAGATTTTGTTGTTGTTGGTCCTGAGGCTGCCTTGGTTAAGGGCATAGTTGACCAACTTACAAGCCATGGGATTAAAGCATTTGGCCCTAGCGCAGCGGCAGCTATGTTAGAAGGCTCAAAAGGCTTTATGAAAAACATTTGCAATAAATATAATATAGCTACTGCGAAGTATTGTAAGTTCACAGATTATAACCTAGCAAAGTCCTATATAGAAAAACATGGCGCTCCAATAGTAGTAAAAGCTGACGGACTAGCTTCTGGAAAGGGCGTTACGGTAGCTTATTCAAAAAAAGAAGCANTAAAAGCATTAGATACCATGATAACGGATGAAGCTTTTGGGCCAGCTGGTCAGGCATTGATAATAGAAGAGTTTTTAACTGGTGAAGAACTTAGTTTTTTTGCGCTTGTTGATGGCAAAACGGCTCTACCATTAACAGCAGCTCAAGATCATAAAGCTGTTGGTGAAGGTGATGTTGGTCCAAACACAGGGGGCATGGGAGCATACTCACCTGCGCCAGCACTTACAGAAGATTTACAAACTGAAATAATGAATAATATTATTTATCCAACTGTTAATGGCATGGCTAAAGAAGGTATGCCATTTAAGGGTATTCTCTATGCTGGCCTGATGCTAACTGAAGAAGGTCCAAAATTACTTGAGTACAATGTGAGATTCGGCGATCCTGAATGCCAAGTTTTAATGCTTAGATTACGCTCGGATATTTTGCCAGCACTATTAGCCTCGTATGACGGTATTCTTGATAAATTCAATTTACGTTGGTCAAATAATGCTGCTATTACCGTTGTAATGGCGGCTAAAGGTTACCCAGGACACTATATAACAAACAGTGAAATTAGAGGCCTAGAAAATATTAATTCCAATGAAGCAATTATTTTTCATGCTGGAACAAAGATTGAGAATAATAAATTACTCTCTAATGGAGGCAGAGTACTTAATGTTTGTGCTTGCGGCGATACTATTCTCGAAGCCAAAGTAAAAGCATACGCGGCTATTGATAAAATTGATTGGCCCCATGGATTTTACCGACGAGATATAGGCTGGCGAGTAATTGAAAGCGAAAACTAAATTCGCAAATGTGAATCACTAAACCTAAAGCCAAGAATTTTATAAGCAAGTTTTGCCGCAAGAAAATCACATGCGTGGAGCCCTATCACTGGTGCTAACTCTACAATATCAGCTCCAATAATATTATTAGCTTCTGCGCTGGCTGCTTTAATAATATTAATTGCATCATTCCAAAATATTCCACCAGGTTCTGGAGTTCCAGTAGCCTGCATTAAACTTGAATCAAACCCATCTAAATCAAATGAAATATAAACATCTTTGTTTTTCAGAGGTGCAATAATATTTTTAATATTCCAATTATCACGGTCTTTAGCCCAATGAATATTTATCCTGTCACGGTTAGACTCAAAAAATTCAATCTCTTGTGCAGAGATGTTACGTACCCCAACCGATATTATCCTTACACCCGGTTCTTCTAAGCAGCGGCGCATCACCGANGCATGAGAAAAACGTTCACTATCATAGCTATCTCTTAGATCAGTATGGGCATCAAAATGTAGTATAAATATTTCTTCATAACGATTAATAAATGGACGGATCGCTCCTGCGGTAAGTGAATGTTCACCGCCAAGAATTAAAGGAAAACTATCATCATCTAAAATATCTTCAACAATATTTTCTATTTGTTCTAGAGCTAGTTTAATGTCTTCTTTTATAGTAAATGGTGCCAAAGTCTTTAAATTATAATAACGAAATGTTTCCCNCCAAAAGTCCTCGTCAAAAAATTCTACTTTTTTTGAGGCATTTATAATTGCCTCAGGACCTCTTGAAGCACCTCCACCGTACGTTACTGTTTTTTCTAGACCAAATGGTACTACAGTCACTCTAGGCTTTCCAAGAGTACTTGCAAACTCATTATCATTTAACCCAAGAAATCCCTCGAGAGGTGCAACTATCTTCATAACTTTATATTCTATAAAAAAATATTGGAAAGNCGCCGCGGCTTACGTTTTTTCCAGTTTCCTCTATGATAAGCATCACTTGCTATTAGTGGTACAACGCTTCCAGCTTCAGCAAATACCATCTGCTCCATTAAATTATCTACTTTTCCCCAAGACATAGCTTCTGAGAGTGTTGAACTGCTACAAGAGCCATCTCGTACATCCGCTATTGATATTTGAATAGCATATTTATGCATCTCTACCGNTTTACCAAGTATTTCCGCACAGACGACAGTATCTTGTGCAAAATTTTTTGGTACACCACCGCCTATCATTAAAAGACCAGTAGCATTCGATTGAATTTTAACTTCTGTAAGCTCCCTAAAATCTCTTACCGAATCAATGGTTAAGTGTGATTTAGGACTTTTTTCCTGATGCATAACTAAACCAAACCCAGCACAGGAATCTGTAAATGCAGGACAAAATATTGGCACCTCTTTCTCATAGGCTGTTTGAACCAGAGAGCCTGGCTTTTTTGCCCTTCCCGNAGACAAAAAAATACCCATTTCTTTTATAAACTCTCTAGATGTATATGGTCGTGACTCTAAACCATCGGCGATATCAGCAATAATTTCATCACACAATTTTAAATCATTTTCATCAATAAAAGTATCGTATATCCGATCAATAGAGAGAGCATTTAAATCACTATCATCAATATTTTTATCACCCTTATAGTGATAAAAACCTAATGCCTCAAAAAAATCCATATCAACAATACTAGCACCTGTCGCGACCACAGCATCTATCATGTTATATTTGATTAGATCTGAATAAACCTGCATACAACCGCCTGCTGAAGTCGAACCAGCCAAGGTTAGGATAATTGAACAGTCATTATCTGCTAACATTGTATTATATATCTCAGATGCTCGAGCTAAATCCCGTGAGGTAAAAGACATCTTCGACATCTGACCCATTAAATCACGAGCATCTATAGCCGTCATATCAATATGCTCTATTTTTGTATTAAGTAAGTTAGGTTTTTTATATAAATCGGACTTTAAGGTCATTGAAAAATCTCAATATTCTTTTTCTAAAGCGCTACTTCATCAACTGTTTCGCCAATCATATTTGTGCAGCCATATAAAGATAGGATTGGGTGATCATTTAAAAGTATAGTTTCATCCGAGTAAAAACCATTAAATTTAGTTCTCATAGTACACCCATATGCCCCTGTCTGACCAATTTCAATATAGTCGCCTTCTGTTATAGTATTTGGCAACATATATGGCCCTTTCATAAAATCCATGCCATCACAGGTCGGACCAAAAAATGAAAAAGGAACAAGCTCATCAGATAACTTGCTTTGTATATTTATTGGTCTCACTGGATGGATGAAAGCAGACAAGCCCGCATCAAAAAGACTACCGTATATACCATCATTTATATAAAGATAATTATCCTTTCGATGGTCAATACGAACAACAGTGGAAGCTGCCTCAGCTACCAAACCTCTTCCAGGTTCAGCCCATATTTCACAATCTTCCCTAATAGGTATTTCTATTAGTGCTGCAGTTATTTCTTCAATATATGTATCAAGCGGAGGAGGATTCATATCAATGTATCTAGAAGGAAAGCCACCACCAACATCTAAAATATCNAACATTATACCCGATGATCTTATCAGATCACCCACTCTTTGAATTGCAATTGCATATGAGTTTGGATTCATACATTGCGATCCAACATGAAAACAAACACCAACTTTCTGTGCTATACTGCGTATGCTCCTTAAGAGATCTGTTGCTTTATCATGTTGAACACCAAATTTATTTGATAAATTCAGCTTTGCATAATCATTTGGCACTGCCAAACGTATAAATAAATTCAAATCAGATGCATTATTAGTGCTGGCCAGAATTTTTTCTAATTCTTCACCGGAATCTAGTGCAAAATCTCTAACACCATATTTATAGTATGCTTCACAGATTGCTTCCCTACTCTTGATTGGATGCATATAAGATAAACGTGCTTCAGGAAAACGAGAAGCAATCAGTCTGACCTCAGATATCGAAGCCACATCAAAATGGTCTATTCCTGAACTATAAATTGAATCAAGAATTTCAAATCTAGGATTAGACTTAACTGCATAAAGTACTGTGCCAGGAAAATTACGTTTAAAGTATTTACTAGCAATAGCTGCCGCATGCGGCCTTAGACAAGTAGTTGGAAGAACCGGGTAATGCTTAAGAACAAATGAAAGTGAAGACGCAAATAGATCCATCTAATAGAAAACCCTAAATAGTTTTTTAAAATATAACTGGTTACAAATTCTTATAAATATTGGCATTTAAAGTAACTTTTAACATCTATTATGCATAATAATTTCTAGCCTATCTATAGCCACAGCAGGTAAGTATCTCTTATCTATNCATTTCTTATTTAGAGTATAAGAAATCATAATTGCCCAGGTAAAATAACATGGTCACGGTTTATAGATTGAATGTCTGATAAACCCATAACTCCCATAGTTCGTCGAATTTCTGAATCAAATATTTCTAGAGCTCGTGTGGCCCCAGATTCTCCAGCTGCGCCAACCCCATACAAAGTTGCACGCCCAATGGCTACAGCATCCGCACCAAGTGCCAAGCCTTTCAAAACATCACTTCCTCGTCGAAACCCGCTGTCAACAATAATGGTGAGACGTTTTCCCGCCGCTTCAACAATACCAGGCAATACATCAACTGGTGCTATGGCAGAATCGTTAGTATTTCCCGCATGATTTGAGACTATAATGCCGTCAGCACCACTGTCAGCTGCCATCACCGCATCACCTGGATGTAGAATACCTTTAACAATTAAGGTTCTTGGCCAAATATCACGGATCCGTTTCAAAAATTCCCAGTTCAGTGTATCGTTCTTAGTTAAAAAACCTCTAATATCTCGAGAAGATAAATTCTTAGGAATACTTATATTTACGTATCTCGGCATATGCCCCTCTGCAAGCACATAACGACCCAAAGTTCCAAACATCCAGCGAGGATGTAAAATTGTATCAAAAAAGTTACGAGGTGTTATTCGTACAGGAAAAGTTACTCCATTACGGATATCAAATTCTCGATTATAAGGAACGGTTGAGTCCACTGTAACTATTAACGCTTCAAAACCTGCGTCTCGAGCCCTTTCAACAGCTAATAATGATGCCTCCATATCGCGCCAAACATAGAGCTGG
>PASR01000010.1 GCA_002713365.1 Rhodospirillaceae bacterium
TCGGGATGCAACTTAAGATCTTCAAGACGAACACCTACTGAATCACATCTCCTAAATGCTATCTGATCAATATCAAACAGCATTTGAATAATGCGGTTACATATTTTCTTGTAATCACCACCTTTAACACTTTGTAAAAGCCAGGACTCACAACTTTGTAGGGGTTCACGTACCATCATTATGAACCGGGTACCCGGGCGATATCTAAGAAAGTTTAGTTTTGCGGGAACACTTGGGTTGTGAATGTGATAGAGGATAGTGTGTTTATCGGAAGGGTTAGTTAAAGCAGCTTCAAAGGCGACATGCACAAGTGTAAAGAACGTGGAAGCATCAAGTTTCGGATACCCAATCATAAGACCACGTAACTCCCTACAGAAAACATCGCGATCTACAGTCAGTACTTCATCGCCCTTCTCACCAACATTGGCCATGCCTTCATCTACGCCTAAACTCCATGCTTCTGTATTAATCGTAGGAACCGGAGCAGAAGAACTCGCATCAAAAAGAACCTCATACTGGCTAACAAAGTTCTCCGGTATTTGATCCCAGCCATTTGCTATAAGCTTCTTCCAATTATCGACATCAAAATATTCGCTAAAATATATACTCGGCAGCGTTGATATCTCTGAATGATTATCAATCAAACTATGTAAAAGCCCAGTGCCGCTGCGGCCAAAATGAAGTAGGGCAATCATCTTGTACGGGACTGATGGTGTTATACTGGACTGGTCAGGGGTTTGGGGGTTTGTAATCTCATCAGCTGAATTAGCCGCTAGCACATTTACCGCATCATCAAATGACTTATCTGCCAAATGTGGCTGAAAAGCCTCTAACTTATATTGTAGAATATTATAATTAACGTTACCTACATCAATATTACGCAATTGTTCATAATATGAATCTAGGTCTACGTCTGCGGATATCTGTAATGATTTAATCGTGAAACCAATTGAAGTCCAAACGTCTCGATAGTTAGGATTAATACTTAATGCGTCATAGTCTTTTAAAATTGAAAGTTCTAAATCACCAATATCTTGTAAAGTATCGCTCAAGTTATGATGTGCGAAGGAAAAATCTGGTTTTATTGAAATAGCTCTATTTAGATACTTTATCGATTCATTAAACTCTCCGGCTAGTTTTAGGACAATTCCCAAATTATTATATGCTTCAACATAATCATCTTTTAGTTTAAGAGCCCGTTTATAATTCATAATAGCTCCCGGAACGTCATCTAGCGCTTTTAGTGAATTGGCTAAATTATAGTATGCCTCTGCATATTCAGAATTCAATTCTATAGCTTGTTTACATTGCCTTACTGCTTCGACGTGATTATTCTTATTTTGTAAAGCAACCCCAAGATTATTATATGCCTCTGCATAATCAGGTTTTAATTGAATAGCTTCTCTATAATGGGCAATGGCTTCATCAAGGCTACCTAATGCTAAATAGCAAGCACCCAATATGTTCAAAATATTAATGTTGGCAGGAAATGAGCTGCGAAGATTAGTTCCCTGAGTCACAGCGTCTTGTAACCTACCTTCAGTATATGCTGACAATAAAGAGTTTAACTGTTCCGTCGTAGGGTTTAGTTTTAAAGTACTGTCAATTAAATCTAAGCCTTGTTGCGCGCGCTTGTTGTCGGGAAATTCTCTTAGAATCGACAAGTATAGTTCGCGTGCTTCTGAGTGGTTACCATTTTTAAGGCATCGTTTTGCCCTCAAAATTAAATGATCTACCGATAGTTTCATAGAATATATATGCTTTATAAATTCATTAATTTAACATTAAAAGTATATATAAATATTTTAAAGGTTTTTTAAATATAAATTTAATAAATATAAAGTAAATTTATAAAACTTAAATATACTCTAAATAAATAAATATACTAATAACATTATTATTAACTATATTTAACGCATAAAAATATAAATACTAATTAATACATCTAACAGGTACTATTTTTATTTATTAAATATATATTATTACTTATTAACTTGTTTTAATTATATTTTTTTTATATTAATATGATTCGACTCTTAAACAAAGGTACAGTAAGTTACCCACCTCAGGGAACATGCAAGGACTAAATCTATGTCTAGTTTTGCGCAGATAAAGCAACTAAATAAAGACGATTCTAAACAACTACGTAAAGAAGCAGGATTATGGCTTCGCTCTCTTAGAGAGGCAAGGCGTCTTTCTCAAAGACAACTAGCTAGTAGGGTAGATGTTGAATACTATACGTTCATATCTCAGATTGAAGTAGGAAGAGGACGAGTTCCAACTGAACGTGTAGAAGTATGGGCAGAAGCTTTAGGTGAAGAAGTACAACCTTTCGCAAAAAGATTAATGAGCTATTACGATCCAATAAACTACCGTCTCGTATTTCCAGAATCGGATCTCCGACACACTAACCAATCAAATGCCTAAAAATTTATTTAATATTTATGCAAGTAAGTAGGAGCCTCCATGTCGGCTGCCCTTTTTCAACTAAATCCTGAACAATCACCTCAAAAACGATGGTGGAGTAATCAGGAATTAGCTGAATTTTATCGAGTTTCAGACATCATGGCCCAGGCAGGTCTTGAGGTTGAGTCTGAAAGCGGCGTATCAGACGAAGGTGAACCATGGTTTGTTTTTGTGAGGTCTGACACGGGAGATGTCATTGCACATTTCGCAATAATTGATGGTACCTTTATCGCTGTTAGTTCCGTTACACAAGATCTATACCGTGGAACAGATATCCGAGATCTAATTAATCAATTAGTAGAACGACATCCGATGATGACGCCACCGGCTTCCAACGGCAAAGTAGTTCTTCACCCAAGTATACTTCTAACAGCATTTGTAGCGGCAGCGTTTGTAGCAGCTACTGAAGAAGTCCGGGCTAAAACTATTGAGGAGGTGCTGCAAGCAGCTCTTACAATTAATGATAGCGAGAGAAATAGCGCTACAAAAGATACTGATCCCGAAGTAGCTTTAGAAAATATAAATCAACAAACAGGTAAGGTGAATAACACTGAGATTATTCCTACCTTTAACGATCTTGAAGCAGGAAAAACTTTTGGAAGCTCATTTGCTCTGCTTGGTGCTATTATCCTTGCATTAGAAATTTCATCACGTGAAACTGCACTTGCTAATACCCAGCAAGTAAATAGTGCAACAAACATGCAAATCCTCGCAGACCTGCATTCCGCAGATTACCTACCCGTACCTGGATTGCTATTTTCTCCCGATCCACTTTCAATAACTGACGTTAATTTTGATGATATTTCTAGCTTGGGTAATGATACGCAGTTTCAAGAACTAATAACAAATAGCCTGCTTTCTTCACAGAAAAATAATTTAACGCTAACCGCTGACTTTGATAATTCTTATCTTAGCATGCAAGACACTAAAATGGGTTACTCAGAAAAACTCATAAACTTGTCTAATATACAAAACGATTCAAATGCTAAGTTCACTGAAAAAAGCATTCTAGATGACCAAGGATTTAGTGAAACGAGTACTATCGACAGCAATATATTTTACAACCTAGACACGCAGCAGAACAATAAAATATCAAATTCTGAAATATCTGAACAGAAATTATCATTGGTAACAATTGATATTGTTAGCTTGGTAAGTAGTGCGTCGAATAGTGTGCAACAGTCAGTAAATATGTTTCCTCTAAAACTGGTTAACAATATTCCTATAAAGGAAGATACCCTCAATTATTCACTAGAAAATAGCTTTATTACTACTTTTACGTCTAACCCTGTAGAAAAAGATTCACAAACACCTTCGGGGAATGAAGTCGCCGAAAACCCCGCCTCTAAAGAGGGTCTTGAGACAAGTGGAACCATACCTACAAGTATAAATATCAAGGGGCATCTACTAAACACAGAAGGCCCCCAATCACTTATCCTGAGCAGTGACGTTGATATATTACTTTACGAAGGTGGAAATATAAGCGTATCAAACTTTGAGCTTGGTAAAGACAGAGTGTGGTTCTTTTTGTCAGAGGACAAAAAAATATATGATAACTATAAAATAACTGACTCTAATGACCTGATTCTTGAATTTAGCAGTGGAGATACGCTTACACTACTAGGTGTTTTAGATACAGAATCGTCAAGTTTAGTTTTATAAATAGCTACTATCCACTTAGAGTTTTTTAAAAACTAGTGAACAGAATGGGTATCGCTATTTTCATTTACCTCTTTACTTTCCTTAAACCATGCTGGCCATTCTTCTACAGACCATTCCGCTAATTTATAAGTGTTATATATAATAGAAAGCCATTGGCGGATCTCAACAGTTTGAAAAGAAATACTAGCAGAATTTGATTTATCGCCTTTAAAAGTTAAACTTATATTTTCATTATCCTTGTTTATGTCTATGGCTATCGCCAGCCAGGAAATAATTTGGTTATCTTTTTCTACGGGTGCCTGCCTAGGCAAAGTTGATGAAGCTACTTCTTGTTCAAAGACTTGCAACGCCTTATCTGTTTTCCCTTCGTTCTGGACATTACTCAATAAATTTTCTACCAAACGATCCATTAGTCGATGGGTTAACCAAATTTCACAAATTTTATCTTCGCCAGATTCTCCTAGAATCCTAAGCCTATCTTCATTATCTATATATTGCGTGGTAATTCTACTAAGATTATAATTCATAACTTTATTCTGCCAATGATAAGACCCAGTCTACCTGTTTGGGTAAACATATTGATTTAAGGTCATAATTCTTTATTGCAAACTCTCTGGCTGATTTTCCTAATCTACTTCTCGTATTCTCATCATCCAACAAATTACAAACTTCCTTACAAATACCATCAATATCAAAGAAATCTACTAGCCTACCCGTTTCATCGTGACTAATAGCCTCATGAAGAGGCTTGGTATTACTAGCAACAATTGCACAACCAACACTCATAGCTTCTAGCAAGCTCCAACTTAAAACGAATGGATATGTCAGATAAACGTGAACACTAGAAACCTGAAGTAGAGTTATAAATCTTTCATATTTTATATTTCCCAAAAAATGAACCCGATTCCAATCGGAATCCTTAATTTGGCCCTTAACTTCTTGTATAAATATATTTTTCCATGTTTGATCTGAATCAGGTTCTGCGCCATAGCTAACACCATCCCCACCCACTATAAGCACCCTAGCATTAGGTCTTTGCTCTAAAAGTTTTGGCAACGCTCTCATAAATATGTGATAACCCCGATATGGCTCAAGGTTTCGATTGACGAAGGTGATTACTTCATCTTTTTTAGTAATTTTTATGTTGCGCTCTTTGTGGGTATCTACAGTTAATAAAACATCAGAATCTGGGCATAGAATTTCCGTATCAATACCATCATGAATTACACTAATGTGTTTTCTAAACCTTTTAGGAAATGTACTAGCTTGCCATTGGGTAGGGGATATACCAGCATCTGCTAATTCGAAATGAAGTAAATTATTAATGTTTTTTAAGGCCAGCCTACATGCTTCATCATCACGAGGCGGAAATTCAGGATCAGCACCTACATCGGCTCCTTTACTATGATAAAAAAACTCACAGTAAATACCAAGCTTAGTATTGGGCCAAACCTCTTTTAAAAATAAACTTTCCCCCCAACCTGGATGAGCAACCATAACATCAGGAATAAAACCTTCTTTTCTTAAACGTAAAGCAGCTCTATAGCAGTCATCTGCTCTTATTGTTTTAGTTTCTATATCTACCACCCATGGGTGTATATTTTTTGATGACGAACGGCTGTTTTGATACGGGTGCAGGGATACGCCTTGCCACTGTTTTTCTGCCGCAGCTATTACAGGCATGGCGATAACATTATGGCCTAGTGAGACAAGCTTGGGAGCTAAATGCTTAAACTGACCAGGAAAGTTTTGGTGAACAAATAAAATATTCATCTATAAACCTTTAAGATATTTAACTTCAAAAGCCATAAAAATGAACGAAAAACAAACCCCTGTCTATTTTTAGGCAAATGTTTTACCAATTCTTCGGCAGCTTCGGGCCCTGTTTCAAGTTTATTAATAATCTCAGTAATCTCATCAATACTAGGTATTATTGATTTTGCATAATTTACCATTGCCAGGTTTTTATAGTTTCTTAGTCTATCAAGGGCGTCTTGAGAATTAGAATCTACCAGTGCTAAAATCGTTCCTGAAGTTAAAGAACTAGTTGGATAATCATCGAAAGCATAAAAGGGATCCATCCGAGAAGGCCAGGGATGGGCCAACCGCTTTATTTCAGAATATTTTTCTTGGCGCAATTCTTCTAAACTTGTCCATAGCTCTTCATATTGAGGTATTATAACTTCCCACTCATATACGCTCAGAGCTCTTTGTCTACCCGAAGCTCCCATCTTATTTCTCATTTCGGGTAAATTAAAAAGCGTAACAAAAGCTTCCGTGGCGCAATCAACGTCCACCGCTATGAGACTTGAGGTGTGTCCGCAATACATATCATAAGTGTCAACTTCTAGTGCATATCGTTCTAATAAATCTACTCCCAGTCCTGCCTGGGGCATAGTTGTAGGAACGAGAATTCCATCTACTCCATCACGTACAGTATCTCTGTACCCGTCCCAATCTGAAACAACACAAGGAAGGCCTGCAGCCATTGCTTCAATAGGAGAGATACCAAAAGTTTCTTGTATGTTATCCGATAGAGAACAGAAAATATCTGCACTTGCCCACGCGAGTTTCTTGTTACTGACTTCTCTACCATCCAAATGAACTACTTCAATATTTGGACAGGTTAACTCAGCAGCCTGTATATAGGCCTTTGCTATAGATTCATTAGAATGCCATCCACATTCAATAAGCACTATTTTTTTCCCAGTTATTATCGAGGCATTTTGAAGAGCTTGATACATAGCCAGCGGATGAGCTTTAGCATGAAATGAAAGTCGTCCCATGAACAGTACGATCAATGTCTCATCCGATATATTAAGAGAGGCTCTGGCCATACGTTTTTGTTCATCACTATAACTAAATTCTTCTGTATGAACTCCCAAGGGGATCACAGGTAATTTAGGAAACGAGAAATTAGTTGAGTTGAAGCGTGCCTTCAAATATTCAACCTGTGTTTGTAAAATTTTATTTACATTACTTTTGACAGCCTTTGATGTACATATAAGTGCGTCCCATGGCTGTATAGGTGCAGTAATAAGATTGGCTAGTGAATCCATAGAATAAGCACTTGCTGTTGTATGCGTTATACCACAGAGGCTCCATGCATTATCACCAAATAAAGTGCGACGTTGTGCATGAAGGCCAATATCTGGACCAGGGTGGTATAGAATACTTGCTTCTCTCAGTTTATCAATTGAATGTCGTTCAACAATACTGAGAGGATCTTTGCGACCTAGTGCCCTTAGTGATTTTTCAAATATTTGCGCATGTTCCGGATCATCAACTCGGACCCAGAATTTATTTGCGCGGCTATGTTGAGCGAAGCCACGCAAAAAAGATTCGCCCGCTGCATTACGACCCATCAATCTAGGGCCATTAATTGTGTAACCCTCGGGATGATAATTAATACAAACTCTCATGTCATAGTTCTTACGCATCCGGTAATTATACAAATACAACGCTCATACGTTTAACTCGTCCATGTAGTAAAATTAATTAGCGTAATTTTAAGCCTCGAAAATTACAATAAAACATAGGGATATTATTCTTCTGGTAGTTCTTCAGTTAATGCTCTGGCATAAGCATTTCTAGCTGTCTGCGCTATAGCCAGTAATACGTTCAATCGAGAAATTTCTGCATCAGCAGCTTGAAGTGATCCAAGTTGAGTCATTGCCCCTTCTGAGAGATCATCAGTATTATATTCTTTATCATCAATTGTAATATTAGGCATTTTGGTCCCTTTTAATTAATATATGATTTATTAACAGTAATAACACTCATTCTTATAAAATGGATATAATTAATATACAGTATTCTCATTTATTTACTGTTTAATATATATAGTTCAGTTATAGCTAAGTTCTAAAATGTAATACTTTATTTAATAAAGAATATTAAGAGAAATACAACCGATGGTAAATATAGTACCCATTACTAAGTCAGAGTTTCTTGATCGTAAATGGTTAGCTTCTGATAATTATGAATTTGCAGCAAAGTACGCAACGGCAACTCTAGCTGTTGGCGAACTTTCTCAAGCCATGAGATCGCTTCCAATTGGATTTGTTAAATATGACGGCTACTATACACTTGTATCAATTCTTGGGCTTAAGCAAGGAGAGAATTTATTTGTTAATAAAGAAGGGAATTGGATTACAGCTTATAAACCAGCAGTATTGCGCTCATACCCTTTTTCACTCTTATCAGGAGAGAAAGATCAAATGCTTTTAGCGTTTGATGAGGATAGTCTATCTAAATCAAATGCAACTCCTAATAATTCTTTTTATGGTGAAACTGGCGAAATCACTGACGAGCTATCAACAATAATGTCATTTCTAACAGAAGTTCATGATTCATATAATAAGACAGTACAATTATGTGAAATGATTAATAATTTCGGTCTCCTGGATAAATGGAATATATCAATTAGACGAGGCGAGAAAGAAATTAATATAGAAGGAATCTATAAAGTAAACGAAGAGAAACTTCAGTCTTTAGATGCCAGTAAGTTAAAAGACTTACAGAGGGTCAGTGCATTAGGTCTAATATATGGCCATATTTTTTCTGGCGCAAATTTAGGCCTATTAGAAAGATTAGCTAATTTTAGGGATTCAGCATATATCTCTGAAAAAGATAATATAGAGAGTGTTGAACAAATGTTTATGGATGCTGATGACAGTTTAGACTTTAGTAAATTGTAGCTATAGTTTTAATATATCAGATAATTTCAAAATCATTGTTTAGTTAATAAATACTATTGATAATTATTCTTTTCCAAAGAACAAGGCCCGCCTCCTATCAGAGACGGGCCTTTTCTTAAAGTATATATTATTGCTTAAGCTATGAAGTTTGTTCCCAAGTTCGCAGCTACTAGCTCAGTAGCATCAGAAACTCCTTCAAGTGTTAAGACTGTAGTTACTTCGATACTTGTGATTGTTGCACCATCAGAAGATGTTCCCTCGGTATCATCCGAACTTGCTGTTTCAATGGCACCAACACCTAGGTAGGAGTTCGTTCCATCATCCCAAACTATAGCCCAGTTAGTAACAGTTTCTTCAGCTGACGCTGCACCCAGTGTAATTGCATGGGTACCTCCAGTCTCAAGAGCCTGCTCAACAAGAGCTGAAGTAGCATGGTCACCACCCAACACCAGGACGTTACCACTACCACCATCAACATCAAGCTTTGATGAAGCTGTAGTACTTTGGAATACAACCGTTTGTGTTGTTACTGCTGTACTAGAGTCAAGAAAATGTAGTGCGTCCGTTCCAGCACCCGTTCCTCTACCTTCAAGGCCAGAGTTACTTAAATCTATGGCATCGTCAGCAGCGTCAGTTTCGAAGTTTTTGAGGGTGATATCACTCAGTGTTGTACCCATTATTATTTGGTCAGTAGTCTCATTACCGCTGCCTAAAGCGACAGTTGTTGTTAGACCAGTATCAGCAACTGCTGTTATTGTAGCTGCTCCTGTACCCGCGTTAACAGTAGTATTCGAGTTCATACCGGTTAACACAAGCGTTACAGTACCTGATGCGTTCGTTGCATCTATAGTAGCTGCTGTAGAAGAAGTTGTTGTGATGTTACCAATATTAAATGTACCACTACCACCAAGAGTTACAGTACCAAGTGACGCCGTTGTTATGGTGTCAATTGACATTGCCGTACCATTGTTTGACGAGGCATCAACAGTGGTTATACCGTAGGTATTATCAATCCCACCAGCGTTAACCGTACCTGATGTCGCTGTGGTAATTGTCCACGTTGAGGTTAGGTCGGTCGTACTATCGGTAACACTATCTAAGTAAATAGTCTGTCCATCACCAAAGTCNATAGTTGAGTTTGTAGCATTTAGTGTAACTGTTGCGAGGCTTTCACCTTCTGCACCATCACTATCAGCACCTATATTGGCACCGGTACTGAAGGTTAAGTTTGCAGCGCTAGATGTTAGCGACAGTGTTGTCAATTCACCGACATCAGCAAAAGCACCAACTGTTAACGTACCACTACTCGTATCTGTACTTGCTGTTAAAGATGTCAAAGAACCCTGTCCAGTAACAGCACCAATATCCATTGCGTATGCGGCATCCGCACCAGCAATTGTCAGTGATGTTGTATCTGAACTATCGAGCACTGTATTAGCAACAGATGTCGTTGCAGCTGCATCTTCACCAGTAATGGTTACAGTTGCGGCATCCGTTATCGTAAGTGCTCCACTCGCAGCATCATCTAGCTTAACTGTAAGAGTAGCATCAGCCACCGTATCAATTGTGATGGTTTCAGCTTCAGCTGCAGTCGTTCCGTTGGCTACAGTTACGCCTGAGGCCAGGTTCGTTATCGTCGCAAGAGTTGCAGTACCAGCAAGAACGTTCATTGTTGAAACGCCCGTTATGCTAGATGCATTCAATGCACCACCCGTGTTGAACGTAACATTATAAGTTTCAACAGCCGAGATANTAGCGGCGATAGTTGTGGCTAATGTCGCAGAAAGTGTATCAGTACCTGCTCCACCATCAATCGTGTCACCAGTTGTATAATTAGTAGACATCGTAATGGTATCGTTACCAGCACCACCCGTTATGCTATCACTACCAGCACCGGCGACTAGTGTGTCAGCACCATCTCCACCGAAGAGCTTATCGTTACCAGCATTACCTGTTAGGGAGTCAGCTCCAGCACCACCTGTGATACTATCAACACCTGAACCACCCGCTAGTGTATCTGCTGCACTACCACCAGTAATTGTTGAACCACCAGTCCAGTCAGTACCAGTAATTGTTACTGTGCCCGTTGCTGCACTACCATCAACAGTTAGATCACCTGACGACGCCGTCACTCCATTCAGAGCAAAGGCTGAATTACCTGTCAGAGTTAGAGTAGCAGCACCCGTAGAGGTTGCCCCTGTATCTACCGAAGTAATAATGTATTGAGCCGTATTACCAATAGTAGCAACAAAGTCATCAGTTGCCGTAAACTGGGCCTGAGTACCACCACCAGCTGACACAGTTAACGTAATATCATCAGCAGTTACAGCAGTTGAGTCGTTCGTTCCTACACCGCTTTGTGTCATGGTAATTGCACCATATGTGGACTGTACCGTACCCAAATCAGTATTAGAACTCGTGGCTGCATCCTGGGTAATGGTCATAGCTGTATCACCACCCGTGGTGTCAGTCGTATCAGCCGTAACTGTTCCAGTTAGCTGAACATCCGCACCACCAGACGCCGTAAGAGCAATCGTGGCGAGGCTTTCTGCACTACCAGAAGAACCAACGTTACCCAAGGTGATGTCACCACCCACGCCCGTCATTGTTAGGCTAGTTAGTGCATCCGCATCTGCTACAGTGGCAATTGCGGTTACAGAACCAGACAATGCAGAAGTCGCTGTAACGGTTTGCAGGACATTTGTATTTGTCACCGCACCTACATCAACATCAGCATCTGTATCTGAACCACCAGTAACTGTAAGAGACGTCGTATCAGTATTATCTAGTGCCAGTGAAGTTATATCACCTGAATTTGTTGATCCAGTGTGAGANGACTTTACTGTAACAGAAGCTGCGTCAGTTACCGTCACACCTGCAGTATTGTCTATGTGTGAATCGATTGTAATAGACCCAGCTGCAGTCGTATCTGCCGTTAACGTTGTATTGGCATCAAGAATACGAACTGTGCCACCAGAAGACAGATTACTTACTGTTAATGTACTGCCAGAACCATTTTCAACATCAACCCTGGTTGTATCTGTGGAACTACTCATAGTTAGTATCGTTCCACCAGTTGTTGTCAGGTCAATATTCTCAACTCCAGTTAACACTGGGGTTAGGCTTGCAGAAATGGTCAGAGTAAGACTATCTGTTCCAGCACCNCCATCAACCGTATCAGAGGCTGTTAAGTCACCTGCCGTATCAAAGGTTAGGGTATCGTTACCAGCACCAGCGTCAATACTATCGTTACCCGTTGTTGTATCGATCGTATCGTTACCTGATCCGGCTATAACTGTTTCAGCGCCTGTGCCACCAACAAACGTATCGTTACCAGCTCCCAGAGTTGCTGAGTGAGTATAACCCGTACCCGTTGCACCATCCATGTCAACGTCATCAGCACCGCTACCAGTTGTAATGGTAACCGTACCTGTGTGATCAGCATTTATTGTATGAGCACCTGTGGCACCTGAAGCATCAATTGTAACAGTCTTAGTTGCTCCAGCTGCTTGCAGGTCCGTTATAGTCACTGCACCAGTATTGGTACTCGTTATGCTTACGTTACCTGATGGATCAATCTCATCGATTACTTTGGCTCCAGAACCAGAGATCGTAAGGGTGACTGCTTCACCTGCAATCGTACTCGTGCCTGTTGTGAAATCAATCACACCAGCACCAGCAAGTGTACCAGTTACCGTACCATACTGGTTATTAAAGTCAGCTATATTAACATCTGAAGTAGAATCTACATCAATAGTAAATGTTAATGCGTTTTCAGCTACTCCAGTTGCACTGTCCGTCGTATCCATCGTAATGGCAGCGATTGTGACTGTTGCTCCATCTGTAGCATCAATATCAATCGTAGCTAGATTTTCACCAGTTCCGGTAGCACCTATTGCTTCCGAGGTAATGTCACCACCGGCAGCATTAACCGTAAGGCTTGTAAGGCTATCAATATCCGCCACTGTACCGATTACAACATTACCATCGGCTCCAGTTTTACCACTGGTTGATAATGTGAGACTAGTAAGTGCATCTGTATTGCTAATTACATTAGTATCAAGATCAAATGTAGCCGATGCTGAAGTAACCGTTAGAGAGGTCGTATCTGAGTTATCTAACGCTAATGAGCCAAATGCACCCGAGTTAACACCAGCTTTGGCAGTAACTGTTGCTGCGTCGCCAATTGTGACTGCCTCGTCATTGGCTGCATCAGCTTCAACCGTCATACTAGCACCTGCGACAGTATCCAGTGTTGGAACGACATCGGCGTCAGTAAGGTTTACTGTCACTCCACTTTGCAAATCAGTAAATGTTGCAGCGTCATTATCAGCCGTAGCATCTAGGTTTAATGTTGACACATCAGTTGAGGTCATTGTGATGTTAATTGTATTCGAAGTGTCATTAACCGTTAGAGTCGCTGTTTCAACACTTGTCCATACTGGGGTAAGTGTTTCATCAGTTATCGTTGCCGTTAAAGTATCTGTACCGTCGCCACCGTCAACTGCATCGTCTGTTGTGTAATTTCCTGCCATGGTGAACGTATCGTTACCCGCGCCACCAGTCAGGCTATCATTACCCGCACCAGAAGTCAGAGTATCCGCACCTGCTCCACCATCGAGCGTGTCGTTACCGGCACCACCGTCCAGGTCATCAGCACCGCCAGCACCCGTTGCCGAGTCAGCGCCGCCATTACCATCAAACGAGTCAACGCCCGCGCCACCTGTCATCACATCAGCTTTCGCCGTNCCCTCGGAAGTAAGACCTCCGCTACCTGCAGTGTAAGTCATCGCAGTTGTAGAAGCGTTTCCTGATGCAGCAACACTNACCACACCCGTTGAAGCNGATGCATCAACNGTAGCNAGANTTAAGTTACCAGCGATAGTTCCNATAGTAAGATTTTCATCACCTGTAATTGTTATCGAGGTAACATCAGCTGCATTCAAAGTTGTAATTGTGGCTGCTGCTGTTGCCGAACCTATTGTTAGGGTTTCTTCGTCGTCAACCGTTACGGTTGTGGTCGTATTACCTCTATCAGTAATTGTTAGAGAATCTGATGAACCATCCGTTTTACGAGCCAGTGTAGCCGCTGTAGCCGCGATGTTATCGAGTACTAGGGTTGTTACATCACCAGAGGCATCCGATACACCACCAGAAGTGGCTCCATTATCCATCTGAATTGTGGCTATGGTGTTACCCGAGAGGGCATCCATATCTTGTGTCACGCCAGCCGTTATTGTTAGTTTTTCAATCCCGGTTACGTTACCAGAGGTAATGATAGTTGCCGTAGACAGTGTATCAGTACCTTCACCACCTGCGATCGTATCCGTACTTGCAAGGTCCACTGTAATTGTATCATTACCGGCACCACCATCAACAGACACATCACTATTTGTGTGGGCTGATACATCAAGCGTATCGTTACCAGAACCACCTGTTACTGATAGATCAGTTGTAGAACCGGTATCTTGTTGACCCGTGGTAATTGTTAGATTACCTGAGTTTGCTGACGCATCAATGCTCGTCAAGCTATCGGTTGTTGCGGTATCTAAATTATTAATAGTAGCAGAACCAGTACCAGCAATCGTCAGGCTCGTAGCCGATGTTGCCGTAACATCAAAATCGTTGGTCGTGCCCGATAGTGTTAGGGCAACCGTTTCAATACCGGCCAGGGTTAATTCCGTAGCATTTCCACCCGTTAAGCCAGCAACTGTTACAGTCGCCGTGTCGGCAGAACCTGATACGTCATTGTATGTAATGGTGTGATCTACAGCAGCATCAGAAACTGCAAACGCGACCGCTGAGCTTACACCACTTACAGTAGCGGCTTGAGATGAGCCAGCCACATTTATGGTTGTAATGCCAGACGCGTTTGTTAAATTTAATGTAGAAGCGGCTGAACCAGAGTGAGTAACGTTAACAGTCTCAACGCCAGTTATGCTCAGAGGAGCCACTGAATTTTCAATAGTAGCATTCAAGGTATCGGAACCAGCACCACCAGCAATCTTATCTAGTGAACCAAGTGTCTGCGATCCAGCACTGCTAAGAGAAGCATCAATTGTATCTGCTCCATCTCCACCTGAAATGTCATTAACACCAGTAGTAAGAGTGTATGCCCCGGCTGCTGCTGCTTCAGCTGCACCGCTGCTGCTTAGGGATGTGCCGCTAGTATCTTGGGCAGCACGTCCTTCAAATTGTCCAAATTTAACCCAATGCTCGTAAGCATTCTGGAATGAACCCGCTGTTACCGCGGAAGCCACATCGGCGTTAGCAGCCAGATATGTGGTTGAATCAAAGGTTGCAGAAATTCCTGCCAAATCTGCCGTCGGGGCTCGCCCCTCACCTGCGCCAAATTCCATAAAGTGGGTCAAAGCATTTACGCCTGCCGCAACAATATCTGGATTACTCTGCAAGTAATACGATGTATCAAAGCTCGCGTTAGGGTCACGCAGCTCCTTATATCCAAATAGCTCCCAGTGAGACTCTGCGCTAGTAAAAGTACCAGCAACGACTGCAGCCAGGACGTCCTGGTTCTGCGTTAAGTAATAGCTCGAATCAAATACCATTGATGTGATGGCCATAAACTTTATCCTTCAATTAGTTACATCATACGTTCTGCTTTAGCCCGAAGTGCGGTTTTCCCAACACATCAAAACTAAAGCGATTAATTCTCATATTCTTCCACAACAGTGGATTCATTTCTAGTTAAACCTGTATAGCGATTACTATACCTGATTCTCAACAGCAAGCAACAAGGTTCAAAAATTAATTAAAAACCTATTTGTGTTGCTTTTTTACAACACGTGTAATTTACAACTTTATAGTCTTATTCTGCGTCCCCCGCGCCAAAACGACCGATGTGATCTGCATAACTATGTAATAGGGCCGAGGCCGCCTTTCGGTCGATCATCTCTAGCAAAACTGCGCCGTAAGCATTAACCATAGCGCTAAGAACTTCATTAGTAGGCGCCTCGCTTTGAGCTTCTTTGACTGCCTTATGCAACCCCGGAGCTATTATTTCGCGAGCCAAACGATTAACTCGTTCTCTATCTTCAGGCTCAATAACCGGTTCGTCAGCGGAAACATTCATAATAATCTCCTGATATTATTCACAGCTTTCACAGCCCTTACTTTTCATTCATGCCACGAGCGAGTGAATCAGTTAAAGGTTTAAGAAGGTAAGCAAGCGCAGTGCGCTCACCAGTTTTAATTAAAACATCAGCGGGCATGCCAGCTGAAAGTGCTACATCTCCAAGTTTTGCAACCTCGCTTTCAGAAATTTCTGCGCGTATTAAAAAATATCCAACTCCGGTTACTTGGTCGACCAAGCGATCACCGGATACCGACATTACGGTACCCATTATACTCGGCGTTAAACGCAAGTTAAGCGCAACAAGTCTTACTTCCGCTTCCTGACCAACCTGCACATTATCAATATCATTAGGAGACACCTGAGCTTCTACTATTAATTCTTTATCTTGTGGTGCTATCTCCATTAAAAGCTGTCCGCCTCGGACCACTCCTCCAATCGTATGTACAGCTAAGTTCTGAACAATACCCGATTGTGGCGCCTTCACTTCAATCCGAGCGAGCACATCTTCAGCAACCGCGAGCCTTTGGCGAAGGTCAGAAGTAGCCGCTTGAATATCCTGATATTGCCCTACCACATCTTCACGGAATCGCTGACGTAAATTAATTATCTGGCTTTTTGCCTCACCTACACCATTTTGTGCTCTAGCAATTTGAGCGTCGTCACTACCCGCTTCGCCCCTAAGCCGCGCCATAGCACGCTCTCTAGCCAATACTTCATTACGGGGGTAATATCCCTTTTCATAAAGCTCTCTAAGACCCCCAAGCTCCAACTCAAATATCTCAAGCTGATCAAATCTGGACTTTCTTTGTAGACGATGTCCTTCAATCTGATCATTAAGCTGGCTAATGCGTTGCCTAAGTATATTAACTTGACCACTTAGTGATTCTCTTCTTGCTAAAAACTGCTGACGCTCAGATTCGATAATTTCTAGGACAGACGCTTCGTTAATCCGCGACATTAATTCCTCGGGGAAAATAATCGAGACAGACATATCCCTTTCCGCAATAAGACGAGCTTTCTGGGCCACATGAAGATCAATCTGGTTGCGAAGTCTCGACGCCGTAGCCGATACTTGAATATCATTTAACAATACCAGCAATTGACCTGCCTTTACGGTCTCTCCTTCTTCCACCAGAACCTTTTCAACTATTCCACCTTCAAAATGTTGTACTAGTTTTCTCTCACCCTTTACCTTCAAAATAGCAGCAGCAGGAACTGCGCTGGCCATCGGTGCTGTCGCTGCCCATCCCCCTATGCCGGCAAAAGCAATCAAAACCACCAGCAGACCAAATACAAAGACTGAAGAAATCTTAGAGGAAGGTCTCTCAATCTGTTCATGAGCTTCGCTCAAAACAGCGATTGATGTAGATTCATCGGCCATAACTTATAAGCCCCATACAAATGAAAGTATCGCCAGGACTTAATCTTGACCATGTCTCCATAATGAATATTGCCATCAGCTAATCCCCCGAATCAGTGGAAAGGGCTAATGGCTTATTTGCTTGATTTAATTCAGCCAATACAGTGTCTCGCGATCCGAAGCGCAGCAACACGCCGTCTTTTAATACTGCAACATTATCAACTATAGATAATAGTGATGCTCGATGACTTATCACAACTATTGCCTGACCAGCTTCTTTTGCCTTTTTTAGCGCTTCAGCAAGAGCATGCTCGCCTTCCGTATCAAGGTTTGCATTAGGTTCATCTAAAATCAAAACTTTGGGGTCGCCATATAATGCCCGCGCAAGTGCAATACGCTGTCTCTGCCCGCCTGATAGGGCATAACCATTTTCTCCCAATTCCGTATTATAACCATCGGGGAATTCTAATATCATTTCATGAACCCCTGCCTTCAAGGCAGCCTCAACAACAGTGGTAGAATCTGCCTGCTGAAAACGAGATATATTATCCGCGACCGTCCCAGAAAAAAGTTCTACATCCTGGGGCATATACCCAAGATACGGACCCAATTGTTCCGGATCCCATTGAGTTATTTCAGCTCCATCGTAACGTATCGAACCGGCATGCGGCCTCCAAACACCCACCAATGCTCGTGCTAAAGAAGATTTCCCAGAGCCACTAGGCCCAATTAAACCTAGCGCCGTACCAGGAGTAACCGACAAAGATACATTCATCAACACAGGTGTTTCAGCCCCCGGGGGTACCACAATCACCTTGTCTACGGTTACTTCCCCTATTGGCTCAGGCAGCGGCATTGGCCTTTCTTCGATAGGGTTTTGGCTCATTATTTCTGCTAAGCGTCTATAAGCATTCCTGGCAAAGATAAACGTTCGCCACTGTCCAACCCCCATTTCAACAGGGGCTAGAGCTCGACCCATTATTATAGAACCCGCAATCATCGCACCCGGCGTAATATCGCCACGAACGGCCAAATAAGCTCCCACACCCAAAATTCCAACTTGAAGCGCCATCCTTATAAAACGTGATGTTGCCAGAAATATTCCAGCTCTGTCACTAGCACGTGTCTGAAGTACAAGTCCTTCGCTATGACGATGTCCCCAAATATTCATAACAGACGAAATCATACCAAGTGCATGAACTACTTCTGCATTTCGCAAGCTAGAGGAGGCATAGTGTGTCGCAGCCAATGATCTCCCTGAAGCTTCTCCCATCAGACTACGCGTGGAAAGATCGTTAAATAGCGCTAAAATGAAGATAACAATTGCCCCTATTAAAGACACCAGTCCAAGCCAGGGGTGCAATAAAAAACCCGCTATAATGAATAACGGTACCCAGGGCGCATCGCAAAAGGCAATTATTGCTCCACCAGAAAGAAACTCTCTTATTGTATCTGTATCTCGTAACGCTTGTGCAGACGTATCAGCTGAACTGCCTATTGAAGCTTTAAATATTACTCTAAACACCCTTTCGTTAAGGTATTCGTCGAGTTTTAGTCCAGTACGAATAAGTATACGAGAGCGCACAAACTCTAATATTCCATAAACAACCAAACAGCCTAAAGCTATTACAGTGAGAGCAGTTAGTGTAACATAACTTTTGCTCATCAGGACGCGGTCATAGACTTGCAACATATAAAGCGGAGCTACAAGCATCAAAAGATTGATAAAAGCGCTAAAAAAAACAACGCAAAGCAAATTAGGCCTACAAGACCTCATCGCCTTCCGAAGATAAATTGACTGTTTACCCGCCATTTTAACCAACCAGTATGTTCAAACCCTGGAAACTTAGAGCGCCCTAGCACTTGGTACCCAAAAATTAATTTACAATAGATAAAGTCATTTTAAAAAAAAATAACACCTCAAATCGCCAAAAAAATCAGCTGTCAACTTTAGCAATTAAATTTCTATAGTAAGTTTTTCAAATTTTATCAGCCGATTAATTATTTATAAAAACTCTGGAATCCTAACCAGGATAAACATAAACAATAGAAAAATGTTGATTCGCTCAAAGTAAAAATTTTTTTTTTAAGAAAAAGATAATATTAGACTAGTCCGTTAACACCACGGCTCGAGTCCATCCTGCTGTTCCCCCACGAATTTTGCAAGGAAAGCAAGCCACAACAAAATCTTTTGATGGAATAGCTTCAAGGTTTTGCAGTTTCTCCATATGGCAGTAGGGCTGCTCAATTCCAGCATAATGACCTTCCCATATTATTGATGGATCTTTGCATTCAGCCCAACGTTTCGATGTATGAACAAACGGAGCATCCCAACCCCAAGCATCAGTTCCAGTAACTCGAACACCCTGGCCAGTAAGATACAAAGTCGCTTCGCGTCCCATTCCACAACCAGAGCTTGTATAGTTTTCACTTCCATAGGCTGATCCGGCGTTTGTATTTACTAGTACAATATCTAACGGGGACAGCGTATAATCAATGCGCTCCAATTCATCGACTACATCTTGTTGGTTAACTACATATCCATCACTAAAATGTCTGAAATCCAACTTGATACCAGGACGTAAGAACCAATCTAATGGCATTTGATCAATCGAAGGCATTGGATTGCCAAATTTATCGGTAGGGTGGTAATGAAGAGGGGCATCAACGTGGGTTCCATTATGCGTGGTCAAGGTAATAGTCTCGTAGGCAGACCCAACACCCCCTGGTAACTCATCTGTATTAAGGCCAGGATATATATCAGTCCATCTTTCAAGATTATCGCCGTGGTTTAGCATATTGATTTTAGGCCTCATATGCGGCGGATCAACAATAGTGACGTCATCGAGAGCCATAGATATATCAATAAGGTTGCTGGGTAGCTTCATTTTATTTTCCTATTCAAAGAACGTCAGATACAGCAAATCTGTTTACCGGATAAAATAAATATATATTTAAATCGATCAAATATTGTCTAAACAATAATAAATATACAATATTATCTATATGCGGAAATAGTTGAGTTAAAATATTCGATTAGAGTTCGATATATAAAATTAAGCTAATTATAGAATTGTAAAAATTAAATTAAACAAACCATTATGATTGGGGTTAGACTACGCATGGCCAATCCGAAGAATACCGTTATAATAATGACGGATCAGCACAGCCCTAAAATGCTAGGGTGCGCTGGACACCCTCACGTGCTCACACCAAACCTAGATTTATTAGCTGCGAATGGCGTATATTTTTCTAGTGCCTATACACCTTCACCCCTATGTGTTCCAGCTAGAGCAGCACTAGCAACCGGCCGATATGTGCATCAGATAAACTGCTGGGACAATGCAATTGCATGGAAGGGTGAACCTGCAGGTTGGCCACAAAATTTACCTTCTGCCGGCCATTATACGGTGTCTATTGGCAAACTTCACTATCGTAGTGAAGAAGATCCTATCGGTTTTAATGAGCGAATTATACCCATGCATATCGCCGACGGTGTTGGCGAACTCCAAGGTTCAATTCGTCCTGATCTGCCCGAAAGAACTCAAGGCCGTAAGTTAGCTGAAGAAATAGGTCCTGGAGAGACCAGCTACACAGCATATGACCGGGACATCACACAAAGGGCTGTTTCCTGGATTGCCCAGGCAGAAAAAAACCCACCTCATAATGATGACGGTGATCAGGTGCCGTGGGTGCTATACATATCTATGATCTGCCCTCATTTTCCTTTAAGTGCTCCCAAAGAGTTCTATAATTTATACGACCCAGATAAAATTGAGATCCCCAAACCAATCAACAACGAATACATCAATGCCCATCCATGGTGGCAAGCTTTTCATAAATCAATCTTATTTGACAAATACTTTAAAGATGATTCACACAGACGCAGAGCCGTGGCCAATTATTATGGTTTGGTGAGTTTTGCGGATGACAATGTGGGAAAAATAATTAAAGCTCTTAATGATAGTGGGCTTAGTGAACAAACTCGAGTTCTTTATACCTCTGATCATGGAGATAATCTGGGTGCGAGAGGAATTTGGGGAAAGGGAACAATGCATGAGGAATCGGCCGGTATTCCAATGATTTTTAATGGACCGGACATACCAAAAGCAATAAAAATAAAAACACCTGTTAGCTTACTAGATGTTTATCCTACTTTACTTGACTGCCTTGGATTAAATGCAAACCAAGCTGAGGGTTCCTTACCAGGAACTTCATTGTTAGATATATGTAATACTAAAAACCAATATGACAAAGATAGAGAAATACTAAGCGAATATCACGGTGCAGGCTCAACCTCTGGTACCTTTATGCTACGCAAGGGTGCTTGGAAGTATATTCACTACACAGGATATGCTCCAGAACTATATAATATTGAAGAAGATCCAGAAGAAATTACAAATCTATCTGACAATCCAAACTACGCGGATATACTGGCTGATCTGTCTGATTGTTTACATAAAAAGTTAAGCCCCATGACTCCAGATAGCATAGATGCCACAGCAAAAGCAGAACAAGCAGCTCATATTATAAAACACGGGGGGCGCGATTTTATATTAGGCCAAGCGCAAATTCACGGCTCACCTGTGCCAGGTGGTAAAAGCACTAGAGTTAATGAATAATAAATTTATCAAAAGCAGGAGAGCCTATTATGGCAAGAATCCCTAGAATAAATCCAGAAAATGCGCCAGCCGAAATTAAAGAATTTTATGATGCGGTTACGGGCCTTATAGGTCGGGTACCTAATGCATACAGAACGCTTGCTCATGCACCCTTTCTAGCGATGCTTTTTCTACCATTTCAATCTACCAATCAACGCGAATGGCCAGGATCGCGTTTGTCGGGAAAAATGAAGGAAATGGTAGTTATAAAAACGAGTCATATAAACGGTTGTGAATATTGTTTTGCCCATAACACTGCGCTAGGCGCCGCAGCAGGAATATCACACGAACAAGTAATTTCTATGTCGTCTGATGACTACCTTAAGTCAGAACTGTTTGATGATAGAGAGAAAGCTGCAATTGAGTGGGCTGAACACATGACAAAAAATACAGCTCGAGAAAGAGATGACGTATATAATCGCGTTAAATCTCTATTTAGTGATGCTGAAATTATCGAGCTAACACTTATTTGCGGAATGTTTAATATGATCAATCGTCTTAATGATACTTTGGGTTTGGAAATAGAATCCCAACCAGAAGTAGATAAAATAAAAGGATCACTTTTTATTGATCCTAAAAAAATAAAAACCTACTTACACTGGTTAGCTGACAATTGGCCCGATGAATTTGATGATTTAAATAGACGTGCAAGCGAGGCCGCAGAAACAATTTAAAAAAATACCTATAGATCAACTAGTAAATTCAATTAAGGCCAGCTATAACTCTCTGCTGATAATTCTTTTTGTTATCGGACATATATCTGTCCGTATATAGTTACGAGTCCCCCGCATGGATCTAAGAAATTGGCAACAAAAAATAATCGATACCTTTCCATTGATTATTAAGCAGCACCGAAGGTTTATTTTGAAAGCTCCAACAGGAGCCGGAAAGACCGTTTTAGCTAGTGAAATAATTGAAAAATTTTATAAAGGTAAAAAAATAATCGTACTTTGCCACAGACTGGTGTTATTGGAACAGCTTGAAAAAGCCCTTAGCAAAAAACATAAAGTCAGAAAACTAGCTGTTTCCGAGACCGGTTCAGCTTTCAAAAATTATGATATATTGCTTTCAACCAATATAAGAGCAAAAGATGTATTAACCGATGCTGTCCCTAAAGCGGACCTCATAATAATAGATGAAGCACATAGGGTTTCACCAAATGGAAGGGGTTATAAAAGAATAATAAGTGATTTTGATAAACGTGGAAAGGACGAGGCTAGGTTTATGGGACTCACTGCTTCGCCAGAGCGACGCACAGGTGATCAGCGTGATCAACTCAGTTTAGCATTCGAAACAATCATAGATTGCGCAAATATTGAGGACCTTATTGATGAAGGTGTTCTCGTAAAGCCTATTTATCGGTCGCATTTCGTACATGATTTGGTACTGAGCGACCTTGATATCAGTTCGGGTGATTTTCCCGTAGCAAAATTATCTCCAGCCATTATAAAATCATCAATGATAGACTACGCTCTATGGAGCTATGGTGAAGAAAGAGTCAAGCTTAAAACCAAACCTATATCTGCGTGGTTTTGCGCAGATATATCCGTAGCAGAAGCAACTTTGGAAAATATTCGCAGCCTTGGTATTGAGGCAGCCATCGTTACAGCCAAAACTCCTATTAATGAGAGAATGAAACTATTAGCACTCCATGAATCCGGAGAAATAGAAGCAATGGTCTCAGTTGGTGTTCTGGCCGAAGGTTGGGACAATCCATATTGTAATATTATTGTTCACCTTCGCCCTACGCTCTCTAAAGTTTTATGGGGTCAGTCGGTGGGACGGGGATTACGGTCAGCTCCCGGAAAAGAAACCTGCGTTATCATCGACGTAAGTTCTAACTGGAGTACGTTTGGACCGGTTGAAAAACTTGAATGGAGCCTTTGGAGTCATAGGCGTTCATATATGCAATTTATGAACAGGTTTAATTGGATAGGAAAACAACAAGAAGACGAAGGTGCTGATACTGTGTATCTGCTCTGTAAAAACGAACTTCCTAACAAGCTAAGATGTTCTAATATCTATAAAAAAGATACTTATGAAGACGATACTTGTCCAATCTGTGGTTCTTATGCAGCTGTAGATATCTATAAAGATCAAAAGCTAGACCATGGATTAAATGAACATGGTTTACATAAATTATTTTTTGATCGCGTGCCTAAAGTTTTTGAAGAGATGGATCTATCAATATGGCAGAGTCTCGGTAATACGGCATGGAAAAACTCGAACGAAAAAGAACAGATTTTTCTAGCTTTTTGTATGGCATTCCAAGAGGTTTCGGGGGACCCTACTCAAACGGAGAGCGACTACTGGGATGTCGCCTTAGCTGCAGAAGCAAGTATCCGAACCTACTTAGTAAAAAAGAGCATTCAAATTGTAAAACAACATGACTTTAACCTTTCTTATCTTGCTGATGGAATGCTTGTAGGTAAAGAGATACGGACACTCCAAGCACATTATGGCATCTCACTCTGTGGGACAGTTTTTTCTACACATTCATTAGATGAAAATGAACGTAAGTATCAAAAGGCCATTAGAATAGCTGAAAGACTTGCAGTAATTGGCTGTTCAGCGTCCGATAACTTGCCTTACTTTAAAGCAGCTGACCATTTGCCTAGATAGAGCAAATAAAATTATTAGCCGTTTCGCGATAGTCGAAGTAACCTTAATAGCATAAATAAATTGGTTACGTATTACCGACAGCACTTAGTTAATTTTAAAAAAATAAATAATAAGCGAGTTATTTTATGTCTCATTAATTATGCTTTCAGGCTCTCCATCACCTTCACCGACTACAGATTCAGTTTCCGTCTTATCAATCCTTACACGTTCTGCTCTGCGCCCCTTCAAACTTTCAACCATAAATCGATATCCTTGATCCTCTACGGTGTCACCTTCCTCAGGAATTCGTCGTAATTTTCTCATCAGCAAACCAGAAACCGTGTGGGCCTTATACGAATCAGGAATGGAAAAATCAGTTAAGCGTTCTACATCCGCCAGTGATGCCAAACCATGCGCCATCCAATGATCGCCTTCTTCGGTAACAGGAAACACCTGCTCCGTCACATCAGTTTCATCAGCGATCTCACCCACAATTTCTTCTAATAAATCCTCTAGAGTTACGATACCGACGAATGAACCATATTCATCAATAATACAGGCCATGTGCGCTCTCTCCTGACGCATTTGATCGAATAATCTTGATACCTTTTGAGTTTCAGGAACAATCAAAGGTTCACGTAAATAGCTACTTAGGTCCTTCCATGGTTCTTGTTCTCCCTCAAGTAAAGCCCTCGTCAAATCTACCATCAAAACAACACCCAGTAGATCTTCGTTTTGTCCTTCAACCAGAGGGTAACGAGAATGACCTTTTTCTCGCATGACTTGCAGATTAGTCTTAACAGGAGCATCCGCTCGCAAGACATCCGATTCGATCCTAGGAATCATAACGCTGGCAACTGACCGCTCATCAAACTCAAATACATTTTGAATCATCTCTGCCGTATCACTTTGCATTTTTCCATGTTCGGTTGACACATCTACCAGTGTCCGGATTTCATCATCAGATAGAATCTCCATATGTCCTTCCTCGGATATACCCATAAGGACTAAAATTGCCCTAGAGGCCTTATTCAGGACCCAGGTAAGTGGAAAAAACAGCCAATAAGAAAACTGTAATGGATAAGCAATTAATAATGATACTGGTTCGGCTTTGCGAATTGCCCAAGTCTTAGGAACCTGTTCACCTATAACAATATGAAACGAGGAAAACGTCAAAAAACCTATAAGGAAAGAAATCGAATGAAGTGTTTCATCACTTAAACCCATTGGGGCTAATAAGGGTTCAAGTAATGCAGCTACTGTTGGTTCACCAACCCAACCCAAACCCAGAGAAGCCATCGTTATTCCTAACTGACAGTTAGCTAGATAGCCGTCTATGTGTTTTATCATGTGAAGACTAATCTTAGCTGCACCACCTCTAGTTTCCGCTAAATTTTCAATACGAAAACCTTTGGCTTTTACAAGCGCAAACTCAGCTGCAACATAAAATCCGTTCGCTACAAGCAGCAAAAAAGCTACAAATAAATTAGCCCCCGCACTTTCCATAATTTTTTATAATCCTCATATAATTAATATTCATAAGCATGCAAAAGCTTTACCCATGAAGCAAGCTTTACGTAAAATAAAATATTGAACTAAATAGAAATTAGACCTTACCTTATAACTACATTATAAAATTTTAATGGCTATAATTTTATATAACCTCTTGTTGAAAAAGTAATATACACTAGGTCTTTATTAGTTTTAATAGGTTTTTATCATTTAAATAAATTAAAATAAGCAGTCAATTTGTCATTTGAACATAATAAACAAATTCCGGAGAAAATCCATGAGCGTAAAAGCATCTGATAAAACAAAGGTTACTCCACCGGCAGTCATGTTTAGCCACTTTGGAATTAATTGTGATAATGCAGATAAACTAGAGGATTTCTATACAAGAGTTCTTGGCTTTTGCGTGAGCGATCATGGACTTTTTCGTGATGATACTGATCGAATAATATTCATGACACGTAGGCCGCGAGAACACCATCAATTTGTGCTAGCAGCTGGGCGACCTGCAAAATATGATTCTACCGTCGGTGAAACAGGTTTCACGGCTAATAGCCTTAATGATTTACGTTACGCCGAAAAAATTCTTAGAGCTGAAGATGAAGCTAACGATATCATTTGTGTCGATCATGGCATTTCATGGACACTTTATTTTCGTGACCCCGAGGGAAACAGATGTTCTATATCAGTAGAAACTGAACATTATGTGCCACAACCGGCCATCTGGCCCCTCGACCTAAAAGATACAGACCAAGAAATCATTCTTCAAAATAAAGAGCGTTGCCAATCAACAATAGGCTACATGACCAAATCTAATTGGTCCTTAGAGAAGAAAAAAATATACTCCAAAGAAAACCGTTTAACTAACGAAGGTCCTGAGACCGGAAATGCCAATCCTGATTTTGAGCGCCCTAGTTCTAACCGTAAACTTTTACACTCAGTCAAAAACAACATGAAACCGCCTTTGATAGCGCAATCACATTGCGGCTTTAAGGTTAAGGATATGGATATGATGATTGAGTTCTATGATACAATCTTAGGATATGCCGTTACAGATCGTGGGATAATGCCTGAGATGGGGGATGAACCAAAATGCGAATACGCCTATCTCAGCCGCGATCCTTATGAACATCATCAACTAATCCTAATCTCAGGTAGAGACATGAATGCGCCCACCAGCGTTAATCAACTGAGTCTACGTATACTATCGCTTGATGAACTGCGTCGAATGGAGAATGAACTAGAATGTCATCCAGCCGTAGGAAAGCTCAGAAATACATGCCACGGAAACTCTTTTTCAATTTATTTTCCTGATCCAGAAGGTAATATTGTTGAGTTGGCGGTTGAATCAGTTTGGTACGTGCCAGCTCCACATGGTGCACCCCTAGATTTATCATGGAGCAATCAAAAGCTTCTGGATTGGGCCGAGGATCATTGTCACAATACAGATGGGTTTATGATGAGAGCTGACTGGAAGATTCAGGCTAGGAAAGAGCTTATTGCTAATGGACATCTTGAAGCAGAAACTACCTCTAATAACATTAGCTAGCAAAATTTTAACTCTATTATCAACAGGTATTTTATATGAACGTTAAACAAGCAATTAACATAGATGATCTATATAAAATAGCTAAAAAAAGAATACCAAAAGTTGCATTCGATTTTATAGAAGGCGGTGTAGAATCTGAAACTGCCTTATCTCGAAACATTAATTCATTTCAACGTTATGGGTTACTCCCCCGATATCTTGTTGACGTATCAAAAATTGACCAATCAACAACATTATTTGGCAAAAAATGGAACGGCCCTTTTGGTTTCGCTCCAACTGGAACTGCTGGCCTTTTTCGAAGGGGCGCTGACTTGATGTTAGCTGCGGCTGCATCAAAGCTAATATTCCCTATATAATGTCTGGAGCGTGTAATGATACCATAGAAAATGCTGCCCGTATCAGCAGAGAAACAACCTGGTATCAGGTTTATGCCGCCAATAATAAATCAATCACTGAGGATATGATCCGGCGCTGCACAAACGCAGGGTTAGGGGCTTTAGTTGTAACCGTTGATGTGCCAATTCGTCCAAAACGCGAGAGAAATACTCGCAACAGGTATTCCCATGATCTACGTAAATTAACAGCCGAACGAGTTATCGACGCGCTTTGTCATCCTAGATGGACTTATGAATATCTCATTAATAGAGGGGCGCCCAGCCTTGAAAATTGGGCACCTTATGCTCCCCAAGAATCAAACTCACATGAAATTCTTGATTTTTTTAACACCCAAACACCGGCTAAAAGCCAGACTTGGCAAGAATTAGAGACCTACAGACGTCTATGGGATGGTCCATTAATTGTAAAAGGAATACTGCATCCAGAAGATGCTATACAAGCTACCAATATTGGAGTAGACGGCATAATTGTATCAAATCACGGCGGCCGTCAACTAGATAGAGCTCCATCAAGTATAGATGCATTTCCCGCAATAAGTGCTGCAGTTGGCGACAAGACTACGCTAATGCTAGATAGCGGAATAAGAAGAGGCGCAGATATAATTATAGGACTTTGTTTAGGAGCAGCGTTTGTATTTGTTGGTCGAGCAGCCGTTTATGGCGTAGTAGCCGGTGGCGAGGAAGGGGCAGCACAAACGATAAATATTTTATCACAACAACTTGACGCTAATCTAGGTCAAATGGGTGTTACAGCAATCAATCAATTAGGACCACACTGCCTAACAGAATTAAAATAAAATTCTAAACGCCTAGCTATAAACTTAAAGAATTTCCGATTCCCTAGGGTTTCCATGCGTCCGGCGTTATACTTTCTATATCCGCTTTAACATCAATAACTGATGGCCTACCGCTCTCAAGCGCTTGCTCCAGAGCACCTGAGAATTCACTAGGATGGTTAACCGTCAATCCTAAACCACCAAATGATTTTGCCATCGCAGAGAAGTCATATTCTGGGAAAATCCAGAGATCGTCAGACCCTTGCGAACGTCCTCCATAAATTGACTCGTTTATACCTTTTTCTTGGTTCAAAGAATGGTTGTTGTTTACAACCGTAACGGTATTAATTCCACACCTCACCGCAGTTTCTATTTCCGTAAGATGATACCACATCGCTCCATCACCAGCAAAGCAAATGACTGGACGATCAGGAGCAGCACATTTGGCGCCCATAGCAGCCGGCAGTGCCCAACCAAGAGAACCCGCGCAACGGATATAGCTTTGTCCGGGGTGCTTTAAATCTATCATGCTTCCAGTCCAAACACCTGAATGGCCAGTATCTGAAACTAGAATTGAATCACTAGGGAGTAGTTCCGTTAATTCCCTACATAGCCTTTCCGTGCGGACTGGAGAACTATCAGATAACATCAAAGGCTCAACTTCTGCGCGCCAACCGGACACCAGTTCTTGAACCCGTTTAACCCAACTGTCTCTTTCAGTATTACTTTCACTGAGCTCAAGTATTTTATTAATAGAAGCTTTTGCATCGCCTTGAATGGCCGCTAGTACTGGGTAATTACGACCAAGTTCACGTGGGTCAATATCAATTTGAACCGTACGAGCATTAGGGGACGGCACAGTCCATTCATTAGTTACCATACCTCCGGCACTGCTTCCGATATATATAACTAGATCAGCCTCTGATACAGCGCGGTTCGCACTCCATCTGGAGTATAATCCAACTACGCCTACACATAACGGATGATAATCAGGTATAGTACCTTTTCCATTCAGAGATGTTGCAACTGGAATAGAGAGTTTTTCTGCTAAAGCAACCAGCTCTGCTCCTGCTTTACTATGAGCGACCCCGCCCCCAGCAACTATTATTGGCTTTTTAGCTTTATTAATAATTTTTAAAAAGTTAGCAATACTATCCGAATCAGGCTGAGGCCGAAATGGAGGAATGTTTTTAAATTGTTCCTCAACTATAACCTCTAAATCACCTTCAACATCTAAGACATCCTGTCCAATTATACCGTCAAAGTCGAGATGCACTGGACCGGGAGCACCGCTTACGCTTTCACGAAATGCCTGACGAAGTGCGTGGGGCAGTTCATCAACCTTAGTAATTGCATTACTATATTTAGTGACAGCATCGAACGGACCACGATGATCTACTTCTTGATATGAGTGGCGTTGTTGATGTGCTTGGGCACGCCTACCTGTCATGGCAATAACTGGTGATCCAGCTAAAAATGAATCCTGAAGGCCAGCTGCGAGATTTGCCGCTCCTACTGATTGCGCCATACAAACACCAGCTCTTCCAGCTATACGTGCATAACCGTCGGCCATATATGCAGCAGGCTTTTCTCCATGAACCATTACGCGTTTTATGCCAAGCTCGTCTAATTCTTTAAGAGCAAGAATTCCGAATACAGGCATAAAAAAAACGTGAGTTGTCCCATATCCTTTTAAAGTTTCAGCAACGAAACGTGCACCTGTCATCTTAGTCAAATTCTTCTCCCCTATTTTACGAAGCATGCTTTTAACATTAAAATAAGCATTTCTAGTTCTAATTTATTATTAACTATATACTATATAGCTTTCCATAAAATGTCTCAAATTTATAACCTAATCATGACCTTCTCTTATCGGGCCAAACAAACTTTCGTAACGTCTTTTAAACAATGGCCAGGCTTCTGGATTAATAAGTCGGCTTGGTCGTTTGCCATTTAATACACCAACTAGTTGTTCTGCTGCCCAACTTCCAAGTCTTTCTCTCGCCCTATAAGTTAAACCTGCTGTATGAGGACTAGCAATAACGTTTTCTAGGCAAAGCAATGAATTATCAGACTTAGGTGGTTCAGGATCCCATACATCCAGTCCTGCTGCTTTTATATCACCCTTAATAAGAGCTTGATACAAAGCGTCTTCATCATGAATACCGCCGCGAGCTGTAGATATAAAATAAGCACTCTGCTTCATTTTTTTAAATGCCATTGGACCAAATAGACCATTAGTTTCATCAGTACGCGGACAATGTACAGAAACATAATCAGCCTGTTCTAATAATTCATTAAATTCTACTTTTATGGCTCCATATGACTGTATTTTATTATTATCTAGATATGGATCGTAGGCTAAAACTTTCATATCTAACGCAGCAATACACATCTTTGCTAAAGTGCTGCCAGTGTTTCCTATGCCAATAATACCTAGGGTTTTACCAGCAACTTCATCCCCTATAAAACTTTCGCGATCAATATTATCCCCTTTGCGCATAATACGATCAGTTTCAACTATACGTTTGGATGATGACAAAATAAGACCAAGTGCATGCTCAGCGACTGCCTCTCGATTGGCTCCTGACTGATTAACTACGAGCACGCCCGCGCGGCTGCAAGCGTCAACATCAACAGTATCAAAACCCGCTCCACTGGTAGACACAACTAAGAGGTTAGGGCTTTTTTTTAATAAACCTTCATTAGCCCAGTATTTTTCAGGGATTGCTGCTCTTGTCGAGTCAATCTGATAAGCATGGGCTACAGACATGATGGCAGTAACATCCACCTCAGGGCTTTCATTTTTAAATTTATATAATTCTATATCCGGGTGGCCATGCATATATTTTAGATAAGCAGGATGTGAAACACGATTAAAATAATATACGGTCTTTGAGGAATTTAAAACAGAATCAGTCATTAATTTACTTTCACCTACTCAGGCTTTACCAAAGACACATCATCTATTCCCGGTCTTTCACTTAAACCAGCCATGCCCCTCAAAACTTCGTAAAAAGCTACTGTATCTTTCTCGCCGTAGCCTTTTTCATAAGTTGCTTGCACAATTTGTGACCAAATATTAGTCATCAACATAGGTGATCCGAGAAGCTGTCCCTGTTCTAACATTAAACGAGAATCCTTAAGAGATACTTTTATTTGTCCTTCTTTGGAATAATCACCTTTAATCATTTTCGGACCTTTATCAATCATAGTTTTAGAACTGCAAGCTCCATCTTGAAGTACCTTAAGCAGGTTATTAGGTTCTAACCCTGCTTTTTCTCCTAGAACCATACCCTCGGCCAAAGCAAGTCGGTTTCCCGCCAGAATGAGGTTTATAACTAATTTAGTGCGAGCACCTGAGCCAGCAGGTCCCATAAAATAAGCAGCTCTGCTAAATCCTGAAAAATAATCCTTACACGCCTCAAAATCTTCTTGATTACCGCCAGCTATAACAACAAGGTCTCCTTCCTGAGCCATGGTACTAGTTCCGCTTACACAAGAATCCATATATCTAATGCCATGTTCTGCTAAGTCAGAAAAAAGAGATTCAGAATCTTCTGGACGGGCAGTAGTGGTATCACAAACATAAAGCCCTTGGGCAGCACCCTCAATAATTCCGTTAGAACTCAGAAATACTTCGCGTGCAATGTTACTTGTGGGTAGAGAAGCTATCAAACAATCTACATCCTTTGCTGCAGCCGCTGGAGTGTCGACCGGATGACCGCCTTGCTGTCTAAGCTGATCTGCACGCTTAGGGTCAACGTCAAATCCCTGTATAAAAAATTGAGATTTACTTAAATTATGAATAAAGGCCTGCCCCATTAGCCCCATACCAACAATGCCTACACGTTTTACCATGTTTTTACTTCCTTTTTTAGTTTGCCAATTAGCTAAAGTTCTATCATTTAGTAATAAGTCTATCTGCCTAGATAATTTTATTCTCGATAGTGCCAATGGGGTCAATGCTCACCTTGACTAGATCACCGGACTTCAAAAAGACAGGCGGTTGAAAACCAATGCCAACTCCCACTGGAGTGCCCGTAAGAATAATATCTCCCGGCAAAAGAGTAATGTTTTCAGAAATTGTTGCTACCAAGGTTGGGACATCAAATATTAAATCTTTTACGAGTGCGTCCTGACGTAACTCGCCGTTTACCCAAGTCTGAAGATGCATATCATTAACATCACCAGCTTCATCAGAGGTTAATAGATAAGGACCCATGGGACAGTAGCCATCTATTCCCTTGCCAATAGTCCATTGCTTGTGTTGATGTTGAAGAGTGCGGGCAGTTACATCATTGGAAACTGTATATCCATAAACATGGTTTAAAGCTTCGCTTTTGGAAATTCCTCTACCGCCAGGGCCAATTATGACCGCAAGCTCACCTTCATAGTCCGTAGTATTTGTTTTATCTAGATGAGCTGGAACTGGATCGAAAGGACCAGTTACAGACGTCGTTGCTTTCGTGAAGATAATTGGGTGATCAGGCACAGCTTTACTACCTGACGTAGCATCAAAACCAGAATCATGAAACTCCTTAGCATGCTCATGATAATTCCGCCCAACTGCAAAGGGATCTCTTACTGGTGGCCAAATAGGCGCATTTAATGTCACTTTATCAATTGGAATTTGATTGTCTTGATCAGCTTTTTCTAGAGTTTTTTTAACCTCATTAAGTCCATCTACACCTAAGACAATTAAGGAGCTCATATTTTTGGGTAGATGGGGCGCAATTGAAGAAAGGTCAGTTAATAAATTTTCTAAAGGATCAAGAACTCCTATGCGCACTTGACCCTCATAGGAAAAAGTAGCGAGACGCATGACTATACCTTTCTTTTAAGGAAAACAGGATATTAAATATACATAATTACTCTTACTAATCGACTTACTATATTGTCTCAAAGGTTAGCAAGAGCAAGCCATAATCAGTAAGGTTGAAAAAATAACAATCTAAAAGTGCACACAGGCAAACAAAATTGTTATAACAGGAAAAATAAAAAATTTAATTATATCTAATAGGATAAATAAAATGTCAGAAAAAAAAGAACTAGGCCTTGCTGTAATTGGCTGCGGTGTAGTTGGTCGTATAAGAGCAACATTAGCCAAAGACTTTCCAGGAATAGGCTGGATTGGCCTATCAGATATGAATGAAACAGTAGGTAAGAAACTTAAAGACGATATAAATGCTGACTTTTACACAAATGATTTTCGAGAATTAATTACACGCCCTGAAGTGGATGCAGTAATCATAGCCACCTCAACCTGGGCACATGTTGAACCTACACTTATTGCAATAGAACAAGGTCATAAGTTATTCATTGAAAAGCCATTGGCAACCGATGCACGTCAATCTCTGGAAATTCTATCCGCAATTGAAGAAGCAAACATTGACGCAGTAGTTGGTTATACCCAACGTTTTCGTCGTCGGTTTTTAGTGGTTAAGGAACGCATTCAAACAGGCCAAATAGGAGAGTTTAACTGCGCTGTTGTTAGGGCATTCATGAACCGTATGGCGCCCACTGGAGAAACCAGATTAACCCAGGACCGAAGATTTCTTACACCCATGGTAGTATCTGGAACTCATAGCCTTGATATGTGCTTTTGGCTTATGGGAGAGGCTGCCAAACCAGTTTCTATCTATGCCCGCTCAAGGGATGTAATAATGAAAGATCTTGGCACCAAAGATGCAACTTTTGGTCTTTTCACTATGGAAAATGGAGCCATGTTCTCTATGAATATTTGCTGGGCACTGCCAAAAGAATGGCCCGGCGCAGTGTATGGACTAGAGATTGGTATAGTAGGTACAGAAGGAGTTATAGATATAGAAGACACCCACCGAGATGTCATTCTTGCAACTGAAAACCCTCAAGGACCAGCTTATGTTCCCTTCGGACAAACAAAGGGACTAACAGAAGTAGAAAGAAATGTAGATTTTCTAACTAGTTTTCCACCAGGTGATATTTTTGACGGAGAGCTATGGGGACCTATGAGAGAAGAAACTAATTCATGGTTTAGTAGAATTTATTCTGGAAAATCAACACCTCATGCCACAGCAGCTGAAGCGCACCGAAACCTGATGATGACGATGGCGATGGACCTATCTGCAAAAAGAGGTCTTGAGGTTAAACTGCCAATAGGACCAGATGAACTTATGTCTGGTCTTGAAGAATAAAACCCATAATAAGAAGAAATTAATTCATATGGATGACCCGGAAAACATAAATCCAACCGGTTCAAATATGTTGAGTGCAAGTAAAGCACGCGTTGAACTAGACAGTGGAGAAATTTCATCGGAAAAACTAGTGCGGGATTGCCTTGATCGTATAAAAACCAGAGACGTAGATATCGACGCTTGGGTTTATTTAGACCCCGAATTAGCTCTCGAACAAGCAAAAACAAAAGATAAAGAGACACCCAAAGGACTATTACATGGCATTCCTATTGGTATTAAAGACATTTACGACACTTATGATATGCCAACCGGTTACGGCACTGAAATTCATAAAAACCATCAACCGGATTCTGATTCAAACTGGGTAAAAACTCTGAGGGAGGCGGGAGCTGTTATTATAGGAAAAACGCGCACTACTGAGTTTGCTAACCCCTATCCAACTATTACACGCAATCCGCACGATTTAGAACGAAGCCCAGGAGTGTCATCAAGTGGGTCTGCAGCTGCAGTTGCCGATTTTATGGTTCCTCTCGCCACCGGTTCACAAACTGGCGGTTCTGTTATTAAGCCCGCCGCGTTTTGTGGTATATACGGATATAAACCTAGCTTTGATGGATTTCCAACAGGTGGAGTTCGACATAGCAAACCATCAATAGATACCCCAGGTTTTTTTACTCGGTGCCTAGAAGATGTGGCCCTAATGCGAGCAGCATCTTTAAATACCCCAATTAATTCTCTCGAACTCAAAAATAAAGATGAGTTACGAGTAGGTATATGTAAAACAGAATTTTGGTCTGAGGCTTTGCCAGAAACAGCTAGTATGATCGCAGAGGTATCAGAAATATTATCATCCAAATGTGCAAAAGTAGAAGAAGTTGATTTACCAATAGAAGTTTCGATTGCAATGAAAGAATTCAGAACCATAGTTGCTACAGAAGACGCTAAATCTTTTTCTCAAGAATCAAAGGACCATTTACAAGAGCTTAACCCGTGGACACAAAAAGTATATAATGAAGCAAAAAGTTACACTAATCAGCAGTATGAAAATGCAAAGGTCTTAGCCGCAAGAGGACGCACGGCGATAGATAAGGTCTTCAATTACTATGATGTACTTATCACACCGAGCGCTCGTGGCGAGGCAACAAAAGATCTTATGGCTGTTGAAACATCATATTTCAACAGCATATGGACATTAATGTACCTGCCTTGTCTTACACTTCCCATATTTAAATCACCATCTGGTCTACCTTTGGGGATACAACTTGTCTGTCGTCGTGATTGTGATGATTTACTTTTAGCCATCGGACGCTCTATTGAACAAAAAATTAAACAATAGTATTTTTCTAATCTAAATTTTCTATCTATTTATATATCTTTTTTCTGTCTCAACTGGCGCCAACCCAAACCAATCAGAAGTAGAGGTATTAAACCTTCCGCTGCAACTATTCGCATAGCCATAGAACCGCCATACAACTCTCCCATAAGTCCCATATTAGCAAACCCTATTAAGCCAGTACCAATACAAATAACCAATACACCGAAGAGACGACCACGCATTTCTGGCGGAGCAATTGTATAGATAAGTGTACTCTGCATAGTAGAAAAACCAGCAGCCATTAGACCCACAAGGAATAAAGCTATACCCATGGGCAAAGTTGACACCATCCACCCCGCAGTAAACGCAAATAATAAATAGCCCAGCATACCAAAGTAATAAAGACGACGAAAACTTAACCTAATTATTCCCATTGCTATTATAAGCGAGCCAAGAAAAGCACCCGCACCCTCTAGAGCGGCCAAGACACCAATCCACCCGGCACTAATCTCTAGTACATCTCGACCAACAACAGGAATCATGGAAATAAAAGGAAATCCCCATACATTGAATACTATCGTTACTAGGAGAATTCGTAAAATATCGCGATTACCAAATATAAAACTAAATACTTCTTTAAAATCCCTTAGAATTCTCGATTCCGCTTGCTTGGAATCAATAGCCTCTTTGGGAATGAAAAGACCTAACAATAATAAAATACAAAAAGCATACATTATTGCACTTAATGCAAAAGCACCACTTGGCCCCAACCATTGATATAATATTCCACCAAATAACGGCCCCATCATACGTGTTGCATTATTCGTCGCACTATCGAGGCTCATGGCTGGAACAATACGTTTTATTCCAGCTATATCTCCAAGCATCCTTCTCCGCAGAGGCATGTCTGTAGTCCATACCACTCCAGATACAAAACTGGAAAACGCTACAACCCAGTAATTGTCATTACCAACCAAGAAAACCAAAAATACCGAAAATGATATTATCATGGCAGTCGTCATGGTGATGATTAGCAATTTTCTTGGAGATGCTCGATCTGCTAAAGTACCAACAACCGATCCAAGAACAGCTAAAGGTAGCATCCGTAAAATTACCAAAAGAGCAACTAGAAAAGGAGAACCAGTAGTATCATATGTATATACCCCAACTACAAGCATCTCTAACCAACGGGCAATACCGCTAAAAACACCAACCATCCATACTCTTAAATATGTCTGTTCTGATAATAAACCCTTTAGAATATGGGTGGATATCATTCTTTAAAAACCTTTAATGAGCTACTGGTTCAGAAACCACCTCACGGTAGCTTAAATATGAACCTGCCAATGCCGTAGCAATCTACACTACATATACTATGGATAATAATTATATTTTGATCAGCAATATAACGATTTTTGTTTAGGTGATGTCCGTTCTAACTTAACTAATAACCCAAAGCACAACCATCTTTCCTTGGATCAGATCCACCAATAAGAACACCACGATCCCAATCAATAAAAATAGCCTGGCCTCCTCCATGAGGAACAGGTGCGGGAATAACGTCATGACCGAGAAGTTCTAATTGTGTATATACATCTTCCGAAATACCACCCTCTACCTCTACTTTGTTATTTTGATAAAACAATCTGGGGTGATCTAATGCCTGCTGAACATCTAAACCATAGTCTAATACATTGGTGAGCAAATGCGTATGGCCAAAGGGTTGGTATTGTCCTCCCATAACGCCAAATGGCATCACAGCACGATTATTCTTTAACAGCATGCCTGGTAGAATAGTGTGAACGGGGCGTTTACCAGGACCAATATTATTTCCGCTTTCTTTATTAATAGTGAATAAACTGCCCCGATCATGAAACATCACCCCTGTCTTCTCACATAGTAAACCACTTCCAAAAGGCCGAAAAAGTGAGTTAATGAAACTCACTGCATTAGCGTCGCGATCAACTACTGTTAGATAAACTGTATCTGCTTGTGCCGACAACATCTCCGAAACAGAATGCGGCATTGTTTTATCATTATGAATCAACTGACGTTTTTTATCTGCATAATCTTTATCTAAATAGGTATTTAATTTTTTTATAGATTGATCATTGGATTTAAAATACGAATCTCTTTGCGCAAAGCCTATGCGCCCAGACTCAATTTCTAAATGGTATCTTTCAATTCCGTTTGGGTCTAAACCAGCTAAATTATACCCTTCTAAAATATTAAGCATTATAAGCGCTATAAATCCCTGCCCATTTGGAGGGCATTCCATTACCTGGTGATCTCTATAAGTGGTAGAAATAGGATTGCAGTATAATCCCTCGGCGCGAGCAAAATCATCAATAGTATGTAATCCGCCCAATTTATTCAGGCTACGTGTCATCTCTTCAGCTATATGTCCTTTATAGAATCCATCTGATCCTTTTTTGGCTATTTCGCGCAATGTCATCGCTAACTGAGGCTGACTAAAAATATCACCAACCTTATAAGGACGCCCATTATTCAAGAATAATCTTTTGGTTGAATCTTTTGACTTTAATTTATTCTCGAAGCGAGCCCAATCATATGCCACACGAGGTTGGATTGGATAACCAATGTCTGCCAACTCAATAGCTGTTTCTAGAATTGCACCCAATTCTTTAGTTCCATGATCCTCCACCAAACGAGACCAAGCCTCAACTGCTCCAGGAATTGTTACGGCATGAGGACTATCAGACACAATTTCCTTAATACCATTATCTAAATACCATTCAATATTTGCTCCCGCACAAGCACGACCCGAGCCATTATAGCAAACAACATTGCCGCCAGCTGGGGCAAAGATAACAAAACAGTCACCTCCAATACCGGTCATGTGTGGTTCAACAACTGAGTGAACTGCAATTGCAGCAATAGCTGCATCAACCGCATTTCCTCCAGAACGAAGCATATCGATAGCCGCAAGAGTAGCTCTAGGATGTGAAGTAGCTGCCATACCATTGGCGCCATATGCCGCTGATCGACCAGGTATTTCAAAATTTCGCATAATACTTTACTCAACTGTTTTTTCTTAATAAGAATTAGTTATATAAAATTTTAGATTGAAACTATGGTTAGAAGAATATTATTAACTTAAGTTTAATAGAGCGAGGCCACATGTCGAACTGGGTACGATTTGATTCCAATAAAGAAGTTGGCTTCGGAAAAATGGATGGTCAAGAAATAGAAGTTTTCGAAGGTGATATGTTCGCCGCGCCATCCAGTACAGGTAACAAAATTAATTTATCAGATATAAAGTTACATACCCCTTGCGTCCCAAGTAAATTTATAGCCCTTTGGAACAATTCCGTCTCTATAGCGCAAAAACAAAACCTTAGCCAACCAGAATACCCACTTTACTTTATAAAACCTCAAAATACATACCTAGCGTCAGGCGGCGTTATATATAAACCAAATACATATGATGGAAGAGTGTTTTTTGAAGCTGAAATAGGTATTGTAATAGGAAAAACATGCAAAGAAGTTAATATAAAAGATGCAGAAAATGCAATTTTTGGTTACACCTGCGTTAACGACATAACAGCCACACAAGTTATTGACGCCGACACGAGCTTTCCGCAATGGTCAAGAGCGAAGGGATTTGATACATTTGGTGCGTTTGGACCCTGCATTTCAACTGAATGTAACATTGCAGATGCCTCAATACGTGCGGAACTAAATAGCCGCGAAAGGCAAAATTATTCAGTCTCTGATTTATTTCTTCAACCAATAGAAATTGTAAGTCTGCTATCCCAGTCCATGACACTATACCCAGGTGATTTAATAGCCTGCGGCACTGGTCCCGGAGCTTTACCGATGAAACCAGGGTCATCTATTGATATTATAATTGATGGCGTTGGTACATTGTCGAATACCTACCAAGAATTAGGTATAGGTTAGTTTATCTATTTTATTGTTGAAGATAATACTATCTAGCACGGCTTTTTTTACCTTCATCATATAAAATGTAAAGACCACTTCCAACAACTAACGGCGTTCCAAGCAGCACCCAAGCACTCGGTATTTCTTTCCATAATATATAGCCTAAAATTACTGCCCAAATAAGGTTTAGATAACGGTAAGGCGCAATAATACTTGCTTCTGCATAACGATAACCCTCAATTATAAAATAATGTCCAAGTCCAAAAAATGTTCCAGCTAAAATAGCTATGCCAATATCATTAAAAGTCATAGGTTTCCATCCAAATGGAAAGGTTGCCAAACCTATTAAGGTGAGCGCTAGAGTAGAATAAAACAAAATAGCAGATGATTTTTCGCTTGTACTTATTTTACGCGTTACAATGTCTCGAAAAGCAGCAACTAAAGCAGCACAAATTGGAAAAAATGCAGCAATCTGGAAGGTTTGTGCACCTGGCCGCACAATTATCAACATACCTGCAAACCCTATCAAAACAGCTAGCCACCGTTGTAAACCAACTCTTTCCCCTAACAATGGTCCTGCAAGCAAAGCAATAAATAGTGGCCCAACAAATAATATAGCAATTACTTCGTTAAGCGGTAATTTAGAAAGTGAAGTAACCACCAAAAAAGTTGAGCCAACCGCCAAGAAGGACCTTAAGCTCATATTAGGTAGACTTACAATCCGCAAATCTTGGATTCTATTACACCGCCATAAGATCACGCCTATAGCTATCGTTACAAAGAGCGCTCGAACAAATAAAATTTCACCTATAGGTAATGACGTGGTCAACCACTTCGTTGCTGCGTCACTCATAGTTAGAGTGGCACCTCCCAATATCATACTAAAAATACCTCGGATTGTATTTGAACCCGAGGTTGCTGCGGATGCCATGCACTAACGCCTTTTTAAAGGTTATATTTATAAGCTAAAGTTTTGCTCCCAGAGATTTGCCTTAAGTTAGGTTTAAGAAATCGCATTCAGTTTAACTTTCAGGCGCGTACTTTCCGGTCAATTGTGGCGTAAAACGTCCTTCGAGACCTTTTTCCGTATGCTCGGAACGCGTATCTCTAGACCAAGTACGCTCTAGCTCATCACGAATATTAATTTTTAAACGCCCCATTCCTTCAATTTCTAATTCTATCACATCTCCATCTTGAAAAGCATTTAGACCACGATGGTTAGTGCCACTAGCTATTATATCACCAGGTTCAAGGTCATGTATTGAACTTAGCCATTCTACGAGTCGAGGGATTTTATGAGCCATATCATTAGTATTAAAATTTTGTTTTAATACTCCATTAACCCACAACTTCACCGCAAGGTTCTGTGGATCTTCAATTTCATCAGCTGTTACGAGATATGGCCCTATAGGGGCAAAAGTATCACGCGACTTAGCTTGAAAAAACACATTACTATCAGGCGGTAAACCTCTTGCCGATCCATCAATAAAATTTACATAACCAAAAATATAATCCATTGATTCCGCTGCACTGACATGAGAAGCACGTTTTCCAATTACTAGACCAAGCTCAGCCTCACCTTCAAATATAGCTGCGGGAATATCGGTAAGCAACATACTGTCACCATGACCGATTACAGTGTTAGAAGCTTTATGAAATGCATTTATTGGCGCTGGTGCAGGAAGTGTACCATCTTCCATATAATTAACCGCCATACAATCTATATTGCCAGGCTTAGGTAGAGGAGGTCGAATGCGAACTTCTGCAATAGGTATGCCGGAGCCTGCTTCTGCAGCCTCTTCTAGTTTACCTCGGTAGTCATCAAAACGCTCAATTAGCCCATTAATCAGATCATGAGGACCGACATGCGGAATATCTTGGACCTGAGAAGTAACATCGACCACCTCATTACCTCGCAGAACGCCCAGCTTAAAATCATCAAAATACAATAGCTTCATTTTAATCTCCTTGTCAGGTAACGATAAATTATTAGGGCGCAAACCTCAGAACCATAATATTTAAGACCCCTTATTACTTATATAATTACATGTTTCCAAGTTATAAATATTTTTAGAATGAAAAACTTAACAAAAATATTTTGCTAGTAAACGGTATTGTTTTTTATTCCTATAATTGACAATCTTGAGAAGCTCAAAATTATATATACTTAAAAACATACAGAAAGAATCTTCTCTTGGTATACAAACTTTTTTATTGGCCCTCCATCCAAGGACGAGGAGAATTTATACGTCTTGCCATGGAAGAAGCTGACGTAAAATACACAGATGTGGCTCGAAAACCTGCAAGTAAAGGTGGTGGTGTTAAATCAATACTTAATCTAATTAATGATAAAGAAACTGCTTACCCAGTTTACGCACCTCCAATTCTTATTATTGGAAAAAAAATAATATCTCAAACACCAAATATTTTAATGTTTCTTGGCGCACGTCATAAATTAGCACCTAAGAACGAAGATGGCCGTATGTGGGTACATCAACTACAGCTAGTTATTAGTGATTTTCTGGTTGAGGTCCATGACGCGCATCACCCTTTAGCAAAAAGCTTGTATTATGCAGAACAAAAGAAGGAGGCACGCCGCCGTTCTTTTGATTTCACTTCATCTCGTTTACCAAAGTTTCTAAACTACATGGAACTAGTTATTAAAAGAAATCCGTCCGGGCCATATAACCTTGTTGGTGCGCGTATTAGTTACGCAGATCTATCACTATTTCAAATTATTGAAGGTTTACGCTACGCATTCCCAAGTGCAATGCAAAAAATAGAGTCCGATTATCCCCGCACAATCAGTCTTAGTGCACGCATATCAAAAAGACCTCGTATTAGAAGATACTTGGAGTCGCCAAACCGGATACCATTTAACGAGCATGGTATCTTTCGTTATTATAAGGAGCTAGACAATTAATTAAGTGCAAAGCCATCATAGCCATCTTCAACAACTTGCCTACACTTTTCAGCATAAGCTGGGACCCCTCCTATATAAGGCATATAAACCCTTGGTTTTCCTGGTACATTTGCACCGACATACCATGAGTTACATGTAGATCTGAGTGACATTCCAGCAACTTCGCTCACATGGGCTACCCAGAGCTTTTCTGCCTCTGATTCAGCTTCAATTCTTCTAAACCCCTGCCCTCTCATATAGCCTATACAATCAGTTATCCAGTTAACATGCTGCTCGATAGCTGGCAGCATGTTAGATATAACTGATGGACTTCCAGGGCCCGTGATAATAAACATATTAGGAAATCCAGCTAAAGCTAGTCCTAAATAAGCCTGCGGTCCATCCGTCCATTTTTCTTTTAGAGACATTCCATTACGACCAGAAATATCAATTTTTAAGAGGGCTCCTGTCATAGCATCAAAACCTGTAGCAGAAATAATAATATCTACTTCATAGGTTTCTCCATTAACAGAAAGACCACTCTCTGTGAAAAAATCAATTGGATTAGTGCTTATGTCGACTAAGTCAACATTCCCTTTATTGTAGGTAGCAAAGTAACCTGTATCAACGCAAAGGCGTTTACATCCAATAATATTTTTAGGCACCAGTAATTCAGCAACCTGCGGATCATTAACTATTGAACGAATCTTATTACGGACGAAATCTGCCACAGATTTATTAGCCTCTGCATCAAACATTGTATCTGCGTAGGCAGCTAAAAACTGTAAACCTCCGTCCGCCCACCTAGACTCATACTCGCGTTCACGCTCCTCTTTTGAAACAGCCATAGCCGAAGTTTCGCCAACATCAAAAAAATTACCAGTAGGAGTTAATTTAGCCTGCGCTCGAAAGGCAGAATATTCTGCCTTAATATCCTTAACCACTTGAGGATCTAATGGTCTGTTATGAGCAGGTACAGCATAATTTGCTGTACGCTGAAATATAGTCAGTTGCTTAGCTTGTTTGGCAATTACCGGTATTGATTGTATAGCAGAAGATCCAGTACCAATAACCGCAACCCTTTTACCACCAAAATTAACTCCTTCATGTGGCCAATTTCCTGTATGATAGATTTCTCCTTTAAAATCATCCTGGCCTGCAAAGGTGGGTTTATTAGCTGCGGAGAGACAGCCTGTGGCCATTATACAGTAGCTTGCTAAAAACGTATCATCAGCTGTTTTAACAGCCCAAATGCTTTTATCTTCGTCAAAGGTAGCTGATATAACTCGCGTGTTAAATTTTATATCCCGACGTAAATCAAACCTCTCTGCAACATGGTCTACGTAGCGAAGAATTTCAGGTTGCGTAGCATAGCGTTCAGTCCATTCCCATTCCTGCTGCAATTCTTCTGAGAACTGGTAGGAATATTGCATGCTTTCAACATCACATCGTGCGCCCGGATAGCGATTCCAATACCACGTTCCTCCCACATCACTACCTGCCTCCACGACTAATACAGAAAGCCCCATATTTCTTAGCCGATATAGCATATACATGCCTGCAAACCCGGCCCCAACAATAACGGCATCAAACTCGTTTATTGCTTCAGTTTTATTTTCTTTATTGTTATTATTACTCATGTGATTCTACATTATTGATTAACTTATTTATTTTAATATTAATTTAATCTTCAGCCTGAGGAGTAAAAAGAATTTTACCATTACGTCCTTCACGCATAGCGTGTATTACAGCATCTTTAGCTTTTGTAAGTGGATATGTTGCTTCGACTTCAGCATGAAGAATACCTTCAACGACAAGGTCCCTTAAGAGGGAATACATTTGTTGCCTCTCAGCAAGCGAACTTTTCTCACTGAGCCATTTATGTAACCAAAACCCAGTTAGCGTAATTTCTCTAAAAACAATATCACTTGGGGGGATCTGACAAGGTAAACCAGATAGCAGTCCATAATTAACTAATGTACCTTTATCCGCAAGGCAGGCCGCAATGCGAGCAGTCGCATCGCCTGCTACAGCATCTATACCAAGGTTTATCTGAGCATTTCCTGTTGCCTCCGCAACTCTATCTGCCAAGTCAGGTCCATCAACTATGACCAAATCGGCGCCACAACCAGAGAGAATTTCTTCTGTTCCCTCTCTACGAACTACACAGACTGTTCTCCATCCGAAGTGATTTGCCAGTTGAACCAAGTACTGGCCAGTAGATGAATTTGCGGCATTTTGAATAACCCAGTCACCTGGTTGCAACCTAACATATTGTGTTAACATTAGATAAGCAGTCGGCGGATTGGCAAGTAACATTGATAATTGCAGTGGATCACCATCAGGTGGAAAAGTAATGTTCACATCTGATGCATTTACTGATGAAAACTGGCGCCAACCACCGCTACCATGAGGCAGTAACAACTGATCTCCAATAGCAAACCGAGTTACGTCTGGCCCCACCTCAACAACAGTTGCCAATGCGTCATTACCCGGTATAGCAGGCAGGTCTGGATGTTCTCCGTATGCTCCAGATAACTTCAGAATATGTGATGGAGCTATAGGTGCAGCCTCTATTCTGCACAAAATGTTTCCACTAACGGGATCGGGCTCGTTTATATCAACCAGCTCAACAACTTCTGCAGGATTTCCAGTACGAGAGAACTGAACAGCTTTGCCACGTTTTGCCATGGGATGAAAGACCTTGTTGTAGTTAAATTTATACTTATCCTGAATGCTTAGACATAAATTCGGTAAAAACCTCTGTTATCTCTGGTTCGTGCGGGCTCCATTCTTCAAAAGGAACTAATGGGAGATCTTGATCCTCGATTGGTAATTTATGTAATTCACTGCCAGGTATCATTTCATGAACAATACGTCCAGCAGCAGAATCGTGCACTTTGTCATTACCAGGAATTATTATTACTGGCATATTCATTGAGTTAAGCTCAGACTCGCTTACGCCAAAAACAGGCAAATCTTTTCCAGCTACAAACTGGTCATGCCAGTGAGTCATAGCCTCAATAAATTTCTCTGGACGCATATTTTTTAACAAATCACCCGTCATGGGATTAGCTTCAATACGTTCGGCATATTGCGGATCCTTGCAAATAGCTTCCATACCTCCATCTTCAGCCATACGTATAAACTGGTTATAATAACTTTCTGGCAAACGTTCGGCAGCGAATGCCCCACCTGTGACCCTAAATAATAATAAACCACTAGTAACTTCAGGGTAACGCAAACCAAATAAAATAGCTGTACGAGCACCCGACGACGATCCACCAATAAAAGCAGGCAGAGCGTTTAGTTGCTTCAGAAGCTCATATAAGTCGTCTGCCCAAGTGACTTCTTCGACGTCTTTACCTTCGAATGATGTATCCGATGAGCCCGTATTTCTCCGATCATGCATTAATACCCTAAATCCTTTGGCAGCTATTTTTTGAGCTAGCGGAACAAACTCTGCATAACCCCGTCTACCGCCAGTGATTAATGTGGTCCAAGGACCTTCATCTCCAACCACCTCATAATTTATGTTAAGCCCATTGACCCTTATGATAGGCATTTACCTCTCCTTCTAATAGTTTAGCCCCATCGAAATCTAGAATCTTCTTAAGCGGATAGTTTCTCTCTCTCAGAAGACACAATAGCTTCTTGAGAAAATACTAAATCTCTGCCCGCCAGCAGACCTTCCATAGCTAATGGAACTGTTTTTTCTAGATCAAGTACCGGAAGTCCATGTGTTGGAGCTATTATAGATACATCGAGTTCTACTAGTAATGACTTTAAGCGCTCTACATAAACATTCATATCAGCAAACATTGTCCAATATAGAGCACGTTCTGCGAAAACGGCTGAAACATCTATCAAATCAAGGGATTTTGCTTCCTCGGCAATTTGTCCACAGTGTCCATCCCAATGATAATGACTGTAAGCAAAACCATCACCGGGAAATAATACCCTGTGATTTGTATCAAAACCCCATAAACTAGTGCGTAAATCTCTTATAACAGGTTCAGCAGCCAAAAACTTTCGATCTCCAAGATCAATAAAATCCCCTACTTCCATTGGTCTTAGGCGTTCAGCATATTCTGGAAAAGCAAGATGGTAATCACTAATATCACCGTGTATCGTTAGATCAGAATATTTACGTATAAGCCGACCCAAACCTCCTGAATGGGGGGTTTCTTGATGCGTTATAAATAAATATTTTAGAGGTGGAGCATTACTGTTTGATAAAACATCAGACATTTGTTTCTCTATAAGAGGAAAGTCTTTTGGATGCCCAGTTTCAACTAACAAAGAAGCCTCAGAACCCACAATAAGATAAGCTGCATTGTAAGAATGGTATATTTTTCCACGAAATGGCTGCTCTAAGCAGTCGCCCAACCAGAAAACACCGGGTGCTATTTCTCTCGGTAATAAACTTTGATTACCCATAATTCTATCTCTCCACACCGCGCACTACATATTCAGAACCAGTTTGTGATTTATCTAAGCTTAATAGGGCGTCATTGAGCAGAGAAAACTGCCGTTCTACCAAATCCCGTCCTTGCAATATTGCACCGTAAGCCGGAGCAATAGTTTCTATTTCATAACGTTCAAACACATCCATCACCTCTTGTCGCAGTCCATCTATATTTGCCCCCGCAAGCCACCAGTACCGAGTATTCAGTAGAAAGGATTTAACACTTTCAACGCTAGAATTATCATCATTTGCGGTCAATATCCATGGACCTTCAGGTTTATCACTCCAAAAATGTGTAAACATATCGGACGTAAATAAAGTCCGGGTAACGCCATCATATATCCAACTTGTATTAATTAACCTAATAGGTGCGTTGAAAGCGTCAACTAACCTTAAACCACTATTACCAACTTCAATTTTTCCCTTTGGATCCAATAATGCCGTTTTCAAGTTTAATGGCTCCGCGTTATCACCATCTCTATTATCCCAATTAAAATCCAACCAACAATCAATATCTGGAATAGGAGCATAACAAGCAATTACATTGAACATTTCTGCTATAGGCATTGCATTGCACACCGACATAAATTCGTTAATACGCATTGGAAAAACATGAAGCGGTAGATCGATATCAATGATTGATTTAATTTGGCTTAATAAAGACCCTTCATGGGCCGTATAACCAGTATCTAGAAGTAATGCACCATCATCTTGTTTTAAGAGATAACATATAGAAGGAGTATATCCTCGGGCACTTTTAGGGTACTGACTTATGCGTCCATTAAGTTCAAACACATTTTGAAGAGCAAAAAGCTTATTATCGGCTAATGAGAAAACACTATTATAATGCATAGGTTAACATAATCCGACTTAGAGGCTTTGTTGATTTAATATCAATTCTAAAGTTTTTTTATACAGTGATATCACTTTGGAAATACTTTATATAATTACGCTTTATAAACTGGATTGCTCACTAGTTGTAATAATACATTTATGCTAATTCAATTACTAATATAAGAGTAGATTATTTACTGTTATAGCTCATATATTTTGATTTGATAGACCGCTAAAAAGTAAGGTTTGATAGATGATTGAAGAAACCATTGATATATTAACTGAAGATGGTCAAATGGAGACTTTTATTTCCCGACCCGAAAGGAACGGTCCCCATACAGCAATATTTTTATTAATGGATGCTCCAGGTATTCGTGAAGAACTGCGCGACATGGCCAGACGTTTAGCCACTACAGGGTACTACGTTCTAATGCCAAACCTGTATTATCGTTCGGGGAAAAATACAATATTTGGACCAGATGTACTAACTGAAGGTAGTCAGGACTATACCGCTATGCGATCTATACGAACCAAGATGACTATACCGCCTGTTATGAAAGACATAGCAGCTATGCTTCAGTTCATAGAAAACAATGATGAGGTAAAAAAAGGTCGTGTTGGCTGTCATGGATATTGTATGAGTGGACCATATGCGTTAGCAGCAGCAGCCCGGTATCCAGACAAAATTTCTGCTGCAGCTTCTTTTTACGGCACATGGATTGTTAGTGACGCAGAAGAAAGTCCTCACCTTAACTTTCAAAAGGTTAAAGGAGAATTATATATATCATGTGCCGAACACGATGACTTAGCTCCACCCGAAATGGTTAAAGAGCTTAAGGTTTTATTCAACAGTTCAGGTGTCGAAGGAGAGCTTGAAGTTCACCCAGATGTTCACCACGGCTTCGCTTTTCCTTTGAGGTGGTGTTACGATAAAGACGCGGCTGAACGCCATTGGGAGCGTTTATTCGCACTTTATAAAAGAATGGAGAATTAAGTATTTATATTTTCACTTAGACGTTACTAAGTTGATACAACCGGCATTTGAGGTATTACTGTTATGGCCTATACGCCAATAAGATTTACTGAAGAAGAACGTATTTTCCAAAACCAAATGAGACGATTTGCAGATAGCGAAGTAGCTCCCATTGCGAATGAAATAGATTTAAACGATCGCTTTCCTCAAGAACTCATAGAAAAGTTTGGTGAGTTGGGATTGATACAATGGAGTGTACCGGAAGCATATGGTGGACCAGAAGGTTCATTAACTATGCTATGTATTGCAAGAGAAGAAATTGCCCGTCATTCTTTATCCCTTTCTGTTATGGCTGGGGAAAACGGTAATGGGTTGGCGCTACCTTTGGTTTTTGCAGGATCTGAAACCCAAAAAAATACATATTTTCCTTTGCTTGCAAAAGGAAAAACACTAGTAGCTTTTGCCCTATCTGAACCGGAAGCTGGTTCAGATGCAGCTTCCCTTAAATCGAGAGCCGTACAAGATGGAAATGAATGGGAAATTAGCGGAAACAAAATTTACGTGACCTGTGGTCCCGTTGCAGATTATGTTTTGGTTTTTGCCCGCACCAATGAAAAACCAGGCGCTAAGGGAATATCGGCATTTATTGTAGACACCAAGCTTAAAGGCGTGGTCCGCAGCACCAATAATAAGAAGATGGGTTATAACGGAGCAACACCCAACTGCGATTTCTTTTTTGATAGAGTGAAAGTTCCATCAGGAGCCATGATTGGTAAAAATGGTGAAGGCTTTACAATTGCTATGAAGTGCATGGAGTTTAACCGACCAGCAATGGCAGCATCTGCAATAGGCATTGCCCAGGGCGCCCTAGAGTTATCAATTGCCTATAGTAAAGAGCGCGAACAGTTCGGAAAACCAATATCAGAATTTCAGGGTTTACAGTTTATGATGGCCGATATGGCCATGCAAATAGAGACAACTAGAGCTTTACTTTATGAAGTGGCAGCACGCTATGATAGTCATGAGATGGAAAGTTACGGGTCATTAACCGCAACATTAAAATGTATGGCTAGTGACGTGGCCATGAAGGTAACCACAGATGCGGTACAAATTCTAGGTGGAGCCGGCTACATGCAAGAACATTCAGTAGAACGATTTATGCGCGATGCCAAAGTAACTCAAATCTTTGAAGGTACTAATCAAATCCAACGTATGTTAGTAGCCAGAGACTTACTTAAATGAAAATAGAAAATGTTAAACCAGGACCGTTGAAAGGCATTCGAGTGCTGGACTTCACCACCATGATGGCTGGGCCATACTGTACCCGCCAATTAGCTGACATGGGGGCTGAGGTTATCAAAATTGAAAGAATTGAGGGAGAACAAAACCGCCACGCAGTCCCGGTTCGTGGCGGCAACAGCGCAGTTTATGGTCATTTAAATGTAGGAAAACACTCAATAGCGATTGACCTGAAAACCAAGGATGGTAGTGCAATCGCCTTAGACCTCGCTCGCCATTGCGACGTAGTTGTAGAAAACTCAAGACCCGGTGTGATGGCCAGGTTGGGGCTTGACTGTGCAGCAATAAGAGAAGTTCGGTCTGATATAATTTACTGCTCCATTTCTGGCTTTGGCCAAACAGGTCCCTCAGCCTTGAATGCTGCATTTGCTCCCGTTGTACAAGCTGCATCAGGCTATGAAATAGAAAACATGAAACAACAGCCAGAATTGACAAAGCCTGGCCATGTCGGGGTATTCTTTGCGGATGTCATGGCCGGCGTACAAGCTTTTGGAGCAATTAGCGCCGCTTTGTTTTCTCGAACACAAAGTGGTCAGGGACAATATATTGATGTATCCCTATTAGAGAGCATGATCTGGCTTATGGTTTATGAACTTCAGATTTCTCAAAATCCTGTCGACTCACCTCGCGGTCTGTACCAACCAGTGCGTGCTGCTGATGGTTTTATAATGGTAGCGCCGGGAAATCAGCCAACCTTTGAAGCGATGGCAAATGCAATGGGGCACCAGGAGTGGATTAAAGACCCGAGATTTAATGATCACTCAAGCCGAAGTCGAAATTACTCCGAAATGATCGGTTTGATTGAATCCTGGACTATAACTAGGAACGCGTCCGTCTGCGAAGAAATTTTACTAAAAGGAAAAGTTCCATGCGCACGCTACCGCGAGGTGTCAGAGATATTTGATGACCCACAAATAATTCACCGCGCAGCTTTTACCAAAGCAACAGATCCATCGGGAGAAATAAAAGTGCCCAACCAGCCCTTCACATTTGACAATAGTAATACGCAAGCCAGGGACTGGGTCGATCCCTTAGGAAAATCAGCACCCCAAGTATTGAAAAACCTGCTGAATATGGATGATGACAAAATTAAAATACTCAGAGAAAATAAAATCCTTTTATAAATTCTTATCTGTCTTAGATTTATAATTTAGTTAAATCTGTCTTTTGCTAACACAGCTTTTTAATTAGCGACCAGCAGCGGCTTCAGCAGCTCTTTTACTATAAACGAGGTCAGACGGATCAGGTTTCATAAGATAGTTGCCTGCTTTTAATGCCAATACATCGTTGGTGCCGTCTGAATGTAAAAAACTCTGAGCATCTCGAATTAGTTTTTCTAATGGATTTTTACGCATATAGCCCGCGGCAGCCCAAAGTTCGAGAGCCTGCTGACAAACATGAACCGCTACCTCAGAAGCAAATACTTTGCAAAGACTAGCGTGCATAGGGTCCTGGTCTGGTCTTCCCGCCGACCAGGCTGACTGCATGATATAAGCGCGCGCAGCTGTAATCTGCATGGCCATTCTAGCTAAACGCGTGCGTTGTATTTGATGGTTAATTATAGGACCTCCAGCTTGTTCACGTTCAAATGCATATTGAACTGACAAGTCATAAGCACGCTGTGCCACCCCCAGCACTGTAGCGCCTGCCTGAATGTTAGAACCATAACCAAGTAAAAATTCAGTACCAATCTGGGCCGCATTACCTACTTCACCAACTCTATCTGAATCGGGTACTTCAACATTTGTAAATTGCAGTGTTCCATTTTGAACACAGCGTTGTCCAAGTTTATCCCAAACCTCTGTTACCTCAAAACCCGGCGCATCAGCTGAAACCATAAAAGACGTCAGACTTGTTCGTAAAGGTCCGTCAGGATCGTTACGGGTCCGCACCATATAATATTTAGCTAACCCACCATTTGATATATAACGCTTGGTGCCATTAAGCACCCAAACATCACCTTTTTTTTCTGCCCGCATCTGCATACCCTTACCCGGTTCTTGATACGGAAGTATGTTTTCGCTTCCTGCGGTAGGCTCTGTTGAACAAATACCCATAAGGCAAGTGTCATCTTCAACAATCAAGGGCAACCAACGTTTGCGTTGTGCGTCATTAGCAACTCTGCAAACAGCTGTAAGAATTTTCCATGTTTGATCAAAGGCGACCGCCATGCCCAAATCACCATAAGCAAGCTGTTCACCAATCATGGCAGCAGTTTCGACATTAGCCCCTTCGCCGCCAAATTCTTTTGGAATAGTTAGTGTTCGTAATCCAAGACGAGAGCCCTCGCGCACTACATTCCAGTCAAAAGACTTAGCTGGATCTGGTTCACGATCAGCTTTCTCTGCAGAAGGAATCATAACTTCTATAGCAAATTTTTTGGCGATAGAACGAAGTTCTTCTTGACGTGGCGTTAGCAAAAAATCAACCATTGGTTACCCCATTTTTTTATTTAATTAATTACTACTTTTACTAAATACCATATCTGGTATTAATAAAAGTAGCGAATAGAAGTAAGCTTAGAAATAATAATAAATTTATATTATATCGCTACATTTTTTATTATTCATTTTCAAATAATTCATTTGTTATTAAAATAACCTATTCGTATATAAATTCTTAGTTTTACTAGAGACATATTTTGACTAAAAAAAAACAAACCTTATCTGTAAAACAAGCGCTCGACATTGCCGCTAATCACCATAATGCTAATCGCCTAGCTGAAGCCGAGAATATATATAGAAAAGTATTAGAGAAAACTCCCAACCAAGAAGTTGCCTTGCACCATCTAGGATTGATTCTGCATCAAAAAGGTGAAAGTAAACGAGGCATTACGCTTATTGAAAAAGCACTATCTATTAAACCTGACTACGAGTACGCCTTAAATAATATTGGCAAAATTTACCTAGATTTAGGTAATTGGGATATAGCTGCCATAAACTTTAAAAAAGCAATAAATTATAAACCTGATTTTGACATAGCTCATAATAATTATGCTAACGCAATGTTATTTAAGGGTAGAATTAATGAGGCAATTACTGCCTACCAAAAAACACTTTCCGTAAATCCTAAATATGCCGAAGCAGCATTTAACCTTGGTTCCGCCTATAAAGCATTGGGAAATATACAAAAAGCAATTTCTAGTTATGAGAGAGCAATCGCTATAAATCCAAAATATGCTGAGGCATATAATAATCTGGGCAATATTTTTTCTGACATTTATGAATATGATGCGGCGCAAAATAACCTTAATGAGGCTATAAGGTTAAAGAGCGATTTTGCTTATGCACATAATAACTTAGGAAACGTTTACAAAGACCTCAATAGATTTTCGGAAGCAATGGAGTGTTTTAATAAATCAATAAATATAAATAAAAACTTTGCGGAAGCCTATAACAACTTGGGTAATGTTCTTAAAGATTTAGGAAAATACAATGAAGCCATTGAATACTATAATAAAGCCATAAAAATTAGAGCTGGTTATACAGAGGCTAGAAGCAATATTCTTTTTGTCCTTAATTTTTTGTCAGTTGAATCGCAAAAAATAGTTACTGAGGCCAAAAATTATGGAGAATTAGTAAAAAGCCTGACCAAGGGTACTAGAGAATGGAAAAAACCATTAAAGTCCCCCTCTGAACTAAAAATAGGATTTGTTTCTGGAGACCTTAATAATCATCCTGTTGGCCATTTTATTGAAAATTTAATTGTAACCATAGCTAAAAATGAGAACAGCAAGCTAAAGTTAATTGCGTATTATAATCAGCTGTATAAAGATAACGTGACTGAAAGAATTAAAAAGTCATTTTATAAATGGCATTCCGTTTATAATCTTTCTGATCAAGAACTTGCGGCACTAATCCGTAAAGATGAGATTAATATCCTTATTGATCTCTCAGGTCATTCAGCGAAAAACAGACTTCCTGTCTTTGCATGGAAACCTGCACCTATACAAGCAAGTTGGCTCGGGTATTTTGCTACCACCGGCGTAAATGAAATAGATTATTTTATAGCTGACAAGTGGACAGCACCTAAATCTGAAGAACAGCATTTCACAGAAAAAATATGGCGGCTCCCAGAAACATACTGGTGCTTTACCCAGCCGGCAGAAAATACATCTATTGTTGCACTCCCGGCTCTTAAAAATAAGTTCATTACCTTCGGCTGTTTTAATGATTTGTCCAAAATAAATAGTTCAATTATATCATTGTGGTCACGCATTATGCATGAGGTACCAAACAGCAAATTGTTTTTAAAAAATAAACAGGCATCAGATCTCAAAATTCGTAAAAACACCTTATCCAGCTTTTCCAAACACGGAATTTGTACTGACAGAATAATAATGGAAGGTTACACACCAAGAGCAGAATATCTAGAATCTTATAACCGTGTTGATATTGCTCTTGACCCATTCCCGTACCCAGGAGGGACGACTACGATTGAAGGTCTATGGATGGGTGTGCCAATAATTACAAAAAAGGGTAATAGATTTTTATCACATGCCGGAGAAACAATAGCTAATAATGCTGGTTTACAAAACTGGATAGCAAAATCTGATGATGACTATGTTGAAAAAGCAATTATAAACTCTTCCGATTTTGATCGGCTTAATAAATTAAGACTCAATTTGCGTTCTCAAGTCATCAGTTCCCCACTATTTGATTCAAAACGGTTTTCTCAGGTTTTTGAGGAGGCAGTATGGGGTATGTGGAGTAAATGGTAATAAACAATATTAATTCACTATTAGCCTATGACAGAATTACCATTACGTTTAACAGCAACATTCGACTTCCGGTCGAAAAAAGTCAGGCGCCGATTACGGCTGTGACATCAATTTCGACAAGCGCGCCTTCGAGCAGCAAGGCATCGACACCCACACACGTGCTCGTGGCGGACTGATTGTCGCCGTAGAAATCCATCATCGCCTTCATGATGATCGGGCGCTGTGCAGGGGTCAGACCAACAATAAAAACACGCTGGCGTACGATGTCTGCGGGCGTCGCCCCGACAAGTTCGAGTGACTGCCGGATCGTGTCATAGACGTAAGCCATCTGTGCACCCAGATCGCCGGGTCCAACCAGTTCACCATCAATCGTTCCGGCAACCAGACCCGACAGGTAAACCGTCTTGCCGCCTTTGCTAGTGATCAGATTGGTGAAGTGAGGTTTGTTCCAAAGGAACTCTGGACGAAGGCGTTCGATTGTTACGGTCATGGGTTTCTCCGAAATCTTTTTTTATGATGCGTAGTATGAGCAATCGTTTCAATTATATCATAAACTGTTGAAAACATTAGTAAGTATCAACATACAGTGGATAGACTGTTATATTCACATTCTTTAGAGCCAACTAAGATCCTAATTATTTGGCCTGTCTGTGCTTTGCCTAAATTAGATAATATAAATTATATAATATTTGATGTTTTAAAATAGTTAGTATTCTTAAGAGTTTTGTTCTAACCAATTCTCGATGGCAGTTAAGGCCTTCAAGCTCTCTTCCATTAGAAAAAAATGGCTCGATTTCTCAAATACAGTTAGTTCAACATCCGGTAGAGCATCAACCATCCATTTTTGTGCCGTCATAGAACAAATAGGATCAAATTTACCAGCCATCACAAGCGTTGGGGTTTTTATACTTCCCAGTTCATCTATCACATTATGTTCTAAGCATGTAGTTGCCAGATGATCATAAGATATCATATCACGACTTTCATCACTAATAAGCATCGTAATATTTTTTATTAAATCTGGATTTTCATTAAAAAATTCAGGGGCAACAAACAAATTCACAGCGTGAGGAGCCCACTCAGACCAGCTTTTTCTCCAGCTAAGAAGCTGCTGCATGTTCTTAATTATTTGACTGCCAAGAGGGTCAAGTCTTGCGAAAGAAGCGGCCATAGCCATTGATTGAATACTATCTTGAGACCTTAATGCCATTTGTTGAGCAATAGCACCACCCATAGACCTTCCAACAACATGGGCTTTTTTAATACTAAGTTTATCCATTAACCCAAGTGTCGCATCAGCAAGATCTGCACTACTTACTGGGTTTTGCACCTTAGAACTTTTACCTGATCCAGGGTTATCAAACGCAATAACACGGTATTTATTTTTCAAAGCAGCTATTTGAGGAAACCAGGCAGTATGATCACCTGCCAAGCCATGAATTAAAATAATAGGGAACCCTTCACCCTCTTCCACATAATTAATATCAAAACGACCGGTATTTACTATAGGCATATGGTTTTCCTCCCCATCTAAACTAACTCGCTCATGAAACTTACAAAATTTACTGGATTACATTATGATGTCGGTGTTCGTAATCAATAACTTTCTGCTTTGCTTCGTCATTAGTAAGGACCCAACCCAAACAGCGAGCAACATTCTCCAATGCGAATTGATGCAAATCCAGGCCATACATTGACGATACACAATCCGACAGTAAAACCACTTTATATCCGTAATTAAATGCATCAAAAGCAGCATTCTGACAACACGTGTTGGTATTAATACCCATAATTAATAATGTATCTATTCCATTCCGTTTAAGTGACCATTCAAGCTCAGTACCAATAAAACATGATAATGTTTTTTTATTAGTTAGAAGATAGTCCTCTGGCTGTCTATCAAGTTCAGGCATTACTTCTGTTTGAACTGAACCTTCAATATTATGCAACAGACCTTGCTCTTGTGCCTCTGTAGGAACCGTATTCTCTGAAAAAGTGACTCCACCAACCGCATGACGTGGGTTTAAAGAATCTGCCATCTCATGTTCACGCATAGTTAAAACAACGTGATAGACCTTCATCTCATGTAGACGTGCAAATTTTAAAAAATCGCTTGCACCATCAAGGACACGGGTGGCCTCCTCAGGAAGCGCCGGCATAGTTGCATTTACCATATCTAAATGCCCGCGATGCATGTCTACGGTCAATATAGCTGTTTTTTTTGGATCAAACTCTAGAGCTTCCTTCATCGTCGCAAGACCTATTGAATGATCTTCAACATGTACATCGCGTTTTTTCCCAAGTTCACTCATATTATTCTCCCTAATTTATTTTATTTCTGTAAGAAATTATTAACCCATGCTGCTTTCGAAAACAGTGATGCATCCTCATTATGAAAATCAATCAACTGTAGACCAAGAGGCATATCATTGGCTACTAATAACGGTAGAGTTAAAGATGGTGCTCCCATGCATGTTGCAGGGGAACAATTAACTGGATGACCCAGGTTTTCTAAACCAACTGGAGCCACCTCTGGAGCTGTTAAACCCACGATGCCATCAAATTCATTACTTAACCCTAAAAAATGCTCTTTCAGTCTAGATTTAAATTCTAGAGCTTTGTGGTAGTCTGATAAAGTAACTTCATGTGCACGCGAAAGAAGATTAGAAATGCGGGGATGATGAGTATATCCGGCTGCCTCATATTCGAAAAAAGGCCAACGCATTTCAAAAGCAGCGATTTCAGCAATGCACCACTCAACACGAGAAAAATAGTCCTCTAAGAGTTGTAGACTTGGTAAGGAAGAAGGCTCAACAATCTCAACACCTGCGCTTTCTAATCGTTCAAGAGCGGTCTCAAAGCTACTTTTGACATCAGCATTTGAAATTTCCCATCCAGGTGTATACATGCGGATAAGTTTTACTGGCTTATTTGCGGCTGGCAACTTATCAGGACCCACTATTCCATGAGAACCCGGAACGGGCCCGGCTTCGTGTGATAAAAAACGCAAAACAGCCCAAGCATCAGCAAGAGATGATGCATGAGCCCCAACATGTTCTCCTGATGGGGAAAAAGGATGAATACCTGCCTGTCTAATTGCTCCGTAGGTTGGTTTAACTCCAACCTGTCCACAATAACTTGCCGGTCGCATCACTGATGACATGAGTTGTGTACCAATGGCTACAGGTATCATTCCAGCTCCTACTGATGCAGCTGAACCACTTGAAGAGGTTCCAGGTGTCCTGTCAGAATCAAAAGGATTAGTTGTTGCCATTACATTACCGTAGGCAAATTCAGTCGTAGCGGTCTTCCCAACTATTACGGCTCCACCTCTTCTTAATGCAGCCGAAACTGGAGCATCTCGTCCACTTTGGTGGCCTTTATAGATTGGACTTCCACATTGGGTCGGCATATCTTTTGTTTCAATAATATCTTTAATACCTATTGGAAGACCATCAATAGGGGAGATAGGTTTGCCTTCTGCATACCTCTTACTAGAAGCATCAGCGGAAGAACGCGCTCCATCAAGATTAAGATCAACAAAAGCCCGCACTTCATTATCGCGAGCTTGTATTACTGATATATATCGCTCAAGTAATTCACGCGGTGAATCTTCACCAGTTAGAAAAGAAGGTATCTGATTAACAAAGCTGGGGGATAGACTCGTTGATGGATTGTAAGACATAAATTCACCATTCTATATTTTATTATTTACGCTAAGATGCTCTTCAAAAAAATAATATAAATTAAAACTTGGTCAAATATTGCTCTAATAAGATAGGATCTAAATAATAACTAAAACTTTTTTCTAATGTTAGGAGGATTATCAAAATGTCCAGAACTGAATCTGTCTCTTCTGAGTTCCCCATAGATAAAAATGCTCAGCGGATACCATATAATCAATTAAAAGATTATATGAGTCGAGTTTTTTTAGCTGTAGGGCTTCCAAAGAATGATGCGGAAGAGCTGGCCATAGCTATGGCCGATGGAGATTTATTAGGTAAAGATAGTCATGGTTGTATCCGCGTTCCTATGTACGTAGCTCGTATAAAAGGAGGGGCAATCAACAAAACACCTAATATCCGAATAGAAAAGCAAACACCAGCAATGGCTATAGTTAATGGCGATAATGCAATGGGACACCTAGTAGCTAGATACTCAATGAATCTAGCAATGGACATTGCATCAAAAAGTGGAATTGCTTGGATTGGCTTACAGCACTCTAATCATGCTGGTGCAGCAGCCGTCTATGCATCTATGGCATTAAAACGAGACCAAATTGGTATAATTGCTTGCGTAGGCAGCGCCAATCACGCAGCGCCATATGGAGGTAGTGATATTTTGGTGGGAACTAACCCAATAGCTGTCGCTATTCCAGCTCTTAAAGAACCTTCAGTAGTAATTGATATGGCAACTACCAATTCTTCCCTAGGAAAAATAATGGTTAAAGCAATGCATGGCGAAGCAATGCCAGAAGGCTGGGTGATGGATGCTGCTGGTAAACCAATAACTGACTCCGCACTAGCCGATGAGGGTATCCTAACTCACATTGGAGGTGCTAAGGGTTTTGGTTTATCAATGGTAATAGGGTTTTTAGCAGGAACCTTGAATGGCGCAGCTTTTGGATCCGATGTAGTCCATATTGGCGAAGACCCAAAAAGCGAAACAAATACAGGACAATTCATAATGGCGATAGATATCGCTCATTTTATGGACACGGAGCTATTCAAAGCTAATGTAGATCGTATTTCAAAAGAAATGACCGGTTCAGCTATGCTTCCTGGAGTTGATGAAATCCGTATGCCCGGAACTAATAGTTGGCGCGTTTATCAAGACCGCATGTCCAATGGCATACCAATTACGGCTCCACTATTAAAAAAACTTAATGAAACCGCTCATGAAGTCGGCGTACCTGCACTAATATAAACAAAGGATGGGTATGAAAAAAAAACTTAACCAGTTATCAGTAAAGGAAGTAGCAAATAAAATTTCTAGCGGTGAGACCACCTCTGTTAAAGTGGTTGAATCATGCTTAGAAAGAATTAGTGAACGCGAGAAAGAAATAAATGCTTGGGCTTATATAGATCCCAAACTAGCACTAGAAAATGCTCTTAAAACTGATAAAAAAAACCCGAAAGGACTTCTTCATGGGGTGCCTTTCGGGGTTAAAGATATTATTGATACTTGTGATATGCCCACCGAAATGGGATCGAAAATATACAAAGGAAGAAGACCCACGGCAGACGCATCTTGCGTCGCCTTAATAAAGGCCGCAGGAGCAACTATTCTTGGAAAAACTGTTACGACAGAATTTGCTGGAAGTTTTCCAGGCTCCACACGTAATCCGCGTAATAAAGATCATAGTCCAGGAGGATCTTCTAGCGGCTCAGCCGCGGCTGTAGCTGACTTTATGACACCTGCTGCTTTTGGCACCCAGACTGGTAGTTCAATTCTGCGACCATCCTCCTACTGCGGAATCATTGGATACAAACCCACTTTTGGAACGTATAATATCGCCGGCATAAAAGCTGCCTCACAAAGTCTGGATACTTTAGGTCTTCATGTTCGCAGTTTAGATGACATTCAAATTATAACAGCAGTATTGGTCAACCGAAAACATACAGAGATCAAAACCTTAGAGTCTGCGCCAAAAATAGGTATTTGTAGGACTCCTATATGGAACATTACGTTAGAGGAAACACGTAATTCATTAGAAGATTCTGCATCTCGCTTATCAGAAGCTGGGGCTAAGATACAAGACATAATTACACCAGATTCTTTTGAGGGATTGGAAGAAGCACGTATTAAAATTAATTGCTATGAACGCAGTCGACATATGATCTATGAGTGGACTGAATTTAAACACTTATTAAGTGAAACATTTCAGGAAGTAATTAATACCGGCATTAATATGAATTATAGCGATTATATTAAAGCAATCATTCAAACAGAGAAGTGCCGACAAGATTTAGATAAGACCTTTGATGAAGTTGATGTTCTGATTGCGCCTTGCGTGGATGGCGAAGCTCCCATAGGGATAGCATACGCAGGAAACCCACGGTTACCAGGTCTTTGGACCGCTGTTAGATTACCAAGTATTAACCTACCAACACACATTGGTCCAAATGGCTTACCAGTAAGTATACAAGTTATTGGTGGTTACCGTGCAGACGATAAATTGTTATCTATCTCCAAATGGATAATAGAAAAACTTGGCTCACCAACACTTAATGAAATTGGCTAACCAACTAAGCTTTCTTTTTAAAAAAAATTAAACATGATATAGTTTATAGGCCATAATATTATTCTATCGTTTCTTGTTTTAATCACTCACAGCATTTTAAACATTTCATCCCCGAAAATATTACGGGCCTCTTCTTTTAGCTGGTACACACTATCAACAAATTTAGCGTGTTGTTCTGCATCAAGTTCTATAATCTCACAACCTTCACCTTCAATTTCACGTCGCGCCACTTCTTCTTCTTCAATGGCCAAACCACGCTGAAACTCTATAGATTCTGGAATAATATCTTCTAGTCCAGAACGTAATTCTTCGGGCCATTCTTCAATGCTATTGCGATGAGCCCATAACCCTCTCGACAGATAAAAATGACCACTCAGAGTATGATAGCGATGATATTTATGAACTTTATATGTGATGGTATTAGCTAGAGGATTTTCTTGAGCGTCCAAAGTGCCTGCTTTAACCATATCTATAGCCTCCGTCAGATCCATTTGAATTGGATTAGCTCCCAAAAGTTCAAATGTACGAGAATGAATATCGCTAGATAACATTCTAATTTTCATATCAACTAGATCATCGGGCTTCGTAACTGGACGCAATCGGTTTGAAATATGACGGAAACCATTCTCAAAAAACCCTAGTACTTTAAAGTTATATTGACTCTCTATACAGCTCATAAGATGCCTCCCCAGCTGGCCATCAAAGGCGGCGCGAGCAGTAGCTATATCAGGAAAAAGAAATGGTTGATCAACAAAACCTAGTTCTGGAACCCTCTTAGTTAGATAACTTGTAGATTGATATGAAATTGTTAGAACACCGCATTCAGTCAGCCACATTATATCACTAGAGAGATAACCAAAATCCATAATGTTCCATATATATTTTATATCAACCAGATCACTAAATTCTTTTTCTAATCTATCGCCAATAAATTTTAGTGCCCGGCTGTGTGTAGTTGTTGGTGGCCCATAGCCACCCAGCCGAATTTGTATTACTTCAGTCATATTTAACACCTTAATTAGTAAATTATAAAAGTAGCGATCTAAAATTATAGATATGATAGTCTTTTATTCTACGTCGTCATACTGTGCAGGAGGTAAAAAATGCAAAGAGAACATCTAGGGGTTGCAGTCATCGGTTGTGGACGCATAGGTACTTTGCGAGCGAGCTTAGCTTCACGATACCCAGGAGTGAACTTCCTCGCGGTGTCTGACAAAGATAAACATCGCGCCGATATCTTATCACAGCGCACCGGCGCTAACCTTAGCACAGATAACAACCTAGAGGCGATAAATCATCCAAACGTTAATACCGTTATTGTTTCAACACCAGAACATGACCATAGAGACGCAATTGTACAGGCGCTCGAAGCTGGAAAGCCCGTTCTTATTGAGAAACCAATTGCACTTACTCTAGAAGACGCCGATGCCATTATTGAAACAGCTCAAAATACAGGCACTGAATTTCGCGTTGGGTATTCACGTCGTCATGAAAGACGATGGATGCTAGCTAAAGAACAACTATTACAAGGTCGTTTAGGAGAAGTATTAGGTATTCAATCTCGGGTCTATAACTCAAGAGCTCAAATGCTACAGATACTCGAGCGGTCTCCAAAAGCTACACCAGTTTTAGACGTACTCACCTATTATGTTGATATGGCTTGCTGGTATCTTGAAGGCATTCGCCCGGTAGAAGTCATTGCGCGTTCTCATGGCAAAGTATTTTCTAATATGGGCTACGATGTTGATGATATTACTTGGGCAATCATAACCTTTGAAAACGGCGCTATTGTTAATCTGGGGATTTGTTATGCGCTACCAGCAAAATACCCATCGGTTGGACAAAGCTCGCGCTTTGAAGTTTTAGGTGATGAAGGCGTAATCCTGCTTGATGCAGATAATAAAGATAGCCTATTATATACTGACAACGGAGCACCACATACCTACGTACCCGACCATAATATCAATCTTATGTTTATGCAGACAACATCGGCAGCTGATTTTGCTGTAGGTGATTTTTGGGGTGCCTTGGCGAATGAATCACGTTCCTGGTTTGACCATCTCATTACCGGAAATGAAATCCCTCATGCCACTCCTACTGAAGCACGTCTTACACTTGAGGTTACACTAGCTATAGAAGAATCAGCTAAAACCGGACAACCTGTTTCCCTCTAAGATAATTAACAATTTAAAAAATTTCTATTAGGAGTTACCTCCACTGAAAAAGAATATCAATAAATTTAGTTATATTATTGTTGGAGCAGGCAGTGCCGGTTGTGTCCTAGCTAATCGGCTGTCCTCCTCTAAGCACAATCGTGTGTTACTGCTAGAGGCCGGTGGAGACGATAATAGTCCCTGGATTCATATTCCTCTGGGTTATGGAAAACATTTTACGAATCCCAAAGTAAATTGGCTTTATAAAAATGAACCTGACTCGGAAACAGCATATAGAAAAATTGCGCAACCTCGTGGAAAAGTAATCGGAGGTTCTAGCTCAATTAATGGCCTAGTATATATTCGTGGCCAGCGAGAGGATTATGATCATTGGCGCCAATTAGGAAATGTAGGTTGGAGCTATCAAGATGTACTTCCATATTTTCGTAAATCAGAAGATCAGCAAAATGGTGCAGATGAATACCATGGAGTTGGTGGACCTTTAGCGGTCTCAAATCCAAGCGATCCCCACCCTTTATGTGAAGCATTTATTGAGGCAGCAGTGCAATCAGGATATCCACGTACTAAGGATTTTAATGGGTTAAATCATGAGGGTTTTGGATATTTGCAGTTAACCACCCGTAATGGGCGTCGATCAAGCACATCAACTGGTTATTTAAAGGGCGCAAAGAAACGAAAAAATTTATTTGTAATCAAGAATGCTCATGCCACCCGTATTTTATTTGAAGGGTCTAAAGCATTGGGCATAGAGTACCTACACAATGGAAAAAAACACCTAGCCAAAGCAAATCATGAAGTGATTTTATCGAGTGGAGCTATAAATACCCCACAAATAATGATGCTCTCTGGTTTAGGGGAATCCACAGAACTAAAAAAACACGGGATAGAAGTAGTAGCCAATATCCCGGAAGTTGGATGTAATTTACAAGATCATTATAATGGAAGATTAATGTATCGAAGTAATGAACCCTTTACTCTAAATGACATACTAAATAGTAGATTACTGAGTGTTTACGAAGGATTGCGTTATATCTTCAAACGCAAAGGATTCCTAACTATGGGAGCATCATATGCTGCAGGTTTTTTTCGTACGGACCCAGCATTAGCTTCACCTGACATTCAAGCCGGTTTAGCTTTGTTTAGTACAGATAAAGTAGGAGAGGGCCTTCACCCATTTTCTGGTTTTTCCGTAATAGTAAGGCTTTTACGTCCAGAAAGCAGAGGAAATGTTTTTCTCAAAGGAAATAACCCACTAGACGCTCCAGCGATACACCCAAATTTTCTTCACAGCAAAAATGATCAAGACAACCTAGTAGCTGGTTTTAAGGCCATGCGTGAAGTCTTAAAATCACCAGCAATAAACAAATTTATTCAAAGTGAATATGCACCCGGGGAATCAACAGCAAGTGATTCAGAACTTTTAGAGTTTTTAAGACAAAAAGGAGGTACAAGTTTTCATCCGGTGGGAACCTGTCGCATGGGCATCGACAATAAAGCAGTTGTTGATTCCCGACTTCGTGTAAATGGCATTAAAAACTTGCGTGTTGTCGATGCCTCAATTATGCCAACTATTGTATCTGGAAATACTAACGCTCCAACTATTATGATAGCTGAAAAAGCTTCTGATATGATTTTAGAAGACTTAAAATAATTAAGCTAATACAGTCGGCTTGTGGAGGTTATAGTGTCGTATAAAAGAATTAATGTTGCAGTCATTGGTGCTGGTTGGGTTGGTGGAATTCGTATAAATGCCTGTGCTAGCTCTCCATTAGTTAATGAATTACATATCGCAGAAATAAACCCAGATAGAACAAAAAAAATTGCTGATAACTGTAATGCAACTAGTTTTACTACTAATTGGAAAAACTTGATTGATAATGAATCTATCGATGCAATTATAATAGCCTCTACTCCAGAATCGGAGCGCTTTCCAATAGTACGAGCTGCACTAAAAGCCAAGAAACACGTAATGATTGAAAAGCCTATAGCTCCAACATTAAGGGAAGCCGATGAAGCAATAAAACTTATAGAAGTTAATAACCTTAAATTTACGATAGGGTATACAAGGCGGTTTGATCCCAAATACGCCTTCATCAATAAAAGCTTAAAATCTGGTAAATTAGGTCAACCTGTCACTTGCCTTATAAGCCGTAATATAACTCGTGAAATAGGAAATAAAATAAAAAGTCGTAGTAAAATGTCACCTGCTGCTATGGGTGGTACACATTCAATTGACTTTCTTCTTTGGTGTTTACAGCCGCGTCTTCCGGTAAAGGTTTATTCCCAACAAGCAGGAAAACTATTTAATAAAATTAGTGAAACCCCCGACCATCAATGGATAATAGTTACGATGGATGACGGAACGACAATAACCGCCGGATCTGGTTGGGTTTTGCCTTTGGGCCACCCACAGTATTCACAAAGCTGGATTGAAGTGATTGGGACCGAAGGATCACTTACAGTCGATGACACTCATAGAGAAGTGAGTATAAATACGACAAAACATGGAATTCGTTACCCTTTATCCTCTATGCCTGGTGAACAAGTAGATCACGTATTTGCCGGAGCCATGGTAGATGAAACACTTCATTTTCTTGATGCCGTAGCCAATGACAACCCTGTATTAGCAACAGCTCAAGAAGCACGACTAGTGATGGAAGTTACTATAGCGGCAGATCTATCCGCAAAAAGAGGAGAAGCTATTTATCTAAATTAGTTATTTATATCCCTTCTTATTACCCATGATTATAATCAGAGATAGTAGTACCGTCTTCAACATAGACTGATCGATTATAATCAATAGGACGACCCTCAATAAGGCTTGTATACAACCAATCTGCTATACCCGGATAAATTTCTCCTGCAACCTCGCCCATAGGATGAAACACACCCTCATATAGCCAAAGCTCAGTTGGTCCTGACAAATTTTCTCTAAAAGTTTTAATATCCTCCGGCGGACATAACTCATCCATGTCTCCAGCAACCAGCAAATGAGGAACTTTCAAACGTTTCGCAATATCTGGTAGATATTCCATTCGTTTTATAAAATCATCAAATTCACTTTCAATTTCATATCCGGCCATGTACATAAAAATACGTTTAAAGTTTGGTTGCGCATGTTCAAATATCATTTCAAAACTGCCAACATTGGCCATTTGACCACATACCGCTTTAATTCTTGTATCATTTGCTGCGACCTGAACACCCCATCGCGAACCCATACTAAGACCTAGTAATCCTATCCGACTCTCATCAACCTCGGGTTGACTTACTAACCAATCGAGCACAGCTGAAGCTGCCTTAGGATAATTATCTTCTGTTTGCCAAACACCATTTGCATTGCACTCGCCCTGACCTGGGCCATCCATCGAACATATATTCATTCCTCTAATGGTATAATCATTATTATATGGATTGGGGACGTCTTCTTTTACTTGGTCCATTCCAGGTAAAAAAAGCACTGTAGGTTTTGGTCCTTCTCCCGGCGCTTTATGTAAAATACAGTGAGTAGTCTGGTTTGGGAGAAATTCCACAGATTTCTTCTGCATTGAGCCCTCAGAAAACTCTATAACCTTATCAAAACATCTATATAGTCCCGCAAACCATCTAATCTTATGCTCATTGCCATGTATAGGCACCATATGTTGAGCTCGACCATAACATATAGCAGCACGATGATAGAGTTGTCTTGCTGTCACATGACGTTTATTTTTTTCCGCAGATATAGCCATTTTCTCCAGTACTTCAGCGCGTTTTGCCCAAGCCTTAGGAAAAGATCTTCGCCCACTTACTTTACTATAAACTGCTTCTAAATCCTGCATCTTATAACCACGCTCCAGGCGAGCGCCCATAATCCCAGGATGCAAAACGTCCTCATTATCTGATAGCATTAGAAAATTATCAAAAATCCATCCCTGGTCAGCGCGAAGTTGTGGCTTTGCCATAATTATTAATCTCCTATTTATTATTATCCATCCTTGGATAGGCAACGACATAAAATTTAATTATAAAAATATAAATTAATCGCATTATTACTACTAAAAACAAAATTATTTTTAAAAACCTAAAACTAATAGTATAAAAGTATTTTGTGGAGATGGGTATGAATAAAATTGTTAAAAACTCAGACGCTCAGCTATTGTATAAATCTCCACCTAATAAGTTAGAATTAAAATATCCTACTATTGCGGATCTGCGCAGAAGGGCTCGAAGGAGAGTTCCACGATTCGCTTTTGACTATGTAGATGGGGCGGCCGGAGCGAATGAGACTGGTATGCATAGAAATGCAGCAGCCCTAGATGCAATTGAAGTAGTGCCCCGTTATGGAGTAGAAAACTTCAAAGCCGATATGGAAGTTGATCTATTTGGTCGTCGGTTCTCAGCTCCTATAGCCGTAGCCCCAATGGGCATACCCGGAATGGTTTGGCCTGGTGGAGAAGAAGCTTTCGCTAAAGCAGCTCAAGAAGCTAGAATGCCATTTACGCTTGGAAGCTCATCTGCAGCAACTATTGAAAGAATTACTGAATTAGCCCCTGACTGCACCTGGTTTCAACTTTACCGCATGCCCAATAATGACCTTGCTATTAATTTTGACCTTGTAAAACGAGCAGAATTAGCGGGTGTCCATGCATTAATACTAACTCTCGACGTTCCTGCACGAACTAAACGTCCCAGAGAACTGCGTAACCGGCTTATTATACCTTATCGCCCAGGTTTACGAACGGTTGTAGACGTCCTTCCGCATCCTGCGTGGTTACTTGCTTTATCTAAAAATGGTATAAACGCATTTGCAAACTATCGTAAATATGCAGGAAATAATCTACCTAATAGAGAAGTGGTAAAATTTGCACGTAAACAATCTGGAGGGACGTTCACCTGGGGTGAAGTAGAAAAATTTAGGGATAAATGGAAAGGTCCTCTCGTAGTAAAGGGTATTTTACATCCTCAAGATGCTAATCGAGCCAGTAAAATAGGTGTTGACGGTATAATAGTCTCTAATCACGGTGGACGACAATTGGAAAGTGCTCCCGCAAGCATTGATGTATTACCGGAAATTGTCTCTAGCGTTGGTAATAATACAACCATTTTATTTGACAGTGGTATTCGTAGTGGAGAAGACGTCATTCGCGCGCTAGCTTTAGGAGCAAAATCCACGTTGTCTGGTCGTTGCTTTATGTATGGATTAGCAGCTTTAGGGTCTAAAGGGCCAAAATACGTAATCGATTATTTCTTTGAGGAAATATCGGAGTCTATGCGCCAAGTAGGAGCAAAAAGTTGCGCCGAGCTTACTAGCCTAGTAACCAGACATACTGGAGCATATCTTTTTAAGGACTAATCTATTGTTAAAATATAACATACGAAATTTACATTCACTATGACCTCCCTCACGCTAGCGCAAATATTAGACTATACTATAAATAAAAATTAATGTTCAAAATTAAAATAACACTTTCTGAATAATATTCGTATTCATTACCGATAAGGCTCCGGTAACTAAATTTTTTGCTTAAAACTGGATTATTTATTGACCCAAGACCCCAATATTGACAGTAAGATAGGTAACGACGCCCAAATATTATGGCGTATAGTTATGTTATGTATGCGATACCCCGGACGCGTAATAATAGCCGTGGGTGCTACCATAATTGCCTCGTTATTTCAGCTCGCAGTTCCACAACTAATTGGTAGTGCAGTAGATGGTGCTTTAGGTCTAATAGAGGATAATAATACAGTCGGCTATTCTGCAAATATGGCTTTATTTAAAACCGCTGCATTATTATTGGGAGTTTCAATATTAAGAGGCCTATTCACTCTCATCCATAATTACACCGGAGAAGCAGTTGGCCATATGATGGCATATGATCTCAGATTGTCATTTTATAATAAGTTGCAAAACTTAAGTTTTTCTTTCCATGACAAGGTACATACTGGAGAATTAATTACCCGAGGAATGCTTGATCTAGAAGGAGTTCGTATGTTTGTGAGTACCGGTCTAGTCAGATTGGTTTTACTAACAGTGCTTATAGGCGTCGGTTCATATCTTCTACTTTCTACAGATCTTCTGCTGGGTGCACTTAGCCTCAGCTTTGTTCCATTCGTTGCATATCGTTCAGCTGTAGCGCGTTTAAAGCTCAGGTCTTTATGGCTAGCCCTACAAGAACGCATGAGTATCATCGGAAGAATAATGGACGAAAACTTAACTGGAATTAGGGTGGTAAGAGCATTCGGTGCAGAAAATTATGAACTAGAGAAGTATAAGACTGCAGCAGATGCTGCAAAAGAGTTAGCTGACCAGCGTATTAAAACAAGAGTCTCTTCAACTACAATTATGACATTTGCTTATTTTATAGCCATGGGGCTTGTCCTTTGGTTTGGTGGGTTAAGGGTTTTGGAGGGGCAATTAACTGTTGGAGACTTAACTGAATTTCTTGCGTTTATGACTATTCTTCAATTACCCGTTCGTCAGCTGGGTCTCTTAGTAAATTCTTTTGCTAGAGCATCCAGTACCGGACGCCGTTTATTTGCTGTACTAGATATGAAACCAAACATATCTGATAAGAAAGGGGCTAAACCTCTTAAAATAACAAACGCTCATGTTGCTTACAAAAATGTCTCATTTCAATATAACGAGAAAGACCAGTTACCAGCTTTACATAATATTTCTTTCGAGTTACGCAAAGGGTGCTCATTAGGTATTGTTGGCCCTCCAGGAAGCGGTAAATCGACAATTGCTCATCTACTTACAAGATTTTATGATGTAACCGAGGGTAAAATTACAATAGACGGACAGGATTTACGCGATGTCACACTAGATACTCTGCGACGTCATGTATTAACTGTACCTCAAGACCCATTCCTATTCACGACGTCTTTAGAAAATAATATTGCTTACGGTGATCCCTGGGCAAAGGATGAACAAATCACCGATGCAGCTTTTATAGCAAAAATAGATAATTTTATATTTGGTTTACCCGAGAGTTATAAGACATTAGTTGGCGAACGCGGAGTATCTCTATCAGGAGGACAAAAACAGCGGATATCAATCGCTCGGACCATTATGCTTAACCCATCAGTTATGATTCTAGACGATTCTACCGCTGCAATTGATGCAGCCACGGAACAAGAGATAAGACAACTCTTAAAAACCCCTATGCAAACATGCGCAACAATATTTATTTCTCATAGACTGAGCACTCTACTCCACTCTGATGAGATCATATTTATTGATAATGGACGTATAGTAGAACGCGGAACCCACGAAAGCTTAATTGCTGAGAACGGGCGTTATGCTGAGCTTCATAAACTTCAAAACCTTTCTACCAAGAATTCAGAACATATTGCCACTAAAACAAAGGAAGTAAAGCTGTGAACCGCCGCTCTGATAAACACAGCAATCAGAAGAGAAACCGCCGACCCCCCCGGGCTTATGTAGGGTCACAATCTAGCCAAGAAGAAGATATGTTTGGAGCATTGTTTGATGGCGGGGTTGTAGGCAGATTTATGACTTACGTTTACCCTTATCGAAAAAACATTTGGATAGCTCTTGTAGCAGTTCTGATTGTTACTGCGGCGCAACTGCTAATCCCACTTATAATCCGGCATGGAATTGATAATGTAATACTTGCCGAGGACGGAAATGCAACAGACTTGTTTCTGGTAATTCTATTTTTTGCTTTGGTTATTACAATAAATTACTTTGCAAATTTAGTACAAGATCGACTTATTGGAATAACAGGCGAACACGTTATTTTTGACTTAAGACGTGCTATGTACTGTCACCTACAAAGTGTCTCACTCTCTTTCATGGATAAAACAGAGACTGGCCGTCTAATGTCAAGACTAACAGGCGATGTTAATTCACTACAAGAATTTCTAGAAAACTCTGTTACTGCATTTGGTGATTTAGTTCTATTATTTGGAATTGTAGTTATAATGCTGACCTTAGATTTTGGGCTTGGTATACTTACCCTTTCAGCTGTACCAACATTATTTTTAGTTCGTATGTTTTGGCTTCCACGCGCCCGAGTAGCTTTTCGCCTTGCGAGAGAGACAAATTCAAGTGCAAATGGAGCATTAGCCGAAGGTATTCGAGCGGTTCAAACAGTCCAGAGTATGCGGCGCGAAACAGTTAATCATGACCTCTATGATGACAAGGTTCGCGACAATTTATATGCGCATCTAAAGTCAGCTCGAATGGCCCAAGTGATGGTTCCTATAGTCGACACACTTACGGGAGCAGCTATGGGTATAGTTATCTTACTTGGAGGCATGCAAGTTATAAATGGCACCCTAGATGTAGGGGTAATGGTTGCTTTTCTATTCTATGTACAACGCTTCTTTGATCCCATTAGATCTTTAACTATTCAATATAGTGTAATGCAAAGAGCGATGGCATCTGGAAAAAGAATTTTTGAAGTACTCGATGTACCCTTAGCTATTAACTACGATCCTAACGCTATTAACCCTGAGACAATTCAGGGATCAGTAGAGTTTAGGGAAGTTACATTTAGCTATATAGAAAATCAGCCAGTTTTGGATAAAGTTAGCTTTACCGTTTCCCCAGGGGAAACTATAGCACTAGTTGGCAAAACAGGGTCTGGAAAAACCAGTATTACTTCATTACTCAACCGATTCTATGAGGTTGATGATGGTACAATTTTGATCGATGGGATAGACGTCAGAAACTACTCAAAACAATCGCTTGGACGTAATATAGCTATGGTATTACAAGATCCTTTCCTATTTACCGGCACTATTTTTGATAATATTCGCTATCGAACAACAAACGCAACACAAAAAGATATAGAAAAGGCTGCCCAACTAGTAGGTGCTCATAATTTTATTAGTCAACTTCCTAACGGCTACAATACTTTACTCGAAGAGCAGGGTCGCAATTTATCTCTTGGCCAACGTCAGCTTCTTAGCTTTGCAAGGGCTTTAGTTGCCGATGCAAAAATTCTCGTGCTGGATGAAGCAACAGCCAATATCGATAGTCACACCGAAAGAGAAATTCAACTTGCATTAAAACGATTACTTCACGGTCGGACAGGAATTGTAATCGCGCATCGCCTCGCTACAATACGCGGCGCTGATAGAATAATTGTACTAAATAACGGTAAGGTTATAGAAAATGGATCCCATTCTGATTTAATTGCTAAGAAGGGTCTGTATGAAAGTCTGTATGCCTTAAATCACTCATCATTCGACGATTTATATTAGATAGTATTTTATTTATATATTTATTAATACTCACTAATCAGTATTATAATCTATTTTTTTACCTCCCCAGTTACGACCAGGTATGTGCATCATTTTACTCTCGGCAAGCCCGCCATCAGCCCTTAATGTTGCAGCGTTTACATAGCTAGATCTATCTGACAATAAAAAAACACAAGCCTCCGCTATTTCTTCGGGTTTTCCCACTCTCCCCATAGGAACAACAGCTGCGCGTCCAGCAGCTATTTCTTCGTCCGAAAACATAGATTCAGTCATCGGTGTTCTTACTTGTCCCGGTACCACAGTGTTAGCTCTCACTCCTCTATCACCCCATTCCACCCCAAATAAATTTCCCATCATTAAAGTACCTGCCTTAGCTATAGAATAAGCACCTGCACCATTGTAAGGTTGCACTCCTCCAACCGATGATAGAAATACGATCGACCCATTACCATTCTCTAACATTAATTTTCCAGCAGCTTGTGCACATAAAAAGTATCCCTTAAGACCAATATTAATAACCATATCCCAGTCTTCTAATTCAAGATCTTCCAACTTTGCAGGCCTTAGCTTAATTGCGCCACAGACAATACCATCAATAGTTCCAAACCTAGCAACGGTATCCTTAACCATTCTTTTTGCGTCAGCCACTAAAGATGTATCCATTTCAATGACAAGTGAATCCTGACCTCTAGCTTTTACAAGTTCAGCAGTTTCTTCTGCTCCTTGGCGATCAATATCAGCTATGGCTATATCAGCCCCCTCTTCGGCCGCTAATACTGCAGTGGCTCTTCCAATGCCGCTAGCCGCACCTGTTATAATAATTTTTTTCCCCTTAAGCATAATTATAATTCCTATTGTTTATTTCACCTAAAATTATTTAAATGATCACTTGAATTTAAAGTTAACTGCAAAATTAACGGTATTATTCATAATACATACGAGAGATAAAAATTAGGTATAACCAGAATTTTTAAAATAAATACTAACTAGATAAAAATTCTGCATAATTAATTGACTTTGTGAGATCAATAAAATTCTTAACCTCCGGCATTTCATACTTTAACGCAGTACCGCAATTAAATAGAACTACTTGGTCATTATTACCAACACGTCCTTCAAAAACTGCACGCCTCAATGCAGCAAATGTAGTGGCACCTTCTGGGCCCATTAAAAAACCGTCTCTATTAGAAACCTCTATTTGCGCTGATACTATTTCTTCGTCCGGAGCAGATATAGCATAACCGTCACTTTCTCTTAATGCTCTAAGTACTAGGAAATCACCAAGAGCTACAGGAACTCTTATCCCACTAGCTATAGTTTTTGCCGAAGACCAAGGTTGTGCTCTATCGGCTCCTTCATTCCAAGCTTTGACAATTGGAGCACAGCCACTAGCCTGTACACAAACCATTTTTGGTTTCCTACTATCGAGCCAACCAATATCCATAAGTTCACTAAACGCCTTCCACATACCGATTAGTCCCGTACCACCGCCAGTTGGATAAAATATAGCATCCGGTAACCTCCAACCTAATTGTTCCGCTAACTCTAAGCCCATAGTTTTTTTACCTTCAATACGATAAGGTTCTTTTAACGTAGAAGTATCAAACCAGTTCATTTGACTTTTTCCATCTGCAACAATCTTACCGCAATCATTTATAAGACCGTTCACCTTCCATACCTTAGCTCCTTGCAAGGAAATTTCGCGCACATTAACGTCAGGTGTGTCTTCTGGACAAAAAACAAAGGACTCAATTCCACATCGGGTAGCATATGCAGCAAGAGCTGCGCCAGCATTTCCATTCGTTGGAATTGCCATACGCGATACACCTAATTCTTTAGCCATACTTACAGCTAAACTCAAACCCCTAGCCTTAAAAGACCCAGTTGGTAATCGGCTTTCATCTTTAACTAATATCTGACCCACCCCTAGTTCCCGAGCGCAGTTTGATAAAGATATTAGAGGTGTAGTTGGCTCACCTAATGAAACAATATTAGACGTATTACGTAGGGGAAGAAACTCGCGATAACGCCACATACCATTTGGACGATTTTTTAATGCTGACTTAGTAAGTTTTAATTTAATATTATTTAAATCATAACGAACCAATAGAGGTTTTCCTACCTCAGATAGTCCATGCAAAAAGTCGGCAGGATAATGTTCCCCAGTTTCTGAACATTCTAAATGAGAAGTGAATGTGGGTCTATCAGTTGATAGATTACTATTTACCTGCTTTCTCAAACCTTTAGATCCCAGCCAATCCAATCACATAATGCACGACCCATTACTAAATCTAGGTCATCACCTGATAGCCAGGTTAGTTCTTCAGTAAACATAGTTACACATTCCTTGTAGGAACATGGCATACGACTTAGGTCTGTTCCCCAAAAACAACGATTCGGACCAAATGAGTCAAACAAACGCTGAATATTATCATGAATGTTTTTATACGGATATTTATCAGATGAGTTACTTGGAGCACCGGAGAGCTTAACTGCTATATTTGGATATTTAGCCAGCCGCACTAATTCAGTCAGGGTCTCAAATGCCTCATCATCTTTTAAGAAGGGTGACACGCCCATATGATCAATTAATATGCGCAAACCAGGATGTCTTTCGGCCACTTCACCGACTGTTGGTAGAAAAGAATGAGCCAAAAGGCCAACGGGCAAACCCTTTTCTTCAGCTAACTGGTATAGCCAATTCATAGTACCGTCGGTAGGCCAATTTTTCCTTTCAGGCTGCATAAATATGTATCTAAGCCCCAGCATACCTGTCTCTTTTAATCTTTCGTCAAGTAACTCTCTGCTCTCCTTTGGAGTATCCGGCGGAACCCAACCAAGGACTGCAAATTTATCAGGATGCGCTGCAGAGGCCGCTAGAGCCAACTCATTTCCTCCAGGTACTGCACCTGGTGGATGGAGAAGAACAGCATCAACCCCTGCCGTCTCCATTTCCTGTAGTAAATCATCTTTTGAGTAGGTCTCTACCTGTCGATGTATTGGTGGGAGCATAATATTTTCCCAAATATGAACCTGTGAATCGACAACCAACATCTCATTTCTCCCTAATTTAGTTATATTAATTAGTATATAAACGAAATTATATATTCACTGTAATTATAGCACCTAAAATAAACTATGACTCTAATACTGCTGGCATTAAAACTCGCTTCATGTCAAACCCTTATATATTTGTAAGATTATCACTATAAACCACCTCATGTTTAGATTCTTTTTTTATTTATAACATTATAATTGTGTAACCAACTCTTTGATAAACTCATCAAAACCAGATAATACAAAGCAACAAATGCGTCACGGTATGCGTGTTTTTCAAAACCGTGATTTCCGATACTTTTGGGGAACCCGCGTTCTCGGGTTTCTAGCTATCGAAATGATGGTAACTACAGTAGGATGGCAAGTATATCGAATAACCGGACGTGAACTTGACTTAGGTCTTGTAGGGCTAGCCCAATTTGCACCCTTTGCCATACTTTTTTTAGTATCGGGCGTTGTTGCCGACAGATTACCCCGTATGTATATTATTCGTGCCTGCATAGCAGTACAAACGATATGTGCTTTTGGTTTGTTTTTGCTGACTATTACAGGTGACGATCACTTTATATATATACTTTTATTACTGCTTGTATTTGGGACCTCACGAGCCTTTCAAGGACCAGCCCAGCAAGCGATTTTACCTAACTTAGTTTCAAAATCAGACTTGCCGAATGCTATAGCTTGGTCTGCATCTGGTTTTCAAATGGCTAGAGTAATCGGGCCGACTATATCTGGTATTCTTATTGTAATAGGAGTTCAATTTAATCAAGATGAGACATGGGTATATAGTGTAGTATTTTTATTATTTTTACTGGCCTCTTGGATGGCTTGGAATGTTCGTGCATCCTCCCAAATTGTCAGCCGTGACCCTATAACTCTAGCTAACTTATTCGCAGGTCTTAAGTTTATTAAGTCTAGGAAAGTGATATTAGGCGCAATTTCGTTAGATTTATTTGCAGTCTTATTTGGAGGAGCTCTTGCACTACTTCCGGTATATGCAAAAGATATTTTAAATGTTGGTGCAGAAGGTTTTGGTCTTCTGAGGAGCGCCTTCACATTAGGAGCATTATTTGGTGCACTCTATTTAACCCAAAGACCTATTAGATACCGTGCAGGTCTAAAACTATTAATAGCGGTAGCCGGTTTTGGAACAGGAGCTATTGTTTTTGGTTTATCCAATATTTTTTGGTTATCTCTATTTGCTCTTCTAGTAATGGGTCTATGTGACTCAGTAAGCGTATTTGTTCGTCAAAATATGGTACAAATAATTACACCGGACAGTATGCGTGGACGCGTCAGCGCAGTATCATCAGTCTTTACTGGCGCTTCTAACGAATTAGGGGAGTTTGAATCGGGGATTACTGCACATTGGTGGGGAACTGTGCCAGCCGTGGTATTTGGTGGAGCAGTAACAGTGTTAGTTGCTTTAAGTTTTGCTTACATATTCCCGCAGTTACGCCAGGTTAACAGTTTGGATTCTGATGATCTAGTTCGCAAGTATCGTGATCCCCCAGCAGTTTCTAATAACTAAAATGCGTGTTAGGAATAATTTCCAAGCCTTTATGTTTAAATAATACCCCAAAGGATAAATAAAATGAGTATTACAGTTGGTGTAGTCGGTCTCGGAGCTATGGGCTCCGCAATTGCCATCAGATTATGTCAATCTGGTTTCGATGTGATTGGTTTAGACTTATACAATCATAACATGTCAGAGCTAGAAGACCACGGCGGCCGCAGGGCTGATACGCCCCGTAAAATTGCTGAAGAAGCCGATTTTATTATCTTATCACTGCCATCAGCAGAATCTTTTCACGAAGTAACTAACGGACAGTCAGGAATTGCAGCCGCTAATCGTAAAAATATTATAGTCATAGATACATGCACACTTGCCATAAATGATAAAGAAGAAGCAGGAAGACGCCTTAAAGACTTGGACATTACATTACTCGACTGCACTGTAAGCGGTAGCCGGGCTACTTGTCTAAACGGCGACCTAGCCACATTTGCTAGCGGAGATGTAAGAGCCTTTGAAAAAAGCTCCAGTATTTTTCAAGCCTTTGCTAACCCATTACATTGGATGGGTGAATTTGGAAATGCTAGTCGGATTAAATATGTTCTTAACTATCTAGTCTGTATAAATAACGCCGCTTCTGCTGAAGCACTCTCTTATGCCACAAAGATGGGACTTGACCCACAACAAGTCTATGACCTGGTTAACACAAGCGTCGCGCGCTCTAGAATATGGGAATTACGTGCTAAAATGATGGTAGAGGGTGATTACACTACTTCACGCGGAACTTATAATATATCGCGCAAAGATGCCAAAATTATTGGTGCAATTGCTCAAGAGATTGAGTCACCATCACCAGTATTTAGCTCCGCACTTCAAATGCATTATGCCGGAATGGCCCAGGGCTATTCTAAAATGGACACAGCTTCACTTTACGAAGTTTATAAGCGTGCCTCCGGAGCTAAAAATATAGTGGACCCTGATTAACAAATATCTCTTATAGTAAATTCTTGGATAGCGACTTGTATTAGGGCTCAAATACATGAAACTTAAATCATATATCTAAAGTTAAGAACCATAATTAATTTGGAATAAGGCTTGATATGTCTAATAACAAAAAAGAGAACCCATTATTTTCAGCCGAGGCTCTTCATGGGCTTAAAGTAGTGGAATGTGCTACAGTAATTGCTGCCCCTCTTTGTGGCCGACTGCTAGCAGATTTCGGAGCAGAAGTAATTCATGTGGAGCATCCAGAAAAGGGGGATGATTTACGTCACTTTGGTTTTACGCAAGATGGTGTTAACCCATGGTGGAAATACTATTCCCGAAATAAAAAGTTAATAACATTGAATATATCGAAACCTCAAGGTCGAGACATTCTTTTTCAACTTCTGAAAGATTCTGATATATTTATAGAAAATTTTCGTCCCGGTCGTCTTGAAGAGTGGGGTATTACCTATGATAAAATATCTAAAATAAACCCTCGCTTAATAATGATAAGGGTAAGTGGATTCGGACAAGACGGCCCCTATAGTAGCCAGCCAGGTTTTGGTACATTAATAGAAGCAATGAGTGGGTTCGCACATATAACCGGACATCCGGATGGCCCACCTACGCTTCCCCAATTTGCCTTAGCAGATAGTTTTGCTGGATGCTATGCAACTATGGCAGCTATGTTTGCAGTATATCACCGAGATATTGTTGGCACAGGTAGGGGGCAAATGATCGACGTGAGTCTTTGGGAAAGTTTGTTCTCTATGCTAGGACCAAATGTATTGGTAGAACAACTAACGGGTAAAGCCCCTATACGAACTGGAAATCGGACAATCACATCCGCTCCGCGTAACATCTACCGCACAAATGATAAACGCTGGGTAGCTCTAGCCGGTTCAACACCATCTACCGCAACGAGACTATTTCAGGCAATGGGAAAGTCAGAACTTGAGAAAGACCCTCGGTTTGCAACAAACAAAGGTCGTTTAAAAAACGTTATAGAGCTTGACCTTATTATGGAAGAATGGATTGGCGAAAGGACACTTGATGAGGTAATAACCATTTTGAGACAGAACTCCGTACCAGTAGGGCCAGTAATGGACGTTAGTGACATCATCTCTAATCCTCATGCAATGGCTCGAAATATGGTAGTTGAGGTTACGGACGACGATGGTTCAACACTTAGCATGGAGGGTGTATTCCCTAAAATGAGTCGAAGTCCTGGAAAACTTCATAACGCTGGAAGAGAAATAGGTGCTGATAATAATAATATTTTAAAAGAGCGCCTTGGGCTTTCTAATGATGAATTAGAAAACCTCAAAAATAACAAAATAATTTAAAAAAAATCTATCTAGGGTAGAATGCTTTTAGGAGAGAAAAATGAACTATCCATTGATTACCCTTTACGTTCCAGGAACACGACCAGAGCTAATAGAAAAAGCAAAAAGATGCCAACCTGATGCTATTATAATAGACCTAGAAGACACGGTTCCAATTAACAGAAAAAACGAAGTTCGGCGAGATATCAGCGGTATCCTATCTGATAATAATTCTCCAACATTGATTCGGGTTAACAATGAACCCGGTTTTCTAAAAGCAGATTTAAAAGAAATGGTAAGGAAAAATGTCTACGCAATTCTTTTACCAAAAGCAGAAGATCCTGATCAGATTCAAGAGATTGATTCTATAATGACCGAGACGGAACATGAACGCGGTCTAGAAAAAAATTCGGTTAAACTAATTCCTATGATTGAAACTGCTTTAGGGGTTGTCAGGTGCTACAACCTAGCAATTTCTTCTCCAAGAATTGAAAGTGTTTCCTTTGGAAGCGCAGAAGATGGGGACTTACAAGGGGACCTACAATGTAGCTGGTCTATTGAAGGTACAGAACTTATTTATGCTCGTTCGAAGGTTCTTTTGGATGCAAGAGCCGCAAAATTACCTTATGTTTTAGATGGCGCCTATAGTGACATTAAAAACGACGATTCACTCTTAAAAGACTGTCAACTATCTAGACGTCTTGGCTATAACGGCCGTACTTTGGTGCATCCCCAACAAGTGCCTATAGCCCGCAAAGCTTATTTATCTAACAGTGAAGAACTCGAATATTATAAAAGAATGGTTATCGCCTTCGAAGAGGCCGAAGCCGAAGGATCAGCTGCTATTTCACTGGATGGAAAATTAGTTGATTATGCAATGTATAAAAAAGCAAAAAATTTTATTAAAAATTAATAGTCATTTTAACTTTTCTAACTCGGAGCGAACTTTTTTATGACCAAGCTTGAAACTATTGATTCTTCGGGTTTTCCTATTGCCTTTAAAACACGTCAGGGAAGCACTCGTTCGCCATTACTTACGACAGCAGCAGCCGAACGTGATGTTTTTGTCACAGAAGTACGTTCACTATCTGGATATCAAAAAGAAGCGATTGTAACCGAAGGGAAAGGGGGCAGTTCTTGGCGGCTTACAACAGATGAAGGAAAACATATTAAGGGAACTGATCTCGCACCATTTCCACTTGGTTTTTTTAATGCTGGTTTACACGCCGATCTAATTAAGAGAATTTTAGTAATTGCTAAAAGACGAGACATTATTATAAGTGATATTGATATAAAGCTTCAAAATTTCTACTTTTTAGATGGCTCATTTGTTAAAGGTGACGGAATTGGTGGTTCAAAACCAGCTAAAATAAATGTCAACGTACAAACTGATTCTAGTGCTAGCGACGTTAAAAACATTGTTAATCAAGCAATCTTAGCATCCCCTGCATTAGCAACTATGCGTCAAGCAGTTACAAATACATTTGCAATTTATGTAAATAGTCGTCGTCATGAAGTTACTACATTAAAAAACTCTAAAGCTAGCGACGCAGCCGATCCCTATCTCACCTACTCCACTCCGCCTTCACCGCTTGCAGGAGCTGGTGACCTACCCAATCTAATTAAAAAAACGGGTGAAGTAACTGAAGGTGAAATAGTTGATGTAAGCGATGGCACAATTCGACGCGTAGTAAGAACGGTTTCAGGTACAAGCCATTTAATCGATCCTGCCGGTATTACGCAAACAGACACCTGGCTTGAAATGCCAGGACTGAGTCATTTTTCGTTCAAGACTGATGATCGTCCAGTTACCAACCCAAATGACGAGAGAGGGCCAAGTGGATTAACCCTAGTCGCTGCCGGAATAGTATTTTGCTATCTCACCCAACTATCGCGATATATTCTTCACCAAAAAGTTAACATAAATGGCGTCCGAATCGTACAATATACGCCATTTGTCACCACTGGTAGTGCTTCTGAAGAAAACTGGACCGGTAGTATAGAGCCGGTCGATACCCATCTTTTTTTAAACGGCGGTGCTGACGCAGAAACCCATGAGCGAATTATGACTATAGCCGCTAATACGTGTTATCTTCATGCTACATTGATTGCTCAGCTAAACCCCATTGTTACTATCGCACACAACGGGAAAATCTTAAGTTAACTTAATATTGATATCTTAAAATTAAGTGATACTAAGTTATAACCGTCTTCCCCCTTGACTCTTTTGTTCTCTTTTTGTTCTATATCTGGCTACTGTAACTTTATGAGTATCATCGTGCGCAAACCAGAGACCATAGAATGTCTATATCTAGATTTTGATGGATTTTTTGCATCTGTAGAACAACAGGCAAGGCCTTCATTACGGGGTAAACCAGTGGGTGTAGTTCCTTTTACTTCTACTTCCTACACATGTGTTATTGCTTGTTCCAAAGAAGCCAAAAGTCATGGTGTAAAAAATGTTATGCCAATTTTAGAAGCCAAACAAAAATGTCCTGAAATTATACTTGTTCCACAAAGCCCTGATCTTTATCGGCGGGCACATAATGCCTTTCTAAACGAAATTTCAGCAGTCATCCCTATTGACGCTATTAAATCCATAGACGAGCTCACATGCAAACTAGAACATACTGACCGTAATAACCCACAAGATTTAGCAAAAAAAATAAAAAATCGAATTCGAAAAAATATCGGGCCATACATAACTTGTTCCATCGGTTTCGCCGCTAACCGTTTATTAGCAAAAATGGCTAGCAAGATAAACAAACCTGATGGTGTCACAATCTGGCACCCAGCAGATATGCCAACGCCCATACTTACAGTAGACATAGAAGATGTTTCCGGAATCGGGAAAAATATGCAGGTACGCCTTCAAAAGGCTGGTATCTATACAATGCTAGATCTTTGGAAATCTCAACCAAAGCATCTACGAAACATTTGGAAAAATGTGGTAGGCGAACGTCTCTGGTATGCAATTCACGGCTATGACATACAAGCACCTACATCGGGTCGAAACATGTTCGGACATGGTCGTGTTTTGCCTCCAGGATCTAGAAAAATAGAATATGCTCGTGATTGTTCTCGACTATTACTAGTTAAAGCCGCGCGACGCATGAGGCGTGAAAACTTCTATGCAGGGCGGCTTTGGCTTTGGCTAAACATGCGCCACACCCAATGGTCAGAAAGCGTTTTATTACCCATTGTATGTGATGATCAGGCCTGTCTTAAGGGTCTTGAATCACTATGGGAAAAAGCATGTCAAAGACTGCCACCAGGAATAGAAATAATCCGTCTCGGAATAACGCTTCTTGATCTTTCGCCAGCAACATCACGTCAACTTGATATATTTGTAAATGATGATGCAACCCGGAAAAAATGGGAAAGAATAACACTAACAATAGACCAGCTGAACGCAAAATATGGCAGAACAGTTGTCAGTCTAGGACCGTGGAATCCTCCTAGCGGTAGTTATGCTGGAGGTAAAATATCATATACCCGAATACCTCGAGCGGAGGATTTTTGGTGACCTGGAAACAAGAGATACAACTGCGAGACTTAGATTTAAATCAATCGATCGAAATTACTTGTAACTACTGCAATAGAACTTACTATGAGCGGCCTTCAATATTACTGAAGCAAGGTGATTCGATGCGCTATGTTTACCTTAATGAAATAGAAAAACGCCTTTTCTGTAGATATCGTGGATGTAATGGGTCAGTAAAAATAGCCCTAATAAACAATACTGAAACAGAGGGTTTTTCTGGTGGTTTACCTTAAATAAAAGTATTTACTAGTTTTGATCTACCAATCCTTTCTAGTTTCCCTCATCAAATATTCGAGGTTGGGCACCAGATTGAATTATTAATTCTTCAAGAGATTCATAAGGCTGTGCTCCAACAACTCCATAACCATTAGCAACAAATGTTGGAACCCCAGTAACCCCGTATTGACGCGATTTAGCCCAATCAGAATCAACAATTTCCTTATAACTACGTTTTTCTATTACTTCACCAGCAGCAACTATCGAAAGACCAGCTTTTTTTGTTATTTCTAAAAGTACATCTATGTCACCAATATTCTTTCCTTCAACAAAATAAGCAGTATAGAGCAAATCATGAATGGTCTCACCACCTGCTTGAGTATCAGCCCAAGATGCTAATTCCTGAGCAAGTCGACTGTTATAAGTATAAATACGGTTACCATAAGGTAACCCTTCTTTCTCCATTAAAACTTTCATCCTGGCATGAGCTGCCTCCGGATCATAGTCTCGTCCAGCAAACAAATCTTTCATAGAGAGTCCTTCAGCAGGAGTATCCGGATGCAAAGGAAAATGAACCAGTTTTATTTCTATATTAAATTTCTTCTTTAAATTTTCAATACGCACGGTACTGAGGTAACACCATGGTCAAACATAGTCGCTAAATATTTCCAGTGTTACAGACTCCGCCATATCAAGATCTCCTTTTCAATTAAATTTTGTTAAAGTATATAAACCTTATCGAGTCAAAAGGAAAAAAAAATGGCAAGAATACCATATAGCAACATGCAAGGCATTAAACCTGAACTATCAGCAGAATTAGCTAAACGGCCAGAGTTAAATATTTACCGTATGCTGGCCAATGGCGGTAACGCATCTCTCGGGTACCTACAGCTGGGGGGGGCATTAAGGTTTGATGGCATTCTAGATCCAGTTGTCCGAGAACTAATAATTTTACGAACCGGTTCACTATGTAAATCCGAGTATGAGCTGGACCATCACACAAAAATCGCCAGCGATGTTGGTATTTCAGATGATATAATTACTGCTGCCATAGACGATGAACCAGATTCACCAAAATTCAGTAAACTTGAATCCGCAGTCCTTCGCTTTACAGACGAAAACGTACTTAATGGCAAAGCAAGTGAGAATACATTTAATGAACTTTCTATCTTCTTTAGTCCAGAGGAACTAATAGAAACCACTCTTCTAATAGGTTTTTATATTATGACTTCGCGTTTTCTACAAACATTCGATATGGACCTAGATAATCAATAAATTTTCTAACAAACGATCTAGAATAAAGCCTTTATTTATAGAATCAGTGTTTTTATATAGAGATCTAATTTTTTTAATCTACTAAAGAGCATCTTGTAGCAACAAATCAGCTCCTTTTTCAGCAATCATAATTGTTGGGGCATTAGTATTTCCAGATATGAGTGAAGGCATAATTGAAGCATCAATGACTCTTAGCCCTTGGATTCCATGCACACGCAATCTTTCATCGACTACCGACATATCGTCACTACCCATACGACAAGTACTCACAGGATGAAAGCTAGTCCTACAATTTTCAAGCACATACTCTAAAACCTGATCATCGCTATCACATTCTGGCCCTGGTAAATGTTCAGCAATAATATATTTCTTAATAGCAGGTTGCTCCATTATACGACGTACTGCTTGAACCCCAGCAACTAGAACATCTCGATCTTTTTTCTGAGAAAGGTAATTAGGCTGAATTTCCGGCGAAACAAATGGATCAGCTGAAGTTATTCTCAAAAATCCTCTACTTTCTGGTCGTAATAAAGCACATACAATTGTACAGCCTGAAAAATTATTTGCTACGCCTCCAGGTTTATCAGTGCTGTATAACATCAGTTGCGCTTGAATATCTGGAGAAGCAGAAGCGGGATCAGCACGAATAAAACCTCCTGCATAAGACGCGCCCATTGCGAGAAATCCTTTCCGTAAAAAGGCATAGCGCATTCCTGTCATAATCCTCCGAGGTAAGCTATTTGCAACATCGTTTGCAGTGAAAGGCTTATTAACTCGATACATTACTGGACCATTTATATGATCTTGCAAATTTTCTCCAACGCCTGGCATATCCGCCACCGGATTGATACCAAATTGACTTAAGAGATTGACAGGGCCTAAGCCTGAAAGCTGCAAGAGCTGTGGTGAATTATATGCCCCACCAGCTACGATTAACTCTCCATCAGCGTAAGCCGTCTGTATTTTATCGCCTTGGCGATACTCAACTCCAATAGCACGTGTACCTGAAAACAAAATTTTCGTTGCGTGAGCATTAGTAGCAACAGACAAATTATTACGTTTCCGTGCAGGTTTTAAATAACCAACAGCTGTACTACTTCGACGACCCTTACGGGTGGTCCATTGGGAATAGCCAAAACCTTCCTGCTGCGCCCCGTTAAAATCAATATTACGTGGATAGCCAGCCTGCTCCGCAGCTTCAATATAAGCATCAGCTAATGGATGAGTATTGGCTGGATCAGAGACACAAAGTGGCCCACCAACTCCATGATAATCGTCTGCACCTCTCTGTTGATCTTCGGCTTTACGAAAATATGGAAGAACATCATCATAGCTCCAACCGGTATTACCTAACTGACGCCAATAATTATAATCTTCTGCTTGGCCCCGAATATAAACCATACCATTTATGGAGCTCGTACCCCCCAAAACTTTACCTCTGGGTTGGTGTATTGAGCGTTTTACCCATTCTGTACCAGGAGAAGTTTCATAGAGCCAATTTATCTTAGAATTAGTAAAATGTTTAGCATACCCTAGTGGTATGTGAATCCATGGATTACGATCTTTACCTCCAGCCTCAAGTAGTAAAACACGGTATCGACCAGATTCGGTTAAACGATTTGCCAAAACACACCCGGCACTACCTGCCCCAATAACGACATAGTCAAATTTGCTTCCAGAATCCATACTCTCACCTACACAAGGTTCATAATGATTTATCAATTATTCAATACAATTAACTAAGATGTAAAATTATTTTTAAAATGTTAATATCATATTATGAAGAGGTAAATAGCATGAAAAAAAACCCCGTTGCACTAATTGTTGGAGCAGGTGACGCTACTGGAGGCGCAATTGCTAAAAGATTTTCCCGCGAAGGATATACCGTCTGTGTTACCAGAAGAAAAATTAACAAACTCGATGGGCTTGTCTCGTCTATAGAAGCCGAGAGCGGCCGCGTACATGCTTTTGGTTCAGATGCTCGTCGAGAAGAACAAGTTATAGATTTAATCGAAGAAATAGAAACTAACATAGGCCCTATCGAAATTGCAGTTTATAATGTGGGTGGAAATGTAAAGTTTTCTATAACTGAAACGACTACACGCGTTTATCTAAAAGTTTGGGAAATGTGCGCCTTAGGCGGATTTCTAATGGGACGCGAAGTAGCTAAACGAATGCTAGAAAGGGAAAAAGGAACAATACTATTTACTGGAGCTACTGCATCTTTAAGAGGAAATAGCGGGTTTTCTGCGTTTTCTGGGGGAAAACATGCCTTAAAAGCATTGGCTGAATCTATGGCCCGCGAATTAGCTCCAAAAGGAATACATGTAGCTCATATAGTAATTGACGGGGCTATAGACACACAATTTATTTCCGAGATGTTTCCTGATACTTATGCTTTAAAAGACAGAGAAGGAATCCTAAATCCTGAGCACATAGCAGATAACTATCTGATGCTTCATAATCAACCTAAAAGTGCTTGGACTTTTGAATTAGATTTGCGCCCTTGGATTGAAAAGTGGTAATCAGGTTAATATAATTTCTAGTTGAAAGAGGCTGGTTTNGGTTTGTTTAAAATATCTTTCTTATTCAAAACTAAACCCTATTGTCCGTAAGTGATAGTATAGCCCACCATCCTGCATAACTAAGCTTAACATCATTTCATCACCCTCATTGTGGTGTTCATGCAAATCAGCCGGAGGAGTAATCATTATAGCATATTTATGCCAATCAACTCTTTCACCTTCAATTACTGAATAAACGTTATTACTTTGAATAGGTAAAGTCATGGCTACAGAATTATGTCTATGTGGTCTTTGTATTTCATTGGCATCTAGTGAGTTCATCGCCAGCGCAATCGAAGGATGAATGTCTCTCATTTTTTGTCGTTTTTCACTACTAAAGTGTAGCGCTAACCCAGTGACATTTGGGTCAGCTTTTTGCTGGTCATGAACCAACGCCATTTCATTCTTAATTTCAGCCTCTTTATAAAGAGCTGCCTGCGTTGGTGCATTTTCAGGACTAGGGGCATCAAGATTATGGAAAATTAACTCGGGTTCATTAGTTACTTGAAAGAGCACTGCTCCATCTTCTCCAGCAACCATTTCTGTTTGACCTCCACCTGGCAAGGCGAAGACATCTCCCGATGACCAATGTATTGTTTCATCAGCTTTAGAGGCATAACCCGAACCAGAAATTCCATAATAAATCTCACCAGAGGCTCTAAAATTCCCTTTAAGAGATTCACCTGCATTAATTCTTGCATAACGGCCAAGCATTAAAGGGGTTGTTGCTGGATAGTTAAATCCCATTTTCGCACCAACATCTAAAACTATCCACTCAGATGGCGTATCAGGAGCTAATGCTCTTTTAATTTCATCAATAAAAACATGTTTCGGAACTGCAGGTCTTTTAATCGTAAAAATATTTGCCGGACTATCGTATCTTGCACGTTCTTCAAAAATCGTCTTCTCTTGTAAATTACTTAAAACGGTTTCTTTATGTCCATCCATAGACTTTTCTCCTATTATCTATGCGCCTTAAAAGTTTTTCTCAAAATGTTAATTATAGATTTATAAAACTAAAAAAATATTATGGCTTTAAAATTATCTTACCTCTAACCTCGCGGCGATCTAGTATCTCATGGGCTAAACGTGCATCTGTAAGTGCCAGTCTCTTATAGAGAGGCGGATTTAATCCTCCCTGAGCAAACTGTTCTACAACAGCTTCAATGATTTCTTTGCGTTTTTGTAAGTTATCATCATAACAATGCCATGAAAAACAGCGTACGGCTAGACTCTTTGCTGCACGTTTACGCATAGCAGAAAACAATTCTTCATCAGGCATACCAGATAAAGCGTTAAATGATATAATCATTCCCAGAGGCATTAACATATCCAATGTATCCGTAAAACGACCGCCTATTAAATGATCAAAAACTAATTCTACTCCTTTACCGTCAGTAAAATCTAAGACACGCTTAACAACGTCCTCTCTGGCATAATTTATAGTATGTGTGGCACCAAATTCACTAATAAATTCACATTTTTTATCAGAGCTTGTTCCACCTATAATATCTATTCCCTGTGATTTGCATATATCAATAATGGCGGTTCCCATCCCACCAGAAGCGCCATTTACATATGCTATATTAGGATTTATTCCACGGGCAGCTTCAAATAACATTGCCCATGCGATTATATAATTTGGAATACTTACTGCATCTTCAAGATTAATATTATCCGGTAGAGGAGTTACTAATGAAGTCGAAACAGAATTGTATTCAGCGTAACGCCCTCCACCTGTTCCAAAAACTAATACTGGTTGCCCAACTGCTAATTTTTTAACTCCAGGGCCAATTTTTTCTATATATCCACTCATCTCATTACCTAATATAGCTGGCAATGGCGGAGACCACCTATAAACACCGGTACGCATTAAAACATCTGGTTTACCAACACCTATTGAATCAGCACGTATTAGCACTTCATNATAACCTGGTTCGGGGATNGGTAGCTCTATAGTTTCAAGAACTTCTGGACCCCCGGGCATAGAAATTTGTATAGCCTTCATACCACTACCNGCAAATCAGTTTTTAGAGTTTCATGTAAAGTTCTATTCGGCCGCTTTATACTGTAATGAAGAAGGTGCTGCCCCATAGAGACGTTCTGACTCTTCCTGATCAACTATACGTCCGTCAGGTGAATACATAGGGTAGAACTTTAACGTACCAAAAAAAGTATGGTATCCGGCATTAAAACATAAAAATATACCAAGCTGGGTAATTTCATCATCACTCAGATACTGACGCAAACCATCATAATAGTCAGAATCTAAAGCATCCGGATCCGTCATTACCAAATCGATATGATTGAGTATTGCTTTTTCTTTGTCATCCAAATGTTCACTATCTGCATAATTATTTATGCCGTCATCAATGAGGTCTTCCGTTAATCCTTCCCGCTTCGCCGAAGCAGATCGAACATTACCTCAATAGCTGCAATGAGCCTGCCG